>CAZFJX010000011.1:0-58455 GCA_964519505.1 uncultured Desulfurococcales archaeon
AGCCGGTGGTCCCGGGTTCAAACTGGTAGTTCACCACATAGATCCCATGTTTAAAATACATTTTATATAGAGAATGCGCCCCTCTTCTATGCCTTGTATTTCTTAAAAGAAGCTGTATAGCGATACGTTAAGCGCGGTTGTTGCTATACGCAACCGCGCTTCTAACGCTATATAGCGCGGTTAATAATCACATTGATTATGGTGCTAAGACTTGATTACGGTTTAGTGGTGTAACATGTCGTTAGTAAGTAGTGGTACAGTACTAGTTATAGACCTCTATGTGTTCATATTCCATGACTACAAGTTACCCAAGCTTTGGCTGTCTAGCTATAGAGGCTATTCTCTTAGCTAGTCTTGATATCTCACCTCTAGAAGGCTGATATGAGGTGTGGATCACCCCATTTCTTGCGATGGATAGGAGGTTTGGCGTAGTACGTTCGTAACGTTAGGTAGTCCATATTAGTTGCATTAGACATAGTATTAGATTGGAGGATGGGGAGGTTGAGTAAAGGAGTACCTTATGGGAAACGATTTGAGGATTACTTAGAGGCGATGTATATTTTGCAGAAGGAAAAAGGTGTGGTGAGGGTTCGAGACTTAGCTAGAATGCTTAGGGTTAAGCCACCATCCGTTGTAGAGCAGCTAGAGAAGCTCTCTCGATATGGTTTTGTACTTTATGAGAAGGGGGAGTATATAAGGCTAACAGAGAAGGGTGAGGGAATAGCCAAGGAAATCCTTAAGAAGCACGAAGCCCTACGAAGATTCCTAAGAGACATACTAATGGTGCCGGAAGAAATCGCTGATAAAGATGCCTGCTACATGGAACACGGTCTACATGAAATAACGTTGAAAAGAATTGTAATGTTCCTAGAGTTCGTCAACAAGCACTTCAAATTAAAAGGTAAAATGGTCTTCCTAGAGAGGCTAAAGTATTACTACGAGCATGGAGAACTACCTGATGAATGTAAGGTATAAAACCCGTTATGACCTAAAAAGCACATCTCCCCCATTTCAGGGCCTCCTTTAGGGATCCTAATCTCGTCCATAATTCTTTTGGTAGGGTTATGAGGTCATGGGTAACGTTCGATCCAAACGGCATGTGGGCCTTGCTCCCATCACCTCACATACCTATGCGAATCATTAATACAGCTCACGATGGACATATCGCTTGCAGTAGAACAATATATAGACGTACTTAATCATAGACTTTGCTACGGCTTGAGGCATTAAGGTATTTTGCGCTATTGCTAATAATTAGCTTTATAAATTAGGGATTCCTAATTTTATTAGAGGTTCCTAATAGGTAATAAATAATGACAGGCGGTAGAGGAAATCTAAAGTTATCGGATGCTAAGGAGGGGCGAGTATATAAGATAGTCAGGGTCGAAGCTACTAATAATGAATTTGCACGTTTTAGTTCGCTTGGTCTTGTACCAGGAAGAGAAGTTGTAATTCATGGTAATGGAACTGTCGTAATGATAGAGGTTGACAATTCAATACTTGTGTTGGATCATCAGTCGGCATCAAAGATCATAGTTAGTGATCACCATGAAAATTAAGGTTGTATTGATCGGACATCCTAATGTCGGCAAGTCTGTGATTTTCAATAACTTAACTGGATTAAACGCTATAGTATCTAACTATCCCGGCACAACAGTTGAGATATATAGAGGGACTGTGAAACGGAGAGATTACGTAATTGATATAATAGACACGCCTGGCACTTATTCTCTGCTACCTGCCTCTCAAGCAGAGGAAGTTACTCGGAGAATAATACTTGAGGAGAAACCAGATGTTATAGTACATGTAGTCGATGCTACCGCAATAAGACGACATCTATACATGTCGCTAGAACTCATGGAATTAGGGATACCAATAGTGCTTGCGGTGAACCAAATTGATCGCGCTAAAGCTCTAGGAATTAACATTTCGAGAAAAGAACTAGAAAACCAACTAGGTATCCCAGTTGTTACATGTATAGCAGTGCGTGGGGAGGGACTAGAGGCTCTTCTCGATGCAGTCATAGAAGCCCATGAATATGGTTCTCCTACACACATTAAATACTCTGATGATCTTGAGAAACAATTGAGAGTTATTGAAGAGGTAATCAAAGAAAAATTACCTAGGGAACTCAAGAGGTTCAGCAGGTTTATAGCAACACTTTTAGTTTTAGGGGATAAGGAATTCAAAGGTCTTGAAAGCATTGTGCCAGCTTCTATAAGAAAGATATTATCAGAGATCGGCAAAGATCTTATCCTAGAACGTGTGACAAAAACTGATAATATTTATTCGAAAGTAGTAACTATTACGAAAGCAAAGAAAACCAAGCTGAGCAGGATCGACTATATATCGGTGAGACCCGCTTTCGGAATAGCTATTATGGCTGTACTTACTTTGTTAGTGACTTATGGAATACTTGGGTTGATGCATGAAGTAGGACATAGGACGCCAAGTATGCTATACTATAACTTTTATGAACCACTTGTTAGGAGCGTTGTCGAAAAATATATCCCGCCAGGAATATTTCGCAGTATTCTTGTCGGAGAAGTAAGTGGAATCTATAAATCAATGGGACTACTCACTACTGGTGTGTTTTTCGTATTCTTTATGATTCTTCCAATGATCTTGGTTCTCTACTTTATATTAGGTGTTCTCGAAGACTCCGGATTTCTTCCTAGACTTGCAGTTAGCTTCCATAGACCACTATGTAAAATGGGCATGACGGGAGACGCGATCATGCCGTGCATTGCTGGTACTGGTTGTAGTATTGTGGGAGTATTATCAACACGTATACTTAGAGGCGATAAGGAAAGGATAATTGCATCGACATTAATGGTCTTAGGTATCCCTTGTATGGCTCAACAAGTAATGATATGGCATATTCTGGGCAGATACGGCCTAATATACATCCTTCTACTCTACATTATACTATTATCCATCATCATCCTCGTAGGCCTAATCTTAGATAGAGTCATTCTAGGTGGAAGCAGAACTCTACTAATAGAGCTTCCTCCATGGAGAAAACCGCAATTGAGAAGCGTATTAAAGAAGACTTATACAAGGGTACTAGATTTCCTTAAAACTGGTGTTCCTCTAGTTCTACTGGGTATATTGATTATAAACCTCGCATACTATACTGGAACTATAAACGTTATCGCAGAATTATTTAGTCCCATAACATCAGGTTTATGGAGACTTCCTCCTGAGGTGGGCATTGCAATAATAATTGGTGCTTTGAGAAAAGATGTTGCAGTAGGCATACTAGGTAGATACGAGTTATCACCCATTCAAATGCTCACCGCGATAACTGTGATAACACTTAGTTTTCCTTGCATAGGATCATTCGTTATCGTACTCTCCGAATTTGGGATAAAACGAACACTAAAAATAATAGCCATAATGTTTGCAACCGCTCTAACAATAGGCTCCTTCCTAGGGCTTTTATCATCCTTGTAGCTTTCTAAATATGTGGAATCAGCAAAGGTACAAACTGAGAAATCCTCTAATACTGCTTAAAGGCACCGATCACATACTTACTCTATCTTTTTACGAGGAATCCCCAATAATCCACACCCATTAAACCAAAGCAACTACTAGACACTAGGTTATATTGAGCCAGTAAAGTTTATTGTAACTGCTTTTCAGTAAAAACACCTGCTTTTAAATCGTAATGTAGAGGGAACAAAACTATATTAAATTAAATGGAAAACATGGAACTAGGTAAGCTTGGCTTGAAGAATCCTAGAATACAAATTTACATTCATAGTGAAAGCAGAAACATTGGATTATAGTGATACTTATTTATGAATATATGAATAAATCTTTTATACTATAGTTATCTGCGATTACACATAAGCATGTTATAGTTTTTGTCGTGCTTCTAAGTTGATGTATTAAGGTGGTTAAGTATTTTGTGCGATATCCCATAATTAAGTTTATAAGATTAGACATCCTTAACAAAATTAGGGATACCTAATAGGTGATAGACGATGAGACATGAGAAAAGGGAGGTAAGGCTATCTGATGTGGAGGAGGGGCGGATATACAGAATAGTTAGAATTGAAGGTACGAGGATGGTGAGGCGTAGGATACTTGATCTAGGTTTGTTGCCAGGACTTAAGATTAAGGTAGTTCGCAGAGCCCCACTCAAGGATCCCATAGAGGTCGTTGCTAAGGGTAATCCGATAAGCATTAGGAGAGCTGAGGCTAGCTATGTTGTCTTGGAGGAGGTTGAGGAATGATGCCCTTAGCTTATGCACGGAATGGAGCCCTAGTTAGAGTTGTCGGTATTAAAGCAGGTAAGGGGCTTTGTAGGAGACTACATGAACTAGGTATAATTGAGGGAAAGATGCTTCGTGTTGTGAAATCCCAAGGTCCTGGTCCAGTAATTATTGAGGTTGTCGGCGACTCATCCCCTAATGCATGCAGAAAGCATCCATCTTTCTTTAATCGCGGAGTTGTTGGGGGAAGACTACTCCTTGGTTTTGGTGTTGCAAAGAAGATCATGGTTGAGGAGGTGCTAGCTCCTTGACGGGTAGAGAAAGTATCAAGGTAGCTCTGGTAGGTATCCCTAATGTAGGTAAGTCTCTTATATTCAATAGATTGACCGGAGGCAAGGCATGGGTTGGGAACTGGCCAGGTGTTACTGTTGAAAAGAAAATAGGTAAGCTAAGAATTAATGGGGCGGAGGCTGAGGTTGTAGACCTACCCGGTATATATAGTCTTACCGCATACAGTATTGACGAGTTAATCGCTAGGAACTTCATTATTGAGGAGAACCCGGACGTCGTGGTCTGTATAGCCAGTGCAGTGAACCTCGAGAGGAGTCTCTACCTCGCTATATCGTTACTAGAACTAGGTGCTAATGTAGTACTAGATCTAAATATGATTGACCTAGCTGAAAAGGAAGGTTATAAAGTAGATTCTGCGAGGCTGGGAGGCTTACTAGGAGTGCCTGTTATAGAGACCATAGCTACTACAGGCTACGGCATAGATAAGCTAAAGAACGCTATAAGGAAGGCCCTCCAAGAGAAGGGAAGGAACGTTCGTATAGTTAATTACGGTAGGGAGGTTGAGGAGGCTATAGAGAAGCTTGAGAAGCTCATTGAGGAACTAACCCCAGAACTCACTAGTAAGTACCCGGCTCGCTGGTTAGCTATAAAGCTCCTTGAGGGGGATAGTGACGTCTTAAGTAAGGTGGTGAAGCTGCCGAGAGGGGAGGCTGTAGTAAGTCATGCACGTAGCCTCAAGGAGTGTCTGGAGAGGAAAGTCGGTGATCTTGAGTCATACATTATTAAGCGTAGATATGAGAGAGTCTTAGAAATTACTAAGGCCGTAGTGAGGAAGGTCGTAGCGCCAGCAATTTCATTAACAGACGCAATAGACTCCGTCCTAACGCATAAGGTGCTCGGGATACCATTCGCTCTCTCCATATTGTACCTGTTATTTAGGTTCGCATTTGAGGTCTCAACACCTTTCGTAGACTTAATAGATGTAGCAATTAATGGTTACCTACATGACCTCGTCATAGGTATTACTACCCTACCTGAGTGGCTAACCTCGCTCTTAGCTGATGGAGTCATTGCTGGCGTAGGCACGGTACTCACGTTCCTCCCTGTCGTCGCGTTCTTCTTTCTAGGTTTTGCAGTGTTTGAGGACGTAGGGTATATAGCGAGGATAGCTTTCCTTGTGGATAAATTGTTCAGTAAGTTCAACTTACCAGGCAAGACGATCATTCCATTAATAATAGGCTTCGGTTGTAACGTCCCTGGTGTAATGGCTACTAGGACTATTGAGGATGAGAATGATAGGAAGACAGCGGCATTAATTGCTCCTCTAGCCTCATGTAATGCGCGCTTACCAGTCTATTTAGTAATAGGCGCTGCAGTACTGGGTTATTCAGCAGGCTTTGCGGTGCTCAGCATGTATGCTTTAGGAATACTTTTAGCATTACTCATGGGCTTCGCCTTCAGAAGATTCCTCTTTAGGGGGCTTAGTAGCGGTTTCGTCATGGAGCTCCCGCCTTATATGAAGCCTAACATAGGTAACGTAGCCATGAAGACTTGGGAGAGAACTAAGAAGTTCTTGTTTAAAGCAGGCACCGTCATATTTCTAGGGGCGGTGGTAGTATGGTTTCTCTCAGTAACAGGTCCTACAGGGTACTTAGGTCCAGATCATATAGAGGAAAGTTTTGCAGGAATAATCGGTAACTGGCTCTCTTCAACGATACTTAAGCCTTTGGGGTGGGATTGGAGAGCATCTGTAGCACTACTCTTTGGCTTCATAGCTAAGGAAGTCGTGGTGGGGACCTTCGGAGTTCTCTACGGTGTTGGAGAAGAAGAGGAGACGGTAGCACATGCTATTGCCGAACACCATTCCTTTACCCCACTTACCGGGTACGCATACATGGCCTTCGTACTAATATATATTCCATGCGTAGCTACATTAGCAGCTATAAGAGGTGAGTTGGGATTGAAGTACGCCATCTTAGCACTAGTCTATGAGATCGTGCTGGCTTATGTTGTAGCCCTCATTATAGTAGCTGGAGGACACGCATTAGGAATAGCTTAGGGAGGTGTGCATTTATGGCACAATTGAATATAAAGAATATTAAAGCACTTAGCCCAGCAATATTAATTTTAGGCATAATATACCTAGTTATCGGTATCATCTCGATAATCAACTGGTGTATTGCCCTCGCTAACCTCGGCAAACAGTTTTATCCCAACCTCATACCCGGAGATCTAGGCTTCGCCCTAGTGACCCTGACTGTAGGCGCCTCACTCACTACATCTACATATTTCATTATGAGAGAAAATATAGTCATGCACCTAGTATCCGCAACTTGTGGAGCATGGCTAGCTGTAGGCGCACTATTGATCCAGATCATGGTTGCCGCGGCAACAATACTTGACGCCATAATAGTGGGTGACAGCATAGACTACTCAATCATTAGTGAAAACCTACTGAGGTCGGATGTAATAATGGGTTGCATAATTCTCCCCGCCTTAATATACTATACTTCAGTGTTGAGGAAAATGGTTAAGGCATAATAAGCAATATACCTGAAATAGCTGTAAAACTAGTTATTTTTTAATAATACCTTTCCCTATCCACGTTCTTTCTAGTTTTTTCTCAGACTCTCACACCACCCAACCAGCAAATGAATAATAGGAATCTAGGACCGTGTAGACCACATTGCTAGGGCTTGCGGACTTAAAAAGAGATTGTTCTAAAAGTATTTGCTCAAAGAATCTACGCCCCGCTATATGCGTGGGAGGAGGAAGTGTTTCTTCAGGTATCTAGAGAAGCCTAAAGAGAAGAGGAAGCACCGCATGTACGGGGATATTAGGTGGAGCCTAGACTTTTGGTTCAGCCAGTTAAGTTTCTGGTACGGAACGGTAAAGGCCTTCGTAAACGTCTGGGCAATGGTCGTCATCGATAAAGAAGATATTCCAATAGAAGTTGATTGGGATGAAGCGATAACACTCTACATCATCAGTGACTTTAGGCAAGCAGCAAGAAACTCCAACTACCACACCGCGAGGAAACAGTGGGTTGAGAAGTATAAACAGTATATGGATCTAGAACGATTCTATATGTCTAGATCTCGAAATCTCCTCTTATTATTGGTCTTATTCTTCTAAGCCTTTCTTTGGGAGGCTCTAATAAGTATTCTCCTAGTTTCTCCGGCTTTATCCTTAATAATCCGTGTTCTCCCTCTGCATATTCTTCTATGTTGAGAGAAACCTCACTAAGTAAGTCTCGGTTAAGGAGTATATAGTGTATAGAGCAGTAAGTATATTCACTACATCTATAGGCTTAAGACTTCCTGCAGCAACACTCCTCCTCAACCTCTCCAAATCCCCAACAAGCCCTAGATCCTCAAGCTCAACTTCCGGCAAGCTCTTCAAGTTTAGGTAATCCTCAAAGAATGCATCCCTATCCCCCTTCTCCCACTCCTTCACAAGCCTAAGCGCTTCCACAACAAGCCCCTTCCTCTCCCTCACATCATACAAGATCTTCTTCAACACCCTCAAATCCACACCACCCATCCACTCCGCCTGCTCCTTCACAGCCTCCAGCTTGGACAATATAATGTTCACCGCCTTCGGAGGCTTGAGCTCCCTGGCTGCAGGACTTTCTGGTCTTTTTGCTGGGGGCCTTGCCTGCATGGTCCTTAGGTATTTGTCCAAATTCTTGTAAATATTAAGATCTGGATTGCAGTTTTTTACAAACTCTTCTACCATCTCCCAGAGAGCAGGATGTTGCCAGACATCGCTGTGTATTTCTTTTACAGCGCTTTCAAAGGCCCGCCTTAGCTCATCCTCTGACGCCTCTCCATCCATGAATCATTCGATAACGGGATGCGTTTTTCTGAGGACAGGTACCACTACTTCGTCTACGAACTTTTTTACAACATCAAAGCTGGGTGCAAGGGGATCTTTCGTCTCTTGCATGGTCGCAACAGACTTTATTCCCTCGCGGAGCAGCTCAGGAGACCTTAGATCAAGGTTTTCGAAGAAGTTTGGTCTATCGTAGTAAGCGGAACCCTCCATTTCACAAACTTCTGCTGCGTGGTGGAAGAGCAGAGAGGCTATCGCCATGTTTCTCAGTAGCTCGATCGTATCTTCTGAAGCAATGGTACTCTCCCGTTCGAAGCTGGGGAATAACAGAAGAGGGGGTTTGACTACTTTATGAAGTATTTTTCAGAACCCTAGCAGCTTTTCTTTGCCGACAATCAAAGGGGTTGTACGCCACTATCCCTCGCTCCCTCAGATCAGGGGATGTCACGCACACGTGCCCATTGATTACTAACCTTGGAACTCCCGGTAATTTACTCAAGTTTCCTCACCACTCTTTTACACCTTGGAAGCTGCTTCCTCTCTACTAAGATCTTTAGTTGCATAAAGTGGTGTTGCCCGGATATCCTCTAGGCTTGTATAATGATCCTCAGCTATCTCTTTGGGCTTCATACCAGCGGCTAGGAGTTCAAGTATAGTATCAACGGCGATCCTCATACCTTTAATCACTGACTCCCCAACCACAATCCTAGGATCAACCATTATTCTTTTAAGCAAATCATTCACTACAATTACCCCATGTACTACATCGTTATAAGCGCCTTAATGCCGTTATCATTCTTATTATGCTTTATTTAGTTCACCAAGAGATTGTTTGTTGTAGTAGATTCTTTAAGAACGATATAATTTTACTTTTGCAATTACGGTCAAAGTAATACACCCCCATTCCCCCAAACCAAAAGCAGATATTTTTCTTACAGCCTACAACAGCTATATTCTGGTTTGATGTAACCGTTGCAAGAATACGGTACCCCTCCTCGCTATAGTTGAAAATAGGTACGTAGTATAATTCATTCTTAAATGTACAGCTATTTTTACAGTCTAGGAATGACCAATTGTAATTTGAGATATTTATCTCTACTATACTACCATTTATGCCGAGGAGCCTCTTAAGCAATGTTAGATTCTTCTTACCTAACTGATCATATAGCGCTGCTCTACCTTGGACTAAGATAACACCTTTAGTTCTTTTTATGACAATATCAATAAACTTATCATCTACACGGAAAACATTCGATATGATTACTAGCTTGTAGCCATTAAGTATTTCAGGGTTTTTAATAATGTCCTCAACCGTTATTAGATCGAAGTCTAACCTTGCATCCCATAGTATAGCCATGATTAGAGCACTATCCATCATTTTCAATCTAGATAGTTTTGATAAGCCCCCAACACCACTTCTATAGTCAAATACTGACATGATGGGATCCACTATGATTGCTACCGGGGCTCTCTCTACGTGACCCTCCGGCATAGATAGGTATGCTTCCGCGAAAGCCTTGATTTGATCTTCTGAAAATTCTGGATAGTCCCTTACGCCACCCTCCCATAATACTCCCCCAGCCCCGTACCTCTTGGCAAATAAAGCCCTCTCCTTTAAGGGCTTAACCTCATATGGTGTTATATACCTCCTCCCTTCCCATTTAATGAAAACGGCTTTTCCCTTTAGCTCGAAATATTTTATGAATGCGTATTCTCCAGCCTTATGGATAGATGTCCAAGGCTTAACCACTCCAGGGCAAAAATGGACTATATCTACATATTTGAGTGATTCATCATCGTAAAAATCAATTGGGAGGGAATTAGAATACCTTAGTCCTAAGCTTATGCTTGCTGGCCCTATGACTATGTGGTTAGGATCAATAGACTTTATGAATTTGAATAATTCAATTCTCTCACTTCTCTTAGCCTCAAGCCTGAACATCTGCCAGTCATAAAAAGATACTCGAGTATCACCAGGGGAGTTTATCCACTTTATCATTTCCTCTACATCGGATATTGGCGGGAGAGGCATTGGGGGTGTTACTTCATCAAAATTCTTATAGGAGGTATTCCAAGCTTTATTTAATTGATCTATACTCTTGTACTTCCTCATTAACCACGTTCTGAATCGTCTCTTAGCAAACTCTGAATAATCAAACCACTCACCCTTCCGCTGAGGTTCTCCGGGGTAGTTATTCTCGTTTGTGTATCCGAACTGAAGATTAAAGCCTAAATAGGCCGGGTGATCCCTATACCTCTCTATTATAGCTTTAATCACTTCCTTAACGTACTTAAGAAATAGCGAGTTATTAAAACTCATCATTAATACTTTCTCTCCCAATTGGTTTGTCTGAAGGTAAGCTGAATAATTCTTCACGATATTAAACCACCATTTAGGCGGAAGTTTATACCAAAAGAACACTATAATGTAGACCCCCTTCTTAGCGGCATAATCAAAAATAAAATCTAGTCTTGACCAATCTATCATGTCTTTAACCTCATCGGGAGTAGGCAATCTATCAATCTGAATACCTTCTCTAAAGCTCCTATCAATAGTAAACCAATTGATTGTGACTTCAACAAAAGTATAATTATATTTTGCAGCTAAATCAATGTACCTTAACACCTTAAAGAATTTTTCCTCACCTTCATAAGGATCTGAGGTGGTTCTTAAACCTAGTAATGGTGCTTTTTTGCCATTGATATAAAGTGATGGGTTCCCATCAACTTCCTTAACGAGGGAAATGACGGGTGAAGAGTATTTATAATTATTAATTATTATCTTAGGTAGAAATAGCGATGTTACGAGAATAATTAACATGGCAACCGTGATCAATAAATAAATTCTTTTACTGTAAAGAACCACCTTACCACCAGTTGAGGAACTTATTTAGGGAATATATAATTTTCGTGTTTTAATTAATTAAACCAAGATCTAAGTACCTGTTTACAAATGTTTATGTTCTTTAGCTTAGAGGTAAAGCCGTAGCAAGGTTTATATGATTGTATATGTTTTTATCTGTTTAATGCGGCATTGGTGTATGGTTTGTACGAGTGGTTAGGATCGTTTGAAGCGATAGTTGCCTTCATATTTTTAGCGTACGGTTTAAACCTCGCCATGTGTATAGCGTGGAAGGCTGCCTTCCGTAAAATGCGGGATGAATCTGAGGCCTCCATGGACTCGGCGTTACTTAACGCTATAGGAATTTCATGTATATTCGTACTGCTTCTATCGCTCTATTTACTGTTCATGGCTTACGGTATGTCATACGCCTTCACGGAGTTTCTGCTAGCATGGCTTAGGGTAGACCTGAATGTTATTGCAATGTTTCTGACTGCTCCGATACCCCCGATAGTGGCTTAAGGAGGAGATGAAGAAACAGGGTTTTAGGTGGAAACTTGCAAATATAATTGTCATGACTGCTTATGAGAAGCGGTATGCTATTGTTCTTGAGAAGCTGGGCAAGAAACCTGCTCAGAACATGATTAAGAGGGTAAGGGATAAGCAGTTACGTCATAGGATTTTCCAGACATCTTTCAGAGGTATTCAGAGAGCTATAGAGGAGAAAGCTAGAGAGTACGGGCATAGCGATAGCAGTAACGATAGCACTCATAAAGCTAATCAATTCATTAATATAGGTTTGTTGATGTCTTAAGCATACTATCCTTAAATACCCAGATAAAGTAGCTTCATTAATAGTGCCTCTACTGGTTTAAGTTTCTTTTCTATGGGGTCTGGTGCGAGTCCTAGTTGCCCCATGGTTACTGCACCTAATAGATATACACCTTCCTCGCCGAAGACTACTGGTGTGGCACTAACGTAGCGATCGATGATTTCAATACCGACCTCACCTAAAGGTCTCTCAATAACCCTATTATCAGCGAGTCTAAGCTTAACCATGCGGATAGGTTCCACATTAAGACTCTTTAGAAGACTGGTTGGCAGCACCGTATACGTGGCACCAGTATCCACTAATAACTCCACAACAACAGCCTTATCCCTATCCCGCGGGTTCCAAACCTTAGCCTTAACCCTAAATACACCCACTTAACTCAACACCTACTTAAAAGAAGTGCTAACACACATTTAAATTAACCTTCATTACCGCACATACGATAGGAGTAGCAGGAACAGTAACGTATAACCTAATATCATATGTATCATTCTGGGGTCTCATGGGGATGTATAAAGGAAACCTACATAACTTACTCCTAATAGTTTAGACCTATACCTAAGAGATCCCATGATTAAGCCGTATTATGGCTCGTTCGATATGTACTACTATTACTACTATTACACATTATTTAGTGGGGTATGTAAGTTGGCGGTAAATGTAGTCCTTATCAATGGTGAGGTTATTCACGGTAGGAGCCTTGAATGCGTGGTCGGTAAGGCGAAGGCACTCATAATGGGTGTATTAAGAGCACCACCGCTTTCTGTAACTTTAATCAACCTACTCTGGTATAAAGTCGTAGATGCGGAAGTGAACGGGAAGAAGTTAAAAGAGGTTTTAGTTCCGGTTACTAGCATTCTTTACATATATGAGGAATGAGCGCAGCATCAACAACTATTTTTACCTTATATTCGCCATTATTTACTCGATGCCCTAGAACTTATACATTCTAATTAAGTTAGGTTATGATAGTTATTTCCCCGGTTTTTGTGCTAGTACGCTTGCCCATCCGTGGTAGTGTGGTTCATCATGTGTTATGTCTAAGCTGTAGCCCTCGGCGTAACTAATTAACTTGAAGTCCGTGAATAGTTCCTTAAGCTCGCCTGGCTCTACGTAGAAGAAGTATGAACGGAGCTTAGGGCTGTAGAAGGTATTTTTCTCGACCTCAGAGAGGCCTTTCTTCTTTAACCTAATGTAGCCTGGGTCTCTAGTTGTGAAGGTCTTTATGAGTGCTATTCCTTGAGGCAGCAATCCATGTTTAATTCTCTCTATGAGGCGGAGGGCGTCACTGCGTTTTAGGAATGGTAGGACATAAGAGCATATTATGCAGGCGTAAGTGTTCTCATCTATCTTAAAGTCCATAATATTTGAATATATAGCCCTTACTGGGAGCTTAAGTTCCTGTGCTCTCCTATTGCACTCATTAACTACCTCCTCAGAGATATCTACACCTAAAACATGAAAACCCATCTGAGCAAGGAAGAACGCGTTCCTCCCATTACCGACACCTATATCGAGTATAGGTCCCTCAGGGATGAGTGCCGCATACTCAATTAACTCTGTATCAGGTACTTCATTAACATAGCTACGACTAAGCAAGTAATTAACTTCCATGCTTGTACGACCTCCCTTAATTAATTAATACCTTTACGTATTTCAGTACTTCATCTTATAGCTCACCGTCATTGACTAACACTAACATACCAGGCTAAGGGTAATAATTCATTCAGAGACTTTAGACTGACCGAGCTTATTATTGACTAGCATTGAGGAGATACAGACCTTAGCCTTCCTACATTTCCTAAGGAACCTTAATTACAGCATGAAGCCTTAGATGAGAACTACGCATGTATATGGGTAAATACTTTAGGGTGGGATTATTAATTAACGAAGTAAATGGGGTTAGAGATGACTATGTTTAATATAATTTTAATACAGCACTAATAATTATCTCTGATGATGTAAAAAGCTTAACCATACCTACAGGTGCTGTGGCATGCGCATTCAGATGTTTACGCTTAGACCTAAACCACCTTACAAGATAACCACTCATATTGCCGCATTCACACTACCTAATAAGCCTACGCCATGCCTTTATGAGAATGGGTGTTGTCGTAGGGTTTTTCAGAGTAAGGTCTTTGAGGTTTGCGTTAATGGGGAGCCTTACGATCCTATAATCACCGTAAAGGTTTATCGAGGGTACCCTGAGGATGTTAAAGAGGTCATTGAACACATATATAACGTTAAACTCGATTACGAAGACTTCATTAAGTGTTGTGAGGGCTTTGACGAACTCTATGACATAGCTTTAAGGTATGAGGGTTTAAGACCCGCACTAGCGCCTACACTCTATGAGGCTTTAATTAAGGCCATAATATCTCAGCAAGTGCCTCAAAGGATAGCTCTTAGCGTCATATCTAAGGTAGTAACCACCTTCGGTGAGTGTTTCGAGTATGGTGGTAAGGTTTTCTATGATTTTCCATACCCTGATGTATTAGCTAATGTTAGTCCCGTAAGGTTAAGAATGCTTGGATTAAGTATGAAGAAGGCTGAGTACGTAGTCAGTATTTCTGAAGCCGTGATTAGTGGTTATGACTTAGAGTCAGTAAAGAAGCTTAAGCCTTCAGAAGCAATTAATGAGTTAATGAGGTTTAAGGGAGTAGGTAAATGGACGGCGAAGTTAGCTATCATGTCATCAACAGGTAACTTAAGCCTTGACCTACTTGAGGATAAGGCAGTACTACGTGGCTTCACATCTCTAGGGATAAGTATGGAGATGTTGAGGGAATTCATGAGTAGATGTGAAAGGTATGTGGGTTTACTAATGTATTTACTAGCCCTCCACTACGAGGAAAGACGTAAGTCAAGGTTTAAGTGATGCTGTGACCACCGGGGCGTTAGTGACTACCTTGGTTAAGGTTAAGCCTAAGTAGTCTACCTTAAACCCGGTACTTATGTAGAGGTTCATGGCGGGTTTATTACTTGCTGTAACGAAGAGGTAGGCTAGATCATAGCCTAACTCCTTAGTCTCATTAAGTACATAATTGAGTAAATACTTACCTAAACCCCTACCCCTAAATCCTTTACGAATACCTATAGCTTCAATAAGAACTTTCCCATCCTTCTTGATTACGTAAGATGCTAGCCCTACAGTATCGCCCTCCTCTGTCTGGATGAAGTATATTCTTGTCCTCGACCAGCTCTCACTATTTTTCATTATCCTTAATCTCTCTTCATCAAGAGGTATGAAACCCTCCTCTTCACTAAATACCTCATTATGTATTCTTATCAATACCCCATCATCAACACCATCTACATATGGTTTAATTGTGAACCCCTTAACCTCCCTTAACACTGGATGAAGCCTATTTAGTTTAACACTCATCCTACACCACTTATCCGTTACGAAATAGCCACGCTCAAGTAGTAACTGCCTTAAGGGTGACACATACCTTAAGTGGATAACGAGCTTTCTAGCACCTAATTCCCTAGACTTAAACTCAATTAAGTCTAGCAACGCGTTAGCAGCCCAGTATCTAAACGGCCTTCTCTTAATACATAATGCCTGAGTATATACAGCACCCTCCCCACTAATTAGCCTCGGATCAAGTATTACATAAGCCTCTATAGAGTCATTAATACTTAAGGCATTAAGTAATTCCCACCTAAACCAGGAGGTCTTGATGTAGTAAAGCTCGAAGTAATCTAAGGACCACTTAGTGAAGTCCTCAGGGTAATCATCCTTATAACTCTCATTAAATACCTTGATTAGGTTCGTCAGCGACGGATTAATCACTAACTCCATAGAACTACCCGGTAGCTACACATAAAAAGACCCAATATAAGCTTTCCAATGTATGCCTAGGAACAACTAAGGAAGAGGTAATGTACCTTCAATAAGTGAACGGGGATTTAGCCTCTTTAAGGATTATCATGAATACCGAGTATCTCCCGCCATCAGGTCTTAGCGGCGGTTCCTTAATCACTTCATCCTTTATTAACTTGTCAAGAGCTTTCTCAAAGATTATGTGGTAGACCTGGTTAAATGCTTCTTTAAGAGGTATTTCGTTCCTTGCGGGTGAGGTCTTACTATAGTAGTCATTAATAATGCTTAATTTGCTCTTAAATCTACTGGCTATCTCCTTAAGTATCGATATCGATAACGTCTTCACCCTCCCGTAATCCTCAGGCGTAAATACTGGTATGTTGAGCCTCCATAGCTTCCTATTCAATACGGTCACATACCATAACGTTAGTAGGAGGGACAGGTCGGTAGCTAGGCTTAACTCATTAATACCTAACTTACTTTGTAGATCCTTAAAAGTGAGGTCCCCATAAGTTAAGGCTTCTAATATTGCCCCTATCTCACTCATCTTAGCTGTTACTTTATCGAGGCTTACACCTAAGCCGTACCATAACCAAGCGAGGTCGGGAAATGCTAACCTACCTCTAGGGGGTAGCTTACCGTGAGAGCTAAACCAGTACTTTCCGAAGACCCCGTTATGACCCCACATCCACGCCTCGTTTAGGTCTATCAACCCTACCTCAAAACCAGTAAAAACGTAGTTTCCACCACCGGGCATTTTCTTAGACTTAAGGAGCAGGCCCTCTTCAGAAAGTACGTCAAGCCCGCTATAATCTAATGTAATCGCCCCTACAATAACGTACTCTAAATCATCGGGCTTAATGCCTCTCTTAACGATGGTTAAGTCATTAATAACATCCCGTACTCTCCTCATGTTGTCCTTAATAACCTCAACAATATCATTGGCTAAGTCATCCATTAATGGCTGAAGGGTTCTCTGATCCCCAAGGGTGAATATGGCGAACGCAGGTCTGTAAAGACCATTAACCTCTTTAACGAGACCGCATCTGGCGAGTTCATAGAGGTGCTTAATGACTTCCTCTGTAGAGATACCTAACTCTCTAGCAATATCCCCTGCACTAAGGGGTTTGGAGTTTATTAAGAGCAGTAATTTCTGCCTTTCAAGATGGGCTGTTAAGACGTAGGGATTGCACTCCTTACCTTCAGAACCACACATAGCAAACTCTATAAGCTTAACCATACATAACACACCAATACTAAATACGCCTTTACTGAACTAAAAACACTTAGATCGGTAAAGATAGCCATAGATCTGAAACTTAATGACCTGCCCTATAGGTTAGTGATATAAGTCCGTTATACGTAGTAAGGTTTAGGGGCGTTAAGCATTGGTACTTACCGCTGCTGAAAAACGTAAGATCTTAGAGACTTTAGAGAAGGATAAGGAGTTTAGATATGCCTTAATGGGTTACTTAGGGTTTAGAGAGGTACTTGATAGGATAGCCAGAATCGAGGAGCGTCAACAGAAACTAGAAGAGAGGCAACAGAGGTTAGAGGAGAGGATGGTTAGGCTTGAAGAGAGACAACAAAGACTTGAGGAAAGACAACAGAGATTGGAGGAGAGGTTCGCTAAGCTTGAGGAGAGGTTTATTAGGCTTGAGGAAAGGCAGCAGAAGCTTGAGGAAAGAATTGGGAGGGTTGAAGAGGAGCTTAGGGACTTTAAGAGGTTTATTAACGTAATTGCTCATAGGTTTGGTGTTATTACTAAGGATGCTTTTAGGGAGTCTATGAAGTACGTTATTGAGGAGGCACTTGGTGTTGCTAGGGTAGGTAGGTGGGTTTATGAGGATAGGGATGGGTATGTTTATGGGCACTCATCAATCATTGAGGTTGATTTAGTGGTTAGGGATAGGGAGCACATACTTATTGAGGTTAAGTCTAGGGTCGGTAAAGATGACTTAGCTGAGCTTAAGAGGATTGGTGAGCTATATGAGAAGGTAATGGGAGTAAGACCTAAGTTAGTAATGATTAGCGGTTTCATGGATAGAGGCGTGAAGAGACTTGCTAAAGCGTTAGGTATAGAATTAAGGCCGGTAACTAAAGATTTTGAGGAGGGAATGAAGGTTCTTTAAGAGACCTTAACCACGATTTCTCTAAAGCCTGATGACTGCTTCCTGACATGTTAAAATCGTATCTCACATATGTACTCATCCTTACTCATGCTTATGTCAAGTATTGACTTCATTAGGGACCTATGTAGGTACCTACTTATGAACTCCTCCCAAAAACCCTGGAAGTGGAAGCATACTAACTCACATTCCCTTACGTTAAATCTCCTTAGTGGTAGGCTGACCCTCAATGATGTAGTGGCTGGGTTAAATGTCATCTTAACCCCGAACTCCTCAGCTAACTCAGGTATTAGCTCTGCCATAGCCTTATGTATGTACTCATACTTAAGACTTAGCTTAGCTGCGGTTATCCTACCTAACATGTAGGTGAGGTAGTTAGCTAGTTCTTTCTGCTTTACCTTCCTAGCTAATACCTTAATGAAGTTTATGTTAGGTAAGTAACCCATTTCCTCAGGCTTAGTTACGTAATCAACATACTCCTTAATCTCCTCTAGAGGTATGTGCTTAGGTACTATCTTATGTAGGAGTATTAGTGAGGTAGTGGTTGTCGCACCTAGAAACACTAGTATGGCTATATGTACCCATGGGGAGGCTAGGCGGTGAATTGGTGGGTAAGTGAGTGTAGTTGCGTAGGTAACAGCAACACCAAAACCCACTAATATAAGTACTAAGGTCATAGCTACATGACCTAAGGTAGTTCCCTTAAGATGCACGTAAAACTTATTGATGGCGTAAGCAAGCAGAAAACAAGTAACTGCCACATAAGCAGAAACAACGAGTAAAATAAGCAGGTCTACCCCAAGCATTACCCTACACGAGGTAATAGGCTAGAAGATTTAATAACTTTTCTTAATTATATTGATAGCGAGCGGGGGTGCCCGAGCCAGGTCAAAGGGGGCAGGCTTAGGCCCTGCTGGCGCAGGCCTGCGTGGGTTCAAATCCCACCCCCCGCACCAACAATAATACTCATTAAGGCAGCCTACCCAGCTTAATTCTTGAGTAATTAATTGTTAAGTACCTCTCCCCTTATATATCCTGTATATGTATGTATTATTGGAGGTAGCTATATATGTCTGGTAGGTGGGGGTATTTAATTCCTATCTTCGTGATTTACGCATTACTCATAGTGATTAACGCTGTAGTGATGGTTATTCTCGGTACTTATGAGTACATATATAATAATTTAACGTTCCGTATAGTTATTGCTGGATATATAGCTTTCGGTATTGCCTTAATCTTTGGTATTGTGTATAGGAAATACCCTATTGCTAAGTATAGGGCTGTATTGGCTATTGCCCTCTCATTAGTTCTTGTATTCATTCAGGCGGTAATGGCTTCCTTAAGTCGTCTAGCCATCATTAGATACATCACGGTGACACCGCTAGACGTTGTGTGTAGTTATTTAATGTACGTACTAGCTACAGTCATTGTGATAACTATCTCCATTAAGCTATTTAGACGCTAAAGAATAATGGGGAGAGATACCTAAGTACCTAGGTCTTACGTAGCGCTCTATAGGTGGTTATTGATATTCCTGAGGCTATTATGTCAGCTATTCTTAATGGTTCTGGTGTTGCTGATGTGTATTGGAGCGATGTGACTACCTCATAAGCCTTTTCTTCATCAATTCCTACAGGGGTTACCTCTATGGTACCCTTATTTGACGTTATCTTAATGGAGTTTAGGTATACGTTCCTTATAATGGCGAACCTACTTTCGTAATTAGTGAAGTTCTTTCTTAAAGCCTTAAGTACCTCATTTAGGTCTAGGGGGTACCTAAATATGGTTAATGTAGGTATGTCTGTCTTTTCGAAGACTACGTAGGGGTTTACGTAATTAAACCCCGCATACGTGACTCCATCAAGCAGTACTACATCAGCCCCATCTTTACCTCCTAACCTACTGATTAGCTTTACTACTTTAGCTGTACATTCATCACCATCAACGTAGACTAGGTCTAATTCAGCATCAACTAATTTAGTGTTTTCCATGAGGACAGCAACAACTACAGTCCTACCCTTCCTACCCTTGAAGTGGGGTGGGAAGTAGCCGTCATCTATACCTATAGCCCTTAATGAGTGGTGCAAGCCTCATATCCTCAGACAGTACCGTTAATACGGTATGTTTAGGTACGTTTAAAGTGGTTATCCTTGTCTTACCGTACCTACCCCTACTAACTACCTTAGCATTAACTAACCCAATCATATCTAACTCACTAATAATATCACTAACCCTCCTCTGCGTCACCGGGTCTAGACCTGCCGCCCTACATAGCACTTTATATCTGTTGTAGATCTCGCCTGTGGTTCCTTCATATATCTGGGTTATCGCAAGTAGAACAAACTTAGAGTGTAATGGGAGAGTCTTAACGACTTCAGTAACTCTATCCTTCTCTATCTCAGCCCTAGCCATATGTACATGCTTAATGGTTACTTTAGGAGCCCCCTCCCTCTCAGCTATCTCACTAGCGACCCTAAGTAGGTCTAGGGCCTTCCTAGCATCACCATGCTCCTTAGCAGCTAGTGACGCGCATAAGCTTATGACCCCCTCATCTATCGCATCCTCATGGAACGCTAGCTTAGCTCTAGACCTAAGTATATCCTCTAACTGAATGGCGTTATATGGTGGGAAAACAAGTTCCTCCTCACTTAAGCTACTCCTAACCCTAGCGTCTAGTGTGTCTATGAAGTTTATCTTATTCGTTATTCCTACGATAGATATCTTACCCCTACGTAACTCATCATTAGCCCTAGTCAATCTATAGAGTAGTTCATCACCACGCTTTCTAACGAGGAAGTCTATCTCATCAAGAATAACTATGACTATGATACCTAACCTATCTATAAACCTCATAAGCCTCCTATACGCCTCAGCCGTAGAGAGTCCTGTAAATGGGAGTTTACACCCTATTTCCTCAGAAGACCTATAGATCACCCTGTAAGTAGTGTCGTCCTGCCTACAGTTAACGTATGCTGATGCGAATCTAACCTTACTGAAGAGCCCTATTTTCTTACCGTACTCCATTAAGTTCCTAATAACGAACTTAGTAACTGCTGTCTTCCCTGTCCCTGTAAGTCCGTAAATGAATACGTTACTGGGTCTCTCACCCCTAAGTACGGGAGCTAAGATAGCCCCCAACTTCTTAATCTGCTCCTCCCTATGGGGTAGTTCGTCAGGAACGTAATCAGGAAGAAGTACCTTCCTATCTTTAAATATCCTTGACCGAACACTCCTCTCAAATATGTCTCTAAGTACGTCACTCATAAAAACACCTTAAGGCGCTATGTGTCACAGATACACTAGTAAAGTAATACTAGATATTCCTTAATAACCTCATAGTACACATGAGGGTGTTAATTAGACCT
This sequence comes from uncultured Desulfurococcales archaeon, assembly GCA_964519505.1. Taxonomy (GTDB): domain Archaea; phylum Thermoproteota; class Thermoprotei_A; order Sulfolobales; family CAZFJX01; genus CAZFJX01. The sequence continues at coordinate 21,340 of CAZFJX010000011.1, forward strand.
AAATATACCTATCCACCCTATTTAGGCTGGGTTTATGGGTATTACATTGGGTAAATTAACATTATTACAATTAGTAATCTCTATTGAGGTATTAATTTTGAATAAAATACGTGTTGACTTATTCGTTAGGTAACACTGGGTCACTAATCACCCTTAACATAAAACCTAGTTCTAAACCCGCTATGGATTTTCTTAAATTTATCTCTGTAAGCTCTTAAGAATTCGTACTCAGCCCTTAAGCCTGTGCAGTGACCCACGTAAACCTCCTTAACACCTAACTTCTTAAGACCATCAATGGTCTTCTTGATTCTTTCCTCATCAGCACCTATGAGATGCAGCCCGCCGATGACTGCATAGGGTTTATCCTTAAGTACTTCAGTAGTGTACCTTACTATATTCACTATACCGGAATGACTACAGCCTGAAATCACTACGAGCCCTAAACCACGTACCTTCACGGCTAGCGCGGTATCATCACGTAACTCATCCCTAACTAATTCACCCTCATCAAGTGTGTAGAAACCCTTAGGTACCCCTTCAAAACTAGTTACTCTAGGTATCTCACCTAGGAAGTAGATGCCTGGTGCTACCTCAAGTACTGATTTAGTTAGGAGTAACTGACCACCGTACTTATCCACTTCAGATATGTTGAAGGGTAACCCAATAAGTAGCTTAACCTGCCCATCACCTATATATATGTTAGGTTTAGTAATGTCTGGGTGGGCGACTATAGGTACTGTATGCTTAATATGCTTAAGCAACCCTAGTAAGCCCCCTGTATGGTCGTAATGCCTATGTGAGAGAACTACTACGCCAACATCATTTAAGTTCTCATTAAGGAGTCTCACATTATACTTGATAACCCTAAAGTCCTGACCAACATCGAAAATAACCTTACTCACCTCACCATCAACGACGGCCTTCATAAGAACTGAAATACCGTGTTGACCAACTAAGCCCCTAACCTCATAACCGGAATAATCATCAACAAGAATAATAACCTCAACGAAATCTACATCTGACATGACTTCCCCTACATAGTAAGTGGCCCAATCCTTTATTTAACTAATCTAGTCATTAAGTAGTGACCAAGAGGTTCATCTTTAGGGTAAAGTTTAATATATGGGTTAATTAGGTAAGTATGTGGTATGTAATGCTTAGTGATAAGTTAGTTGCTATAGCTAAAGGGGTCGCCTTATTCCTTGCAGCTTTTATTCCAGGCCTTATAGCTGGTTCATTAGTAATGATGGTAAGTAAGATAGGTGTGTTAGGCGTAGTTGCTACCCAACTTACTTTCTTGGCTTTATCATTAACTATTGCTAAGGCTATTACAGATAACCATGTTGCCTTATTAGGGCTACGTAGTGCGGGTTTCAAGCCTATATTTACCGTCTTTATCGCTTCACTACCTATCTCTACTTTACTAGCGTATACCGCATTAACAGTACTAAAAGGGCAAAACCTAGAATCACCAATGCAGGGGGTAGCTAAGAACCCATTCACCTATATATCGTTAGCGTTAATATTAGCACCACTATGTGAGGAAGTTCTATTCAGGGGGTTATTGCTGGGTTACATGCTAGGTAAGGGGGTTAATCCTTGGTTCTCAACAACCATATCGGCAGTGCTTTTCTCATTCCTTCACTTAATACCCTTCTCAACAGCACCACGACTCTATCAAGCACTCATGGTAAGTACAGCCCTAGTACTTAGCGTTATCGCAGGTTACACTAGATACAAAACAAACTCACTAATACCAGCCATAACAACCCATGCCACATTCAACTTAGGAGGACTCATAGCATCATACTTAATGACGTTGATATCAGCATATTCCGTAATGAATTCTTAAGTAAGAGATAGCTTTCCCATTAGTCCCATATTTTCAGTAAAGACGGCGTATCCACGAAGTGTTCAAAATAGGTAAGTATATTAGTTATTTTTCCCTTAACTATTTTTGGTAGCGATTGTGGTTAAGAGAAAGGCTTTAGTTATCAAGATTTACGATACCAAGGAATTTGATAGTGAATTACTAGAGAATTTTCTCAAGGTAATTAAGGGTAAAACCAAAACGATACCCATGAAGGAGTTAAAGGGGTAAGGACAGTGGCTATTCATAAGCCTTCCTCCTAGGCTTCGTATCAAAGAAAATAACCACTTGCCTCTTAACGTCTATGCAATAGAAAAGCCTAACTTTTCTATTCTCAAACGCCTTACCTCATAAGAATCTAAAGTGGAAATCACAGAGTTGGGGTGGAGGATCTTAAAGCCTCTCTCTAAATCACTCTCAAGAATATCTTTGATTGTCTTTAAGAACCTTTTCAGTAAGTCAGTCCTTCCTTTGTAAGTAGGGCCCTCATGATTAGTGTTAGAATAAAAATAGGTGAGGTTTATGTGAGCATAATTATTTTGTGTGATTCATTAGTTACTGAGAAATGAAGTAGTTAGTGGTGGACCGGCCGGGATTTGAACCCGGGACCTCTCGGGTGCAAGCCGAGCGCTCTTCCGAGCTGAGCTACCGGCCCACCTAACCCGTAACGATTAATAGTATATGTGGGATTTAAAGTTTTAACGCATTATCTCTTAATAAATACTTCCCCACCTTCACACTCAATACCCACTAACCCCTCCTCAGCCAGCCACGTAATGAATGAGTAGATAGCTGACCTAATTAGGAAATAAACCGGAAGGTTACTAATCCTTACGTTAAGTTCTTTAACCACCCGCTTAAATAGCTCATCAATAGTTAATGAACCCTTACTTAATATGTTGAGGATAACGTCCCTCACTCCATTAATGGTATTTAAGTTTAGCTTTATGGTGTTGATGAATTCTTTAGGGGTTGTTATATGACCGTGTGACGGCACTATGGTGGTGTAGGAGTTCACGATGTCCCTGACCTTAATTAAGCTCCTTACTGCCTCACCTACGTTTATGTGGTAAAGTACTACGTACTTATCTAGAACCTCCTTAGGGAAGGCTACGTCAGCGGTAAATAGCACGTTACCTACCTCAAAACTCACCATACCTAATGAATGCCCGTGTAGTTTAATGGGTCTTAACGGTAGCTCAGTAATGACCTCATCTATGGGTCTAGCCCTAGATGGTTTAGCCATGAGTACCTTAATCCTTAACTCCCTAGGTGGGTAAGCACCGTAGAGGTACGTGGGTTCAAGTATCGGGTACTGAACAAACGGTACCTCCTCAGGTGGTGCGTAAGCCTCTACACCTAACCTCCTTTGAAGGAATGCGTTACCGCCTATGTGGTCAGCATGTGAATGTGTATTTATTAATGCCCTAGCCTTAAGCCCTAACTGCTTTAACGCCTTAATAACTTTCCTACCAGCATCGTCATCTATGCCTGAGTCAATAATAACGCACTCACCCTTATCCACAACTACAATACCTATATTGGTGCGTCCCTGAAGTACGTAAACACGATCATTAACCCTCCTTAAGCTAATCGATCAACACCTCAAACAAAAATACTTAAGATGAAGTAAACTATAAGGCTTACTACGTAGGCAAGCACCAACATGTAAATCACGGCTAGTAAGGTAAGCTTAACACTCCTACTCTCCTGATATATAACGGCTATGGTCGCTAAGCAAGGTACGTAAAGCATCATGAGGATCAATATAGCGTAAGCCTGCGTAGTAGTTAGCCCCAACATCCTTAATGCCTCACCGAAGGTCACTTCACCACCTTGAAGTAGGACTATAGCCTCAATAAGACCCTCCTTAGCCACGAAACCATTTATTAAGGCATAACCAACCCTCCAAGAAGACTCCCAAGAAAGCCCGTAAGGCACTAGTAGAGGCGATATAACCCTACCTAAATAAGCACCATAACTCTCTGAAATATCCGTAGCCAGCCCTGAAGGTCCATAAGAAAGTAGGAACCAGCTTACGATACTTAACGCAAATATTATGACACCTGCCTTCTTAAGGAAGTGTTTTGAATAGTCCCATGAAATCCACCAAACAACCTTCCAGTTAGGTCTATGTATTGTAGGTATCTCAATAATTAATTCAGGTGGCTCAATCTTCCTAAACAGTAACCTCCTAATTAAGTACCCGGTAATTAGGAAAGCCGTAAATCCGATTACGTAGATGAATATGAAGGCTACTGATTGGGTTAGTGGTGATGTGAATAGTGACGTTATGAATGCTAACGTAACTATTAACCTAGCCTGACAAGGTATGAATGGTACTGAGAAAATAACTTCATAGCGCTCTTCGTCCTCAATGGATGTCCTACTAGCCATGACCCCAGGCACGTTACATCCTAAACTAATCATTAATGGGTATATTGCTCTACCCGAAAACCCAAACCTACTTAGGAAGTTATGGAAGCTTATTGCTAACCTAGGTGCGATACCACTGTCTTCAAGCATGGCTAAGAACACAAAGATTAGTAGTATTAACGGAAAGAAAGATAGGACAGAACCAACCCCGGGTATGATGCCATCAGCTATTAATGAAGTAAGCCATGGAGGTGCACCGCCCTCTAAGGCGTTCCTAACAACGTCAGATAGATAGTTAAATCCCTCATTAATCAGCCCACTAATACTTACTGACTCAATAAGTGATGCTGCTTCAGAAAAACCTAGTGAGTCAAGAATTAAGTTAAGTGGGAACCCGGTATTTATGGAGAAGACCAATACCATTATGGCTAAGAGCATAGCTATACCTACTAATGGACCTATAATGGGTTTACTAAGCACGTTCTCGAAGAACTTACTTAAACCACCCTCAACTCTCTCAACACGCACTATGATTTCCCTAGCTATTGAGTCAACGAAATTATACCTCGCAGCAACAATAAGCTCTACAGGGTCCTTACCAATACTTCTTTTAACGGCCTCCCTAACCCTATACACCTGCTTAAGTATATCGCCCTCACCTGCCTTCTCCATTAACTCCTCAAGTCTTTGGTCACCCTCAAGAAGCCTAATAGCAGCCCAACGAAGTGGGTAATTACTTAATGCCTTACTCCCCTTTAAAATCCTTATCATTTCAGAGATGAACGGCTCTAAACCACCGTAATCGATCCTTAACGGTGTTTGTCTCCTTCTCCTACCCGTGGCGAACTCAATTATTTTCTCAAATAATTCACGAATACCTATACCCTTAATAGCTGAGGTAGCTATTACGGGAACACCTAACTTAGCCTCAAGCTTATCCACATGGATATGTATGCCTAGACCGTGGGCTAGATCAGTCTTTGTTAGGGCTATGATGACGTTAGGTGTTAACTCAAGTATTTGTATAGGTAAGTATAGAGTTCTTTCAGGAGCTGTTGAATCCACTAAAACAAGTATTAGATCAGGCTCACCGCTAACTATGTACTCCCTAGCTATTACTTCCTCAAGACTCGAAGCACTTATCCCATAAGTGCCTGGTAAGTCAATAAAGCATATTCTCTTACCTCTAAACTCCCTAACACCCTCCTTTCTCTCAACAGTAACCCCGGGCCAGTTAGCCACCCTAGCTGTCTCGCCCGTCAATACATTAAAGAGAGTTGATTTACCGACATTCGGCTGTCCGGCCACAGCAACAATAACGTCACAACCCTCCCTAACATTGCCTCCACGACCTGAACATAGACCACAGTTACTGCATTTACCTATCAACTTACCCCTAGCCCTAGAGATTTAGACGAATCTAAATTTTATAAGCTTTAATATGGATACGGGATGCGCGGGTAAGGCCTAACGAAAATCTTGCTAGCAACACCTCTACCTAACGCTATGGTAACACCCCTAACCTTAATCATTATTGGACCTGCTGTATTATCTATCACCTCGATTATAGTGCCGGGGGTTATTCCCATCTGCATTAACCTATTTACTAAGCCCCTACCACCCCTAATAGACACCACTAAAGCCCTGCTACCTCTAGGTAAAGCGCTTAACGGTACCTCATTCATGTATATCACCCCGCGCACTTAACCTCCTTAACGTAGAGAGACCTAAGCACTAAGTCGTCAAACATAACTTTAGCCTTATCTGGACCTACAGATAGCTCATAGTAAGTTCCTCGAGCCATTAATAGCTTTATGACGGTGCCTATGTCTATACCAATGTCATTTAGCTTGCTAAGTACGTAGTTAAGCTCACCAGCTATCCTAAGTACCTTGTAACACTTACCTTCAGTTGCTTCCCAAAGGCTTATGGCTTTAGGTAGCTCACCACCTTCAGCTCCAGGTATTAAGTTACCGTGAGGACAGAGTGAGGGCTTACCTAACTTCTCGTAGATACGCTCCACAAGCTTGTCCGGCATATGCTCAAGCTGGTGGGCTAACCTATGTGACTCATAGAGGTTAAAGCCTAGGAAGTCGCTTAAGAAGACTTCTAGAATCCTATGCTTACGTATTATCTTCTCAGCTATTACCCTACCCTTCTTGGTTAACTTCATCCCTCTATACTTAACCCTAGTGACTAATCCCTTATTGACTAACTTATTAATGACCTTAGTCACGGTGGCTGGCTTAACATTAAGTTCCTTAGCTATGTGTGTAGTCTTAGCATAGCCATAGATCTCTTCCAACCTATAGATAGTCGTTAAGTAATCCTCAACTATGCCGCTTATCAATATCTAAACCCCACTACCCTAACTAGTGATTACCGTAAAAGGTAAATAAGTTTTGACTTATCTAAAAGTAATTACTTCTTCTTAGACCTACGCCTCTTCCTCCTACTTAACTGCACTACCAGCCCAGCAATAGCTATTAACCCAGTAATTAATAAGACAACCTCACTACTAGCTATGAAGGCACTTAACCCAGTATACACCAATGCGGCACCAAGTATTACGGTTACTATGCTTAATATCGTGTTGGATAATAGGTAGATAATCACTATGAATATTAGTGCTAGAATGATGCTTGAGTATTCAGCACCTAACTTGGTGAATATTTCAGGATAGTATATCTTTAGGTATGTAGCTATGTAATTACCTATTAATGCACCGACGATGACGCTTATAGCTACCTTAAATAGGAAGTAACCTATAGCTAAGCCTGCTAAGAAACCTATGAGGGCAGCTACGAACCCTAAGGCAGCACTATCCGTACCTTCAGCTATGAATGCATAAAGATACATACCTAGAAGTAAACCAGCAGCTAGTGAAACTAATGCCTTAACTATACTCTTTCCAGCAAAGCAGAGAGCGACTCCTATGAGCGTAATCAATAAGTAAATGAACCAGTCCTCAACACCTAGTATCTTAACTGACTCGATACTCATACACCATCACTTAATATACTTACCCCATAATAGGTATTATGTATTAGGTAAGGTTAATTAGCACTCACACTCAACAAATGAGTCGTAAGTCTCGTAAAGCCTTACGTAAACACCCTTAACACCCTTAAGTCTCTCTTTAACTAATCCACATATAGTGCTAGCTAGTACCTCAGTAGATGCCCTCTCACCATTAACGACAGCGTACTTAACCTTAAAAGGCCCCTTAATAGACACTTTACCTAAGTCTTTACGTGGGATAATAAGTGAGTAATTGAATTGTTTAATAACTTCCTTAACTACGTCCTTAAGCACTAAGAAGTCTATAACCATGGAGTCCTTACCTACATCACCTTCAACACAAGCTACTAACTTATATGTATGTCCGTGAAGTAATACCTCACCCTTTACTGGCATATAATGGGCAGCATTAAAGCACCCCTCTACACAGACCTTCATTAAGACCCCTCACTCAACTATATCTAGCAATATGTTACCACCTTCCCTTAATACCTTAAGCTTAACTCCATAGAGACTACTTAGGTCTGAGTCATTAATGTCTTTATGTGGGTCACCGAACTTAACTAAATTACCGCCTTTAAGTAAGACGACCTTATCAACATAGTTAAGTGTCGGTATAAGGACATGTGTAGAGACCATAATTACCCTGCCCTTAGCTAGTTCCTTAAGCTTCTTTAACGTCCTTATCTGATGCCCTAGGTCTAAGAAACTTATTAACTCATCAAGGAGAACAACCTTAGTGCCTTGGGAGATAGCTCTAGCTACAATGACCCTACTTAACTCACCAGAACTTAACTCGCTTAGGTACCTATGAAGGAATTCATGAAGATTAAATGAATTAATGACGTACTCAAGTACCTCATAATCCTCCTTACTTAGGCTTAACTTGATCCATGGGTACCTACTCATGGTTAAGTAGTCAATAACTGTGATGTTCATGCTTAAGTTAATGAATGGGGAGACATAAGTAACTAATTTAGCTCTCTCACTAGGGCTTAACTCATTAATTGATGAGCCATCAATAAGTACATCACCTCTCGTGGGTTTAAGTAATCCGGCTATGATTTTCATTAGTGTTGTTTTACCAGCACCGTTAGGTCCTAAGATACCTATGAGACACTCACCACCAATACTTAAGTCTACGTTTCTCAACACCTCATTACGTCCATAAGAATGGCTCACACCCTTAATAATTAGTGAGACCACGTCTTACACCCTTAATCAGTAGGTATATAAGTATCGGTGACCCAAGGAGTCCCGTTATCGTATTTAGAGGTATTTCATGAGGTGGTAATACTGTCCTGCTAACTAAGTCACTCACCATTAACGTTATAGCACCTACTAACATAGTTGTCGGTATTAGAGTGATTAGGTTACCGCCCTTAAGTAAGAGTCTAGCTATATGCGGTATAGCTAACCCTATAAACCCTATAAGCCCAAAACAAGCGACAGTCACCGAAGCCATTAACGCTGAGAATAATGAAGTCATGAACCTAAGTATGTTTGGGTTATAACCTAATGACCTAACTTCATCATCACTAATCATCAGAGCGTTTAACCCCTTAAACATGGTGATACCGTAAACAGTACCAGCAAGTAATGTGAGAACCATTAAGTAGTTAAGGTTCCATGAGGTCGCAGTTAGTGAGCCGAAGAGCATTATGAGAACCTTATGGAACTCAAACGAGGTTATCAATATGAATAGTGAGATCGAATTAAGTAGGAATGATACACCTAAGCCACCAAGGATTAGTGAGAGTGAGTGGAAGCCTGTAACCTTACTTATTGCTAATGTCATTGTGAAGCCTAGAAGCGAGCCTAGGAAAGCTACCATAGCTAGCTCATAGGTGTTTTTAATCGTGAAGCCTAATCTATAAGCTATAGAGACCCCGAGTAAGGCGCCTGAAGAAACACCTATTAGGTAAGGGTCAGCGAGCGGGTTTCTAGTTATTGTTTGAAAGTAAAGACCTGCTAAAGCTAATGAAGCACCAACCAGCATAGCTGAAATAGCTCTGGGAATTCTCTGTGTGGTTAAGATTTTTATGAATGTAGGGTTCAGTTCCTTACCCTCAATGACCTTAATAATAAATACCGGTTCATGAAAAACCGGTCCTAAAGCTAGTGAAAAGTATAGGGTTATTAAGAGGATTATCAAGAGTAATAGGTTAAGCACTATAACCTTCCTTAACCTATATCTCAAAAAATCTTTTAGATTTGTATTAGTGCCCATAGGTAATTACCGGGTTCATGATATTATGTTAGGTGGTGGGGACTCACCGAAGGCTTCAGGGTATAGTACCTTAGCTAAAGCCTCAACAGCCTTAACTACTCTTGGTCCAGGTCTAACCATTATATCCTCATACTCACCCGCGAATACATAGACCCTACCATTCTTTACTGCCGGGATAGCATCCCATCCAGGCCTTGTCATTATCATCTCAAGAACATCTGAAGCACCTCCATATAGGCCTCCATGCGTTGTAGTAACTATGACGTCGGGTGCTCTAGCGATTACTTCCTCGGAAGTTATTATGCTGTAGCTCCATGATTCATTACCGAATACGTTAATGCCCCCAGCTAAGGTTATTATGTCGTTTATGAAGCTAGCATTACCTATAGTCCCTAAGGGGTCTGGCCATACCTCGAAATAGACCCTTAACTTACTTAAGTTATGCTCGGCCAGGTATGTACTTACTTCCTCATGGATACTCAGCAACTCCGTTCTCATAGTGGTTACTAAGTCTATGGCCTCACTAGGTTTGTTAAGTACGACACCTAGGATTAATATGCTCCTAAATATCTCTTCCATAGACTCATCACTCAGTACAAGTACCGGGATTCCTACCTTAGCTAAGGCGTCTATATGCTTTATTTGAGCACCGAACTTAACCATGACTACTAAGTCAGGGTTTAAAGCAATTATCTTCTCTATGTTAAGGGTCGCGAAGCCTCCCACTACCTCAATAACCCCTTTCTCCCTAAGCTCCATAACCTCAGGCGGGTAGTTAGAGTACTCATCAACACCAACAACCTTACTACCAGCACCAATACCGAATATTATCTCAGTTATTGATGGAGCCACAGAAACAACCCTCGTAGGCTCGTATGGTATAACCACCGTCCTACCTAAGGCGTCCGTAATAACCATTGGGTACTTAACACTACTTATTAAGTCCCTAACCTTCTCCCTAAGCTCCTCATGGAGCTTTTTAAGTCCCTTAATCTCATCACCAACCCTAATAGCTAATGACTTAACAGTCTCATCTAGTGATGAAAGATCCTCCTTAACCTCACTTACCTTACTACTGACCTCCTCCTTAACCTTAATTACATCACTACTCAGCACTTCATACTTACTAGCTAACTCACTTACCTTACCAGTTAACTCCTCGATCCTGCTTAATACCTCATTAAGTCTTTCGTTAACATCACTTAAACCACTTGAGACCTCATTAACAGCATTAGCTAGCTCGGTAGTTCTGTTCTGTAACCCGATGAATGAGGTTATTAAGTAAGCATTAACTATGAGTAAAACAACAACCACGATGCTTAAAGCATAGATCACCTTATTACTAACCATGGCTTACCACCGTGTGGACGGGTCATCCATATAGTGGTAAGTAAAGCTTATAAGTCTTATGGGTAGGAACAACTTAATAACCATAAACAGATTCTGAAGTGATGTAAGTAAGGCAGAATGTGCTAAGATGTAAATACCTTTTTTATAGCCAGCTTTATCTTCTTGCCTTCTATAACCCATTCCTTACTGAACATTTCCGGCTTGATACCTTCCTTAACCTCCTTAGCCCTGACCTCAGTCATTATGTAATCGGCATGCTTATCTATGGCGTCAGCGAGTTCCTTATCAGTGGTTTCGTAAGCCATTACGATGTAGTCATCAACCTTTAGGTTAGCCTTATTCCTCATTACCTGAACTCTCCTAACGATTTCTCTAGCTAATGACTCAAGATATATCTCCCTATCAATCACCTTACTTAAATGTACCTTACCCCAACTAAACTCAGCTGATAAGTACTCGTCAGAGCTTACGATGACTGGCTTATCCGTTATGACTAGCTCTTTAACATTACATATATACTTAATTAAGTTAGCTACTTCATCAAGCCTGCGGGCGTATTCAGCATTACCTACCTCAACTATGAGCCTCCTTAACGGCCACCTAAGCTTTATGCCTACAGTATTCCTTAAGCTACTAGCCGTTGAGAATATCTCGAATACTTCGTCCATAACCTCCTCAAGCCCTTTATCTATGAACTCCTCCCTAACCTCAGGCCATTTAGTGAGGTGTATAGACTCCGGTACGTCCTTCTCATACCTCCTTATGAATGCTTGGTATAGGTACTCAGTTATGTAGGGTGTGAGTATGGACCCTATTACCAGTAAGTTCTTAAGTACATAGTAAAGTACTGAGTAAGCTACGTATTTATCATCACCTTCCTCACGCCATACACGCCTCCTTATTAGCCTTAAGTACCTATGGCTTAAGTCCTCAACGATTAGGTTAATAAACTCCTTAGTTACGTGATGTAGCTCATACTTCTTCATAGCTTCCTCAATACGCCTTAACCTAGAGTTAAATATTGATGCTAACCACCTATCCTCAGGTGATCCCTTACTAAGTAACTCTTTAGTTAATGGGTAGTCATGGGGTTTGAATTTATCGAGCTCCATATAGGTGTCTGCGAACTTAAATATATTCCATAGTATGGTTAATACCCTATTGATGTCCTTAATCTCGTCAGGATTGAAGGCCATATCGTCCCAAGGGGCTGACTTATATAGTATGTAAAGCCTTGTTGGGTCAGCACCATACTTATTGAGTAACCATTCGGCCCATATGACGTTACCTTTTGACTTACTCATTTTCCGACCGTACTTATCAAGTACCCAGCCCTGCATTAGTATTGATTTATAGGGTGCCTTACCTAGCCAGACTATAGATGATGCTAAGAGGCTATAGAACCAGCCCCTAGTCTGGTCTATACCCTCAGTTACGAAGTCGTATGGGTATACCTGGTTGAAGAACTCCTTATTCCTTAAGCCATCGATACCGGCTATCCATGCAACTCCACTATCTAACCAAACATCAACTACGAAAGGCTCCCTAACCCACTCATCACAGTCCTCAGTAATTATCTTAACCCTATCTATCCATGGCCTATGAACTAAGTGGAAGTCATCCACTGGCGGCAGCTCCTTAGCTAGCTTCTTAAGCTCATCAAGGGAACCTATGACCAGTAGTTTACCTGTCTTCCTACATCTCCATATAGGTAGTGGGGTACCCCAGAACCTGCTTCTAGATATACACCAATCCCTAATGTTAGCTATCCAGTTATCGAACCTATCCCTAAGTTTCTCGGGGTGTATCCTTACCTTCCTTAACTCCTCTAACATGAGGCCTCTTAACTTAGATATCTTGAGGAACCACTGCCTATCGGTTCTATATATTAATGGGGTACCGCATCTCCAGCAATGCGGGTATGAGTGGGTTATGGTCCCTGCCTTAATTAGGGTGCCTTTTCTCTTTAGAATCTCAATAACCTTCTTACTGGCACCCTCTATATCTAGTCTCTTAAATATGCCGCCTAACTCATTGAATACGCCGTTGATCTCCACACTATTTGTTATTGGTAATCCAGCTGTCTTACCTAGCTCGAAGTCCTCAGGGCCATGTGCGGGAGCTATATGAACTAACCCTGTTCCTTCAGTCATAGACACGAACTCCGCTGTAAGTACCTTATGCTCGTGTTCCTTATGTATAGGTACCTCATCTATTAACGGGTGCTCGTACTTCAGTTCATGGAGTTCAGAACCCTTAAGCTCCTCAACGACTTCATACTCATTCACTCCTGCCTCGTTTAGTACTGCCTCATGAAGATCCTTACCAAGAATCCAGTACTCCTCCTTGCCTCCATACTTAACTTTTACTTTAACGTACGTGCCTTCAGGATGTGCAGCCACCGCCTCATTATCTATTAAGGTCCATGGGGTTGTAGTCCATATGACTAGGTACGTGTTCTCGCTATTTAGCACCTTGAACTTAACGTATATCGATGGGCTTACCTTCTCCTCATAACCTAAGTCTACTTCAGCATCACTTAACGCTGTCTCACATCTAGGGCAGAACGGTAGTACCCTAACATCCTCGTAGAGGAGTCCTTTCTCGTAAGCCACCTTAAGTAGCTGCCATACGTGCTCTATATAGTAGGGCTTACGTGTCTCGTAGGCATTTTTTAGGTCGAGCCAAAGCCCTAACTTCTCAGTAGCTATCGATGTCCAGTACCTTAAGTAGAAGTCAACTAGCTTATTACACTCCTCAACAAACCTTTCACATCCGTACTTTTCAACGTCTTTCTTAGTCCTTAACTTAAGCTTCTTCTCAACCTCTATCTCGACGGGTAGTCCCTGTTCATCCCAACCTCCTTGAGCCCATACGTTATAGCCTTTAAGCCTGTAGTACCTTAAAACAACGTCCTTATACGTCCTGCCCCTTATATGACCTACATGCGGGTATCCATTAGCTGTTGGTGGTCCCTCCAAGAACGCGAATATGAGTTTACCCTCCTCAAAAGATCTCCACTTCTCGGGTATATTGTTTTGGGCCCAGAACTTACTGACTAGGTTCTCTATCTCTTTTATATTGAACTTACCTAACGTAAAGTGCAAATCAATAACGGACACCTAGCTAATACTTAACCAGCAAGCGCTTAAAAAGATTGTGTTGAGGTGGTGACCAATAACACATGAAGTAATGGATACGTACTCACATAAGGAAAAACATTTAGTTTTAATTACCCCTCAGTTTAATGTATTATTATGGATGATGTATGCGTCCTTCACTGATGTTGATGAGGCGCCTACTCACTGACTATTTCACTTCCTTACCTCGACGGACTTTACTAACTTACACTTAGTTAGCACCTTGAGTTTAGGGAAGTTGCTGGGTATGATGACCTTATCACACATGGCTATACTAGCCACTTTCTTCTCAAAGAGCTCATAGGGTACGTCATCATCGAATACTAAAGTACCTATGTTCCTAAATGATATGTGCTCCTCAACACTCTCTAAATCTCTCTTACTTACTACTAACTCATTAATGTCTGAAATTACTAGTGCATTCTCATAGCCTTCTTTAACCCCTTCAGCAAATGACTTACCTACCTCAATAGCCCCTGAAGTAACCCTCTTTCCGGTACTCACAGCAGTGCTACCTATAGAGAGGAGTAGCTTCATTGCCTCATTCATTAACTCACCAACAGTTCTACCAGTCTCTTCAGCCATCACTAAAAGTCTCTTATAGAGGTTGCTATCTAAACCCCTTATAGTTACTGTCTTCTTACCTTCTTTCATCTTACTTGACATACATGCACACCATGTATTACATGTAATACAGAGCTTATAAGTTTTACGGTTAAAACTTAAGTATCGGATTAAGTAGAGTGTCTCTAGTAGTGATGTGTGTTGAGTATGGAAACTAAGTTAGGTAGGGCGTTAATTAAGTTACTTACTGAGAGGGGCGTTAAGGGTATTAAGGTAAGTAGGTACTACTACGTTAAGTACCTGAGGGAGTCTAGAAATCCTTACCAAAGAATTGCTATAGACTTACTACTAGGTAAGTATTCCCTATGTTCAGGGAATTATAGTGGGAGGATTGTTTATAATGGTGAAGTGAAGATTGTTTATGGGGCTGGTGATGGAGGTGCTCAAGCATATTTAAGTAAGGGAGTGTGTGAAGAGGTTATTGATATACGTGAGGAGTTAAGGAGGTACATACCTCAATACCCCATATTCATTATCGACGTGTTGAAGTGGTTTGAGCATACTGAGGGTGAGAAGAATGAGATGATTGAGCAGATACTAACTTCATTAGCTTTAATAAGGAACTACCTATGGGACGGTAATCTAGCGATAACCTCAGTTAATGATGAGTTCCTAAAGTACTTAAGTAAGTACGCTAGGGGTATGAGGCACTCCATGATATTAAGCACTAAGACAACACCTGAGTTTATTAAGTCCTTGGGGGTCCACCACGACGAGGTCATCTTCCTTGATCCTGAAGGGGATTATGCGCTGTCACTTAACGACTTAAGGAAGGCTAAGGTCTTCGTGATTGGTGGTATAGTTGATAAGGAGAGGATAGATGTTCAAGGAAGTCACAAACTGTACATTATGTCAGGGCTTAACGAGTTAGGGGTTAGAAGGTTTAGGATAGAGCTTAAAGGGTCGATAAGGGGAGTTCCTGACAGGATTAATAAAATCATCGAGATACTCCTATGCTCAATATTTCATAATGAAGACATTGATCGATGCGTCATTAACTCAATGACTAAGACTGATAAAGTACTGAGGATCATGACTGAGTTAGTGAAGAATGCTAAGCGAGTTAGGGTTGAGGGTAGGACTGAGTTAGTGATTGAGTTAGGTAGGGCTAAGGAGGTCTTAAGATGGCTTAATGTTGATGAAGACATAATTAAGTTAGCCGCTAAGAAAGCTAATGTTAGGTTAGTCTGATTAGCTCACTAAGTATTTTGCGGTATGTCTTAGGTGGTTCTTCAGGCTTAACCATATCTAGGAGTACGTACTTTATGGACGGTATTAACTCCCTTAAATCCTTAATTAACTCATTCTTCACTTGAGCAACATCATCGAATGTAAGCGTAGGTAGTACTTCCACCTGCATTATCAGTAGGTATTTCCCTGGCTCAATAACCAAGGACTTAACGTCATTTACGTCAACAACTGCTGGATTACCTAGAACTATCTTTATAGCCTTACCAACAACCTCCTTAGGTGCTGACCTACCTATAAGAAACTCAAAGTTCTCGTGGGCCAAGTGGTAAGCACCTATGAGCAGTATCACGCTCAAGGCTATTGAGCCGTAACCATCAATTACGGGGTTATTTACGGATAACGTGAAGGCTACTATACCTGTACCACTACTTAACACATCTATTAAGTTCTCGACTATCAGTCCCTTAAGAGCTGGATGCCCTTCAATAACTCCTTGCCTCTTAACCCTAAGCTCACTTAAGTAACTATCTACAAGTACTATGAGGTCAAGGATTAGGGATATCAGTAGTAAATATAGACCCATGTAGGGATTCATTATTTCCTTAGGGTTCATTAACTTTATGAGTCCTTCCATAAAACCTACAGCCACTAAGAACCCAAGTACTATGGAGGCTGATAGGAAACTAAAGACATATATAGACCTACCGTAACCAAATGGATACTTAATGCTTGAGTCTCTCTTAGAGAGTTTTACGCCTAAGTAAAGGAGGAGGCTATTGAGTAAATCACCTAGGCTATGTAGGGCTTCAACTAGGGCTACACCAGCGAACGTGTATGCGTAAGCAGTGCTCTTAGTTAGTAACGTGATTACGTTAAGTACTAAGGATAGCTTAACTACCCGCAATATAGGTCAGTAGAGAGTTAAGTACGTGGCTTATAAGCATTAATTAAAGTCATATTCTCTTAATAGGCATGTATATATAGAAAAGTTTAGACCTAATTAACTCATAAGCATTTACGTAGTCATCCTTAGCTACAGCCTTAGAATTGAGTTTAATTAAACCACTTCTCCATAAAAGCGTAAGTGCGTGCATGTAAGCTGATCTAACACCCTCCATCTCCTTAGCAACAACGATCTCATTAGGAAACACTTCTTGTATGCTCTTATCAGTGAGTATGTGTTTAAACATGATTACGAACCTACATGCTGTAGACACGCCATACCTAACCCTATAAAAAACCAGCTTATTTGACTCATCGAAGTAATACTTAATATACATAGGTATGTATGGAAATGCTCTACATACATAGGGCTTGTACTTACTGTGGAGTAAGCATCTGTTTGTTTCGGTTAAGAATGGGCACTTACCGTTAACTAACTGCATAGCATATGAGATAACTATATTCTTACCGGATAACTCATCGTAAACCACAAAGCTAGGTTTAAACTCTACATCAATACCTAGTTTCTTAGCTACATTACTTAACGTAAGTACTTCATGGGGGAGTAGGGTTATTGGTGATAGCCTACAGCACCTACCACACATTAAGCACTGGAACCTCGTTGGCACCACCGACTTATTTAGCCCTCCCTATGCTCTAAGCTAGGTAAGTACCTATATATGGGTATGTGGTTGAGGTTAATGTGTGTTTCAGAGAGTTGTTAGGTCAGAAAGGCCAGGTCTCCTCACAAATCAGTCACTGACGGTTACATCACCCCAACAACTTAATTCCTTAATACATTTAAATCCTTAATCTATATGGAGGAGCTAACTGAATGCGTGTCTTGAGCAGTGAGGAGATATTTAAGGAGTTAATGATTGATTATGTGAGTTTCCCTAAGGAAGGTGAGGAACCCAAATTAACTAATGTTAGGTTTAAGGACTTAATACCTGAGTTTAGTGGAGGTCCCCGTAGATGTTCTGATATTAGTGATGAGTTCCTATACAAACATCAGTTAGACGCTATTAACGCGTTAAGGGAAGGTAAGAACGTTATATTAACTTCAGGTACTGGTTCTGGTAAGACCGAGGCTTGGGCCATATATGCGTTAATGGAGCGTAAGAAAGTGCTTGTTATGTACCCAACCCTAGCACTAAGTGTCGACCAGATAGATAGGTTAATCAGCTATTACTCCGCTCTTAGACTTAAGGATAGAGTCGTTCAGGTAGATAGACCTACAGTTAAGGAGTTAGGGGATTTCAAAATTAGAAGAGCTGTTAAAAGGGCATTATTAGTAATTACTAATCCAGCATTTCTTCTTATGGACTTAAAGAGGTACGTGTCTAAAAGGGCTTGTAGGTTCCGTTCTGAATTACCTTACCTAGAAGGTTTCCTAGAGGATGTCGATTTGATAGTTATTGATGAGTTAGACTTCTACGGGTCTAAGAGGGCTAACCTCATCTTAGTAATGATTGAGGTACTGGTTAAGTATATACTTAGGAAAGCGCCGCAGATAGTGGTGCTTACGGCTACGCTCGCTAATCCCGAAGACTTAGCCAAGTACTTAACCAGCATTACTGGCAGGGAAACTTGCTTAATTAAAGGTGAGGCTTTCAGGGTAAGTAACCGTAGCTATATAGTCTTAGGAAAGAATCTGGAGGATTTACGTAGGTACGTAATTGAGAACTACCTTGAATTCGTTGATGACGATTACGTAAAGGCGATTATTAAGAACCCCAAGAGATTTCCATACTATGTTCATGAGGTCATAGAGTACCTTAAGAGTAAAGGTATTTATGGGCTACCTCACCCATACCTAGACATAGGTGAACTACTTAGTAGATACGTAAATGATGAGGGAGTTACCTTAGTGTTCACACCAAGCATAAGGACCGCAGAGAAAATAGCTAGGAGAATTAAGGATAAACTTAGTCCTGAATTAAGGGATTTAGTTAGAACTCACCACCACTTAATCCCTAAAGGCGTTAGGAGAACCATTGAGGAGGAGGCACGTAATGGTAAGGTTAAAGTATTAGTGACCGTTAGGACCTTACTTCAAGGTATTGACTTAGGTAATGTAATTAGAGTCGTTCATTATGGTATACCCTTAGATGTTAGGGAGTTTCATCAGCGTGAGGGTAGGAAGGGTAGGAGGAAAACCATACCCTTCACTGAGAGCATATTCATACCTGTATTCGAGTCTGATAGGAGACTTCTGTCGTTGGGGGAGGAAGGACTTAAGGAATTTGCTAATATCCCTCTAGAGCACGTCATCATCAACCCTAATAACAAGTACGTGAAGATGTTTAAGGCATTATTTAAGGTGCTTTATGGCGCTAGCTTAAGCGATGATGAAATCAAACTTCTTAAAGATCTTAATCTAGTAACTGAGTATAAGACCTTAACCGGAGTTTCGATTAGGTTAAGCGATGAAGGCGTAAGGGTCTGGAATAACCTCAATTTCTATGAATTCGGGCCCCCATACGGTTATACCAAGTTAATTAGGGATGAGGAGGGGGAGAGACCTATAGATGAAATCTCAACGAGAGATGTCATCTACTGCTTTCAACCTGGGTGTTTTGACTTAAGCTCTGACGCCATAGTTACCGAGGTCTTTAGAAGGAGGGTATATATCGAGAGGTTAAGTACTGCTCTCGAGAAATATGGCTTCCTAGATGAAGCCAACAGATTCTACGAGACAGTTAAATATAGGTGGGGCGAGAGGCCTGACATTAAGTCAGACTTAATCAAAGGTAATCTCATGTCTAGGGTTAATGTGCTTGTTGAGCCTCCTAAAAACGGCTTTGGTAAGATTATTGAGGGCCCCATGAACGTTACGTGGGTCTTAGAGTCAAGTAGACCTAGGTTTAAGAAGCTCTTAGACACCATCGTAGTTATTCACGATAGGGAATCAATAACGTTAAATGCGAGGACTAGGGGATACTACGAGGACTTCACTTATGGATACGTTTATGAAACGAGCTTTGGTGAGGACCCCAATATTTTGAGGGCTGGATTAGCCTTCATTAAGTTGGTGCTTAGGTTATCACCTAGGTATAGGCTATCACTACGTGAGCTTAACTATGCGGTGGCTTGCGCGATGCCTAAGCAACCACTCATATATCTATGGGAAGGTGAGTGTTGCGGGATTACTGAACTTATCGACTGGAGTGATGTGAGGAAAGAGGTAATGAAGTTTGAGCCTACACCCTTATCCTCAATACTGCTATGGTTTATTGATGAAGATGTAGCTAGATACATAAGTGAGTTAGGTATTGGTTGGGGTCAGTTAAGAAGTTACGCATTAAGGGTTCTAGACTATATCGAGGGTATTACTTACTTAAGGATTAAGGACTTAGGCATCATTAAAGTACCTAAGCCCTCAAGGAATCTAAAGATAGTCTCAGCATTTATTTTTGATGTTAAGTTAGGTAATGATAAAGTCATTTACTTAATTGCTAAGTACGATGGTGAGGACGCTAAGAGCCACGTATTTGAGGTGACTGCTGGTTCAATACCTTACGAGCTAGTTAGGTCTGTTAATGACTTAGTTAGTGAGTGTGTTGAGCACGAATATACATTGGTCACTTTAGGCAATGAGTTAATTAAGTATTGTGAGAACTCTAAGGTATGCTCGATACTCATAAATACGTTAGAAAATGAGCGTAGGCTCTATGATGTAATGAGGTTAGGTAAGGAGGTCTTAGGCGTTGACTTAATAACGTTTAGCGATATAGCTTCTTTAATCAATTACGAGCTTACGGTAGAACCTATGGAGGTTGTTAAGTTAGCATCAAATAGTCGTACCCTGAGCTCTAAGTACCTATATGAAAGATTAATTAGCTTATTAAGAACTTACGGTGAAGAACGTAGTAGGCTCATATATATCTTCTACCTAGCGTTAAGGAACTTAAGTAAAACTACATAGACTACATAGTATGCATAATACCTCTTCTCTTACCCTCCTCTCTTCTCATCTGGCTAATCATCTCTCTATAGTACTCCCTAATCTTGCTTTCAATCTCATTAGCCCTCATATCTAGCACATTTAAGTTTAGGTCTAAGTTAAGGTACTTACATAATATTTTAAGTATAGCTTTAGCTGCCCTGTAGTCAGTCATGTTTGAATCAACTATCACGGACCATGTCTCACCAAGTAAGGTCACTGCCGGTATGTCGTAATAGCCTGCCCAACCTATGATCGCCCCATTAATACCTGATATAACGCCCTCATTAAGTACTTGAGCACCTAACTTCTTGAACTCGTTAATTATTCTTAAGTCGTTACCTACGACATACACCTTACGTTCCTCAGGCATTGCTGACTCTACGTACGCAGCACCAGCAATAACCTTACTTAACCCTCCAAGATCTATTAATTTCTTAATGACCTCATGACTTAACTCATTCTGTGCTTCAGGCGATAGTGGCTGGGCATCGCCTGTGAAGATGACCATGTTATTTACCTTGTAGAGATATGCCTTAGGTAACCTCCCTATCCCATCGTAACCTACAAGTATTTGAGGTGGGAATGCGTATGAGTAAATCTTAGCAAATAACTCACCACCCAAGTTATTGATTATGAAGTCAGCTACCGCCTTAGCTACATAACCCATACCAGGCAGACCGACTAGAAGTACATCATTCTCAAGCCTTACCTCCTTGATTAACTTTATCTTAACGCTCATAACCCATGACCCACTCTAACTTAATTACCTTAACCCGCTATATAAACTTATCTTAAGCAATACCTAGATCTTTAGTGACTTCAAGTACCTCCTAAACCTTGCTGAAAACCTATTTATTGACTGAGATATTGTTGGGTACCTACATACATTCCTTACTAATCCTCTCCTTAATGAGTTTATGAGCGAGTCGTAACTTAAGTCATTCACTAAGATTAAATTATGTGCTATCCCGATGAGTTGAGGTATGTGGGCATCACTATTCGATAGCTTAGGTAGGTTAAGTTCCTCACATGCCTTGAGGGCCATGTAGTTACTTAGTGGATTGCTCATGGCGTTAAATATCTCTATAGCATCCCATTTAAGCACCTTTATGTAATCCCCTATACCGACCCTAGAGATGTCGTAAGGGTGAGCCGGGAATGTGAAGCAGTTATTGGACTTAGCTATGTCGTAAAGAACATATATGTTTATACCTTCCCTACCTTCAAGTTCTTGGAGTGCTTCATCACATAAGACAATAACGTCACCTACCGATGTGCGTACCTCATTACCTATGATTATGTATGGCCTACTTAACTTCTTCCCCCTCAATATCCTTAAAGCCTCTAAAGCACCTCTAAACGTATTATGGTCTGTTACAGCTATTACGTCTAGCCCCTTACGTATGGCGTACTTAATAACCTCGTATGGGGTCCCCGAGCCGTCGCTATATGTTGTATGTATATGTAGGTCTGCCTTAATAATCAACTCCTTCAGCACCACTATCTAAAGTATTTACGCTTAAAGCATAAATTACTTTAATACCATGTCAGTTACTTAATGCTGGTGATCTATTTTGAAACATGAGAAACCAGTAATAGTGGTTCATGGGGGTGCCGGTAAGTGGTTAAGGATAATTAAAGGTAAAGAAGATGAGGAGCTAGTTCTTAAAGCGTTGACTAAGGCCCTTGAACTAGGTTACGATTACTTACTAAGGGGCCATACGGCTTTAGAGGCTGTTATTGAATCCATAAGATGCATGGAGGATAGTGGAGTTTTTAATGCTGGTGTAGGTTCTGTTCTTAATTTAAAGGGTGAGGTAGAGATGGATGCTGGCTTAATGGATGGTAAGGATCTTAAGGTAGGTGCTGTAGCCTCTGTAAGGGCTATTAAGAACCCAATCCTACTTGCTCATGAGGTAATGAGGAGAACTGACCACGTTCTGATTGTAGGTAAGTATGCTGATGAGTTAGGTATGAGGTTAGGTCTTGAGAAGCACCCAGGGCCTATAGAGAGGCAGAGGTTGAGGTATGAGAAGTACTTAAAGAAAATGCTTAGTGGTGAGAGTGATTACTGGTCAAAGAACCTTGAGTTAATTAAGCAAATACCCGACTTAGTTGGGGGTACCGTTGGTGCTGTAGCCCTAGATAAGGATGGCGATGTTGCTGCTGGTTCAAGTACTGGTGGGGTCATACTTAAGTTGCCTGGTAGGGTTGGTGATTCCTCAATACCTGGTGCTGGCTTCTACGCTGATAGCAGGGTTGGTGCCGCATCAGCCACGGGGTTGGGTGAGTTCATAGTTAGGTCTCTACTATCTAAGACAGCTATTGACCTGATGTCCTTAGGGCTCAACGCTGAGCTGGCATGCTCTACAGCCATACGTAAGGCAACTATCTTATTCGGTGAGGGAACCGCTGGACTCATATGTCTAGACATATATGGGTATGTAGGTATGGACTACAATACCGAAGGTATGGCTAGAGGAGTGATGAGTAGCTATATGAGTAAACCTTTAGTAAAGATCTTTAGGTGATGTGTTCGGCAGGTTGAGTTTATAAGTTATTGCGTTAAAACACCTAACGGTACGTGCTTACTAAGGGACTGACGATGAGGGAAGCACTACGTAGGTTCGCTTGGCTTATATCCGTTATAGCCCTTATAGCGATACTCATAAACTTCAATATTAAGGTAATAAACAACGTAAACTCCATATATGGGGATCACGGCTACGTAAGTGATGAGTGTTGGTACGTTGAGGCAGCACGCAACATACTACATAAGGTATTTGGTTTAAGCCCCATCATGTGGGGTAGTAAGGTAAACGTAACCTTAGTACTTACTGGGGAGACTGATGTTGAGGAATTTAAAGATATCGTTATGAGGTATGGTGCTGAGATCATTAAGGATGACTACACTTACTTTAAAGCCATATACGCTGTAGTACCCATAGAAACCCTTAACTACGTGATTCACTTACCTAACGTTAGTAGGGTTATTTACGGGTATATGTACCTTGATAAGTCAGGGATTATTGATTATTTAAACATGGAGCACCCACCACTAGGTAAGTACTTCATAATACTTTCAATGCTTACGTGCGGTGACGTACCTTTATGTTGGAGGATCCCATCAATAATTTCTGGTAATATCATTTTAGTAGCGACCTTCTTGCTCATGGTTATGGCTTTAAGGGGTAGGGGGTGGGTTGCTTACTTATTCGCTACACTAACAGCTCTATCACTCTCTTTCGATCCCATGCTCATCAACTCATCATCTCTAGCTATGCTTGACGTATTTGTCTCCCTCTTTACTGTTCTAGCATTACTCGCGGTGATGTTAGGTAAGGGTAAGTTAGGTGGTTTACTTACGGGACTTGCAGGAAGTATTAAGTTCAGTGGTTTCTTTAACGTCATACCCCTATACTTAAGTTTAAGGAGGTTAGGTAGGAACCCAGCTAACTCAATACTGCACTCGATCTACGTGCCTCTAATGGTGTTCTTTATACTCTCAGCACCGTTAATAGCTTACTTAGGTCCATGGCAGTGGTTCGACCAAGGCTTTGCTGGAGCTATTAGCTGGCATTTAAAGCAGAAGCATGAGATAGGTAAGGGACCACCAGTAGCTAATCCTTGGGATTGGTTAGTCAATAGGAACCCATTCGTATATCACCTAAATCCCAACCTCTTCGCTGAGGGTAAGTTCTTAATACTCTTTAACTACCTACCAACAGTAGTACTTACGTTAATAGCTCTACCAGCAATTCTTAGGAGACCTAAGTTAAGAACTGTTATTGAGTGGTGTTGGATACCTTACTTAATGTACGTACTTCAGTATTTACTTGGTGGTAAGACTCAGTATAGCTTCTATACGATACATATATGCCCACTACTACACTCATCAGCATTCATAGCTCTATCTTTAATCCTTAATCCAAGAACGTTTGAGGAGGTGCTTAATGAATGGTATAAACTACTTAAACTAGTCTGGGATTGGTTAGGCGGTGATGTTGAAGTAAAACTAACTATTACCCCCCGAAGTGCTTAGCTATACATGTCTTCATACAGGCATTAACACACTCCGTGTATGCGTCAAGCGAGAGCCCGGGTAATGAACATTCTTCAATGCATATTTCTTCGCATATAGCAAAAGTTGATTTACCCTTCATACTCTCACCGAAATCTTTTATTAAAAAGTTATTACTGCCAATATAAATACTTTACCTCGGTGATTCCTAAATGAGTGAAAGGAGGTACGAGGTAGCTACCTTAGATAAAATATGGTTTGAGTATGATAAGCAAAACGATATACTCTACATAAACTTTGGTTACGATATAGAGGATGCTGATGAAAGTATACTTACTGAAGATAACATAGTCATTAGGATTAAGGACGGTAAGGTCGTTAGCTTAACAGTCTTCGATTTCCTTAAGAGGATTAGTGTTGAGTTTTGATACTAATAATGTTTAAACAACTTTAAACTAGGCATATAGTTCTTTTAAGCGTCTTTAAAAAATATGTAAACATTTTTAAACCTATTATTAAAGTTTATATTGAGTGAAACGAATGAATTCAGAAGTTAGGAGGGTTCAGAAGTTTGGGCGTTCAACGTTAATGGTCTCACTCCCTGCTGATTGGGTTAAGGTTGTTGGGCTGAAGGCTGGTGACCCAGTATCTATAGAGCTTAATGAAGATGGCTCACTAAGGGTGTTACCATTAAGTATAGCTTCTAAGAAAGTTGAGAAGGTCGTTAAGTTAGTGATTAATAAGTTAAGTGATGAGGAGTTAATAACTAGGTCCATATACGCTACCTACTTACTAGGCTATGATAAGGTGATTATTGAGTCCGTTGATGGCTACTTAATGGATACCCAGTTTAAGTCAATAAGGAAAATAGCCAAGACCTTAATAGGTGTTGAGATAGTTGAGCAACTACCTGATAAGTTAGTGCTTCAAGTGTTTGTAGATCCCTCAAAGTACTCAGTTAGTGGCTTACTTAATAGGATGGGGAACATACTTAGGTACATGATCCAGTACTTCATATTGGGCATAATCAATAAGCAGACACACCTACTTGAGGAGGTTAGGGAGCTTGAAGTAGAACTTGATAGGCTATATGCACTAACCGTAAGGCAACTACTACTATCACAGCTTGATAGGTCATTAGCTAAGGTATTAGGTATTAAGGTATCGCTAATAACTGAGTTTAGAACCATAGCTAAGGCTCTAGAGGACTCAGGTGACTCAATAGACTCAGCAACTCAAGCGCTACTTGAGGGCGGTACTGAGGTACTGGAGAAGCTAACCCAGATAACTGACATACTGAGAGAGTCTCTAGACACCCTAACATTAATCATAGATAGGACAATGAGGTCTTTAGGCGAATCAAACTTACTAACGATTAATGAGACCATAAACCTCATTAATGAATTCTTCAAGCACGTAGAGAAGTACTCAATAATGCTATTTAGGAAGTTAGGGCTTGATGAGACGTACCTAGTCATTAGGGAGTTACTAGATAAGTTAACGCTAGTTGCTAAGAACTTTGAAACCATATCAGAGATAGCCTACGACATGGCTATAGAGAAGCAGAGAGCCGAGATTAATTTAGCGGTCAAGTAATTAATAATAATTACGGAGTGTGCCTAAGCAAGGCCTAGAGCACACATAACACTAGCCACCATACTCTTACTCAAAGCATTATAGAAAAATACTTAAGTCCTAACCCTTAAATAGGGTCTTGAGGGCCCGTCGTCTAGCCCGGTTAGGACGCCGCCCTTACATGGCCCAGGAGTCAACAACCACTACGAAAGACTCCTGGGTCTAGGTTAGGCGGAGGTCCGGGGTTCAAATCCCCGCGGGCCCACCATTATTCTTGATGGTCATACACATTAATTCATTAATAGAACCTTTTCTCAGTACTTTATTTCAGTAATTCTAGCATTTGTTAAGGGGTGTAATAATCCCATTAAAGCCCATACGTGAGCTTGAGGGTAAGCATATTGGGATAAAGATAGTTAAGGTTGAGGAACTGGAGAGTCTTTACTCCTACTTAAGGTTAGTGAGGGAAGGTGAGGATGATACTAAGGAACTGTTCGAGATGTAATCAAGGGGATATAGTCATTTTAGAACTACTCTATTACCGTCTTAACAGGTTCTAAACTTAGATCTGTCCTAGCCCATAACGCAGGAGGATTTAGTTTTTGGAGACTTAAGAAAAACTAGCTATATCGATTACTCAAGTATATTTACGGTTGAAAAGAGGCTTGTGGTGAAGAAGGTAGGTGCATTAAGGGATGAAGCACTTAATAGAGTTAAATAAGGAATTAAGAGTTATTTTAGCTTTATAACCCTAATGTTAAATCTGGCAATCTTCATTACTTGTTGCGGTGGTAATTACTATACTGTTTAAATTCTGTACGTCTACTATAGGTTGGGGTTTGGTATGGTTAAGGAGCTTGAGTCTAGGGTTACTGAGTTAATAGTTAAGCATGCATCACGTGATTGGGCTGAGTTAGCGTCTACTGATGTTGTTATTGTTGGTGCTGGTCCTTCAGGACTCACTGCCGCTAAGTACTTAGCTGAAGATGGTATTAAGGTC
Source organism: uncultured Desulfurococcales archaeon (assembly GCA_964519505.1). Lineage (GTDB taxonomy): Archaea > Thermoproteota > Thermoprotei_A > Sulfolobales > CAZFJX01 > CAZFJX01. The sequence continues at coordinate 48,629 of CAZFJX010000011.1, forward strand.
GTTATTTTTGAAAGGAGGTTGAGTTTTGGTGGTGGCATTGGTGGTGGGGGTATGTTATTCCATAAGGTAGTTGTTGAGGACTTTGCTCTAGACATACTTAAGGACTTCGGGATTAGGTATGTTGAGGATGGCGGGCTATACGTGGTTGATGCTTCTGAGTTAATGGCTAAGCTAGCCGTAGGCGCTCTCAATGCTGGTGCTAAGATAATTCATGGGGTTACGGTAGAGGACGTTATTTTCAGGACTAATCCGCTAAGGATTACCGGGGTGGCTATCCAGTGGAGTGCGGTACCACTAGCTAACCTCCACGTAGACCCACTACTCATATATTCTAAGGCAGTAATTGATGCTACAGGGCATGATGCTGAGGTAGTAAGGGTTGCTTCTAGGAAGATACCTGAGTTAAGACTAAAGGTGACTACGGAGAAATCAGCCTATAGTGAGCTTGGTGAGAGATTAGTAGTGGAGAAGACAGGTAAGGTAGTTCCAGGACTTTACGTGACGGGGATGGCTGTAGCAGCGCTCAACAACCTACCTAGGATGGGCCCGATATTTGGAGGTATGTTACTGTCAGGTAAGAAAGTAGCTAACGAGGTGCTTAAAGACCTAAGGACGTAGGGTTAGGGTAAAGCTTAACATGTTTCTTACAACGTATTTAATCACTTAAATATTAATTGACACGTTATCGAGATTTAGACACTTAATTTAAGGTTAAAAGGTTAAGTGCTATAGTAGATATTAAAGTGTTAGGTGGGTGGGTTATGAGTAAGGCATTCTATGTGACTACACCGATATACTACCCTAATGCTGAGCCGCATACGGGGCACGCTTACACTACCATTATAGCCGACATAATCGCTAGGTGGAAGAGGCTTGAGGGTTATGATGTATTCTTCTTAACGGGTACTGATGAGCATGGACTTAAGTTACAGAGGGCTGCTTTAGAGAGGGGTCTCCAGCCTAAGGAGTTTGTTGATATGATGGTAGAGAAGTTTAAGGAGGCTTGGAAAGCCCTTAGGATAGAGTACTCTAGATTCATAAGAACTACTGACGCTGACCATGAGGAGTTAGTTAAGAACTTACTCATGGAACTTTGGAAGAAGGGCCTCATAGTTAAGGGTAAGTATGCTGGCTGGTACTGTACTAGCTGTGAGAAATTCTTTAGTGAGGGTGAGTACGTTGAGGAGGAGGGGCGTAAGTTATGCCCTATACATATGAAGGAGCTTGAGTGGGTTGAGGAGGAGACATACTTCCTTAAGCTATCTAAGTTCCAAGACTACGTACTTAAGGTACTTAGTGAGACAGACGTCGTCTATCCTAAGGAGTATGTTAGGGAGGTCGTTAGTAAGTTAAGACTTGAAGGGCTTAAGGACTTATCAATAACTAGACCTAAGTCAAGGGTCTTCTGGGGTATTGAGGCTCCATGGGATAGGAACCACACGATCTACGTATGGATAGATGCTTTACTTAATTACCTAACAGGTATTAAGCTCCTTAAGGATAAGGAGTTCTTTAGTAAGTACTGGAGTGAGGCGCACCACATAATAGGTAAGGACATACTATGGTTCCATACAATCATATGGTTCGCACTACTAAAGATGATAGGGATACCACCACCTAAGAGGGTAGTCGTCCACGGCTTCGTACTTATGGGAGGTAGGAAGATGGGTAAGTCAACAGGTAACGTAGTAACTATCGATGAGTTACTTAAGGACTTTGATGCCGATGTTGTTAGGTACGGCTTGATGAGGGTTATGAGCCTTGATAAAGACATAGAGTTCACCTTCGAAAACATGGTTGATATGCATAATAATGAGTTAGCTGACATATTAGGTAACCTAGTTAGGAGGTTAGGGGTCCTATCTAAGAAGAAGTTAGGTGGTGTAGTCAGTAAGGATAGTATTGATGAGGAATTAAGGAGGGAAGCAGAGAGAACTATTGAAGCTGTTAGGGTGTCGATGAACAAGTTTAGGTTTAGTGAGGCTTTAGTAAAGATATTTGACCTATTTAGATATCTCAATGCTTATCTAAATAAGACTGAGCCGTGGAAGAAAGAGAAACCTAACTACGAACTATACAACGCTATTGAGGGATTAAGGTTCGGGATTACGTTGTTATGGCCATTCATGCCTCATACATGTGAGAAGACAGCTAAGGTCTTTGACTTTAAGATAGAGACCATAGATAAACTAGTATTCGGTAAGAGTGAGAGGTTCGTAGTTACTGAGGTACCACTACTATTTAAGAAGATGAAGAAATAAGTAACAAATACGAACCCATTTATGGATGATGAGAACTAAAATAATGATTGGTGAATTAAGGGACTACCCACTGACTTAACCTCCGAAAGCCCTATCCCCAGCATCACCTAACCCAGGAACTATGTATCCTTCATCATTAAGCTCCTTATCTATGGCTACAGTATATATCTTTATGTCTATGTCTTTAAATGTGTTGAGAACCCTCGATATACCTATAGGTGTGGCTACTACTGAAGCTATGAAGTACCTCTTAGCCTTACCTGCCTTAAGTACTTCATTAATTACTGCTACCATTGTTGACCCTGTAGCTAACATAGGGTCCGTAATAATTACATTGTCCTTAGGTTTTATCTTAGGTAGGTTCACGTAATTAATCTCTATCTCGAATGTGTAGTCCTTACCCATACCCCTCTCCTCAACTCTCCTTGCCGAAATAACGCCCTGCCTAGCTAGTGGGAATATCTTGATCAACCCCTCAGTTAACGGTATGGCTGCCCTCAGCACAGTAACAACCACAACATTCCTTAAGTCAGGTATTTCAACACCTTCAGCAACCCCTATAGGCGTCTCAACTTTAACCCTCTTAATATCGAACTCCTTAATTATCTCTAATCCTATAATCCTACCTAACCTAACAAGACCCTTCCTAAAATCCACCTGACCTGTCCTCTTATCTCTTAACTTAGTTAGTACTGCCTGAGCGTATGGGTGGTCAATAACCCTTACCTTACCCATCAACCTTAATCACCGTACCCACCTATATATAGTGTTTAACTTAGAAAAACACTGTTATTCATTGGTGGTAACTTACTTAAGCCATGTTACTGCTGATTATAGTGGGTGCTTAGTTAGGTGTGATGTATGATCACGTTAATGTCCTTTCTACTCGTAATCCTCTTCTCCATAATAGTCGTTAGGATAGGTACCGTAGCCCTTAAGATGACTGGCCTCTCACGTGAGGTTGCTGCATTTCAAGCACAGTCGGCTTTCTCAGGTGTTGGTTTCACTACATCAGAGTCTGAGTATGTAGTCTCACACCCCGTTAGGAGGAAAATCGTCAGTATACTCATGCTTCTAGGTAGTGCTGGGATAACCTCGGCTATGGCTACGTTAGTGCTTACCTTCGTAGGTAAGACACCTATAGAGATGCTTCATAGAGGGATATGGTTATGTGTGGGGTTGGTAGCCCTATTCGTATTCGCTAAGTCTAAACTCATCGATAGGGGCCTTAGTTGGCTTATTGAGAGGGCTTTAGAAAAGTTTACACACATAAGGATAATGGATTACGAGCAACTTCTAGGGCTTAGCAAGGGCTTCACCATATCACAAATCAAGATTAGGGAGAATAGCTGGCTAGCCAGTAGGAAGTTAAGGGATCTTAAACTTAATGAGGAAGGTGTTATAGTTTTATCCATATATAGAAGGGTCAATGGTGAGGAGAAATTCATTGGTGCCCCCAAAGGCGATACGGAGATAAGAGCAGGTGATGTGCTGGTATGTTACGGACCTGAGGAAGCGATAATTAACTTATCAAGAAGACTTAAGGGTATAGAGGGCGATATGGAGCATGCTGAGGCAGTTAGGAAGGAACAAATGAGGGAGCACATGAGAAGACTGAGTGGTGGTTATGACTAAGCCTATCGTAGTGAGTTCATACATAAAATCCCTCAAGGACTTAAGCTCTAGGGGGTTGATTGGACATTGACCTATCCGTAAATTTAGCGGGTGTTGAGCTTAAGTCACCTATAGTGGTGTCTGCCGGAGTAATTAACGAGGACTACATACTTAAGGCACTCAAAACCGACGTGGGTGCGGTCATTTTAGGTTCTTACGCGTTAAGCCCTAAAAGCACCCACCCACCACCATTTATTATTAAACTTGGTTATGGTTTCGTTAATGCTTATGGCATTAGGAAATCTATTAGTGAGATACGTGGCTTCATGCTTAAGGTTATTGACGTAGCTGAAAGGAATGATGTTAAGGTCTTCTGTAGTGTTATCGAGGATAATGTAGAACGTACCTCCTTAATCGCTAAGGAGGCCGAGGAGTTAGGCTGTAGAGTTATTGAGTTAAATCTTTCAGCGCCTATAATACCTAACCTTTTAACCATGGGGTTAAACCTAGATGTAGCTAAGACCTTAGTAATGGGCGTTAGTAAGTGTATTAAGGTTCCGCTATCAGTTAAGCTGTCACCATTAATTCAAGACATAGGTTACGTAGGTAAGGAGCTACTTAAGTCAGGGGCTTCAATACTCCACTTAATTAATGCGTTAAGTCCTGCTATGGTCATAGATATAGAGGCTGGTAAACCCATGCTTAAAACTAAAGACGGCTTAGGGGCCTTCACAGGTCCCTCAATAAAGCCTATAGCGTTAGCTAAGGTCTACCTCACGGCTAAAGAGCTACCTGAAGCACCAATAATAGGTACTGGAGGTGTTACTTCATGGAGAGATGCTATCGAGATGATTATGGTGGGTGCGTCAGCCGTAGGTATACACTCAGCGCTATACTTAAAGGGTGTTGAGGTAATTAATGAAATCGTTAATGGGATTAAGAACTACCTAAGAAGAAAAGGCATAGAGAGATTAAATGAGTTGAGAGGGTTGGTACTGAAGAACATACAAGGTACCCCTAGGGAAGTTAATCTCTTAAAACCTACGGTACATAAACATAGGTAGGTGGGCCGGTAGCTCAGCCTGGAAGAGCGCCGCCCTCGCACGGTACCTCAGGGAGAGGCGGAGGTCCCGGGTTCGAATCCCGGCCGGTCCACCATCTAAATAAGCACTACCTACATCCATGGCTTATTAATAACAGTTTTCTTGATGTTTTACTGGTTTATTAAGGGAAGTATAAGTTAGTAGTAGGTTTCTATGGCGTCTCCTAGTTTTGTTGGTGCTGGCAGGTTTATGCCTACCTTACTTAGTAACTTGCTAACTAACCCCTTATCTATCTCTGCCCTAAGTCCGTAGGTCTTAAGCCCCTTCTCAACTACTTCCTTAGGTATCGAGACCTTAGCTGAGTACCACTCAATACACTTCTTCGGGTCCCTCTTGAACTCACTTAATGCGTCTAGATAAGTCAGTGCTAGACCCCTCCTCAACTCCCTACTTAACTTAGTTGATGCTGCTAACGTACAGCAGTAACTCACGTCAACATCACTACATTTAATAATCTCCTTAACCCTCACCTTACTAGCTAGATAATCAGTGAGTGGATGCCAAACAACCACATACCTAACTAAGCCTTTCTTAACTAAATGCAGAATCTCCTCAGGCTTTGTGAAGTATATTATATCCCCAGCATCAGCAAGTCCTTCTCTTAAGACTATGGCCCTACAGCAGTCCATGGTTGATAACTCACTAGACGCTATAGTACCTGCCTTACCACCTATAACCTCCATAAGTGAAGCACCACCGTAAGCACCCCCACCTATAACCCTTAACCCTTTAGTCAATGCGTAAGCATATAGCTGAGTTATTAGAGGGCTTAAGACAAGGTCTAACTCACCATTAACTAAAGCCCAAGTTGCTTGAAGGGCGTTTGGGTATACCTTAATCCTTAAGTCAATACCGTACCTCTCCCTAAGTAACTTAGCGTAAGGTGTTAAGAACGGGTACTCACTAGACCACACAATACCTATCGTTAATACCCTAACAACACCTTCGACTTCCTCCGAAGGTGCTTTTCTGACTAACTTAATAATGTACTGATTACCTACTTTAACCCTAGATATGAGACCTAGAGACTCAAGCTCCTTAAGAACCTCACATGACCTACTCTTAGATATACCTAAAGCCTTATGTATGCTAGACTGCAGTAACCCCTCAGGGTACTTACTTAGGAGCTCAAGAACCCTCTCCTTAACTCTACCCTTACCCACCATGTTTTCTCCTTAAACCCGTTTAGTAGGGTTGTATGTAAAGCTTATATACCTGTCTCCCGAACGTTCGTTCGGGGAGCCTCAATGAAATTTAGGAGAGGGGCCCTGATATATTTAATTATAGGTTTAGTGATTCTTGTCATACATTACCTAATACCTTATACAGTACTTAAGGAAGCTCCAGATATGTCGCTATATATGTTTTGGGCATTACTTGCCACGTTATGGGTTGTAGCTACATCATTATTCATTGAATTAAGGTGGGGGAGATGATTGCGGAGTTCATAACTGTGTTAATTATCTATATAGCCGTCGGTACTTTAATAGCGTTAGTGTCTAGGAGGTTTGGTGTTAAGACCACTAGTGAGTACTTTGTTGCTGGGTATAGGTTGGGTGGTTTATTAGCAGCTATGACTTACGCAGCAACGACATATAGCGCCTTCATGATGATAGGGCTCGTAGGGTTTGCTTACGCCACAGGTGTTGGTGCTTTAGGTTTTGAGCTGGCTTACCTCCTAGCTACGTTAATATTACTTACTCTATTCGGTAGGCATGTATGGTTCTTAGCTAGGGAGAGGAAGTGGGTTAGTCCTTCAGAGATGCTTTCCGATCTTTACGGTTTTGAGCTTATGGGTATAACCATAGCCGTGATTTACTTAGTAGCCCTAATACCCTATATATCAGCTCAAGTAATAGGTATTGGTAAGATCTTTGAGGGTATAGGAGTTGGTTACGAGGTTGGTGTATGTGTAGGTGTGATACTTGCTTTCTTATGGATAGTTATCGCTGGTATCTGGAGTATCGCAACGACAGACATGTATCAGGGTGCCTGGATGATTACTGCGGCTTCAATCTTCATAATCTGGCTACTCGCTTTCTTTATACCGTCAAACGGTGTTGATTACGGTGAGTTAGTCCACGCGTTAAGTAGTAAAGGGCTTACGGGCATAACTGAGTTCTGGTCACTCCCCACATTTCTGGCATTCACTATACCGTGGGTATTCTTCGCAGTAACAAACCCGCAAGTGGTTCAGAGGGTCTTCATGCCAGCTAATGAGAGGTCTTTAAAGAGATTAATCCAGTACTTCTCTATCTACGGCTTAATATATACGTTGATAGTTACGGCTATAGGCTTAATGGCTAGAGGGCTTACCGAGTTAGGCGTTTTAGCCGAGGTTAGTAGGGATTTAGTAACACCGACCCTATTACTCCATCTTAATCCCGTGCTAGCTTCGATTGTTTATGTAAGTATTGTTGCTGCAGCTATATCAACGATTAACTCAATAGTGCTTAGTGTGGCTAGCTCATTCGTTAGAGACTTATATGAGAGAAGAGTACGTGTAGTCGATCCTAGGAGATCCATTAGGTTAGCTAACTTAGTTGTTGCTTGGTTAGTCATAGCTGCAGCGGTAGTCGCTTACTTCAGACCTGGCTTCATAGTAGAAATGTCTGTGCTATCATCAGTCATACTGCTCCCCTTAGCCCCAATAACTATAGCCGCCTGGTTATGCCCTAGCCTAGCTAGGCAGAGAGTGTCGAGGATCTTATCGTACGTGGCTTTAATCGTGGGAGTCGCTATGTCTCTATATGCCGCTATATCCCTAGGTCCTAAGAAGGCGTTCGTAATAACATACATGGGGTTACCGCTATCTGCCTGGATACTCATAGCTACGTCAGTAATTGTCCTCTTAGGGTTCTTAATGGGTTACGTAAGTGCTTCAAGAAAGTAGCTTAATCCTTAAGACCTTAGCTACAGATATTAAGGTATGAAGGTGTTTCCATGATTAAGAACTACATATTCATAACTGGTGGTGATAGGGGGATAGGTAGGGCCATAGCCCTAAGGTTTGCTCGTGATGGTTACATAGTCGTGTTTAGTTACTTTAGGCGTAAGGACATGGCTGAAGAAACCCTCAAGAAGATTAAGGAGTTAGGTTCCTCAGGGTTCTATATACAGATGGATGTAGGTAGTGAGGAGAGCGTTAGGGAGAGTGCTAACTTAGTAGGTACGAAAGTACCCTACATAAATGTCTTAGTCAATAACGCCGGCATACTCCATGTAGGTAAGTTAGAGGAGACTAAGTTAAGTGATTGGGAGGAGGTCATTAGGGTTAACCTAACGGGGGTCTTCCTAGTAACTAAGTATTTCCTACCATTACTTAGGAGGTCCCCATGGGCATCTATAGTCAACATAGCCAGTATAGCGGGGCAGACAGGGCATATAGCGGCATCAGCAGCTTACGCAGCATCTAAGGCGGGGGTCATAGGGCTTACTAGGAGGTTAGCGACTGAGTTAGCACCACACATACGTGTTAATGCGGTAGCACCAAGCTTCGTAGAGACAGACATGGTTAGACCATTCATCCAAGACCCAGAGAAGAGGAGGAGGGTTATTGAGCTACACCCACTGAAGGACATAGCTAAGCCTGAAGATGTTGCTGAAGCCGTTTACTTCCTAGCAACACCTGCGTCTAGATTCATAACGGGTCAGGTATTAGGAGTTAATGGCGGTAGGTTAATATGCTAAACTTACCTACGTAAATCAATTTTATTTAATATGTAACCGCCCCTCTCATTAACCTCCATATCAGCATTTACGTAGATTACCTCATTACTTATTAAGCCCCCATACCTCCTTAAGTAATCCTCAGTTTTCTCTATGATGAAGTTAATGTAGTCAAGCCGACCCTCCTCAATAACGTTATACCTATACCTCTCTTGGATCCTACGGATAAGTATGTTTATGTCGTAGGGTTTTAAGTAGATCATGTAGTCACATTTAGGTAGCCTAAGGACTATCCTTAAGAACTCATCAGCTAACTCCTTATCCTTAGTCCACCATAGGGTGTACGGTATGACAAGTAGAGGGTGTGAGTCAACGACTACATTACCTAACCTATAGGTTCTTAAGTACTGCCTAACGTAGGTAGTGAAGAATAGGAGCTGACGTGCCGTAGGTGATAAACCAGCAACCTCCTCAATACAGTCCATCTCATGGTAAGAATACCCATTAAGCCTAGACACTAAGTACTTAGCCGTAGTTGTCTTACCAACACCATGAACACCAATAAAGTAAATCCTCACCAGTAATCACCCTCCTTAACCTCACGAAATAATTTTACGGGCGATATTTTAAGAGATGTACCGCTAAATACTGCGTTAAAAACATACATTTCGTGCTGGATTTAAAAGAAATGTGGAAAAAGAGACCTACCCTAATTTCGTGTATATATCTTAACATCACTTACTTTTATGATGTTAGGGTACCAGGCATATGCTATAATCACAAAGCCTACAACATTGAATTCGTTCAGTAACTTAGTGACTTCCGTGCCATCCTCGATGACTGCTGTGTTAAGTAGTTTTAACTCCTTAGGCATACCGGGGTATTCAAAACCGAGTCCTCTCATAATGAGTATGGTCTCCCTTATTTCATCCTTAGTGAGCCATAGCAGAGTTTATATGTTTGTATATGTTTTTATATGTTTTGATGGTGTGGGTGATGGAGGGGTTTCTTAGTCCTCGTGATGCTTGTAGAATCCTAGGTATATCGTATATCACGTTGTGGAGGTGGATACGGGAGGGTAGAATAAAAGCTATTCGTAGTCCTAGCGGTAGATACCTTATTCCACGTAGTGAGATAGAGAGGTTAAAAGGAGAAGAGAAGAAAGCAGAGAGTGTTAGAG
>CAZFJX010000012.1:0-53896 GCA_964519505.1 uncultured Desulfurococcales archaeon
GTAGTGGTTGCTGAAGCTACTAGCTGATGAAAACATACCTAGAAGACTAGTGATTTTCCTGAAGCAATACGGTGTAGATGTTGTTCGTTTACAAGATCTAGGTATCCGGGGCATTAGTGACAAGGAATTAGTCGATATAGCAAACGAGCTTGAGAGAACAATATTGACAAGAGACTCCGACTTCACAACACCAAGCCTATTATCTCTAGCGGGAAACGGAGTAATCTATATCTCCTATCAGTTCTCAAGGGATGAAACACCGAGGCTAGCTAGGAGAATAGCTTCTATAGTCCACCAGCTAGAACCCAAGCCTAGACTACTGATAGTCATAGAGCATGAACACATAGAGGTTTATGACAAATACTAACACCACTATTGAATAACCATAATTATATTGCATAGTCTACAGTTGGGCCTAAATATTAGGCATTGAACACAATTATTTATAGTCACATAGTTATAATTATAACTATAAGTTACTGACTATGTATAATCATACCCATATGTAGGAAGATCATGAAAAGAAGAGTATCTTCTAAAATGGGAAAAATACGTGGAAAAACATTAAGTGGTGGGCCCGCCGGGATTTGAACCCGGGACCTCCGGCTCCGAAGGCTGGGCCCGTAGCTCAGCCAGGATAGAGCGCCGGCCTCCTAAAAACCGCTGAAGGTTGTGGATGCCGGTGGTCGGGGGTTCAAATCCCCCCGGGCCCGCCACGTATGGCTGGGCTCCTAATTTCTTCATTTATTCCTTAAGCATTTCCTTACCAAGGTATATAGAGATATATTTACTTTTAGCTGAGTTATTGATGGGCGGGGATATACGTCTAGAACACGTACGTTGCTTATAGTGTTAGTTGCATCGCTAATTACTTCACTATGTGTTATTGCTTTAGGTTCTGTTGTTAAGTGTTCTAATGATGAGGTTGTGAAGGGACCAGCGATACGGGGGGTGTTTTTAGTCCTTAATAGGTCTGAGGATATGGCTGATTACAGGTTATTCAATGTCTTTAAGGATAGGGCGGTAGGTATGTCGTTTATTGAGAGGCGTGTAACCATAATACCGATTCACGCAGTACCTAAGGGGGCACAATTAGGGTCTATATCAACAGTTAGTGAGGCAGACCTCCTATACATACAAACGCATAGGGCTGTAAGCAACTCCTTACGTACCTTGCTATAGCTTAGTCAAAAAGGAGGCCATACGTTCAGGCGCTTTAGCAGTAACCATAAGTGGTGTTGGCCCTAGCTTAATAGCTATATGTGAGGAAGGGGATGAAGCTAAGGTTATAAAAGCGATTAAGTTCGCATATAATTCATGCGGTATTAAAGCTACAGTTAAGGTAACTAAGCCTGCAGACGGTGCTGAAGTTATCCGTTATGTAAAAATATTTGGGTGAAAATATTTAGTTAGTTTTGTTTATATATATCATGCTCACTCACTTATCTCGTAGTTAGGTACGACAGGAGGTAGCTTTACTAGCTTGGCGTACCATCCATTGAGAACTCTATGCGCTATTACGAGTATTACTATACCTATGGGTAGTAGTATCCACCACTGTGTTAGTCCTGACATGAAGAGAGCGAACAGTACGGCAGACGCCGCCATGGCTGTTAATGCGTAAGGTATCTGTGTGTTTACGTGGTCTATGTGGTCGCTAGCACTGAACATCGATGACATTATTGTGGTATCGCTAATGGGTGAGCAGTGATCACCAAATATGCCTCCAGCGAATACTGAGGCTATTGAGGCGTAAGTCACTACGTAAGGGTCGACACCACTCATCAATGCTAGTTTCCATGCCATGGGTATCGCTATAGGCATCATAATACCGAATGTACCCCAGCTTGTGCCTGTTGTATACGATATGAAGGCAGCAGCTAGGAATATCACGAAGGGGACAATAAACGGTGATACACCCGCTGCAGTAGCTAAGCCAACTACGAAGTCGGCGGTACCTACAGCCTCAGTAGCTGACTTAATGCTCCAAGCAAGTACTAGTATGGCGTTAGGTAGTACCATTAAGTACATACCCTTTACCGTCGCGTCAATCCATTTATCAATGTTTAAGCTCCTAGTGATTAACGCGATAGCACTAGCAACCACGTAAGCAGCGAACGATGCCCAAACGAAGGCTGTAGCTACATCTGAGTTCATTAAGGCATCAACAAACGGAGTCTCCCACCACCTATCACCACCCCCAGTAATCCACATACCTATCATTAAGACACTAACGAGTATTAGTATTGAGATGACGAAGTTATGCCATGCCCCCTTAGCACTGCCTACCTCACCAAGGACAGACTCTGTAGGCATTAGCGGTCTGGCTCCATCTCTAACGACCTTACCTTCCTTAACAGCCCTATACTCGGCTTTCAACATAGGCCCGAAATGCCTCCTAGTTAGTACCACCAATAACACTAAGATTATGGCCAGTATAGAGTAATATCTGTAAGGTACGGAAGCCATCCATGCCGCGAAGGCAGATATGTCGGGTGCGGAGGCGATCATCCCTTGCTGTGCCTCATTAGCAAGACTCTCAAAGGAGTCCCTAATCAAGCTTACCTCATATCCTATCCATGTAGAGACTATGAATAATCCAGCAACAGGCGCCGCTGTTGAGTCAACTATATAGCTTAAGAACTCCCTACTAACCCTTAACCTATCAGTTAATGGCCTAACCGTATTACCTACGACTATGGTGTTAGCGTAGTCGTCGAAGAATATTATAACGCCTAGAAGCCATGTGAGGAAACTAGCTTTTCTAGCTGACTTAACCCCTTTAGCTAGTGCCTTAGCAATAGCGTGTAAGGAACCTGACACATAGAGCACACCTATGAGCGCACCTATGAGGAAGTCGAATAGGAGTATCGATGCATTCCAGGAATCGGTAACGTTAGCGATAACCCACTCAAAAGTCTTTGCCGTGGCATCGAAGGGATTCCACCCAACAACCATTAACCCACCAACCCAAACACCTATGAACAACGCTGGCAATACCTGCCTAGTCACCATAGCAAGCACTATAGCTAGTAAAGGAGGCAGCAGGGGAGGTGCTATAGCACCTATGATCAACACAGCAACTATAGGCACTACAGTCCTGATTAACCTCCCACTCAGACCCATACACCTACACCTTAAAGAACTCATAGCGACACCTATAAAAATCTTTCTGTTATTTTATGTAAGTAAATAAATAAAAACCTATGAAAAACGAGAGCAAAATGCAATTTTATGTAAAGAGCTGCATTAAGCTAATTCAAAAATCGTTATTTTATTTAATTAAAGTCTAAGTACTTGAGGGAGTATTATGACTAAGGTTAAGTTTAATTGATGGGGTGTTAATTCAGCAGATATGAAGCCAAAGGTTATTATCTCATTAGCTATAAACCTATGCCGGGCTAGAGCCTCAATAATCTTGCTTAACGTTAAGTTAATGTTTAAAGTCCCTGAAGGAGGTATTGGGAAAACCATATCAAGAAAAATCTCTAACTTACCAGCAACCTCATAACACTTAACATTAACTACGTACTTAGGTAGTTCAATAACCTCAAATACCCCACCTTCAATTAACTCAAATACGGTAAGCTTCCTTAACTTATCCTTAAGCTCCCTTAACCTATGAAGTAACTCATCCTCCTCAGATATGTTAGGCACCCACACCTTAACCTAATGTGTAAGATTTGAAGTTGTAGATTACGTTAATGCTTAGCCTTACCCCTCTTTAGCCTTAATATGTATATTATTGAGGTTAGTGGCATGAATATGAGTAGGTAGAGCATTAAGGTAACCACATTGATGTGAGTTAATGATTCCTCATGAATAACTAGGCCATTATTAACTACCTTTAAACCTAAAGTAATGACCGGAGATAAAGAACTAAAATCGTAACTAGCTATACCGTCCTTAATGATTACCTCATCACCATTTACTATTAAGCTAACGTTCTCGTCAGTAACTAACTCTTTATTAACTAAGTACCTTAACTTGATATTTACCCTAACCCCGAAAACCAAATCATTAAACCTGATCAGCAACTCAGGTTTTGAAAAAGTAACAACACATGGATTACTAACCCTAAAGTACTTTAGCCCGTAAGCATGGTCCGAAATATCTGTTACAGTTATTGTGTATGTACCTTCATTCATTATGGGTTTGGTTAAGTTAATTTTCACATAACCCTCCAACTCCTTCTTATCTAGCGCGTAGTATGCCTTAATGAAGACCTTAGGTTTAGAACCTATCAAATACGTCTTCCTAGGACATGATAACTTAATGATTATGTAATCATAAGCTATGCGTACTTCATTCGATATGAATTTACTTAAACCATACTTATAGTCATGTACGCTTACAGGCTTTACCACATGAACACCTGCCCTGCATGAAGGCTTATTAAGTATAACATCACCTTCAAAATCTTCACCCATAGCTAAGTACCTACCTCTAATCATGATTACCTCATTAATGTTTCTACATAAGTCAACCCTCTCTCTAGCAACGCTTAGGTTAATCATAATTAAATCCCAAACAAGCTTTACATCTTTAGGTGCTGAAATAGCCGTTATACCGTCGGCAGTGTTAACATCGAACCTTAACACCTCTATAGTAGGCTCATACCTTATTAAACTCACTTTAAATAACCCATTACCTAAATACTTAGCAGGCACTCCATTGACGAACACGAGGTCAGTATTACCTAAGTACTTACCTAATACTACATATTTAGCCTTAAATGAAACTGTAATTGGGGTTCCAACATCAACTACATTCTTATCGGTGTTTACACTATATATAGCTACCTTATCAAACGCTATAGCGTACTTAGGTAACTCACTTAAAAGTCCGTAGTAGACGTATTTATCTACCTTATAGGTTGTTTCTATAAGTATGGGGTCAATAACTTCGTTAAAGTAAGTGATTTTCCTCACGATTAGTAAAGCCTTAGCAGGGGTATCTGAAGTTAAAGGAATACATAATGGGTGGCTATACCTATCAAGCTTAACTACATACCTTTCTAGTGTGGAGCTATTGGTGCCGTTCATAAACATGAAGTTCTTAACGTACTCTAAAATGACCTCATGTCTGGGCTCTAATGATGCGTTACTGAGCCTAATTATCCTTAAGCATACGTTAGCACGCTCACCGATATTCAAGTGAGTCTTACTGATGTTTACTTCAACTCTTAACTTATACCATAGTACCTTAGCTGACGGGTTATTAACTAACTGAAATTCTTTAAAGGTCTTAAGGTCTATTACCGAAATTACCCTATACTCTCTCATACCTAAGGTGCCTTCCTTGATTACCGCCTTACCTATGCCCTCCTCATCAACCTCTATTGTCACGTTGTTAGTCATTATGACTAAGGCATTACTTACTGGCGTACCGTTAGTGTAAGTCACCCATACCTTAATCCCTAGAGGATTGCCCACATGGCTCTCATTTCTCTCAACAGCAAAGTATTTAATGAGCACTTTAGGTACTTTCTTACTAACATAATGCTCAATTATCTCAATAAGGCATCCGCCTTCTGAGCAGTTAATTACTCTTATCTTAAGTTTAGGTGTGGTTATGTTCAGTAAGTACTCTTCACCAACACCTAAAGTAGCGTCACTTAAGGTCAAGGTCTTTGGTTTAGTATCGAGAACCCTTATAGGACCATGCCCACTAGTTTTTGTGGTGTCAACCAAGTATATTAGTAAACCCTCATTAGATAACGTAGCATCATACCCGATCCTTAACCTAATCTCCAACGTAACGAAATGCGTTTGATTTACTGGTATTATTAAGAGCTTAAGCCCTTTTTCACTTACTTCCTGTGCTTTTATCTTAAGCGTTAATGATGTATTTGTGATTAAGGACTTAGTGCTATTCTTAAAGACTAAGTACCATCTACCTGACCTTCCGTAGAGTGTTGCTACCTCCTCGTCCTCTATCCACCCAACATAATATTTAAGTATGCCTAACGGGTGTGGTGGGGGATCTAATCTTGACCCTTCAGCCATAACACACCAATAACCAACGAATATTCGCTCTCTTTCATAATCGTAGAGGTCCGGGAACCCGTAGTTATGTAGAAGCTCATGAACATACACGTTTAAACCATCAAACTCAGAGACCGTGGCGAATGCTAAGTACTTCCTCTCCTCACTATCCAGAATTATTAATGCCTCCCCTGTCGTTGCTTCAGAAAGTATGTCTGAAGGTACTTTACTATAAGCCTCATCCCTGCCGGCATGAACTATGAGTATCGTATGGTAATTAAAAACGTCTACACCCTCATCAAGCAGCGCATTTAGAGTATCTATAAAGAACTCCTTAACCCTGTTTGGATCATCACCTTGTGCAGCACCAGCAGAGGGTTTACCATAGTACTCTAAGTCCTTAGGTAGCTGAAACCACTTATTAATAATTGTAAAGTTGATAACGACCTTACCATAAGTGATTTCATTAAAGTAATCCCGCACGTAGTTAAGGACCTTAATAATGTCGTTAACGTCCTTAGTAGGCTCAACATTACTGAAGTATGTAAAAACAACAAGGACATTCCTTAAACCTGTTTTAGGACCGTGTATGGGTTCCATGAACAATGGAAGGTTTTGAGTTGTTTGCGCAGGTACAATCTTCGTTAATGTATCACGAGTTGCCATATATTGGATATCCGTGATGCGTGTAAGGCCTGAGTTAACTATTACCGCACTTGATAAGAGTACGGCTATAGAAAGTGTTAAAAGCATTACTAATAAGTAAGTGAATTGCTTGTTTCCCATTATCTAAATACCTCACCCATTGATTACTAAATGTATCCGAAAGTCTTAAACCTATCACCTTAACTTTAAGTTACCTTCGGTATATTAACTAGTTAAGTCATATACTACATGCTTTGGAGGGTGCTAGTATTGAGTGAGGTTCTTAAAAAGCTTACTGAGACCGTATCAAACATTGTTGTTGGGCATGAGGGTGATATCAAGCTCATACTCTCCACGCTATTAGCTGGCGGCCATGTCCTTATATATGGCTTGCCAGGCTCTGCTAAAACTTTAGTCGCTAAGTTGTTTGCTGAGGGTTTAGGGCTCATGTTTAAGAGGATACAGTTCACACCAGATATGTTGCCTGCTGACATAGTTGGTGCTAAGGTCATAGACCCTAAGACAGGTGATCTAAGGACTCTCAAAGGACCTATATTCACCAATATACTATTGGCTGACGAAATAAATAGGAGTAACCCTAAGACACTATCAGCGCTTATCGAGGCTATGCAGGAATCTCAAGTAACTATTGAAGGCGAGACCTACAACCTGCCAAAACCATTCATGGTTATAGCGACCATAAATCCCATAGAAACCCAGGGCATATATCAAATACCCCAAGCAATTCTGGATAGGTTCATGGTGAGTCTAGAGTTTCTATATCCAACACCTAACGAGGAGTTAGAGATCATGCGTAGAGATCAGGAAGTATATATTGAGGAAAGGGAGATTGAGACTGTAATTAACGCTGAAGAACTTCAGGGACTCATACGTGAGTCTAGGAAAATACATGTAACTGAGCCCATAAGTAGGTACATACTTAACATCATTAATGGAATAAGGAGTGATCAAAGGGTATTTCTTGGGCCCTCACCTAGGGCTACTCTCCATGTACTTAGACTTTCAAAAATACATGCGTACCTTGATGGGAGAACTTACGTGATACCTGACGACGTTAAGTACGTAGTTAAGTACGTCCTTAGGCATAGGATAATAGTTAAGAACCCTCCAAGTACACTTATAGAGAACTTTAGAGCTTGTGAGGGAATTATTGAAGATGTGCTGAACTCCATTACTCCTCCTTAATTACCTTAGCCATCTTACCCAGTAGTAGGCATGTAACTATAAGTACCATACCGTAAAACGTAACAACAGTAGTTAATGGTGTTAGCCATGTAGCCATTACGGCTAACGTAACTAGTAGTAGGGATATTGAGACCGCCTTAATGGAGTTAGACATTAAGGACTCACCATTTATTCTAGCAATAATGTACAGTACGTAAATGGAAGTTACTAGGATCCTCAACTCTATGGGGGTTGCGTACATGAGGATAGATATAGGGATTACGTAGGCAGGAACTAAATAAGTAGTTAATGTAGCATCAAGTAAATCATTTAATGTAAGTAATGAGATCGTTAGTAATGCCATATGGTAATTACCACTCATTAAGCCAAGTACTACTGAGGCTATTATGGCGGTAATTACGCAATACCTTAACCTACTCACAAAGATGATGATTAAGCTAGAAGCTATGAATAACGCCAACGCTGTTAAGGGAATATTAGTTAAGCTAAGTACGTAGTACATGCTAAAAATAACGATTAACTTAAGGGTAAGGAGCCTAAGCTTAAATACCTTAGTAACCCAACTCAAAAACAATCACCTTAATACCTAACTCAGAAAGCTCCTTAAGCGAGTTATTCACATCTTTACGAAGCCCCTTGACCCACTCACCATAAGTTCTTAAGGCAGCTTTTGAACCTATGTAATTAGTAATTACCTTATCTTCTATAGGTTCCATAATAATCACGATTAATGGTCTCAGGGTAGACTTTCTAATTAAGTCTTTAACCTCACTTAACTTATCGGGGGAAACCACCATTAATTCACAGCGTCGGCTCGCAGTGCTGCCTAAGTAGCGCTCTATGTTTTTAATGAATTCATCGATATCTATGTCTCCTTGGTTAGTTACTACATACCTGATACCCTCCTTAGCGAGTACATGAAGTAAGTACTTGAGCTGATTCCTTCCTCCTATATACTTAGTTACGTAGTCGCCTACGGAAACGCATACCTTATCAGTAAAGACTGCTTGCTCATCAACCTCCTTAGATAGTAACTTAGTTCTAAGTCCATCTAACATACCTAACTTCCTCATATCAACAAGCCTTAACTCGTCCCCTGGTGCATACCCTCTTACACCCTCAACTGAAGGCTCCCTAATACTAACGACATACCTCCTTCCTAACCCCTCAATGAACTCCTCAGCACTGACTTCAGTATCCTTTAAGTGTGTAGGGGGCTTAAACATTAAGACCTTACTCAACATACTGGCAGGGTATTTGACATGAATAATTACGTAACCTTCATAAGGTGCGTGCGTACTTAAAGCTACATACCTCACTACATCCTCAGAATCAGTAATTGACCTACATATATCACCCTTAACAATAACTACGTCATCCTTTACACGCTCACATATTGAGACCTCATAGAAACCTCTATTCTTAACCTCTAAATGAACTTCCCACAAGTACCTACCCAACCTCTTAACAAACCTCCGTACCTTCACACCCTTAACATTAGCGGTAGATAATAGGGTAGTACTGAGGAGGAATACAGCTAGACCCATAGTGATTAAGTAATCCTTCGTAAACACACATACCAGGAACATTAACGTAATTATGTATATAAGTGCAAAGTACCCATCCCTTGCCACACTAGTTAACCTACTTACTAAGTCATAACTTGAGAAGTGTCTATGTAATGTTAATCCTAGCTCCCTTAATCTACTACGTGCAAGAGACCTTAACCTAACTACGTAATTATACGACCTCAATCTTCTTTTGAAGCTTAGTACTAACCCTAAAGACGTTAGGTACATGATTACTAAGGCTGTATTAACTATTAACTCATAAGTCAACGTAATTTTTAAACACCCTCATAAACTCCTTGAGCTTAGACCTAACGTAATCCTTAGTAACTAAGCCTCCATACGCATAGTCCTCATAAGCTCTGATGAGCTCCCATAACTTACTGGATAACTCCTTAGGTAAGTAATCCCTCACACTAAGATAAGCCTCCCTAAGCGTTAAGGTCTCCTTATACGTAATCCCATAGTTCTTAAATACTGATTTAAGGATCCCAATTAACTCACTTTTTACGTTGCTCTTACGTAACTTAATTAGTTTACTTAAATAGACTGTTATTGCAGACCCTTTACTGCTCATTATTATGAGCGACGTAACTATTAAAGCGATTAAGGCGTTATAGGTTAGGTACTTTAATGACTGTTTGACTTCGAACATGGGGTTTGTATATACTTTAATCTTCACTATTGGTGACGGTGGTATCCCTGGATATGGTTGTATGGAGTATGTTGGTGATGGTGGGGTTGGGTCGTAATGTATGTAGCTACCTAGCACATATACCTCACTCCATGAGTGAATACCATAGATTAAGGTATCGCCATTAGCGTAATCGCTATCAGCGTGACTTAATGAAAGCCCTATAACAACTCTTGAATCAATACCTATAGACCTTAATAAAGCCGTTAATGCTGAGGCGAAGTGAATACAAACACCTCTTTTAGCGTTAAATAGAAATTCAGAAACAACATTAGGGCATGTAGAGTTAATCAATTTATAATTAAACATGCCGTATCTAGCATTACTGGATACATAGTTACTGAATGCGTTAACCACGTTATCCAAGGTTCTTGACCCATTAATACTTAGGAGTAGTTTACTCGCTAACTTACGTAGGTCTTTGTAGATCTCAGTACTGACCGTACCACTTAAGTTAGCTACTAGCTCTATGGGTAGGTTCTTCACGGCCTCAACCCTACGCACATCGCCCCTGCCTTTAGCTAACTTAATTAAGACCCATGAGAAACTTAATGGTCTTTTATACGGCTTCATACCTAAATACCTAAACTTAGCATCAACAACTACTAACGCCTCTATAGGCTCATTACTTAACGGTATCGAGAAGGTCAGGAACTCAATTAAATCCCTAAGGCTTGGTGATATCGTAATGAATGGTAAACTCAGCGTCGCTGGTAGAGGCATTAAGATTAAGTCACCATAGCTAACTGAGGTTGAGTTAGGACCTAAACTCACTAATGCGTAATCAGCGTCAGCACCTTCATAACAGGCCTTTATACGCCTTAACCAAGTATTATTAACACGTATATCTATAAGGAAGCAACCGCCACTTACCTTCTCATAGCTATACCTAACAATGAACTTAAGCTGCTTACTATGAGCAAGGCCCCAGTAACAACCTTTGTATAGATCATAACTAATGAACTTTATGTACCTAGGTACAGGCCCGTAAATGGTTAAGCCTAGAGCCTCCCTATACGGGTATGCGTAGCTTAGGTCTAGCTTATCAGTAATTATGAATTCCGATGTGGGTCCCTTAATGATCTCTACGTATGTCTCAGTAACAACCGCTATAGATGAGAGCCCCTTAATTCCTAAAGACTCCCTTAACGTTTCCTGTACGTAAGTACTAGATTCTAACGTAAGTATGAGCACCAATATAGCGGCTAAAAACATTACGTAATGCTTTAGCAATCTAGGGTACTCCTCAGTAAATAGGTTGTATAGGGTTAAATTAAGTTCCTTTCAATAAAGACCTAAGTACTTAAGTGAATTCACATAAGTCTTGTAAATCGCTTTGGCAGCCCTAACAACACCTTCCTTCTCCTCTTGGTTTAAGTACTCATAGAGTGTAGGTCCTAAATCCATACCTACTTTCGTAGGTATACTAACCATGACTTCTTCAGGTATTTCGTTAAACTTCAGGGGTATGGCTATGCTTAACACCGTATCTAAGTTATTGACTATGGCCTTAACTATATCTCTAAAGGCTACTGCAGGACCGAATCTTGTTGCTCCTAACGCATTAATTATTTTCACGGAGATCCTCCTTACGTAGCTCTCTATGGAGTCCTTATCTAAACTTAAGCAGTAGGTCTTAACATACTCATTTATAGGTATGCCGAATACCCTAACGGTTGACCATAAGATAATAGCCTCCTCACCGTGCTCCCCACCAACGAACCCGTCAACTTTAGAGACAGGTACATTAAGTACTTCAGCTAGTCTAGCCCTAAACCTCAAGGTCTCTAGGTGAGTACCCGTACTGATTACGAAGCTAGCCTTCGATATTCTTCTAAATAACGTGGCCATGGCGTCAACAGGGTTAGTAACTATTACGTACCTAGCCCCTGGGTTATTTGGTGGTACTACCTCAGCTATATACTTAATTATCTCAGCGTTCTTTCTAAACAAGTCCCTTCTACTCATCTCCACCCCTGGAGGTCTTGGGAAACCAGCCGAAACTATAATTAAGTCAGCACTATGGAGGTCCTCATCCCGTTCGTAAGCATATATCCTAACATCACGTCTGAGTCCAGCGGCAGCGTGCTTTAGCTCATCAGCCAAAGCATCAGCTAATCCAGGCTTTATATCGACTAGTGATAGCTCATCACACAAGCCCTCATAAAGTAATGTGTAAGCTATAGTCCTACCCACATTACCCGTACCTACAACAGCTATATGCATAACTAACACCACTAATATGACGTAGGGAGTGATTATATGATTATGTAGCACCAAGACAGTTTTTATTTCTCATTAAGAGAGTATTAAAATACTCGTGATTACTATGATGTTTAGAGATGGTGCTGTAATCTTGGAAGACCCTTACATCTGGCTTGAAAGTATCGATGATCCCAAGGTAATTAAGTGGGTTGATAGTGAGAACGTTAGGTTAAGGGAGTTCCTAGGTGTATTGCCCGGGGAGCTTAGGAGGGAAGTGGCGAAATATGTTAAGATTCCCTACCTAATGCTAGTTAAGGTATGTAGAAAAGGTTACTTCGCTCTATTTAGGAGGGGTTCATCATTTGAGATAGTGCTTATAGGTAGGGATGGCTCAAGACGTAAGATACTGGATTCTAGGTCATTAGGTAAGGACGTTGTCCTAAAGTGGTTTTATATTGATGATGAGGGTGAAAGGTTAGCGTATACATTCTCGTATGCGGGCTCTGACGTCGGGATTACGAGAATCGTAGATACTAAGGACTTAGAGATTATCGATGAGTTAAAGGGAGTTGTCGGTGATATCACATGGATAGATAAGGAAAGATATTATTATGTCAGGTTCTATAGAGAGGGGGAAACCCCCGATGGAGTGAAGGCACCTACTGAAAGAGTCTTCTTGAGGGAGGGTGGTAAGGATGTTATGGTATTTGGTGAAGGTATACCGCAGTCATACTTTATCTCATTAAGTAAGTCTACTGATAGTAGTAAGGCCTTAGTGGCAGTGTTTTATGGGTCTTCATGGAGTAACATCTATGGCGGCAATCTAAGAGACCCAGACACTTGGGTTCTCGTTTATGGTAAGAGTAAGTTCATGACATACCCTATAGACTACGTTAATGGTAAGTACTACGTGCTCTCCCATGATGATAGAAGAGGTCTCGGTAGGGTCGTGGAAGTAGGTGATGGGCTAAGTAAGGTGGTAATTAAGGCATGGCGTTACCCACTTAGGGATGCTGTAATAGTAGGTAACCACCTAGTGGCTCACTACCTAGTTAATGCCTCATCTATCCTTAAGGTATATACATTAAGCGGTAAGTTAGTGAAACGTTTAAGGTTTAGGCCTCCAGGTACGTTATCTTCATTTAGTACTGACGGTAAAGAACTCGTGTTTAAGTATGAGAGCTTCATCATCCCATACAGGCTTTACAGACTAGTTAATGGCTCTGTAGAGTTAATTGGGTCAAAGCGCATTAGAGGTGACTACATCGTTACCGAGGGTTGGGTAAGATCTAAGGATGGCACACCTATACATATATTCATTATTGAGAGAAGAGGATGTCGGTTAGGTAAAGCCGTAGTTTATGGTTATGGAGGCTTTAGTATCGGGTTAACACCTAGATATTATCACTTCATCACGCCATTCATAAATAGGTGTGGCACGTTCGTTGTTACTAACTTAAGAGGGGGTGATGAGTTTGGTGAGGAATGGCATAAGGCTGGTATGAGGGAGAAGAAACAAAACGTCTTTAATGACTTCATAGCCATTATCGAGTACTTAAGGAGCAAGGGTTATAGTGTTGTGGCTTTGGGGTCAAGCAACGGAGGCTTATTGGTTGGTGCGGTATTAACCCAAAGACCTGAAATACTTGACGGTGCTGTCATAGGCTACCCTGTTCTGGACATGCTTAGATTTCATAAGCTCTACATAGGTAGTGCTTGGATACCTGAATACGGAAACCCCGATGACCCCCGAGATAGGGAGTACTTACTCAAATATTCACCCTACCATAACGTTAAGAAAGTGCAGTACCCGCCAACACTAGTGTTTACTGGTTTACACGACGATAGAGTACATCCAGGGCATGCCTTTAAATTCGTTGCTAAGTTAAAGGAAGTTAATGCGCCGGTATTCCTAAGAACTGAAAAATTAAGTGGTCATTCGGGAGCTACTCCGGATGTGAAAGTAAGGGAGTATTCTGATATTTTGGCATTCATATTTAAAGTATTCAAGTTAAATCACTGAACTATACCTAACTCAACTAATATTTTACGTATCTTTTCCTCAACCTCTTTAGGCTCCATGGTTAATGGTGGCCTAACATAGGGCTTTACTGGGGCTCCCATAACCTTTAATGCTGTCTTTATTGCTGTAGGGAAGGAGGACGCTACCTCATATATCTTAGCTAGCTGAAGCAGCCTTCTATATTCATTTAAAGCCTTCATTAAATCCCTATTGAACCACGCATCATAAACATTGCGAGGTATTTGAGGGTATATATTAGCAAGTGCTAAGACCCCACCATCACCCCCTAACATTAAGTTAGGCAGTAGGTAGTCAGCCATACCAGTCAGTACTACGAAGTCCTTCCTAACAGCTTTGACTTCATAGATTAGTCTCTTTAGATATATTAGGCTGTCATGAGTTATTTTAGCACCGACTATATTGCTATACTCTTTAGCTAACTCAACATATAGGTCTATAGGTATGTTTATACCTGTGGTTGAGGGGATATTGTAGATTATTATGTCAGTATCTAGGGCTTCAGCAACCATGGAGAAGTGCTTCTTAAGCCCTTCCTTACTGACCTTGAAGTAGTAGGGCGGGGTTATTATGAAGCCATCAACACCTAAATCAAGTAGTTTCCTACCTAACTCTATGGAATGTAGGGTACAGTTCGCGCTTATCCCTGGAATAACCTTAACTTTACCACCAACGGACTCAATAACCGCTTTAGTTAGTTCTATGACCTCATCGGGTTTTAGGTGGATGAACTCACCTGTTGTGGAGTTAGGGAATATCCCGTGAACACCGCCATCAGCCTCATACCTAGCTAACCACTTAACTGCTTCTACATCTATACTTAAGTCCTCATTGAATGGTGTTATGAAGGGCGATATAATTCCTGAGAACTTAGGTCTCAAACCAGTAATCACCGATACTTTAAGTACTTAAATTGTTAATATTGTTTTGTTACGGAATAATTTATAATCACTTTCCAATATATTAAGGTCTTGGTGGAGGTTATGCCTAGACCAGTAGTTGACGTAGAGAAGTGTACGGGCTGTGGTACGTGCGTATCTTCATGTCCACAAGGAGTTCTAGAGTTAAAGGAAGGTAAGGCTGTAGTAGCGAACCCAGACTCCTGTATAGGCTGTAGGGTCTGTGAGAACGTCTGCCCAACAGGGGCTGTCAAAGTACAGGACTAAAAAAGACCTAACCCATTATAAACCAATAATATTTTTCTCTACATCACCCCATCACTTATGGGGGATTCTGATTTAAAAGTTTAATAGGAAGATTAATATTAGGTAGAGTCGGTTGTAGGGCTCCTAAAGATACCTTACTATGGCCGCCGTAGCTCAGCGTGGTTAGAGCGCGGGGCTGTGGACCCCGAGGTCCCGGGTTCAAGTCCCGGCGGCGGCCCCATTCCTTACCCTATTTCTTCTTCATGCTTACTGCAACGCACACCACAGCTAATGCTATTATGATTATTATTAAGGATGCAATGAGTGTGTAGCTCCATCGTGGTATCTCCTTAACGGTCTCCGTTATTGTTGTGGTTATGTATATGTGTATGGGTAGCGTTATTGTGGATGTTGTGTAAAGGTACCTGAACGTAGTTACTGTGGTTGTGTGAGTGTATGTTAGTGTCTTAGTATAAGTTTTAATGTGTGTTAAGGTCTTCGTTAACGTTCTGGTTGTTGTTACTGTTAACGTACCTTCATATATAATCATGTGTTTGGGGTATATCACTAAAGTCCAGTTAATTACTGTGAATGTCGTCCCAGGCTTCCATAGTAGTGCGAATAACGTGTAGTTTATGTCTATAAAGCCTCCTGCAGGATCAACTACCTTCATTACCTTCCTCTCATCATCATAACCAATCACGACCCTATAATGACCTACAGGGTACTTAAGTGAGTATTTCTGAAGAACTATCACAGGTATGTCTAGGGCTATATAGTACTTAATGGTCTCTATACTACCTATAAAGTCCCTAGAGAAAAAACCTAGTTCCCTTGGATACCTAACCATGTCACCAATATACGTAAGGTTTGTACTAGGATTAAATACCTCCTTGGCGACCTCATCTTGAGTTAAGTTAAGCCCCCAGTAATTAAGCACCATAGCCAGTGATGCTGGACCGCAGTAATGGGGTTTCTGTCTAATGAATCTAATGCCACCAATAATATGCGATTCAGGTAAGGAATCACTCCAGGCAAGTATAGAGCATGCTAGAGAGAGTGTAACAAGCAAACCTAGTGAGATAGCCATGAATCTAATCAAAACGATTCTCATGTCATCACTCATTAAAAATACAAGAAGGGACAGTAATATAACTTCTTAGTCATTCTTGTAGTACACTACCCAATACCTTATTTTCTCCCCTTAGATTTTAATGATTCCATGACTATCTTCTTAAACTCATCAGGTGAGATAAACTCCCTATGGCGGGGTAACTCAATCATTACTACCTTACCTTTGTATAGTCCCCTAACGGCCTCCTTGTCCTTAAACCTATATACGTCTAGTATCTTCACACCTAACTCATTGAGTACCTTCCTATGCTCCTTAAACTTCCTACTCATCGACATAGTGATCACCTAAGTAACCACACATTAATTAACGTAGGGGGTATAAAGCTTTGTTAAGTAGTTCTTCAAAGAAGTTTCAGTCCTCACACGGTTCTTCATTACTCCGCTCCGAAGTCGCTCATCATCACTAATTACTAGGTATTCGGAGAATTTATATCCGCCTATACCATAAGTGTTTTAGGGTGTGTAATTTAATGTCTGAAGCTAACGTGATTAGGGTTTCTTACCCATCAGCTAAGGCATTCGTAGATATGCTTACCACATTAAGTGAATTGGTTGATGAGGTACTAATGAAGGTAACCCCTGAGGGGATAAGTATTAAGGCCCTAGATCCGGCGCGTGTATCGTTGCTCTCAATCTCATTACCTCCAGACGTATTTCTTGAGTATGAGGTTTCTTCACCCATAGATATAGGTATGAGCATTAGTAGTCTAATTAAAATTTTGCCTAAGCCTAAGAAAGGTGATAAGCTAACCATACAGGCATCTGAAGATTTTTTTGACTTCATTATTGAGGGCTTAATAACTAGGAGGTACAGGTTTAGAAACTTGCAAGTAGCTGAACCTGAAATACCTTCATTTAATCTAGAATTCACTGTTGAAGGCACCGTACTTGCCGAGGCCATGAAAATAGCCATTAAAGACATAAGCGACGTTAGTGACACCATGAGGTTCATAGCCGAGACTGAGGACTACTTACTTGTGACCTCAGGGGATAGGAGGACTAAGCTTAAGATATCAAGAGCTACAGGTTCCTTGGTAAACCTAATTATTAAAGAGAGAAGTGAGGCGGCGTATGATATTGATTACCTCTCGAAGGTAATTAAATTAACAGGTATTGCTGAGTCCATAGACTTTCAGTTCGGCACTGACATGCCTATAGACTTAAAGTTTAGACTACTTGGTGGTGGTGAAGTAGAGTACTTACTAGCACCTAAGGGTGAGTAATATGTGCCCAAGCATTGAGGAATTAGATGAAACAGACCGTAAGCTACTCAACATAATTCAAGAGAATGCTGACTTAACATATGCTGAGATAGCTAAAATTTTAGGGATAAGTCAATCATCGGTCTATGTTAGATTAAAGAGGTTAAGGGAAAGGGGGTACGTAAGGAAGGTTATTGCAGTATTAAACACAGAGAAACTGGGTCTTAATCTAAAATGCTTTATATTCATTAACGTTGATACAAAGAGGTATGACTATGTTGTTGAGGTATTGAAGGAATTCCCCGAAATAACAGCCATCTATGATGTAACTGGCGAGTATACGTTAATAGCTCAAGCACTAACCCATAACCAGAAGGAGCTGGCATCGCTACTTGATAAGATAGGCAATATTGATGGTGTATTAAGCACAAAGACCGTAGTTGTCTTAAGGACAATTAAGGAAAATCTAAAAATAACTCTATAACCCCTTAATGGGTGCTAGGCTTGATAACTGAGAAGCTTAACGGTATTGAGTTATTTGAGGTTAAGGAATTCACTATTGAGGAGCCTAAGGTATTCGTACTCGGACTACCTGATGCTGGGCTAGTTGGCTTAATAGCCTCAATACACCTAGTCAAGTCCTTAAATGCGGAGTACGTTGGTGGTATTGAGAGCTATAGGCACTTCCCACCAATATCGGTAATTCATAAGGGTGAGATGTACCCACCACTTACATTATTCTACGCTAAGGGAGTAACCATACTTATTTCCGAGATAACTCCTCCAATACACTCACTACCCACGTTAGCTCAACTAATAGTTAACTACATAGAGAAGAAAGAGTTTAACTACGTATTCTTAATGGTAGGCATACCAACACCTAACCGTGTTGAATTAGATAAGGTTAATGTTTACTGGTTTACACCTAATAAGGAGTTAGAAGATGTTGTTAGGTCATTAGGGCTCAAGTTTGAGGAGGGCTACCTAGTAGGTTCGTATGCCATAATCCTTAAGGAACTTAACAGGAGGAGTATAAAGCACTTAGTACTACTTAGTGAGACCTACATGGAGTTCCCGGACCCTGAAGCAGCTGCCGAACTCCTTAAGGCATTCTCTAAGATAACTGGTGTTGAAGTGAATGTTGATGAGCTTATGAAGGAGGCTGAGATAATCAAGATAAAGACTAGGGAGTTAATGAGAGAGACTAGGAGGGTGCTTGACCAGATGCGGAAGTCCTATGAGTATAGGGTACCCCCAATGTACACATGAGGGGATGCTTATGGAGGATATAATTAAGAGGTTCATTAGAGATCTTGAGTTAAGGATAGAGGCTATGAAGAGGGCTATTCATGAAGATATAGAGGAGGTACTTAGGAGAGTTTCCGCTGAATTTCATGAGGAGCCTATGTGGGGTCATGAAGGGTACTTAGAGCCTTTAATAAGTGTAAAGCAGGATAGGGGTGGGTACTTAATAGCTATAAACATACCCTTAGCTGACGTAAATAAGTTATCTATAGATGCGAAGGGAAGGAAGATAATATTTAAGTGTTCATTAAGGAAGGACTTAAGCTTTAATAGATGGTCAGGTAGTCATAGGAACATAGTCTTTAAGGAGTACTATAAAGAGATAATGCTTCCCGAAGATGCTGATATATCGAGGCTGAGTATTCGCAGGAGGAGGGATATGGTACTTATTAGGGTCCCAAGGAAGTAGATCATGTCAAGTAACGTAATACCTATATATGCTCAGGGCATTTTCACGGTCTCTAAAAGCGGATATATAAATCAGATAATAGTATTCGATTATTACGACCCCGGAGGTTATTACAGGAAAGTAGTTAGTGATGGTACGCTCTATAATGAGGAGATGAATAAGTTAGCACTTAATATGCAGTCATTTCTTAATGAGGAGGAAGTACTGGTGAATAATGTTAGGGTTAGGCCTAAGGTTAGGAGTGTTAGCTTGGGGTTTAGGGGGAGTTATAGGTATCCTTACGTCCTCTTCGTAATAGGGTTTAAAATACCTTTGAGGAAGGGTGAGAACACTTACGTGAATAAGTATGAGGCCGAGGTGGCTGAGTATAACTATGAGGTGTTATGGGTTTTTGAAGAAGGTATGAGAGTAACCTACGTAAATGTAGGTTTCGAATATGACCTCATGGGTGATAGAATACTCATGTTTTCGGTAAGTAAGGGCATGAATACCCCTGGATACGAAGAAATAAGATTTATTTTAATGTAGAGACTAAGTTAACTACTCCTAACTTTCTCTTTCGACTTACCCTTCTTTAACTTCCTCAGCTCCTTGTAGAAATATGTTAGGGGTGATTTAGTACCGCACTCTGATACACACATACCTAGACTCCTCATGGTTGCGCAACTATAGGGTAAGTATTTCTTTCTTGACCCTCTAAGACCCGCTAAATGCTCAATTTGATACCTAGCTATCCTCTCATTAAAGTCCGGTGCTTTACTAAATAGCTCAAGTATTAAGTCTAGATCAACTCCTATGTTTATAAGGAATGTAGCTAAGGCGAATCTCTGGTGATGACTTAAGTTCTCGCATCTCATTAACTGATTGAGTATTTCTTTAATGCATGGTGGCATAAGAAGAAATACCTTCTGCAATTCTTTCTCAGAGCTAATCACTAATTCCTTACCGATGAGTATGGACTCAGCTTCCTGATGCATTGCCTCTATCATTACCTGGGGTTCTCTGGTAGTAATGAAAGACTTATCGAAGTCAGGTACCTCACGACTTATTTCTGACTTCACGTAGTCTATAAACTCCTTAAGCTCCTTAGGCAACCCCTCTAACTTCCTGGGTATTAAGCTCACGATCTTCTGGTAAACAACCTCACTAAGTAGCCTAGCTACCTTCCTCTTATCAATATATACATAACCACCTTTAACTACTTGATTAGTTAGTTTCCAGGCTGGATCACTAAATAGTCTCTTACCGTAAGTTAGGTAGTCAGGTATTGAGATTTGATAATCAAGGCATACCTCAATAGGGCTTAAGTCCCTAAGTGAGTACCCAGTGACTATGGTATTTACGCATGAACCTAAGTACTTCAAATCAAGACCTAACCTCCTACCTATACTTACTAATGCCTCATCACTTTCTCTCATTAACTTATCATAAACCCTCTTGCTCTCATAAACAGCTAGTCTCTTAGCTAATGACGGAGATATTAATGAGGATATAAGTAGTGCCATATAGAAGCTTAAAACCTCATCAGTAGGTGATGAGCCCTCAACATAAATCTCATTCTTAAGCGAGGCAACGATCCTCATTAAGGCCCTCTTAATGTAGCTGGCCGACCTATTAGCTAATATTATCTCCTCAAGAGTTAATGACCCATAGTACTCCCTAAGGAAGTCATCAAGTCTTACTAGGAATGGGTACTTAGCATAACTAACGATACTCAAAGCAACTCACTTCTACAGTTTTCCCAATCTTAACCTACCTATTAAAAAGATAAAAAGGTAATCACAAATCATCCCGATATATTAGCTAAAAAGAGTAATTTTAAAGCTCTCATTAACACAGTCATTTAACGGGCTACGGACAGCCGAGTGTTGCTCGGCAGGATGATGTAGCGTCGGACCCCCTAGACCTACATTAGTAACCGAACTAAACATTGACTACGTACTTATCAAGATCTATGCCGTAATTCATTTCTAAGACCTTCTTAAGTAGTAAATACACGTTCTCGTCTATCAACACATCATTTCCTTCAACAACTATCTTTATTCCCTCAAAAGGATTGAGTGGGGGGTCGGGTAAGTGGGGATCTGGTTTTTCCCTACCTATATATATCCACTTAAGGCCCCCCCTACTCTTAACTAATCTATACCAGTACCTGCCAAAGTATAGGTATTTCCTAACAATGCCCTCATAACTATATGTTACTTCATGTACAGGTTTTAAGTAGTAATTAAACTCTTTTATCCTCTCATTATACTCATAAAGCCTTCTCCTATACTCATCAAAAACTAAGCCTATTAACTTAAGACCATCCCTCACCCTAACGATCTTCTTCTTAAATGCCATCGTCCAAACCTCAGATTAAACACAGGACATCATTACTCAGTTCACAGCCGTATCATCACCGGGGGGTCTTAGTGAGATTTAACTCCCTTAACTTATTCATTACTATACTTATAAAGTAATCAATCTCCTCTGGCTCTATACCTCTTCTCTTAAGTAGTGACTTGATATATGACTCAACTTTGGCGTAATTCTTAAATAGTTCATTTATTCTACGCCAATTAATTCCCTTAAGTGCTGAAGCTAACTTAGGATTAAAAGGTAGGGCGCCTTTAGTCATTAATATAGCTATTATCGGGTAACCTACATAATTTCTATAAAATGTTCCATTATCAGTACTGAAAACTTCCTTTTTCTCTAAATCAACATATACATTATATCTCCTTGTTCCATCAGATGATGTAACTTCGTATTCTTTATCACTTAATTCCTTTATCCTACCATCACTTATAGCACTTAATGCCTCAAGCACTTTTACTCTTGGCGGTAACCTTAGTTTTATTCTCATAGACCTTCCTCTTTCTTTATTTTCTCGGCATACTCTTCGGGCTTAAGGAGATCTTTAAGTTCGTTAGGATCTTTTACCTCTATCTTAAGTATCCAGCCCTTGCCGTAAGGGTCTTGATTTATATATTCTGGGTGATCCATTAATTCCTCATTAACCTCTACTATTTTACCGCTGCATGGTACGTATACGTCAGCAACCGTCTTAACTGACTCCAGAACTGCTACCTTCTCTTCTTTACTTACTTCATTACCTACTTCAGGTAACTCAACACCAACCACGTACTTTAACTTCTTCTGAGCGTAGTCAGTGATTCCTACAATAGCTATATTTCCTTCTACTTTAACCCATTCATCTGTTTTTGTATATAGAAGATCTTTCTTAATTAAGTAATCACCTACCTTTATTTCCTCACTCATGGTTCACACCTTAATAAATGGGAAATCTACCACTTTAGCTTTGTACCGTTTACCCCTAATATCTATTTCTACTTCCAGACCAAACAATGCGTATCGACTTTTTATATAGCCCATAGCTATAGGTCTACTAAGTGTTGGTGAGAAATTACCTGATGTAACGTAACCTACCTCAACATCCTCTATAAATACCTTGTGACCATGCCTAGGTATAGCCCTTACTTTCTTCTTTAACCTAAACCCTACCCTAACTTTATCAACCCCTTCCTTCATCACCTTCCTTAACTCCTCATATCCTAAATACCCGGTCTTACCCTTACTAAACACCCAGTAACGCGCTTCTAAGGGATTAATATCCTCACTAATATCCTCACCGTAAAGTACGTAACCCATCTCTAACCTCAGTATATCCCTAGCTATTAACCCAGCAGGCTTTGCACCTAACTCAAGAGTCTTCTTAAATATCTCCTCAGCATGCTTAGGGGTTGTTATTATTTCGTAACCAGAGCTCCTTACCTCCTCACCAGTCCAGCCACTTCTACTAACTAGGAAGACCTCCTTACTAAGCAACTTAACATTCCTTACGAAATTCATTATCTTAAGATCAACCGCGTCCTTACCTCCTAAAGCCTCAAGAACCTCAGGTGATTTAGGTCCTTGCAGTGCAAGTAAGGCCATGTTGAATGTTTCGTCAATAACTTCCACATCAAGACCTAACTTAACTTTCCAATTGTTTAGCCAATTAAGTATCTTCTCTCTATTAACTGCGTTGCATACAATAAACCATTCATCCTCACCTAGATTGTAGAGCATTACATCGTCCTTAAACCCCGCATTCTCATTGAGGAAGGCCGTAGGGCCGCTCATCATGTTAGGACCTATCTTAGTGAGGTCCTTAGGTATTAAGTAATCAAGTAATCTGTAAGTGTCTTTACCTTTTAACCTAATTCTCCCCATGTGGGATATATCGAATATAGTTACTGAGTTCCTAGTCTCTAAGACTTCTTTTATGGGATCACCAAAATCCATTGCTGTTACCCAGCCAGCGAATTCACCAATGCCAGCCTTTAATGCCCTATGAAGATTTATCAATAAGCTCTCCGGCATATTAACTCACAATTTACATATTCCTTACCTTAGGTAAAAAATATTGATAATGTCATAAAACATATTAGTTTAATCAATAATACTTAATGGGGATTGTGTTTGCCTCATTACTGGATACCTAATTCTCCCAATGAGGTCAAGAAAGAAATGCTTAAGGTTATTGGCGTATCTGATGTTCTTGAGTTATTTAAGGATATTCCTAAGGAGTTAATACTTAATCGTGAGTTAAGGATCGGGTTTGGTAAGTCCCTTAGTGAGTACGAGACTTTAAGGATTACTGAATCCATACTGAGTAAGAACCGTGTGTTTAAGAATCCGCCACCATTCGTGGGTGGCACTGTATGCCCACATTACGTGCCGGCCATTGTTAGGGAGATAGTCTCTAGGGCTGAGTTTTATACTGCCTACACTCCTTACCAAGCCGAAATATCTCAAGGGTTACTTCAAGCGCTATTTGAGTACCAAAGCCTTATGGCTGAGCTATACGGTGTAGACGTAGTTAATGCATCTATGTACGATGGTAGTACTGCTGCTGCTGAAGCCGTTAGAATGGCGCTAAGAATTACTAGGAAGAGAAAGATACTAGTACCTAAGCTCATGGACCCTCAGTACCTTGAGGTTATTAAGACATGGGTGTATGGCTTAAATGTTAGGATCGACTTTTTCAATTTAGATCTCAAGAATGGTAAAGTAGATGTAGATAGCTTAATGAGTAAGTTAAGCGATAAGGATGTGGCTTGTGTCTATATTGAGAACCCATCATACTACGGCTTCTTAATAAAGAACGTAAAGGAGGTATCTGACATAGTTCATGACTATAAGTCACTAATGATCGTAAACGCTGACCCCATATCTTTAGGTATATTTGAAGCGCCTGGTAAATATGGTGCTGACATAGTTGTTGGTGAGGGACAACCATTAGGTTTAGGACTAAATTATGGCGGCCCCTACTTAGGTATCTTAGGTACTAAGATAGATATGAAATTCTTAAGGCAATTGCCAGGGAGGTTAATAGGTGCTACAAAAACTATTGATGGATCAGAAACGGCTTTCACTATGATTCTACAGACACGTGAGCAACATATAAGGAGGGAGAGAGCTACATCAAACATAACTACAAATACAGCACTTTCAGCCATAGCCGCCGCTGTTTACGTCTCATTACTAGGCTCTAGAGGGCTTAGGGAGTTAAGTGAGGTTATCCTATATAGGACTATGTACGCTTTAAGGAGGCTATCAAGTGTCGAGGGTGTTAAGGCACCTTTATTTGGTGGTATTTACTTCAAGAAAATACCATTTAAGCTAGTTAGGGGTGACTTAAGTGAGTTAAATAGGTATCTCCTTGAGAAAGGCATACATGGAGGTAAAGACATAAGTAAGTACGTTAATGAACCAAAATCATGTCTAATCTGCGTCACTGAAGTACATACAGAATCCGACATAGATCTATTCATAGAGCATTTAAAGGGGTACCTCTGTAAGGGGTGATGGACGTGTGGAGACAGGCTAAGTGGGATGAACCCCTGGTATTCGAGTTAACTAAGGCTAGAAGAGAGACCTTCAAAGTGATATCCGAGTTTAGTGATGAGGCTAAGGAATTCATTAAGGACATACTAAATGCCTTACCCAAGAACTTAATTAGGAAGGAACCACCAAGAATACCTGACCTATCTGAGATTGAGGTTGTAAGGCATTTTACAAGGCTCTCGCAGATGGCTTACGGAATTGATGTTGGCCCCGTACCGTTAGGTTCTTGCACAATGAAATATAATCCTAAGATATCTGAGGCCATATGCAGGGATTCACGCATAACAGACATACATCCGGATCAAGATGAAGAGACTGTTCAAGGTGTTCTTGAGATTATATATCTAATGCAGAAGTGGTTAGCTGAGATAACAGGTATGGACTTATGCACGCTTAACGTACCGGCTGGAGCCGCTGGTGAGCTTGCTGGTGCTTTAATGATTAGGAAGTACCACGAGTTAAAGGGTGAGGCACGTGATGAGATGCTCATACCCGACTCAGCCCACGGTACAAACCCTGCTAGTGCTGCTATGGCCGGGTTTAAGGTGATAAAGATAAAGACTGATGAGAAGGGTAATGTCGATTTGGAAGCCATTAAGGCTGTTTTAAGTGATAGAACCGCAGGCATAATGTTAACTAATCCAAATACTTTAGGGCTTTTTGAGGAGAATATTCTAGAGGTTGCTAAAGTACTTCATGACAATGACTCATTACTTTACTACGATGGAGCTAATCTCAACGGAATATTAGGTATAGCTAGACCTGGTGATATGGGCTTCGATATAGTCCATCTAAACCTACATAAGACATTCGCAGCACCACATGGTGGTGGAGGCCCCGGTGCTGGCGCTGTCTGTGCTAAAGGTAAGTTAGTTAATCTATTACCTAAACCTATAGTTAGGAAGAAAGGGGGTAAGTACATACTCGATTACGATATAAAGTACAGTATAGGTCTTATTAGGGCTTACTACGGTCACGTAATACCGACGATTAAGTCATTCATATATATAATTATGTTAGGTCCTAAAGGATTAAGGGAGGTTTCTGAAATCTCCACGCTCAATACTAACTACTTCATAAAATTAATTGAAGGCACAAAAGGAATTACATTACCTTACGACCCAGCAAGACCTAGGAAACATGAGGTAGTTATTAGTGTTGAGAGGCTAGCTAAGGAGACTGGCGTTAATGCTGAAGACATAGCTAAGGCATTATTAGATCGGGGTCTTTATGCACCAACTATATACTTCCCGTTAATAGTTCATGAAGCCTTAATGATAGAATTTACGGAGACGGAGACTAAGGAAATGATAGAGACGTACGCTAGAGTACTTAAAGAGATTGTTATTGAGGCATACAGGGATCCAAAGAAGGTAAAGGAGACGCCTAGAAACACTAGTGTTCGTAGGATAGATAATGTTAGGGCTAACCTGCCTAAGTACGTAACACCGACATATAAATTCATTGAAAGAGTGAAAAAGGATTAATTTTATAACTCTATAATCTCTACCTCCATTTTCTCAAGATCTAGTAGCGCTATAGTTGACTTACCACTTAAGTAACCAAGAACTTCCCCTGGATTCAATACTAGCGTTTTACCCACCTTCCTAACATCAACTTCGTGGGTATGACCATAGAGGACTATATCGTATGTTTTACTTGAAGCTATTGAATCTATAAGCCTCTTAGTTAATTGCTTACCCCCAAACCCATGTACTAGCAGGATTTTCTTCTGCTTCAATGTTAGTTCATGAACTGAGTTCTTTAATGTAGCCCCAGCCTTACTGGCTAATTCCTTAAGTAGTATTTTCTCCCCATCGTTATTACCTAAGACTATTATTGACCTAGGGAAGAATTCTAGAATTTTTATCAACGTAAAGGGTGATATGATATCACCTAAGTGTATTAAGAGTTCTATACCCTTCTCGGAAAATACCTTTAATGCTTTATCTACCTTCTCTAAGTTGTCGTGTGAATCACTCATAACGCCAACCAACATAATTACCCACCCTTAAGTATCTTCACAACAGTATACTCGTTGAAGCCAGTAATAACCTTAATATAGTCAGGGAATGACTTATCTAGCTCGGGATCACCAGTGTCTACCCTAAGATATTTTAGCTCATTTATCTTTCTCCTCGTTGAGATTATGATTAAATTATTTAACCCCACCTTACGTAGCACTGCCGGTGATATCTGCTGATTACCCCTACCTAAGATGAAACCTTGCTTCCCTATTGGGGTTAATATTATCTTTACCTTACCATACTTGCTTAAAAGGTCAAGGAGGTCTCTCTCACTGAGGTCAAGCTTAATTACTTTACCCCTATATACGGCGTCAACACCTAGTAAGGTCTTAGGTAGATTCATGTATTTAGCTATAGTGGCTACTGTAGAACCTGGACCTAAAATGTAGAGTGTGTCTTTATCCATTAACTCATCAACTATGAAAGCAGCTATTTCTTCCTTATTCTCTTCTTCACCTCCCGTAAAGTCCTTGGTTGGTGGTACTAAGTCCCGGTACTGAAGTGTTTTTACGTAACCAAATATCCTTACCTTAAGTACACCCTTTTCTATAACACTTTCATCAACATCAGCTATCTCGGACTCTATAACCTCAGCACGCCCTTCCATAAACGCCTTTAATATCTTAACAGCTATTTCAGGTGTTGTAGCGAATACCCCGCTATACATCTTTACACCACTAGGTATTCCTAAAATGGGTATGGATCCGTCAATGACCTCATATATATCTCTAGCAGTACCATCCCCACCAACAAATACTATCACCTCAACACCCTCCCTAAGTAACGCCGATGTGCATTCTTTAGTATCTTTAGCTGATGTAGGTATACCTATATTAACGTTAATGACCTTAAACGTAAGTTTGGACTGCCTTAAGTAATCCTCACCCATAACCTTTGGTGCCGCCACTATAACTAGCTCATTAGGGTTAATCTCGCTTTCTAATGTCTTTATGAATCTTAATGCCCTCCTGGGGGCTACAGGCTTAGCCCCTCTCTTTAACGCCTCGTAGTACAAGTTCCCATCAGTACCTTTAAGCCCTACACTACCTCCCATACCGGCTATAGGGTTAATTAAAAAGCCTATCTTTCTCAACTGCATGGAACACCGTTAGATAGCTTTAGTAGAAAGACCTTAATTCACTACCTCTTATTATCTCGTTGAAAAGACTCACTATTAGGTTCCTCTCTCTATCACCAATATCTTCATTAACGTATAGCCTAAGTATGGCTATACTATGAGGTAGCTCACCCCACAGAGTCTCCCATATTCTCTTAGCGAGTATGTTTCCTCTTGAGTCTTGAACATATATGTATTCATCAGCAAACATGGGATTTAAATGTAATTTTGGTGTGTCAACGAAGAATGCATCATCACCTAACTTAATACCCCTACCCTCTATCTTACTCCTTAATAACCTATTGATGAATACCCTATCGAGTAGGTTATATAGAAGTGCATCACGTACAGAAACAACCTCTTCAGATACAGTACTATAAGGTATATGTCTCTTAAGTATCAATAAAGCCTCAGGGGTCTTCCTAACCTCAGGGTGACTAAGTATGAAGTCATCATCGAGCTCAACATACTTATTAGGGTCTTTAACATACTCTTCAAAGCCTAAGATCTCATCTGCTTTCTTAAGTAATTTACCTAGCATATGGTCTACAGCTCTTGATGTCTTATGATAGTATACGGTCTTGAACATTAGTAGCCTAGCTAGTAACATAGAGTCAAATACCTCCTTAGCCTTAGCCTCAATAACCACCTTATCACTTACTATCTTTGAGAACTGGGCTATCCTCTGCCAATCGATCGTAAGTCCATAAAACGCGCCTGTATAGTACGAGTCCCTTAGCAAGTAATCGATTATGTCAGCACTTATGGCTCCTTTAGCAACATAGAATAATGACTTAGTGGTTATTGATTCTTCTCCTACAACCTCGTTTAAGGGCCAAAGTTCTATTGATGGGGCTTCTAAGAGATCGGCTAAGGTCTTAGCATCGATACCTAGCTCATTAGTAACCTTATCAATTATTGGGCGTATCTCACCGTTTTCTAAAATAATTCTCTTACCTATAATCTCATGTGTTGTACCGTAATTCACTAATATATGATCCTCAAATGTATGTGAGAAAGGCCCGTGGCCAATATCGTGGAGTAATCCCCAAAGCCTCATTATGAATATATATCTCTCTTTCTCTCTTTCCTTGACACCTGCCTTACTTAGTAAGTTCTCGGTTAATACTCCAGCAACATGCATCACACCAAGGCTATGTGAGAAACGCGTATGTGTTGCTCCAGGATATACCCATTGCGATGTTGGTAACTGTTTAAGCCTCCTTAGCCTCTGGAAGGCATAGGTATCGATTATCTTTAGTTCATGTTCATAAACCTTAATATATCCGTGGATAGGGTCCTTAATCACTATGTAATTACTGCTCATTGATGACTGCCTTGATTGATATTTACTCGATTCTTAAAAACCTTATCACTATGGGAAATATTCAGCTAAATAAGTCATTACATAAGTCATTACGTAACTTACATAGATCATTGACGAATTCTTTACCATAATCACTTATTTCTATGTATTCGAAGACATCACCTCCTTTCACAGTTGTCTTTACGTTTATTAATTTAGCATTTCTAAGTAGTCTTAAATCATCATCTAACTCATGTGAGTATACTGAATCATCTACGCTAACGAATCTATATGTAAACATGCCCTTCTTGGATAGGTCAAATACTAATTCATGGAGCCTTTTCCTACTTTCGATACCGCCTATACGTGATAAGAGAATTAATAACCTCACAGTATTATGGCTTATTGAACTCATGTTTCTACTCACCTAGCAACTAAGTAAGTTAGTGTGTTTCTCCTAAAAGCATTACGCCACCATGTTTAGATTACTTCCGGTTACCTCTCTCACTCTATGGGTTATTGATCATGTGAAGTATGGTCTAGTATTACATGCCACACCATATCCGGGGTTAGGTAATGAAATGTCCTGAATGTGGCTCAGTAGAGTTAGTATGGGATTATAAGGGAGGATGCGTGGTCTGCTCAGCTTGCGGTTTAGTTATTGACTCCATATATGTTAATCAAGTAAATGGGTTTAGGGATGAGGGGTTAGAGAACGCGAGAATGAAGGCGAAGGAAAAGGTAAAGACCCATAAGAAGCTTAAGGTATTGGGTGATCAGGAGATGGCTAAGAGGTTTAAGCTATACATGGACTTACTAAATAATAAGAGGGTTAAGCTAGCGTTTGAGACTAAGGCGTTAACAGAGTTTATTTACGGTAAGAGAGCTCCAGTTAAGATACTTGTTAAAAGAGGTACTAAGATAGATGAATCATTAAAGACTAGGTTAAGCGCTATAATCAACATAATCAATAAGTACCCTAGGTTAGCGTCAAGAACCGATAGAGCTAAGTACGCCTTAGCCTACATGATTTACTCACTAATTAACACCGGCAGAATAGACTTCAAGGAAGTAACCAGAAAGTTCAACTTAAGCTTCGCTCATGCTAGGAGGTTATACAGTCAGTTGAGTAGTGAGGTGATTAATGAGGCTAAGTACGTTATGAAAGAATTAATAGAACCTACACCAGTAATAACATAGTGGATGATTAGAGAATCCGGCACTGATTAATGATGAACCTAGACCAGCATGACGCTAGGAA
Organism: uncultured Desulfurococcales archaeon; assembly: GCA_964519505.1. Lineage (GTDB taxonomy): Archaea > Thermoproteota > Thermoprotei_A > Sulfolobales > CAZFJX01 > CAZFJX01. The sequence continues at coordinate 31,148 of CAZFJX010000012.1, forward strand.
ACATACTTTTTAATTATTTCCTTAACAAGCTCATATACTAACCTACCTTCAACCTTACCCCTTAACTCCTTCATTACAAGACCCATAACGTATTTATCAGCACGTTCACCTCTCTTCCTAACCTCGTCTAGGTGTTTCCTCACGGTTTCCTCAATAAATGATTTGATCTTGCCTAAGTCAGCTAACTGTCTGTACTTACTGATGACTTTATCTATATCTACTTCAGGGTTCTTAGCTATCTCCTTAAGTATTTTAGGAATAGCTTCCTTGGCTATTACCTTATTGGCTAATGCCTTAACTACGGCTTCAATATGTTCCTCACTTATATTATCAATATTAACACCTTCACTCCTTAGGGCTTTTAATGTACTTACTAGGAGTGACGCTATGAATGTAGGCGGTACTGCATGTCCGTAGCCCTGTGCTAGCTCTATGAATAACGCTAATTTATTCTCCTTAATTAACTGTGTTACTAAGTCTTTGCTCAGGAGGTACTTACTGATTAACTTCTGCTCAAGCTCCTCAATACTCATAGGCATGAACTTCTTAGACTCTTCTATCAACTCCTTAGTTATCCTTATGGGTGGTATGTCAGTCTCAGGGTACATTCTCGCAGCGCCTGGTTGTGGTCTCATGTAGAACGTGGTGCCATCAGGATTAGCAGCTCTAGTCTCGGCAGGAACGCCTTCAAAAGCCTTTAAGACCCTTTCATAAACAGCCTTAAGAGCTTTAAACGCCTTATCCTTTGAAGAAACAACAAATACAAACGCGTCTCTTTCTAGGTCACCCTTAAGTAGCTCAAACACCTTACGTAATTCGTCCTCAGTAATTCCGTACTTAGGTAGTTCATCGCTATGAATAATGCCCTTAACACCACCCCACTGTTTGGCGTAATCAGCTAATTCAGTGCCGAACCTCCTACCAGGCTGTAACTCCATACCGACAAGTCCTTTAAACTTAGGCAGTAACATGGCGAATACCTTCTCACCCCTCCTTAATGCTGATGCTATGAACTTGCACTTGGTATCCTTAAATACACTAGTAACGTCAGTGATCCTGAACTCTATATCTGAGGGGCTTAAACCCCTCTTTTTAAGCTCATCCTTAAGTCTAAGTAGATTTAGCTGTCTTAGGACCTCATATTCAACAACCTTAGGTATGAGCTCTAACTTCTGAACGCCCTTTATCTCTATCTTAGTACCTCCCTTTATCGAGATATTGAGGTCTTGCCTAATAGTCCCTATACCCCTCTTAGCCTTCCCGGTAAGCCTTAATAACAAACCTATCTTTAGAGCAACTCTCTTAGCCTGCTCGGGGGTATGTATGTCAGGCCCTGTAGCTATCTCTATTAGGGGTATACCTAGCCTATCTAGGTTATAAATGACCGTCTTATCCTTGGTAGCTACCTTCCTTGCAGCGTCCTCCTCAAGACATAAGGTCTGTATCCTAACGATGCCTTTCCCATCACGTATATATCCATTTAAAGCTAGTAAGGCAGTTCTTTGGAACCCTGTTGTGTTTGATCCATCAATAACTATCTTCCTCATTACGTGGACTTCATCCACTAATGTCATGTTAAGTGCTTTAGCAACAGCTATGGCTATGAGCAAGGCCTCCCTATTTAGTGGAGCAGGCGGCTCCTCATCAAGCTCAACAAGGCACGATGTTGATGGTGGTACCTTATACAGATATGCCTTACCCCTTAACCATTCGAAAAGGGCTGCTGGATCAACTTCACCTATCTCACTTTTAGTGGCTCTTAACTTACGTAGTACCTTCTCCTTAAGAACCTCCTCAGTTAGTTGTGTGGGGCAGTTACAGAATAGTTTAGACTTAGTGTCTAATTGCTGATGTATTTCTAGCCCTACCTTAAGACCTAACTCCTTATAATCTAGTTCGCTAGCCATGGAACCACCTCGGGTAATGATAGGGTAGATGCCTTTCGTTAAACTCATAAACAAAGTTAGTTAGCATGAGTCTCCTAACCTCACATAAGTCCCTAGTCTGTGCTAGTACCCATGATAGCTTTACGTAAGCCGTCTCAGGTAGCATATCGTAGCCGGGTATGACCCCAGCCGCGAGTAGTCTCCTACCCGTCGTATACACATTCATGTTAATCTTACCGAAGAGTGTTTGCGTAGTCATTATCACAGGTATACCCTCCTCTATAGCCCTCCTTATGGAGGGAATGCACCTATTAGCTATGTGCCCTAACCCCGTACCCTCAATAACTATCCCTCTATAACCCCTATCAACAACCATATCAATAATTTCAGGGTCAATACCCGGATAGGCCTTAATCAGTACTACCCTATCATCAAACTTATTCATCAGTATTAATGACGACTTATCGTTAGTTCTCTTTATGTAGGTGTTGTTTATCATTATTAGTTCATTAGTTTCAGGTATGACCTTAGCTAGTGGTAAGTCATTTATTGATTGAAAAGCATCCCTACGACTTGAATGCATTTTCCTTACTTTAACCCCTCTATGGGCAAGTACGTATGTATCGCTTACATCGCCATGCATGACGACGGTGACTTCAGCGAATGGTGCCTTAATGACTGTTATGGCGGCTCCCTTGAGGTTAATCAAGGCGTCAGTACTGGGTCTATCACTACTTCTTTGAGCACCTACGAGAGCTACAGGTACTGGTAAATTCCTAAGGGCGAAAGCTAGTGCGGCAGCTGTATATGCCATTGTGTCAGTCCCGTGTGCTATTATGACCCCATCAGCACCCTCATAAATATATTTAGCCACTTGCTCAGCTATTTTAGACCAATGACTTGGATTCATATCCTCACTAAAGATACTGAATAACGATAATGCCTTTATGGAGCCCAACTTAAGTAGGTCAGGCACTAAATCAACAAGTTCATGAGCAGATAAGGCAGGTCTTACAGCACCTGTCTCATACTCGACCTTACTGGCTATAGTGCCTCCAGTACTTATGATAGTTATTAACTTATCATTCTCGCCTTTAATGTAGGTCTCCTCACCTAAAATCTCCTCATAGAGCTTTAAGCCCCTCCTCTCTAGAACCTCTATCCTAACTCCTTCATCAATACCTATACCTACGTTATACCCGTTAGGTAACTTAAGAACAAGTATATCCTTACCGGACTCTGCTGTCTTAGGCATTAATATACCTTCAAAGATGGTGTTACCCTTAATGATCCTAAGCCTATCACCTATACGCACATCAAGCCTCTCAAGAATATCGCGTAGCCTTCCCTCATAACCACGTAGAGGATCTTGACTACCCATGACTAACTACCCTAGCTACTATGAGAAATATAGTTTCTTAAGCTAATAAAGTAAGTAATGGATTGCTTAGTTATTTATCTTAAGCGAATATACTCTCCTTCTTCTTCCTAGGTACTGATGAAGGCGGGACTACCGTAGGTACTGGTAGACCCATGGCCTTTCTCTGCCTAATCCAGTACTCTCTCCTATTCCTAACCCTGGGTACTAGATTTCTCTTAGGTCTAGCAGGTATCTTAGGTGTCTGGTTACGTACCTTACCTGCCTTAGTTAATGAGCCGTGTGAAGGCATTCTTCACTACCCTCTCTTAAATCTCTACTACCTTACCTTATAAACTATTCAGCCTATCAACCGTGTTAATTACTCCATTAACTTATATAAACATGAAGTAAGACTTTAATCTATGGTGGGTAATTTGAAGGTGTACCTAGCTGAGAACTGGTTTGGTACCATAGCACTATCTGAGAAGGGTGAGAGGTTAGAGACTTCCATAACGCCTAAGGAGGCTGTTGATAAGTTAGTTGATAACATGCTCAATATTGAAGATGAGAAACCAACATTAAATACCTTAGACATTGTTCAGAAGTTAAAGAAGAAGTACCCCGATGTTGAATTCGTTGTTGAGTCTTACGAGGTAGCTAAGGAGGTCGGTAATTTAGGTGTTAAGGTAGTTGTTGAGCCGGGGACTCAAGTACTTAGGGAGTTTAGGGCTAAGTTGCCTGAGGTAGCTATTGAGTTAGGCTTTGTTAAGGACTTTGATGAGTATTCTAGACTACTCCATGAGGTTCAGATAGAGGCTGTTAGGAGGAGATTAAGGAAGGTTGCTCAGAAGAGGGACTTATTAGTTATCCAGAGTGTTAGGGCTATAGACGACATAGATAGGACCCTAAATCTCTTCGCTGCTAGGTTAAGGGAATGGTACAGTATTCACTTCCCGGAGCTTGATGATTTAGTTAGGGACCATATAGCTTATGCTGAGGTTGTTGCAGGGCTTGGTTATAGGGAGAACATAACTGAGGAGGCTTTAAGGAAGTTAGGGTTTAGTGAGGGTAAAGCACGTAGGATAGCAACCATGGCTAAAAAGAGTATGGGTGCTGATCTATCAGACTTTGATATCAAGCCCATGCAGACTCTGGCTAGGATAATGCTTGAGCTACATAGGTTAAGGAGCGAGTTAGTTGAGTACACAGGCACCGTGATGAGAGAGGTAGCACCTAACATAACGAAGTTAGTAGGCCCGGTATTAGGTGCTAGGTTATTAAGTCTAGCTGGTAGCCTAGAGAACCTAGCTAAGCTCCCGGCATCAACCATACAGGTATTAGGTGCTGAAAAGGCGTTATTCAGGGCTTTAAGGACAGGCGGTAAACCACCAAAGCATGGCGTTATATTCCAGTTCCCTGACATACATAGGTCACCTAGATGGCAGAGAGGTAAGATAGCTAGGGCGTTGGCAACTAAGTTAGCCATAGCCGCTAGGATCGACTACTTTACTGGCAGAGATATAGGTGATCAACTAAAGAAAGCCCTTACTGAGCGTATTAGGGAGATTAAAGAGTTATACCCAAGACCACCAAGAAGAGAGGAGCGTAGGGAAAGGAGGCGTAGAAGACCTAGGAGGGGTAAGAAATAACTTAATTAATCACGTTAGAATGCTTAACTTAGAGGTGGTACGATGTCTCAAGTGGTTAATGTAGCTGAGCATCACAAGTATAAGAACGTATACGTAATTGAGTTAGAGGATGGTTCAACCAAGTTAGCGACTATTAACTTAGTGCCTGGTAGGAGGGTTTATGGTGAGAGGTTATTTAAAGTAGGTAATGTGGAGTACAGGGAGTGGAACGCCTATAGGAGTAAGTTAGCGGCATCACTACTCAAGGACATTAAGGACTTAGTCATTAAGCCTGGAACAACAGTCCTTTACTTAGGTGCTGGTAGCGGTACTACCGTAAGCCACGTATCCGATATCGTAGGTTTAAAGGGTAGGATATATGCTGTTGAGTTCGCCCCTAGGGTTATGAGGGAGTTAATAACTGTAGCCGAGGAACGTAGAAACATAATACCAATACTTAATGACGCTAGATTCCCACAACGGTATAGGCACTTAGTGGAAACAGTTGACATACTTTACGCGGATATAGCTCAGCCAGAGCAAGCAGGCATTATAAACATTAATGCACAGTACTTCCTTAAGGAGAGTGGCTGGCTATACTTCGCTATTAAGGCACGAAGCATCGATGTTACTCAAGAACCTAGTGAGGTCTATAGAAGGGAGATAGAGACCTTAAAGCAAGGCGGGTTCGAGATAGTTGATGTAGTTCATCTAGACCCGTTTGATAAGGACCACGCTATGGTGCTTGCACAGTATAAGGGCAGAAGGTAAATTTTTAACTTCTTTATATAGACTATTTAAATACGGAAGTACTGGGTAAATCATGGTTGGAGGGAAGTATCAAGAAGACGAATGGACACAGCTATTTAGGTTAAGAGACGAGGTTGTTAGTACGTTAAGGTACGTCACGGATAAAGTAGAGGAGATTAACTACCCTGAGTTACAAAGGGGTAAGAAGAAATCTATAGATATAGTAGCTAGTACAGAGCATAAAGACCTCATAATCAAGATACAGAGCGATGCTAAGAAGTTAAAGAGGGATGAGCTCGAGGACTTAATTAAGAGTTCTAAAGTACTAAATGCATTACCCATAGTGATTAGTAAGTTTAGTGGGTCTAACGAGCTTGAGGATCATGTCATATATATAAAGAATAACGTCTTCATAATGAATGAGAAAACCTTCAAGGGCGTCGTTGTGGAGAGAAATACCTATGTCTTCAATGTTAAGGGTAATTACTTAGTTAAGGTTGATGGTAAGAGGCTTAGGAGATTAAGAGAGGGTTTAGGCCTTAGCTTAGGTGATGTTGCTAAGGAATTAGGTGTTACGAGAAAGACTGTTTATGAGTATGAGAGAGAGAGCTTTACAGCTACGGTAAGTACTGCTGTGAGACTCATTAATGTCTTTGGCGATGACGTAATAGAACCCATAGATATCAGGGTACTTTCTGAGTTAAGGAGAATGTATGAGACAGCTCTTAAGCTTAGTGAGGATAGGGGTTACGACATAGTTAACTACCTTAAATCACTAGGGCTTAAGGCATCAGATATCAAGTTCTCTGCACCCGATGTACTAGCGTCCCATGAAGTCAGTGAGAGGGTTAAGTTATTCATAATAGACTTAAGGAGGAGAATAAGGAACGTCACGGCTAAGATTCAGGAGTGCTTTAAGTTCTCTAAGGTTCTTGAAGGCGACATACTTGTACTAAGCAAGGATAAATCAAGGGATTACGACCTAATCGAAAGTTCTTTACCTAAGGACGAGGTTAAGGTTATAGAGGATAGTGAGATATCAGAACTAAGGAAGGTAATTACTAGGTAAGCTCTTTTACCTTAACTCAACATTTACCCAAGGGTTAAGGTAATTGTATCTACGTATATGTGTTACTGGAAGACCAGGCGTAGGTAAGTCAACGGTTGTTTCTAAAGTCATTAATAGGTTAAGGGGTATGGGGTATAAAGTTGGTGGTATCATATGCCCTGAAGAGAGGGTTAGTGGCAGGCGTGTAGGTTTTAAGATAATTGACCTACTTACAGGTAGGGAGGGTTGGTTAGCTAAGGTACCCGTAGGTAATGTATGCCCTTATTCATTAACACACGGCAAGTATTGCATAATCTTAAGTGATGTTATTAATGTAGGCGTTAATGCCTTAAAGAAAGCATCCCAAGAATCCGATGTTTTAATAATCGATGAGGTAGGTCCTATGGAGCTTAAAGTACCTGAGCTAAGGAGTGAAATCATTAATGTTCTTAGGAGCTTTAGTAGGCCGTTAATAGCTGTTGTTCACTATAGGTTAAGGGATTTTGAAATTAAGAATATATTGAGAGGCTGTAGGTACTTTGAGGTGACGTTCCGTAATAGGAACTACTTACCTAATGAGATATTAAAAATTATTTTAAACTCCCTAAGGACTTAGGGTATAGGAATGAGTAATGAAGAATTTATAGAGGTTAAGGAAGGTCTCGTTAAGCTCTTAGTACCCAACCCTGAGTTATTTAAGCGTGGTGACGGCGTTTACGAACCTTCATGGGCACCTGTATTTTATAATCCACGTATGACCTTTAATAGGGATTTATCCGTCATTATTCTCCAAGAACTTATTAACTTAGGTTACTTAAGGGATGTACTTGTTCTTGACGCCTTAGCAGGTACTGGAGTTAGAGGTCTTCGCTATGTCAAGGAGGTAAATAGGGTTAATGCCTCATTGATCAACGACATAGACCCTTTAGCCTATAAGCTGATGATTAAGAATATAGAGCTGAACGGACTTAAGGATAAAGTTAAGGCGTATAATAAGGACGCTAATGTATTGATGAATGAATTAAAGTTATGTAAGGTGAAGGTTAACTTCATAGACATAGACCCCTTCGGATCCCCTATACCTTACCTACAGTCTGCGTTATGGTTAGTTACTAAGGATGGGGTCTTAGCTGTAACTGCTACAGACACAGCCGTGCTTACGGGTAAGCATGCACATGCATTACTTAAGAAGTATAGGGCTGTGGGTTTTAAGACAGATTTTAAGAATGAGTTCGCTGCTAGGGTCTTACTGTCATCCATAGCTTTTAGGGCTTCAGAAATGGATAGGTATATTGTACCATTATTCACTATAGCAACCCAGCATTACGTTAGGGTGTTTGTTAAGGTGGGTAGAGGGGGTAAGAAGGCCTATGATACAGTGAAGAGTAAGGTAGGTTACATACATTACTGCACTAAATGTTGTTACAGAGAATTCGTAGGTTTCGATGAGGAGTTAGGAGGCGTTTGCCCATACTGTGGAGGCAAATTAATTAGATTGGGCCCCTTATGGATTGATTCACTTTATGATGAGGAGTTAGTAAAGGGTATAGATCCTGATTTGTTAAAGAGATTTAGTTACATATCAACATACACTAAGTTAACTAAGTTCCTTGAGTTTGTAAGGTATGAGTATTCTATTAACCAACCTTACTATTCATTACCAAAGTTATGTAGTAAGTTGGGGATTAACATCCCTAAATTAAGTAAGGTTATTGAGTGCTTAAGGAATGCTGGGTATTTAGCATCACGTACACACATGGATCAGCAAGGTATAAAGACTAATGCCCCATATAGGGAATTGATAAAGTGTGTTAAGGGTTTATGAAATTATGAAAATATTAACTCTATTAGCGTCTAGATATAAGGATGTAGAATGCGTGTTAGTAACTTAGAAGAGAAGGCGCTAGAGATAATAAGGAAGTACGATAGCAAGGGAGGCATAATACAAACAGAACTCTATAAGAAGCTCAAGATACCTGGCAAGGAAGGTTATAGACTTGTCTTAAAGCTTCTTAGGAAAGGATTAATAAAGAGGGAGGAGGTCATTGTAAACGGTCGAAGGACTTATAGATTAACGTTAGCCCGTCACCCGTTGGATAATATAGTTAAAGTACACCTAGACCTAATAATGTATATACCATGCTTTACATGTCGTGAACTTGAGAGGTGTGCTTTAGGGACTTACTTCAACCCAATAACATGCCCGAAGATTAATGACTTCTTAAGATTCCATAGTGATGAGGTTATAAAGGAGTTCAATAGTAGAAGAGAATGATTGAGTTTAGCTAATTACATTAGTACCACTATATTAAGCTTCTCGACTATGTCCTTATACCTATTCCTCACAGTAACCTCAGTCTTCCCCACAGCCTCAGCAATCTCTTTCTGTGTTCTCTTATGATCTAGTACGATGCCGGCCACATAGACGGATGCTGCAGCCATACCTGACGGCCCTTTACCGTCTAATGCCCCTAAATCCTTTAACTTCCTTAAGAGTATTATGGCTAATGAAGTTACTTGGCTTGGGAGTCCTAATTGTCTAGATATTTTAGGTACATATATCGATGGATCAGCTACACGCATCTTAATTATGTCACCTGCTTTCTTACTTATGTACATTAATGCTTTCCAGTAAGCATCACGTGTTATACCTACGATTCTAAAAACCATCTTACTATCTATCGCTATACCGTAAACCTTTGCTGAAGCTATCACCGCCACAGCAACTAACTCAGGTATCCTCCTGTTTTTAAGTATGTTAGCTACTTGGAACTTTCTGAGTAAGAGACCTGCTTGCTCCTTAACGACTTTTGGTAACCTAAGCTTACTACATACGTCATTCATTAACTTTAATGCATTTACTAATGTGTTATTTCCTCTAACCCTTAAGTGGTTATGGAGTCTCCTTAACTTATTATTAGAGCGTGAAGCTATATCCGTAGTTAGCCCGCCGTCATGAACTGTGAAGGATGTGGGCGAACCTGTCCTTGCTTTTCTTAATCTATCTTCAGGTGTGAAAGCTCTCCATTCAGGCCCCTCATTAATTAGGCGCTCACTTATAACTTCCCCTGTCTCAATACATATATACTCACCACGTACCTCATCGTAAATTATGTTGTTGGGATCACATATAGGGGAAGGCCTACCCATGTTTATGGGTTTGGAAACTGTCATAGCTTCTCACCTCTTATAATACATAGGCTCATGCGGAGATGGTTCGATATCCTTAACAGGCTTAATAACTGCGTAAGGGCCATGTACAGGGCCTATGATATCTATTAAATAACCTATGAAATCCCACTTAGAATTAAATACCTTTGAATATAGTTTAGGTATCCTTTTAGGATTTATTATCTTCACTAGTAGGTAACCATTGGAAGTCTTGTAAAGGTAGTACCCTAATTTACGCATGAGCCCCACCGGAAAAACAGGGTTGAGTCACTTATAAATCTCTCATAACTATTATTTAACCATATTACCCAGTAATACTAATGATAATACCATATAATGTATTACTTAAGACTAATTAGTAATATATCTAATAATTTTATGGATATTGCGCGTTAATACTCGTTTATACTTTAAATACTTCTGCAGGTAATACCTTTTCCTTATCCCCACTTGATCTTTCTTTACTTAGTTCCCTGGGACCTTAACTCGCTCAACTTCATTGCAATTTTTTTAATTAGGTTCTGTTTTCGTTCCTTGGATTTAATGTATACGGCCCCCTGCAGTTCAGTCATATACCATACTCTGGGGTATCTCTTAGTTTTATCTACTTCACAATCCACATTTAATTCCTTACATACCTCAAGAATCTCATCGAGCGTTGGCCTTATCACGGCCATATGCTTAGGTACTTTCCTACCTAACCTACGTGATAACCTACTATCGAAGTATGGAAGCCAAATAACTATCTTATCTTTTCTTAACAATTTAACACTCCATAAAGGATAATCTCATTACTCCTTAAGTAGTATAGCGTTAATAACGCCATCCTGCCCTGGTCTTGAGGTTACTTCAGCAAGCCCTAGCTCGGTCTCTATGATTGCCCCCTTAATTATAATACCTCTCCTAGCGAAGTCGGGGTTTGCTGGGGTTTTCACTATCTTTAATATCCTAACCTTCTTTGTCTCATTAGTCTCTGGGTCGTATACGTTAGCATATCTAACCTCCTTAGCCCTAACCTTGATGTTACTTCCATAAACCCTAACTACAACTCTCCTCTCCCTCTCACCTAGCTTAGCCTCTGTTGGGAATTCACCAAGCTCATACTTCCTAGGCTTCCTATGCCTTCTCTTCCTACCACCAGTCTTCTTCCTTAGGTCATTACCTTGGTAAATACCCATACAACATCACCGACCTAATTAATGCCTCTCTTAATGTATTCTAGGTCTACTAATAAGCTTAACGCGTTTAAATTAAGGATACCCATATAAAGACTCTAGTCACTAACTATATTAACGGGTATGAAGAGGGGCGTAAAGATTAGGTTAAAGAAAGTAGCTGAATACGTACTTAATAAGTTCGCACTAAGGCTAGCGTATAAGGCTTATGAGAAGTGGTTATGGAGGCAAATAGAGAAAGGACCTATGCCCTACCATGTAGCGATAATACCTGACGGGAATAGGCGCTGGGCGCGTGAGATGGGGCTTACAGTATTTAATGGTCATGAGGCTGGGTATAGGAAGGTTAAGGAATTACTCAAGTGGCTGTGGGAATTAGGCATAAAGGTTGTAACCATATATGCTATGTCCTACGAGAACTGCCTTTATAGGGGCCCTGAAGAGAAAGAGCATCTGTTTAAGCTAATTAATAATGGGCTTAAGGAGTTCATGGAGTCAGAAGACCCCGTTAAGTACGGTGTTCGTGTTAAGGTATTTGGTAGGTTAGATTTAGTTCCTGACTACCTTAAGGAGACTATAAAGAAAGTTGAGGAGGGTACGTGCAATAACAATGAGAGATTCCTAAATGTTGCCTTATGTTATGGCGGGCGTCAAGAAATAATCGATGGGATTAAGAAATTAATAAATGATGTGAAGAAAGGTGCCTTAGATATCGACTCCATAGATGAAGAGCTATTTAGTGATAAATACCTCTATACCTCTTGGTTACCTAAAGAACTCAAGAACCCCGACTTAGTGATAAGGACCTCAGGCGAGATACGCGTAAGTAACTTTCTACTCTGGCAGTCAGCATATAGCGAGTTTTACTTCTGTGAGGTCTACTGGCCTGAGTTTAGGAAAATAGACCTATGGAGAGCTATTAGGTCATACCAACATAGAGAAAGAAGGTTCGGTAGGTAAGTTAATGTTTACGCATTTCTTTCTCGACGTAAGTCATTACGAGGCTAATCGACAATATAACTATGATGAATATTGTTGTGGTTGTTAACGCGTATGTGCTCTCAAGGTAGTAGATAATGTTAATGAACGATACCTGAGGCCCTAACTTATTGTAGGCGCTGATTAACTCATTAAGTAAGTACCATAGGAATAGTACTAACGATAAGGTAATAACGTCTTTCCAGAACTTGATACTACGCCTAATTACTCTTAGTATGGTCTTAGTACCAACAAGTATTAACGTGGGAACCATGTAGTAAGGTAATACTAAGTTCAGTACCTTAGTAAAGAACGTATATAGATTAAGTTCCTCAACGCCACTCATTAGCGTATAAGTTAAGATAGCCGCGAATAAGTACACCGTAAGTGATAACAATAATGAGACTTTCATAACCGGTGATATGAATATCTTACCTAAGGATTTATCTATATTAAACCCCTTAAAGATCATTAAGATACCTATTAATGTGAAGAAAGCAAATATAGCTTCTCTAGCGAGGTTTAGGTATGATAAAATAGTTATCGTAAGTATAATTAACCCTGGCCAACCTATAAATATCTTTGCGAACCTAGGTTCTTCTATTATTTTCTTAAGATACCTACCTATCAAGATATAGGTCTCCTCAACACCCCTCATCTGCTCAACAACGACTACTTTATTGCTATATATGGGTAGTACTGACTGAATTATTGGTATGACAGTCTCATCCTCAGCACCATCACTAATAAGGATAGCTCCTGAGGGTCTCACCTTCTCAATAACACTTAATAACTGCTCCCTTATCCTTAACCCAGCTCTATGACCACCCCTCTTATCCCCAGCAATCAGTGCTATCTCAACATCCATACCTTCATTACGTAATTCTTCATATGTTCTTATTGCTTCAAAAAGAACATTTACGTCAGAGTCTTGAGGTTTTGACTTAGCGAATGTGAAGGCCGCCTTAGTAAAAACGTTATAGCCTACCAGGGGGGTTTTAATACCTACGCTACCTATGTCATCGTCAAAATCTATAGCCAATATAAGTAACTTCTCATTCCTCACCTTCACTAAAGAGTGCTTTGAACTCATCAAAGGTTAATTTTTCACCTCTACTTAACTTCTCCAATGCTCTACTCTTAAGTCTATTTAAAATCTCTTTCTCTTTCTCTTTTTGCTTCATTAACTGTATTTCTTTTATCTTCTTAAAGAGTTCACTCCTTCGCTGTATTAACTCATTTATCTCATTAGAAACTTTAGTTATTTTCTCCGATAATTTACTTATGGATTCTCTAAGCTCATTAGCTCTATCCTTTAATTTATTGAGTTCCTCCTTAAGTGATGCAATCCTCCCCTTAAGCATCCCTATATCGTTTCTAATACTATTTATCTGGTTATTGACATCGTTAAGCTCAAGTCTTAAGCTACTTAACTTAGCCCTGACCTCTAAGTACTTATTTCTAATTTCCCTAGCCTTTAACGCCTTCATTAAACATCTTTCTAACCTAGCTATCTCTTTAATGAGCTTATTCTCCTCTTCAAGAGGTAAGGATTCAGTAATTATTCTCCACTCAAGTCTCTCTATCCTCTCTTGGAGTCTGCTTACGGGTATTCTAATGAATTTCTGTAGTTGGTTAATAACATTTTTATGAGTGTTTAATTCTTCAACAGTCTCTCTTATCTTACTCTTAATTTCATTTCTAATGTTCTTTAAGTTATTTAAGGCATTTTTCTTGATATTTAGTAACTCATACTGCTTCCGCAACTCCTCTCTTAATTCACTTAACTGGGTCCTTACTTCCCTTAACTCACTTCTTAACTTCCTTAATTCCTCAATAAGAGAAAGTCTAATACTTTTTAACTCCCTAATCTTTTCAGTTACTTCGTCTATTTCTTTATAGAGTTTATCTTCTAGATTCAAAAACCATCACTTACCTAAGAATTATTCTAGCATCAGCTATCTTAGCTCCACGACCTACTTCATATGACATTATTGGGTTAAGGTCTACGTCCTGTATCTCATCAACAGTGTCTAAGAGCTTTGATGTTTTGAGAATTATGTCAACTAAGGCCTTCTTATCTCTTGGCGGCATGTTCCTATAACCGTCGAGTATCTTGCCTGCCTTAATCTCCTTAAGCATTTGCTCAGCGTCATACTCAGTTACAGGCACTACCTTAAAGCTTACATCCCTAATTACCTCAACAAATATACCACCAAGACCGAACATAACTACAGGACCGAATGTTGGGTCCCTAGTACCTCCGACTATGACCTCAAGCCCTTGAGGAACCATCTCTTGAATTAGAATACCTGCAACCCTAGCCTTAGGCGCTCTCTCACTTACGTTCTTCCTTATCTTATTAAACGCGTCTAAAGCCTCATCAGTAGATTTTATATCTAATATAACGCCACCTACATCACTTTTGTGTATAATGTCTGGACTAACTATCTTGAGAACAACTGGGAACCCTATCTTGGATGCTATATCGGCTGCTTCTTCAGGAGTTGTTGCTAGTCCGAATTTAGGTACAGGTAACTCAAACTTTTGGAGTATTGCATATACCTCATGTTCTAAAAGCTTCTTACGCCCTTCCTTCCTTGCTTGGTTGATTATTTCATAAATATCCATTAAACCACCCCTATTTTCTGTTATCAGCCAAGTTTTTAAGTTCTTTCTTCTCATAAAGCTTCACTTGGTTCTTCAGTCAAGTAATCCTCACCACCAGCCAAAACCCTCTGTATCTCAGCGTAAAGCTCGTCGAGACCTTCATACTTAGTTGATGAGACAGGTATAGGTGGCGGTGCGTGGGAATGTACGTATTCAAGTAATGAGGAGACTAACGAGTAATCGACGTACCTACTATCTACGTACATATTAAATACCTCACTTTCAGCCCCATGTTCAAAAAGCTCTAGAAGTTCCGCCTTCTTCTCATCACTTAAGTTATCGGCTTTAGATAGGACGAATAATTGAGGCCTACCTAACTGAATTAATGTGGCAGCACCATAGAGAAGGATGGAGATTAAGGAGAATGGCTGTAGAGCTAGGAATGAGTCTATGAGGAATAATGTAATCGCCTTGCTATCACCTATTATGGAGTTAAGCACTATAGGCCCACTTCTTCTAAACGCCAAAAGCTCCAACTGGCCCGGTGTGTCTATGATCACGTAGTTAGACCTCTCGGCCTCTATCTCGGCCTTAATATCACTTATATGATTAACCAGAAGGTCTATAGATACTAATAAAGCGCCATTAGGCCCTAAACCATACCTACCCATAACCTCCCTGGCATCAACGTAGTTACGTACATCAACATCAGGTGAGTAAGGTAACCAATCACAGGCAGGATCTAGGTTAACCTTAGTAACGTCCATCTTATGATCAACTATCCATTCGGAGAGCGCCTTGGTTAGGTAACTCTTTCCCGAACCTGCCGGACCAGCAATGACTATGTAATACATAGCGTTCCTTCTAGAATTATGGATCAATGTTTTTAAAACTTAAAATGACTTAACTCTTAAACTTAAGTAGGGCTTAGATTGATATTCCTAGGACTACCTAACTCACTAGGTTTTGACATTGGGTTGAGTAGAGCATTTAACGCTAAGAACATCAGTGTTAGTCATAAGGTATTTCCCGATGGTGAGACATACATTAGGATAACTGAGGAGGTTCGCGAGCCTGTAATAATCGTTCAGAGCTTCTTTCCCAACCAGAATGATAGGGTTATCGAGACTTTACTAACTCTTGAGGCGCTTAGGGAGTTAAGGGTTAAGGAGATTATTGGTGTATTCCCTTACCTAGCCTATACTAGGCAGGATAAGGTGTTTCTAAAGGGTGAGCCAGTAAGTTTAAAGGCTCTCCTAGATGTCATGTACAGCCTAGGTTTGAAGACGCTAATAACCATAGACGTACATAACCCTAACGCGGTAATCAATTACTTCAAGGGTAGGTTCATTAACTTAATGCCATCAAAACTCTTCGCTAACTACGTTAAGGAACTCATTGGGGGTCATGAGATCATTGTTGTGTCTCCCGATAAGGGCGGTATTAGTAGGGCTAAGTTACTAGCTAGTGAGTTGGGATCTGAGTATATATACCTTGAGAAGTTTAGGGACAGGGTTACTGGTGAGGTAAGTCTTAAGTCACCATTAAAGGCTGACTTAAGGGGTAAGGTCGCTGTAATTGTTGATGACATCATAAGCACCGGAGGGACTATAGCGCTAGCTACTAAGTACTTAAAGTCCCTAGGCGTTACTAAAGTAATAGCTATGTGTTCACATGGGCTTTTCATAAAGGACTCGCTGAGTAAGTTAAGGAGGGCAGGGACAGACCTAATAGCATCACTTAATACTGTGAAGGTTGTTGAGGGCGTGAAGTACATAGATGCCACACCACTCTTAGTAGAGGGTATAAGGGAAGTCATTAGTGGTTAGCAAAGAACTTCTCTACGCAGTTCTGTCGGGGGAGAATAAGGAGTTAGCTTTTTCTGAGTTAATAGCTATTCTTGATGCCGAAAGGCTTAATTACGAATTACTTGAGATTCTTGATCACGTTGTTATTTTTAGGTCTAACTCTAAGGCATTATGGACAATATCACGTAGGGCTGGCTTGGTTAGGGAGGCTGGTAGAGTAGTGGCTCTATGTGAGGCTTCAATGGATGAGGTAATTAAGACCTTGAAAAGTATTGAGTGGGGTGAATTGCTGATTGGTAAGACACCATTAGTTGATGTTACGTTCTTCAAGGAGTACGGGTTAGGACTTAATGGGGATGAGTTACTTACTCAACTATCTAAGCTCCTAGGTGGGTGTAAGTACCTTAGGGGTAGTAAAGTAGGTGAGTTCATTGATGTATTAGTTACTGAAGGCATAGCGCTAATAGGGTTAGGATCATTTAGGAGGAGGGTTTCGTCCTGGTCATATAGGGAGCCCAGTAAGAGACCCATATATAAGCCAGGGACTATGAAACCTAAATTAGCTAGGGTTTTTGTTAATTTAGCTAGGGTTAAGTCATTTAGTAATGAATTACTCCTTGATCCGTTCTGTGGTGTTGGTGGGTTCCTTATCGAGGCTTGCGACATGGGGCTTAAATACGTAGGCTCAGATATCAACATAGATTACGTCGTTGGTGCTAAAATTAATTTAAGGCACTATGGTTGTGAGCCTAACGTGCTTCAAGCAGATGCATTAAGGCTCTACCTAGTTAAAGACTCAATAGATGGGATAGCCACTGACCCGCCTTATGGTAGAATGACGAGCACTTATAGAAAGTACTTAGCCGATCTTTATGAGGGATTCATCTATGAGAGTGCCGAAGTACTTAAGAGAGGTAAGTACTTAGTATTCGCAATACCCTATGATGAGAAGCTTAAGGAGTTAACAGAGGACTCATTAATAGGTGCAGGCTTTAAGGTCGTTGGAAGGCATTTTAACTGGGTACATAGCTCGTTAACAAGACTGATTTACGAGGCCATACTGCAATGAATAAAGTAGCTAAACTCATTGTCCTAGGTTCATCAGCAGGTATACCACAGAAGGAACGTGGCCTTTCATCCATAGCCTTAGACATAGTAGGTAAAGGCGTATTGCTCATGGATGCTGGTGAAGGAACACAAATAATGTTTAATAAAGCAGGATTAAGCCTTGCTAAACTTAATGTAGTATTAATAACCCATCTACATGGGGATCACGTATTTGGTTTACCAGGGATAATTCAAACTAGGTCCATGATGGGGGTTAAGAAGGAACTAATAGTAATAGGTCCTGGGGGGATTAAGGAGTTCATAAGCAGAGTTAATGAGTTAACCCGATTTAAGCCTGGATACAGACTTAATATAATTGAAGCACCTATAGAACTTGATTTAGGCTACGTAACTATTAAGACGTTTAAGACAGAACATATAGTCCCGTCATTCGGCTACGTGGTCAATATACATTCACGTGAAAGGAATGTAAAAGTCGTGTATACTGGGGATACCTCCCCCGCATATAACCTCAATGAGTTAGGTCAAGATATAGATGTCTTAATCCATGACTCGACATTCCACTATGAATTAAGTGAAGAAGCCCACAAATACGGGCACTCAACAAGTAGAGATGCAGCGCTAATAGCTAACTCAGTAAATGCTAAGGTATTAATTCTCCATCACATAAGTAATAGGTACTTAAGGAATGAGGAATTGCTGTTAGATGATGCAAGGAGGTTCTTTAGACGTGTATATATCGGTAAACCATTACTAACGTTCATACTTTAAATTACTCTTCAGGCATCTCACTCTCCCAAAGAGGTCTCCCTTCAGCTGTTTTAGGTGCTAACCAATCAATAACTTTACGTATGTCCGATGACTCTATGTAGATGTTGATAGGGCCCATAGGTGACTCAGCATCTTCGGTAACAAATGTTAATCTGCCTGCATAAGCCGCTTGCTTATGTATCTTAATCACTAATATGTTCCTCCTAGACATCTTGAAGAATACGCTTCTAGCGGCATCAAGTATACGCTCCCTCCTTAATACTTGGTGGAGTTTAGTTAGGGGTCTTAAGCTATCAAATTCCTTAGCCAATATATAGAACTCAGGTAAACCGCCCTTAACAACATCGAGATCCTTAACATCTAAGACGTTTTTTACAGCCTTAATGACCTTCTCAATATCCTCGGTAGGTCTTACTTCAACTTCAATCTTAACCTTTACCAAACCTAACACCTAGCCCTTAAACTCACTTACAATCCTAGTTAGTAAGTTCTTAACCCTCTCCCTAAACTCTTCCTCATTAATTCCTTCATTAATTAGCATATAATCAGCTAAAGCAATTACAGACCCTATACCTAGCTTTAACTCCGTTAGGTCTCTCATCATGAATTCCTGAAAGTCCTTAGGATCGCCGACCCTCCCCCTCTTAAGTATTCTCCTAAATCTCTCCTTAGGGGATGCGTGTATGGCTAGGATAACTACCTTACCGACTTTCTTTAAATAATCAATTTCCTCGATATTCCTAATGCCATCAACTAAGACGACCTCATCACGCATGCTCAATATTTTCCTAGCAACTCTCTTAACTACAGCATCCCTACCTTCCTCTCCTCTTAGCTTCCTAGCTACTTCAAGTAGGTTCTTAGCAGTAATTTTAAGGCCTAACCTCCTAGCCTCTTCCCTAACCACATCACCTAAAGACACAACAGGAATACCTAGCTCTTTAGCGACCTCAGAAACAACTCCCTTGCCTGAACCCGGCATCCCGGTTACACATATTAGTAACTTCATAAATATCCTAGGCACCATATGTATGAGTCCTTATTAAGTATTAATGAAAACAGTAATGCTTTAAACCATGGTTTATGAATCATTAATGGTAGTGGGTTATGATGCTATATAGACTCTTCATAGCGGTAGAGATAGAGAATAGGGAAGTTTACAACAATATCTTAAGGATTAGGGATGTATTTAAAGGCATTAACGCTAATCTAAGGTTTGTTGAGGATGAAAACATACATCTAACCATTAGGTTCATAGGCGAAGTACCTCAATCATTAATCCCTGAGATAATTAATGCCTTGAAGCCTGCCTCAAATATTGAGTCCTTCGATATGAAGGTTGAGGGTCTAGGCGCTTTCCCTAGTGACGTTAGACCTAGGGTCATCTGGATAGGTGTCAGTGAGGGGGTCGAGAAGTTACGCAGTTTGAGAAACACTATTGAGGTAGGGTTAAGAAGACTCGGTATAAGACCTGAAAGGCAGGAGTTCTCACCTCATATAACCTTAGCTAGGGTTAAGAGCAGCAGAAACATAGACAAGGTAAGTAAGTTAATTTTAGAGTTCAAGAACTATGTAGCTGGAGTAACTAGAGTTACTAAGGTAAAGTTAAAGAGGAGTATCTTAAGACCTCAAGGTCCCCTCTACATAGATATCCATGAGGTGAAACTTAAGTAGGTATTTAGAGATGAGTGCCCCAAGAAGCATAAAGGAATTATTGAGTG
The DNA here is from genome assembly GCA_964519505.1 of uncultured Desulfurococcales archaeon. Taxonomy (GTDB): domain Archaea; phylum Thermoproteota; class Thermoprotei_A; order Sulfolobales; family CAZFJX01; genus CAZFJX01. Next base: position 51,122 of record CAZFJX010000012.1, read on the forward strand.
AGGTCTTAAGGAGAATAAAGCCCACTAATGAGGACGAGAAGGTCATTAATGAATTCAGTAATGGGTTAGTTAATGAAGTTTATAATGTTTTGGGGGATAAGCTTAACTATGAGTTTAAGGTTAGTGTTGAGGGATCTGTAGCTAAAAATACATGGTTAAAAGGGGATGTTGACCTAGATATCTTTGTTCTCATTAAATATAGAGAGTTAAGTAGATCATGGCTTGAGGAGAATTTCATAAACCCGCTAATTCAGGGCTTAAGTGATAAGTATAGGGTCATACTTAGATATGCTCAACACCCCTATGTCACTGCTTGTATGGGTGATTTATGTGCTGATATAGTGCCTGCCTACTGGGCCTCCAACCCCTCCGAGGTAATTACTGCTGTTGATAGAACACCTTTCCATACGGAATACATTAAGAGGAACTTAAGAAAGAATCAGTTAGATGAGGTTAGGTTACTCAAGGCTTTCTTTAAGGGTGTCGGTATTTATGGTGCTGAACTTAAGGTTAAGGGTTTCTCAGGGTATCTCACTGAGTTACTCATAGTTCGTTATGGGGATTTCCTAAGTGCTGTAGACGGCATAGCTAAGTGGAGACCCCCAGTACTCATAGACCTAGAAGGTCACTGCATTAACGTTAATGAGTGTTTAAAGAAGTTTAAGGAGTACCCATTAATAGTTATAGACCCCGTAGACCCTAAGAGAAACGCTGCTGCCGCTGTAGGTATGAGGTCCTTAGCGCTAGCCATACTCGCCTGTAGGGCATTTCTCATTAAACCATCACTTAAGTTCTTCTTCCCTGACATAAACATATATAGCTTGGGTAAGATACTTAAAGCACTTGAGAAGAGGGGGTCTTCCCTAACTGGATTAATTGTGTATACGCATGAGGTAGCTCCAGAGAATGTATGGGGTCATTTAAGAAGTATTGAAGAGAAATTAGTCAATGGCCTTACGAAAGGTGGGTTCAATATCATATACTCAGACATATGGTTTAATGAGAAAGACCTAGCAATCATTCTCTTTGAGTATATACCTAAGGAATTACCGCGAGTAAAGATTATGGAGGGTCCTCCAGTATTTCTTGAGAGACATAGTGATAGATTCATAACTAAGCATGGATTTAGCGAAGTATTTGACGTTGGTGTTTGGATATCTAAGGATGGGAGATTACTCACCTTAGGTGAGGTTAAGTTTAGGAAGGCTCATGAACTACTTAGGCAGCTACTTAAGCAGGTTAAGATTCATAAAGGGATAGTTAAGGATATGGTAATAATTGATGATTTAGATAGCTTAAGGAATTTATATGTTGAGTTAGGTGTTGATTTTAGGAAATGGCTTACTCAATTTGTTGTAAAGACACCTACATGGTTAGTAAATTAGGTATTGAAGAGGTAAGTGAGTCTGACTTAAAGAACCTGGTTTGTTACCCCTTCGTAACGGATAGATGCTTAGGCATATTGACTAGGTTAAGGGACCTAGGTGCTAAGGTTTTAAGTGCTGGTAGGTCATGCTTGGGTAAGTACAGAGTGTTAGGTAAAGGGCATTCATCAATAATATTAGCAGGTGCTTATGAAGGTAATTTAGTCGCTATCAAGGTGATTAGGCAGGACTCTAAGAGGGATAGCTTAAGGATTGAGGGGGAAATACTTAGGAGGTTAAGCAATTACGGTATAACCCCTAAGGTCTTTTACTTTGATGACGACATAATAATCATGGAGATTATAGAGGGACCAACACTTACCCAGCTATTTAATGAGTGCATAGCCGAACTCACCTATAAGGATAGGGAGCTGGCTACAAAGTTAGTTAAGGTGTTGGTTAAGGAGTTATTAATGAAGGCTTTCCTAATGGATAAGTTAGGCATCATACATAAGGAGTTAAGTAAGCCCGGTAAGCATGTACTTATCAACTGCAAGAGAGGTAGAGCTGTATTCATTGATTTCGAGTCCGTTACCTTAGGTGGTAAGGGTAGTAACTTAACGGCGTTAGCTTCAGGACTCATACTTAGGGGATCAACTACCTCATTAATAGTTAGGGACTTACTCGGTATTGATGATATTAAGGTGTCCTTACTTAAGGCTGAATTATCTAGGTATAAAAAGTCCTTAGGGGAAAGGAAAGCTATTATTGAAAAGGTAATGAGGTTCCTAGAACTTACTTCAGTATGATGTCATTAAGTGTTGGCACCTTCAGTTTAGAACCGCAGTTCGGGCACCTACCGTTATACTTAGTTATTAACTCAGTAGGTGTTGGGAGTCCATAGAAATCTTGCCCTACTCTCACAAACTTATGAAGAATAAAACCGCAATTCTTGCAGCGGTAAATAACTACCAAGTAATCACCTACATAAATATTCCAACAACAACATATATTTAAGTAAACCCTAGTAATACATTACCGTATTACCCAAATAACAACCAACGCAATTCACATACCCGTTCTCAATAATTCATAAAAAGTTATATAAGTAATACCTATATCCGTACTTAAAAATTGTCCGTAGAGGTATACATTAGAATACCTAACATAAACAGTAATCCAGTATTAAAGAGTTGCTTTGGTAGTGAACTATTAAAAGTCTAAGGATAGTGGGCCTGCGAGAATTTGAACCTCGGACCCCCACCGTGTGAGAACGTGTTAATATGCGTAAATTCATATAACTGATATGCTTGTAATCCAAAACGATAACCACAATAGATATTCAATTTAGATATTATCTATCACGAGATATGCATAAATATAGTCTACCATCACTTATAGGCTTCCTTCC
>CAZFJX010000013.1:0-51063 GCA_964519505.1 uncultured Desulfurococcales archaeon
AGCTGCAGCTACTTCATCAGTAACTAACTCAGGTACCGCCATGCCGGCGAATAGGGATAGACCGACTATGAATATATTCCTAGGTGATTTCATGTCAGACAACATTAGTAATGAAATACCTACAGCCGCAATCATTCCGAAGACAGCTATGTACATACCGCCAACTAGTGGGTCAGGCATCGAGGCCATTAAAGCACCCCAAGCGTAGATTATACCACCGATCACTAAGATAATGATACCACCTAACTGGAATACATATCTACTAGCAACTCTTGTTAGACCTATAGAGCCTATGTTCTCTGAGTAGCTAGTGAAGCCGCCGCCGGCACCAAATATGGCGCCTATTAAGCATCCAAGACCTTCAGCACCTAGACCCTTACTTATCATGCCTTCAGTTGGTGGTGGTGCTTCAGCTAGCCTAGCTACTGAGTGGTAGTCGCCTATAGACTCAACCATCGAAGCTAAGTAAGCAGCCAACATACCTAAAGCAAAGGCTGGTAATATCTTAGGTATGCCCCATGGGAACGGTATGGGCGGCCTAACATAATAGCCTCTTTCAACCATATCTCTTAATGGTTCGAACTTAACAGCGCATGGTGGCTGAACGATGCCTGCGGCGGTCAGTATAGCTACGAATGCCCACACTATTATTATCGACATTAGTATCGAGAATATTTGGACCCTAATGAATTTCTTACCAATTATCTGGTTAAGTATGACTATCATCAAAACTACTAAGAACGCCTCCCACGCACAGTACTGAACACCCATAGCTGCGGGCGCTCTGAATAGTGTCAGCCCTATGAGAGTTACTGTTGGGCCTATGGATACGGGGGTTATATACCTCTTTATTTTACCCATAATACCTGAATAACCAAGAATTATTTCAAAAAACGACGCCGCCAAAATAGCTCCAGTCACGTACTGCATGACTATACTGATTCTAGTCCACTCATCTGTAGCTGCGATGAACTCCTCAAAACTACTATAGCCTTCAGCCTGGGCTATTATGAGTGTTGATGCTATGATTGAGTATACAGGACCTAGGAATGAGAATGAAGAGCCTTGAATTATTGGGAGACCACTACCTGTTTTCGGCCATAGCTGAAGTAATGTGGTTATTCCGGCAGCAAAGAATGTTATTGTTATGAGGTTAGCCCTGAATAAGCTGGCGACTTCAGGGTCTGTTATCTGGTAAGTGCTTATTATCCAGCCTGAAACTATAAATGGTACTGCTACGGTAGCTCCGAACATTATTAGGTACTGCTGAAGACCTAGGAGTACCGATAATACTATATTGTCCGGCTTATCCTCAACACCGTAGATAATCCACCTCCTAGGGCCTGTCCTGGCTAACTCCCTCCACTCCTCAAAAGTAGTGACTCTCCTAGGCCTATGTGCCTCACCCATAGAAACCACCTAACATTTAAAGGTACTACGAAGTACGTTATATTTTTAACTTCATAAGGGTATTTCAGCTCTCTATAGGAATACTTAAGAGGTATGGAAGGTAATACCAGGCGTAGGGTTAGGGTAAGGATAGATTACTCTAAATGTCGTAGGTGTTACTTCTGTAGTTACGTATCTAAGTGTCATAGTCCCGATGAGTGCATTGGTTGCTTAGTTTGTTACTGGGCATGCCCTTACGAGGCTAGGATTATTGAGGAGTATGAGGTTAGTGATGTGAGATACGTCAACATACATGTTGATGGTGTGAGGTATGAAGTGCCTTCAGGGATTAGTGTTGCTGACGCCCTTAGGTACATAGGATTTGAGTTTAGTGAACCAGGCACTAAAGGTGTTAGCCTCCCATGCCGCTTAGGTGGTTGCTGGGCTTGTGCCTTAGTAATTGATGGCGAGTTAGAGAGGACATGCATAACGCCTGTTAAGGATGGTATGTGTATCGAAACTGATGTTGAAGGTAAGACACCTCCAAGGATTGTTCACGGGCCTGAACCCCATACGGTTGGTGGTAAGGCAACGCCTTGGTGGGAGGTTGATTACGTGAGTTACGTTGAGGCAGCTATATGGGTCGCTGGATGCAACTTAAGGTGTCCCCAATGCCAGAACTACCACGTCACCTACGATAACACCTCGAAGCCACTTACACCTAAGGAAGCTGCTAGAGACGTTGTTATGTGTCATCAAGCCTACCGAACTAAGGGAGTGGCGGTAAGTGGTGGTGAGCCAACACTGAATAGGAGGTGGATTATTGAGTTCTTTAAGGAGGTCACTAAGCTGGTTAGTCCTAAGGTTAGGAGACACTTAGATAGTAACGGGACACTCCTTAGACCTGACTACATAGATGAGCTCGTAGAGGCTGGCTGTAATAACATAGGTGTCGAACCTAAGTGCGTACGTCCAGAGACCTATATGAGAATAACGGGAATTAAAGACTTAGACCTAGCGAGGAAGTACTTAGAGACTGCGTGGAAGGCTATTGAGTACATAAACGAAAGATATCAGGATAAGGTCTACCTAGGAGTTGGGTTAGTCTATAACAAAGCTTTAATAACTTACGACGAGATTGCTGAGGCTGGTAGGAAAATATACTCTATAAACCCCAAGATACAGGTTACGGTCCTTGATTACTTCCCGGCGTTTAGGAGGAGGGATTTAGTGAGACCTACAGTTAAGGAGATGTTGACGGTGAAGAAAATACTTGAGGAGCAGGGATTGGAGACCGTGATTGTTCAGACAAGGATAGGCCATATAGGTCCTAAAGCACGTATGGCCCCTCCATAGATTTGTAAGTTTATTAGGGATTAATGATTAATTCTTTAAGGTGATGTTATGAGCGGCGTTAACTACGCTGAATTAGGGAGCCTTAAGAAGGGTAGCTACATAGTTATTGGCGGTGAGCCCTGCAGGATTGTTGAGATAACTAAGGCTAAGACAGGTAAGCATGGTAGCGCTAAAGCCCACGTAGTCGCTATAGGGGTGTTTACAGGTACTAAGAGAACGTTAGTAGCCCCCGTTAGCCAGAAGGTTGAGGTACCTATAATCGAGAAGAGGACAGGTCAGGTACTAGCTATTACTGGCGATACCCTCCAGATAATGGACTTAGAGACCTACGAGACGTTCGAGATAGAGATGCCTGAGGAGGAAATAGCTAGTAAGTTAGCCCCTGGTGTTGAGGTAGAGTACTGGGTCATTATGGGTAGGAAGAAGATAGTTAGGGTTAAGTAGTTTAAGTAATCACTATTCTTAGGTAACCAAATGTCATCTATACTTGGAGGGATTAAGGAAAGTATAAGAAAATTCATTAAAGGCGCAGGTAGTTATGAGAAGGCTGTAAATGATTTCATAAAGGAACTACAGAAAGCACTAATTAAAGCTGATGTTAATGTAAGAGTCGTTTTTGACCTAACACGTAGGATACGTGAGAAAGCCCTAAAGACAGAACCACCACCATGGGTTAGTAGAAGGGAGTGGTTCATTAAGATCGTTTATGATGAGTTATCTCAGCTCTTCGGTGGTGATAAAGAACCTAATGTATTCCCTAAGAGAATACCTTATGTAATCTTACTTGTTGGTGTTCAAGGTTCAGGTAAGACAACTACTGCAGGTAAGTTAGCGCTATACTATAAGAAGCAAGGTTATAGGGCATGCCTGCTAACCACAGACACCTATAGACCCGGTGCTTACGATCAGTTAAAGCAGATTGCTGAGCAGATAAATGTACCTTTCTATGGTGAGCCTAACGGTAAGGACCCTGCAATGATAGCTAATGAGGGTATTAAGCGGTTAAAGAAGCAGGGGTGTGAAGTAATAATAATTGATACTGCTGGTAGGCATGGCTACGGCTCTGAGGCTAAGTTACTTGAGGAGATGAGGGACATAGCCAGTAAGGTACATCCCGATGAGGTAATCCTAGTTATCGATGCGGCTATGGGTCAGAAGTCCTTCGACTTAGCTAAGAGATTCCATGAGTACACACCTATAGGTAGTATTGTCATAGCTAAGCTAGATGGTACTGCTAAGGGCGGCGGTGCTTTAGCTGCTGTAGTAGCTACTAACGCAACAATAAAGTTCATAGGTACTGGTGAGAAGCTTAATGAGCTTGAGGTCTTTAACCCAAGGAGGTACGTAGCTAGGCTGTTAGGGCTAGGTGATTTAGAGACATTAATAGAGAAGTTTAAGGCGCTTGAGGAGAGCGAAGAGTTTCAAAAGAGGATTGAGAAGGCTGTAATGTCAGGTAAGATAACGTTGAGAGAAATCTATCTGCAGATAAAGAGCTTAAGGAAGCTAGGTCCTTTAAGAAAGGTGCTTGAGTTACTGCCCGTGGCTACACTCATGCCAATAAAGGATGAGCATATAAAGCTTACTGAAGAGAAGATGCGTAAGTGGTTAGCTATTATTGAGTCAATGACTTATGAAGAACTTGATAACCCATCAATAATAACTAAGTCAAGAATGAAGAGAATAGCCAGGGGCTCCGGAACAACAGTTGATGATGTGAAGGAGTTAATAAAGTACTATAATACGTTAAACACCTTACTTAGGACTATGAAGAAGAGAAAAGGTCTATTAGAGAAGAGGCTAGGTATTAAGTTTGGTTATTAAGAGAGTAATAGTTATATGCTATAAAGATAACCCTCTATTAGTGACTAAGATATTAACTAACTCTCTACTTATTTCATACGGCATTAGAGTAGACACAACCTTATACTTAGTGACAGGCAAGGGCTCATGCATAGAGTTTAGGGGTAAGGAGTTAAGGGGGTTAAACCCAGACGTAAGGTCTGCTATGGGTTTCTTAAAGGCCATATTAAGGAGGAAGGTGAAGGTCCCGGGTGTCTACTACCTTAATAAGTTACCTAGGCTTAGGTGTGAAGTTCTTTACGTACTTAGGAATGGTGAAGGTTCCTTAAGTTCTGACTTATTTCATGAGTTGGCTAGAAACCCATCAAGTGCGTGTCTACTAGCTCTATGTGGTAATGAGGTCATTAATGAGCTTGTGAGCGGCGTTAGGTACGCCTACATGAGGTTTTTAAGTCCTCAATACCTTATGTGCTTAGATCAGTTAATAACGGTGTTTCACTACGTCATTGATAGGTATGGAGGCGCATACATACGTAGGGCAGGCCGTAAAGGCGTTACTCACATACCCCCTATGCGATAGGTGTCTAGGTAGGTTATTTGCTCTCGTAGGTTACGGACTATCTAATAAGGACCGTGGTAAGGCATTAAAGACGCTAATACTAATGGAACTGCATAATAGAATAAGCAATGGTGATAGAGGGGCCTTAGAACTGTTCACTAGGTTAGCGCCCAACATGGGTGATATAGCTAAACCTCTCTACAAGAAGTTAGTCGGTAAGGAGTTAGAGGTTAAGGAGTGCTACATATGTGGAGGTAAGCTCGATGAATTGATCAGTAAATTCTCTACTAAGATATCTGAAGTACTTGAGGAAGGTGGGTTTAAGTCATTCTTAATTGGTGTAAAGAAGGATAGCGAGTTAATTAGGCGTGAAGAGGAGGTTGCTAATACAGTCAGGATACCTACGTGGGAGAGTGTCAGGAATGAATTACGCAGGGAGATAGGTAAGAAGGTTATGAATGAAACGTCCATACCTGTAGACTTCACCAACCCGCATGTAATCATACATATAGACGTAGATAAGGACAGTATTGAGTTGATTATCCCGTCATTAATGATCTTAGGTAGGTATTGGAAGTTCGGTAGGTATATATCTCAATCTAAGTGGGTAATGAGGAATGGTAGGAAGAAGTATAAGCTATCAGTAACTGAAGTTCTTGAGAACTTATCAGAGTCCTTCAAATCCACTAATGTATCCTTACACGCATCCGGTAGGGAGGACGTTGATGTTAGAGTCTTCGGTAATGGTAGACCTTTCGTCATTGAGTTTAGGAAGCCCTTAGTTAAGGAGGCTGACTTAAGTAAGCTTGAGGAGTACGTAAATGACGTTACACCATGGCTTAAATTCAGGCTGGAGAGGTTCTGTGGTAGGAGAGTTATTAAGGAGCTTAAAAGCAACGAGGCTAGGAAAAGTAAAGTCTATAGGGCGTTAATATACGTTGATAAACCACTAAGTGAGGATGATATTGAGTACATATGTTCATTCTTTAAGGGTAGGGTTATTGAGCAAAGAACGCCGCTTAGGGTTCTTCACAGGAAGAAGGATATCTTAAGGAGACGTAGTGTTCGTGAGGTTAAGGGCATACTTATAGACCCTCACATAGCTGAGTTCTTAATACATGCTGAGGGGGGCTTATATATCAAGGAGTTACTCCATGGTGATAAAGGAAGGACTAGACCTAGCTTTGCTGAAGTCCTTGGGTGTGATGTTAAGGTTCTTGAGTTAGATGTTGTGTGGGTTTCATAAATATTTTAAAGAGTTAGACAACACTACATCTTAGTGTAAACCATAGGTGTACGCTATGGTTAAGGCACCTAGAGGCTTTAGGCATAGGACGAGGAAGCTCTTGAGGAAACACATAAGGGAGAGAGGTGCTGTACCCTCGCTTAGCCTACTCATGATTGAGTATAAGGTAGGTGAGAAAGTACACATAGTCCCTAATCCAGCCATACATAAGGGCATGCCTCACAGTAGGTATGTGGGTAAGACAGGGACTATAATAGGTAAGAGGGGTAAGGCATACATAGTTGAGGTCTATCTAGGTAAGAAGAGAAAGGTTCTATTCATAAGACCTGAGCACTTAAGACCTGTAGGTGGTTTAGCAAATATAAAACCTTCTTAATAGGTGTTTCGCATGACGGCTGAAAAGAGTAAGTTAGAGAGACCATTAACTTATGGTGAGACATTAAAGCTACTTGAGGAACTCCATAAGAAGACTGAGCTTTCTTCAGTTGCTTTAAGAGTTATGGATTACTTAAGGAGGATACCTATATGTGAGGATTATGAGAAAGCCCTTAAGGAGTTGGGGAAGTTCAAGATAAGTGACTTCACTAGGGTCTTAATAGTTAACAACTGCCCGAGAACTATGGATGAGTTACTTCAAGTAATTAATGCTTTCGAGCCTAAGATACCTGATGAAAAGATTCTCAAGGAGATTCTAGAGACCATTAACTCCATATGTAATTGCCGTAAATTACTAATGAAGTAAGGTTCGTTATCTAACGGTTAGCTAACAGGTATTTTACTTACTTCTACGTAATCAATACATAGGTGTAAGGCTTTTGCTTTCTAGAAGAAGGGAAAGGAAGTTCACCATACCTGATGACTACGCCGTCGTACTTGATTACATGCCTACAGGTAACCCTGTAGACAGGCACCCACAACATAGGGTTAGGGCTATAGCCCAGGCTATAGGTACGAAGTTCTTCACATTAGTTGAGTTCTATCCTAAGAGAGGTGTTGACCTACAGATAGGTGAGGAGGTTTTTATAGGTCTTCATGGAGTTAGGAATAAAGTTGAATACGTATTTAATGAGAGACTCATGTATGCTGACTTAACCTCTGTAGCTAAGGCAAACTTACCTGAGGTGGTTAGGAAGTTAGTGTTAAGGAATGAGAAAATCTTTGTTGAGTTCTTCAATAGGGCCGGCCCTATCACTATAAGGTTCCATGCATTTGAGTTACTTCCGGGAATAGGTAAGAAGTCTATGTGGCTCGTCCTTGAGGAAAGGAAGAAGAGCCCGTTTAGGTCCTTTGAGGATATACAGAATAGGGTAAAGATAAATGATCCTGTTAAAGTCATAGTTGATAGGATACTCCTTGAGCTACGTGGTGAGGAGAAGTACTATATATTTATTGAGCCCCCACCAAATGCCCCACCAAATGCTATAGCTCTAAGGTACTTAGAAAGACTATATAAAATCCTATCAATTTAGCCTAATACTTTATTATAACATAAAGGTTCCTTGGTTAAGTACTGATGTGTTTAAGTATCGATAGGGATTTAAGGTCTTGGACATTAACCGTTCTTAGGAAGTACAGCTTTAAGATAAAGAAGAGGTTAAGCCAGCATTTCGTTGTTAGTAGTAGGTTAATTGACAGCGTTGTTAACACTTGTAGACAATTCAATATTGATGAGGTCTATGAAGTTGGTACCGGCTTAGGTACTCTTACATACTTCTTAGCCAAGAACTTTAGGTACGTAATTACCGTTGAGATAGATGAGATACTAGCCAATATAGCGTTAAAAGAATGCCTGAAGGGATTAACTAATGTTGACCTAGTCATTGGTGATGGGGTTGAACTCATAAATTCCGTAAGGGTTAAGGCCCTAGTTTCTAACGCACCTTACGGCGTTACAGGTCCCTTGATTTTAGCGTTTCTTAAGTCACATATGGATTTAGCCATACTAGTACTGCAGTACGATGTCGTTAAGAGATTAGATGCTAAGCCAGGAAGTAAGGTTTACGGAAAAATAACTTTACTTACCGATATATTCACCTATAAAGAGAAAGGGCCAGTATTTAGACCTAGTAACTTCATCCCTAAGCCCCAAGTACTTTCACAACTTATAGTACTGAAGAAGAAGGAAGGATTTGACTTAAAGGAGTTAAGTATTGCTGAACCATTAATTAAGTGTGCTTTCTCACATAGATTGAAACTAGCTAGTAAAGTGCTTAGTAAGTGTGTTAAGGAAATATATGGTATAGATATGAAGGACTTTATAAGTGAAGTAGTACGTGATAAGAGGGTGATTCAGCTATCGGCTGTAGAGTTAAGGAGTATTATCGACCAAGTAAGGAGGTCTGTATCAAGGGCTTAAACATAAGTTTAGGTAGTTCTAAGTTAGTGATTGATGTTTATGAATGTGTTTACCTGCCATCAGATGATACTTACCTACTAATCGATGCTGTATTAAGTGACCTAAGGGGCTCGTTAAGTGGGGTTAAGGCATTAGAGATAGGCTCAGGTTCTGGTCTAGCTAGTCTGGTTTTAGCGCATTACGGCGCTAAGGTAATATCTATAGACATATCACCACATGCTGCATATAACACGCTAATTAACTCTTTAATGAATAGGTTAAACACTATAGACGTTATTCAAGGTCACGGAGCTTCGATGATTAGGGTATCAAGACTTTTTGATCTAATAGTTTTTAACCCTCCATACCTACCTTGTGAAGGTAGTGATGATTGGTTAGATATTAGTTGGTGCGGTGGTCGTGATGGTATCAACGTTCTATGCGGGGTTGTTGAGGAGTTAAGTAAGTTACTTAAGTGTGATGGTTACCTGTATGTGGTGCTTTCATCCTTAAGTAATGTAGAGAGGGCCCTAAATGAGCTACGTAGGGTAGGGTTTAAATGTGTTCTTAAGTCGTTAAAGCATATCTTCTTTGAGGATATAGCTGTTTATAGGTGTGTTAATGAGTGTTAGATTAGTGCTTGTAGAGCCTGAGGGACGTATTAATTTTGGCTTCATACTTAGGTTATGTAAGAATTTCGAGGTTTACGATATCTACGTAGTTAACCCTAGATTTAACATTGACGATCCTGAGGTGGTGGAGTTTGCTGCTAAGGGCTCAGATCTAATTAAGGTTGTCAGGGTTGTTGACTCACTTGATGATGCCTTAAGGAATGTTGAGATTTCTTTATGCACATCAGCTAAGTCCAGTGACGAGGATGATGTACTTAGGCATTCAGAACCCCCTGAAATACTTGAGGAGGTGTTTAGGAGGTATAGTAAGGTTGCATTAGTCTTTGGTAGAGAGAGTGTTGGGTTAACACGTGATGAGTTAAGGAAGTGTACGGCAGTAATAACCATACCAGGAAACCCTGAGTATAATGTAATGAACATATCTCACGCCGTAGCCGTGATCCTTTACTTAACGTGGAGATATAGGGGTGTTAAGAGGAGGTACTTACCTGATGTTAAGCGCTTAGACATACTCAATAAGTACTTTGAGCAAGTGCTTAATCAACTACCCTTAGATGATAGGTATAAGGATAAGGCTAAGATAGTGTTTAATAGGTTTATTAAGCTATACCCGCTAAGGAAGGGCGAGGTAACCACTATATATAGGCTACTTAAAACACTCCTTTACGTACTTAGAACGGCCCGTAAGTAGTTTTATAAGCCTTAGTTACTTACTAACCATAGACACCTGGAATGAGGTGTTGGTAATGCCCTTAAGACCTGCAAGGTGCTATACGGGGCTAAAGAAGCCACCATATACTAGAAGAGAGTATATTCAGGGTGTCCCACCACCTAAGATATCTAAGTTCGTTATGGGCAACCCGCACGTTAACTATGACTGCATACTCTACCTTAAAGCTATTGAGGCAGCGCAGATAAGGCATAACGCCTTAGAAGCCGCTAGAGTTATGGCCCATAAGTACCTATCAAGGAATATAGGTGATATGAACTACACGCTCATAATCAGGACATACCCTCACCACGTGCTCAGGGAGAATAAGATGATGGCCTTCGCGGGCGCTGATAGGCTTCAGGACGGTATGAGACTGGCTTTCGGTAAGCCCATAGGTACCGCTGCTAGAGTATTCCCCGGCACAATTATAATAGAGATTAGGAGTATGAAGAGCTTCATAAACCATCTGAAGGAAGCTGCTAGGAGGGCCTCATCTAAGTTACCTGTTAAGACAGCTATAGAGATACTTGAGGTAAGGAGTAAAGGTAATGAAGAAAAGAAGTAATTTTTGGGACTTCTATAGACTTAATTTAAACACCTTAAGGAAGTGGTTAAGCAATTTTAAGGAAGGTAGCCTCATAGCCGTAGAGATACCCGAAGGTGTTAAGGGGTACATTAATGAAGTACTTAACGTCATGAAGGGTTTAAGAAGCGATATTAATTACGTGGTCATTAATGAATACATATTTGGTTCATGCGTTCTGCATCTGGATCTACTTAGGGAGCTAGGTGTTGATGGGCTTATACATATAGGTCATGAACCTTACCCGTACCATTATGGGAGTAAGATACCAACAATATATGTTAAGTTAGAGAGTAAGTTAACCTTAAGTGATGAAGACAAAGAACTCTTAATCAGATTAATTAGGGCTAATAACGTGAGCTCACTAATAATCTATACAACACAGCAACATATGGACTTAGCCGATGAACTCACTAACTACTTAAGCCTCAATGGCTTCAGCATTCTAAATCGCGATGAAAGCAAAGTCATTTTCGGTTGTTACTACCCTAAACCAAGAACTATGGAGTCTAAAGAACCCTTAGGTATCATCGTTATAGCTGGCGGTAAATTTCACGCGTTAGGTGCTGGGCTGGCTTACCTAGATAGACCAGTATTTCATGTTGACCCATACAATGGTTCAGTACGGGAGGTAAGTAATGAGGTAAGGAAATTACTCCAAATTAGATACTTTAAGATGTCTAAGGCTATTGATGGTGATGTTTGGGTATTGATTAACGGAGTTGAGGGACAAAGGAGAACTGGGTTAGTTAACCAAGTAATTAAATTACTTAAGGACCGCGGCAAGAAGTACGTCCTTATTAGCTCTAAGTACGTGAATGAAGAGTTACTAAGGGATATAGATAATTCAGACTTCAATGTCTACGTAGTGTTTTCATGCCCTAGGGTTGCTATTGATGATTTAGGTCGATTCGAAAAGCCCGTACTGACGCCTGGCGAGGCTAAGATGGTACTTACTGGTGATTTAGGTAGGTACATATTCCCGTGGTGATTATGAGGAAAAAGGATCTTGAGCTAATACTTGAGAGAATACCCGAATACCTAGATAGACCTAGTGAGTCCTTAGAGCAGTACGTAACGCCAGCAAGTATAGCTGCTGATATCTTATGGATAGCCTTTATGAACGGTGATGTGAAAGGTAAGGTTGTTGCTGACTTAGGTACTGGTAGTGGTAGATTAGCTATCGGAGCTTCCATACTTGGAGCTAAGCATGTTGTGGGTATCGACCTAGATACTAGGCACGTAATTAGGCTTAAAAAACTAGGTGTAGATGAAGATATACGCCAGTACATAGAGGTCATTGATTTCATACAGGCGGACGTTAAGGAGTTAAGTATTAGGTGTGATACTGTGATTCAGAACCCACCATTTGGTGTGTATAGGAGGGGCGCTGATACTGAATTCTTAATCACAGCATTCAAGATTAGTAACGTTGTTTATAGTCTACATAAGTCTGTAGAGGAGAGTAGGCAGTACCTAATTAAGTTAGCTAATTACTACGGCTTTAAGGCTGAACTAATAAAAACATATAGGTTCCCCATAAAAGCTATGTTAAATAAGCATAGGAAAAGAATTCATTACGTAGATGTTGATTTATTTATGTATGTTAGGACTGAAGGAAAGTTTAAATGAGGTCTATAGGAGTTAATAGTTAGGTACACTCCATGAAGGAGGGCAAAACAGTAGTGCCTGGGTCTGAGCTCTGTGTTATTGAGGAATTCATGTCTGGTGAGGGTACTTACGAAGATAATGGCATAGTTAGGGCGGCTGTTCTTGGGTATGTTCAGTATGACATGGTTAATAGAGTAGTTAAGGTTAAGAAAGTACATGGTAGGCCCTTCGTACCTAGGCAAGGCTTAATAGTTCATGGGATAGTTGTTCAAGTCAGTGATGAAGTTGCTATAGTTAAGATAATGTATGATCACGCGTTAAGGAGGATAAAACATACATATACAGGGGTTCTCCACATATCTCAAGTATCTAGTAAGTATGTACAGTCAATGCATGACGCCGTAAAGGTAGGTGATGTTATTAAGGCTAAAGTACTTAATAACTCAATACCTTACTTACTCTCTATAAGAGACATTAAGTTAGGTGTAGTCATATCCCACTGTAGTAAGTGTGGTGGCAGACTCATTAAGATTGGTGAGGAACTACTTAAGTGCGTTGAATGCGGTAATGTAGAGAGGAGGAAGATAGCTTATGACTATATAATTACTAAGTAGGTTTACCTCATGAGGAAGACCCTGAGGATTTCCTGTAGATCTAAGGATGAATGTCTAGACTTAATCAATGAGTTACTTGCGAGCAACGTGGTTAAAGGGAGATATGTTAAGTGGGAGCTTAAGGGTAAGAACTTAGTTATAGAGATAGATGCCCCACCATCGAGAATAGACAGGGTAGTTCTAGAGCTAAAGAGGTTGAGAGGTAAGGGTGTTAAGCAAGGTACGCATACTGGAATAACGGTTAGTGAGTTAATGAAGACCGTAGGTAAGCCATTCATCCCTGACGCACTTAGGGTCATACTTAAACATAGTGGCTATGAAGTTGAAATTGATGGTGAGGTCATAAGGACTAACGCACCCATGGATACGTTAGTGAAGTACGCTACCGAGGTTGCTAAGAGGTTAGAAGAGTTAGTGTTTTATAAGCCTAAGGCGTCAGCATCAGCTAAGAAGTTAGTAACGGCGCTTTCAGTACTGATGGGGTCAGACCCGTTTACAGTCATAGAGATATTGAAGGATATGGACTACGTTATTGAGAAAGGTCATAGGTTACTAGTTAAGAAGCAATGGAAGGAGGTGCTTAGGGAGGTTCTGAAGAGGCTAGTTCATAAATAGATTTAAACCTAAATATACCGTGTTAAGGGGAGATAAGGTGGCTGAAGAACTAATTAAAATCAATGTACTAAAGAGGACAGAGAAAGAGATCGAGATTGAAGTTGAGGGTGAAGACCATACGTTAGGTAATTTAGTGGCTAAGATGGCTTTAAGGCATCCAAACGTATCTATAGCCTTCTACACGATTGATCACCCACTCGTAGGTAAGTTAAGAATTAGAATAGTTAGTGATGGTAATAGGGAAGTAGGTGAGGTATTTAATGAGGTTCTTGAGAGCATTAAGAGAGACGTGAATAAGTTAATGAAGGTCGTTCAAGAGAAGCTTAAGTAACTTAATGTTAGAGGTGGGTAATTTTCTCCACAGGTAAGCAACGGGTTAAAAAAGAGGCTAGAATACTTGTTATGTTATGTCATGACGACTACGTTCTCTTAGCCTCTATTAGGGGGGTTAAGGGTTTAGAGAAGGTCTACTTACTGCGTAGGGATGACGTAATTAACTTAAGGGATCTAAGGTTAATGACTTACTTAAAGTACATGAGGTTTAAAGTATCTTTATGTGATGAGGAAGTGACTAAGGCTATAGAGAATGGTAAGGAAATATCTCTTAATGACCTAACTGGTATTAAGAAAGAGTTTTATGACAGGGTTAATGAGGTTATTAAGGTTTTAAGTAAGGTGCTTAAGGAGTATGTAGCCTTAATCTCTGCTGGGGAATGGGTTTAAAAGCCCTGTTAACAATACACTAACCTAGTATGTGGTGATGAATATGGTGGAGTTCTGCCCCAAGTGCGGTAGCATAATGATACCTAAGAATGTTGGGGGCAAGAGGGTTCTTGTATGCACTAGGTGCGGGTTTATTAAGGAGGTTTCTTCAGGTGGTTATGTATTCTCAACAAGGATAACTCATTCCGAGAAAGAGAAGATAATTGTTTTAGAGCCAGGGAAAATGCCTAGAACTCTACCTAAGATTAAGGGAGTTACCTGCCCTAAGTGCGGTAATGATGAGGCTTATTACTGGATGATACAGACCAGGAGAGCTGACGAACCAGCAACAACGTTTTACAAATGCACTAAGTGCGGCCATGTATGGAGGGAGTACGAGTAGGCACTAACCAATATTCACTAGGTTGGTCTCAAGTACTTCATAATAAGTTATGTCTCCATGCATATCAACAACAGCTAATATAGGCTTAAGGTCCTTACTCAAAGCGTACTTAACCCACTCAAGAAGCTTACTCACAGCTATAGGGTTATTCTCCTCAGTAACGAATACGGCTATCTTCTCACTCCCATACTCAACTATTAAGTCATTCTCTTGAAAGCCCATCCTCACTCTCCTACCTCTCATCCTTAAGTCATAATAAACAGCGAATTTGGCCCAATCATTAATGTTCTTACTATACATCGTGAATAGTTCTCCCACACTAAGTTTCTTACCTGAAGAATCTACGACCTCACCCCTACCTGTCTGAATAATGAATGCGGCTTCAATAACATCAACTACGTACTTACCACTGAGTTTATCCACCCTACCAATACCTAACCTTGACGCCTCATTAACACCCTCAACCACTTCAGGTACGTCCTTAATTACTACCTTAATCACTGAGGTAGCCACCCCTTAATTACTTGTTAACCTATAAACTTAATTTACTAAGGAGGTAAATACTTAAAGGTGTGATTTATGGAGATAAAACCTATCGAGTGGGTTGATGGTAAGGTAAGGTGGTTAGATACTTCGCTACTGCCTTTCCAAGAGGTTTATAGGGAGAGTGATGATGTTGAACGTATTGCTAAAGCCATAGAGAACATGGAGGTTAGGGGTGCTCCAGCCATAGGCGTTATGGCTGCTTTAGGTATAGCTGTTGCTGCCTATAAGTCAAGAAGTATTGATGAATTACTTAAGAGAACTGAGTACGCAGCAAATAGGTTTTGGAAGACTAGACCTACAGCGGTTAACCTATTCTGGGCCATAGAGAGAATGAAGAAATTCATAAGGGAGAAGGGTAAGGGAATTACCAACCTTGATGAACTTAAGAAAGCTATTGTTAATGAAGCATTAAAGATACTTAATGAGGATATAGAGGTAAATAAGCGTATGGGCGATATAGGTGCTTCCCTTATAGAGGATGGGGACACGATACTAACTCACTGCAATGCTGGTGCTGTAGCTACGGCAGGCTACGGTACAGCGTTAGGTGTCATTAGGAGTGCTTGGATGCAGGGTAAGAAGATTAAGGTAATAGCTACAGAGACTAGGCCTGTACTTCAGGGTGCAAGACTAACGGTTTGGGAGTTAATGAAGGAGGGTATACCGGTAACACTAATCACGGATAACATGGTTGGTTACGTAATGAGTAAGGGGCTTGTGGATAAGGTATTCGTAGGTGCTGATAGGATATTACTCACGGGTCACGTAATTAATAAAATAGGTACGTACACCATAGCCGTATTAGCAGCGAGGCATAACGTACCCTTCTACGCGGTGGCGCCAACATCAACAATAGATCCTAAGAGTAGAGTTGAGGACGTGGTTATTGAGGAGAGGGACCCCGATGAGGTTAGGAAGGTACTTAAAAAGCACTTAATCACCGTACCTAACGTACCAGTACTTAACCCTGCCTTCGATATAACACCCCCCGAACTAGTTACTGGTATAGTTACTGAGAAGGGGGTTGCTTACAAGCCTTTCGGGGAGAGCTTAAGGAAGTTGCTAAGGCTGAAGTGATATGGTTCTTAGAGTAGGTGTCATAGGGGTAGGTGCTTGGGGTAGAAATCACGTTAGGGTCTATAGTGAGTTACCTGAAGCTGAGTTAGCGTTTATAGCCGACGTTAATGAGGAGAGGGCTCGAAGTATGGCCAAGAGATACCATGTAAACTACTCAACTAACTACCGTGACGTGACTAAGTACGATGTTGATGCTGTAAGTATATGTGTACCGACCTCAGTTCATTATGAAGTAGCTAAGTTCATGATTGAATCAGGTATCCATATACTTATTGAGAAACCACTTACAGCTAACTACGGTTTAGCTAAGGAGTTAGTTGAGTTAGCTAAGGATAGGGGCGTTAGGTTAATGGCTGGCTTTATAGAGAGGTTTAACCCAGCAGTAACATATACCAAGAAACTGGTTAGTGAGGGCAAGGTGGGTAAGATACTAGCTATGTATTCAGAGAGAGTTTCACCAAGACCTCTAAGAATAATGGATGTCAACGTACTTTACGATTTAGGTATACACGACGTTGATGTAGTTAGGTTTATCTTAGGCTGTAAAGTCATTCAAGTATATTGTGAGCTTAGGAAATGTAAGGCTGAATTACATGACTTCGCCCAACTTCTCCTTAGGCTTGAAGGTGATATAGTAGCTTACGTAAGTACTAACTGGTTAACACCTAAGAAGATTAGGTTGCTCAGAGTGTTAGGTACTGACGGTTTAATAACAGCTAATTACATAACTCAAGAGGTTGTTATAGAGAATAATGAAGGTACATTTATACCTAATAAACCGTATCAAGAACCCCTTAAGTTAGAGTTAAGTCACTTTATAAACTCCATAATTAGGGGCGAGAAATTTATTGCTGAGGGTATTGATGCCTTAGAGACCTTAAAGATACTCTCACTCGCTGAGGAATCTGCTAGAAGGGGAACTCCCATAACTCCTTGATAAGTAATTGTTTTTAGTGCCCTTATCCTAAATGCTTCCGGTGTTATTATTGGGTGAGAAATTAGAAGAGGTTATTGACGTATTTATTGATGAGGACTTAAGTGTTAAGGAACTTATCGATATTTATGAAAAGACCCATGGCTTTACTAGCGCTTACTTAGTTCAAGGCTGTAAGATACTTGCTGAAATGGTTAGTAAGGGAGGGGTCACTAAGTTCTTAGCTTTTACAGGCAACATAGTCTCCACAGGTGTTCGGGGCCTTATAGCGCAGATGATCAACGACGGATTATTTGACGTAGTAATAACTACTTGCGGAGCTATAGATCATGACATAGCTAAATCCTTATCCAAGTACTATAGGGGTGTGTTTGAGGCTAACGACATCGAGTTAAGAAGAAAGGGTATTCATAGGCTTGGGAATATATTCATACCTATCGAGAATTACGGTAAGGTTATTGAGGATTTCGTTAAGGAGAGACTAGTGAGCGTATTAAAATCAAGGAGCGAGTGGAGTGTTTATGAGTTACTTTGGGAGGTTGGGGCTTTAATAAATGATGAGAAATCTATTTTAAGGGCTGCCTACAAGCATAAGATTCCTATATTTGTTCCAGGCATTGTTGATGGAGCATTCGGAACCCAGCTTTTCATTCAGTCACAATTCCTTAACTTTAAGATAAACCTGTTTAAGGATATGAGTAAGTTATCAGACATAGTATTCGCTTCACGGGAGACAGGTGCGCTAATAATTGGTGGTGGTATTAGTAAACACCACGCGATATGGTGGAATCAGTTTAAGGGTGGTCTCGACTACGCTGTCTACATAACCACGGCAGTTGAGTGGGATGGTAGCTTAAGCGGCGCCCATGTTAGGGAAGCTATAAGTTGGGGTAAGGTTAAGGAAGGCGCTAAGAGATGCGTTATTTATGGTGAAGCAACTTTAATACTCCCGCTACTTTACGTAGGTCTAAAGAAGTACCTCAAAGAGGTAGGCAGGTCTAACTAAGGTCTTAACCAGATATAACCCAGACTCGTAAATATGTACATGTGGGAGTATGCCATTAATTATAGTCTTCCACTTCACTGAGAAAGGTAAGTTGCCTAAGTTAAGTAAGGAGCAATTAGCTGAGATTAGGAAGAAGTTCCTTGAGGTACTTAAGGACTATCCAGACGTAACCTTCTACGGTACGTGGGTTAATGAGGAGGGCATGGGCATATGTTGGTGGGAAGCACCAAGTGCTGAGGTAGTTAAGGAGATAGTTAAGAAGGTTCTAGGGCAACCACCTGTCGATCCGGTAATTGAGGTTAAGAAGGTACTTTAAACTGATTACCTGTAGGGAGATAAAAGTTATAAAGTCAAGGAGACGTAACTATCTCTAGATGCCGCGGTAGCTTAGCTCGGTAGAGCGCCGCCCTGGTAAGGCGGAGGTCCCGGGTTCAAATCCCGGCCGCGGCTCCAAACGAGCCCTTTTCTCTTAACTAAACCTTCAGCCCTTAATAGGTCTTAACCACCTCCCTCTAGGCTTACCGATGACCTTACCCTCCTTAGCTATAACCTCACCCCTCAGTATAGTGTATATTATCTTTCCCTTCAATTTCCAGCCTATGAACGGTGTTAATGGGTACTTAGCATATATATCCTCCTTCTTAATTACGGTCTTAGCATTAGGATCAACTATCACTAAGTCACCATCGCTACCAACCATTATAGTACCTTTCTTAGGGTATAGACTGAATAACCTAGCTGGGTTTTCAGACATTAACTTAGGTATGTAAGTTAACGGTAACTTGCCTCTTAGGGCTTGATCAAGCATTAGTGGGAATAACGTCTGAACACCTATGAACCCTGAAGCAGCACTCCATACATCACCACTTTTCTCACTAGCTGAGTGAGGCGCGTGGTCTGAACCTATAGCCGTTATTGTACCATCAAGAACACCTCTCCAAAGCTCTTCCTGATCTTCCTTACCCCTAATGGGTGGGTTAACCTTAATTAAAACACCGTACCTTCTATAATCGTCCTTAGTGAGCAGTAGGTAGTGGGGGTTTGTCTCACCAGTTACGTTAATACCCTCCCCCCTAGCTACCCTCAAAAGCCTAACACCACCGCCAGCACTCATATGAACTATGTGGGCCTTCCCACCAGTCTTTCTTGAGTAAAGTATGAGTTTCTGGATGGCCTCCTCCTCGCATATGGGTGGTCTAGAATCGTTATGCACCTCAAGATCCGTACGTCCCGACCTTCTTACCTTCTCCGTAAAGTACTTAACTAACGCGTAATTCTCTGCATGGAAGGCTAGCGGAACCCCTAACTTAGCTGACTTAAGCATAGCCTCGTAAAGGGATCCATCATCGGGTGGTGGTATATTACCTGTTGTGGGACCCATAAATATCTTGAAGCCTATAGCGCCAGCACTAACTAAGTCTTCAAACTCATGGATATTACTATCGTGAATAACCCCGTAGAGACCGAAGTCCACATACGCCTTAGGCTCTAAAAGCTTCGCCTTATTAGTAAGTACCTTACCATTATCGACAGGAGGTAGGGTATTAGGCATTTCAAGAACCGTAGTTACACCACCCGCTGCAGCGGCCATAGTGCCGTTAGTAAAGTTATCCTTATGGGTGAGACCAGGTTCTCTCATATGTACATGTTCATCAACGATACCAGGGAACACGTACTTTCCTGAAGCATTAATAACATCAACACCACTAGCACTCAACCCTTTACCTAAAGCCGTAATTACCCCATCCCTAATCAGTATATCAAGCTTAAAGACTCCGTAAGGTAAAACAACTAAACCATTCCTAATTAGGAGGTCCCCCATGAATAACTAACCCAGAAGATTTTGGTTTAGAGACTTAAAAATAGGTGTTATGGTTAGTTAATGAGTTTAGACTTTAGTGATCTTTACCTCAACCTTAGTTGGTGAGACTACGGTGTCCTCAATCGGGCAGTGTTTCTCTACAAACTCTATGAACTTCTTAATCTCCTCCTCAGTATTCGGGCTCTTTATCTTTACCTCAACCTCAATCTTCTGGAACCCGGGTTTAACATCCTCACCAGCAAAGCCTCTAGGATCGAACTCGCCACTTACCGTGACCTCCATATCCTCAATCTTAATGCCTTTCCTCTCAGCATGGAATCTAGCTACGATACATATACAGCCAGCCAAGGAAGCCAGTATTAAGGCCGTAGGTGTTGGGCCGCTATCAGCACCGCCTAAAGGCTTAGGTAGGTCCTGAATTATTGTATGTCCGTCAGCCTTAGATACTACCTTAAAGCCTTCCTCAAGCTTGGAAACTACCTTAATAACTTTCATCTTAGGTCTGATGACCATAAGAACCACCACTCACGTAACACTATAAGTTTAAAAATAAAAACCTTAGGTATATACAGTTACTTACATATGAACAGCATAGGTGAGGTAATAACTTTAAAAAATGTGGTATGATTCTTTATAAAGCCCCTCTCTCCCTTAAATACTCATTAATTCGTGAAATTCCTTCCTCAATTCTATTCGGTGGCTGGGTCACGAATGTTATTCTTACGTGACCTTTACCTGAGGGACCGAATATGGAGCCTGGTAGTATGTATACGTGCTTTATCTTACCTAACTCATAGCAGAACTTCACATCGTCCATACCGAGCTTGTTAAGGTAATTTGATATGTCTGGGAAGTAGTACATACTTGCTTTAGGTCTAATGAACTTAGCCTCAGGTAGGTACTTTCTTAATGCTTCAGCCATAACCTCCTTTCTCTCCCTATAAACGCTTAAGGCGTAATTCAAGTATCTCTCCTTAAGACCTCTACTTAGGTAGTAGTAGGCTAGGTATTGTGATGGTGTTGGCGTAGTTATTGATGTGAAACCCTTTAACTTAGTCATCTCTTTAATGACCTCCTTAGGCCCGTAAACATAGCCTATCCTAAACCCAGGTATTGCTAAGTCTTTAGAGAATGAGTTAATGCTTATCAAGAAGTCCCTTATGTTGCCGTAATTATGTATCCATACATGGTTACCTTCATAGACTATATGCTTGTATGCTTCATCATATATGAACCATACCTTTTTATCCATAGCTAAATCAGCCATAGTCTTGATGACCTCCACATCAATAATGCGGCTTGTTGGATTATCGGGGCTAGCGAACAGTATCGCTACTGTTCTTGACGTTATTTTCTCCTTAATACATTCAGGGTCTGGCTGGAACTCCCTATCTATTGTTTGGGGGCATGAAACTACTTTAAGACCTAGGTACTTAGCTAAGCCCCAATAAACACTATAGCATGGGTCTAGGAAGAAGACCTCATCGCCTGGATCAGTAACTACGCTTAACGCTAAATTAATGGCCTCAACACCACCGGCAGTTATTAAGACCTCCTCAGGAACTACGTTGACACCGCCATATTTCTTTAAATCCTTACATATCTCTACCTTAAGATCATAAAGACCAGGCGTCGGTAGGTATTTTGAGTGTTTGAAGGGGTCTTTAAGGAACTCATCAATAAATGCCTTAACCGCATCAAGCATCGGAGGGAGTCCCGGCTGACCTGCCGTAAAGTTAATTACGTCATAACCCTTCCTTCTGTCTTCATCTGCCTGCGCTATTAACGCCCTATGTGGTGATGGTTTAATACTTCTAATTCGGTCGGATATCTTAAGCATTTAGTACAGCACCTTTAATAGATGGTGATACTAGGGATAAAAATGTAATCTTAGGTGCTCCACTAGCACTAATGTACTTATAAAGTAATTACTCAGTGAGTACTACCTAATAGCGGGGGTATTAGTTGTGTTCACTTTACGTGGTATGGCATGATAGGTTTAAGGAGTTTTTCTTTTCCCCTAAGGACTTATGGCCTACGTGGATGAAGAGAATGAGGAGGTTTAGGGAGCTACTTACTGAGACTGACCTTGAAAGTTTGGTAATTATTATTGAGGGTGAGCCATGTGATGAGGAATACTTACGTCTAGTTCATGATGAGGACTACATTAAGTTCCTCAAGAGATCCTCTGAGTTAGGTTACGGCTTACTTGATTATGGAGACACCATAGCTTACGAAGGCGTTTTTGAGGACACCCTACTGGTCGCTGGCTCAACCCTTAAGGCATTAAAGCTAGTCATGGAGAGTAAGTTACGTAGAGCTTACCAGCCCTTCGGAGGACTGCATCACGCTAAGAGGGAGGGAGCCGCGGGTTTTTGCCCCGTCAATGATGTAGCGATAGCCATAGAGTACGCTAGGAAGAAGTACGGTGTTAATAAGATAGCTGTAGTTGATATAGATGTGCATCACGGTGATGGTACGCAAGCAATATACTATAAGGACCCTAACGTACTCACGATAAGCTTCCATATGAGGGCGCCATGGTTCTATCCAGGGACAGGCGATGTTGCTGAACTGGGTGAGGGCCCAGGCTATGGCTACTCACTAAACATACCGTTACCTCCGGGCACCGCTGATGAGACCTACCAATGGGCTTTTAAGGAGGTAGTGCCTAGAGCCATACTTAAGTACAGACCTAAGCTACTCATAGCTCAGTTAGGTGTTGATGGACATAAAGATGATTTACTCGGCGGGTTAAGGTTAAGTACTAACACATATAGATTCGTCACGTTAACTCTTAAGGAGTTAAGCAAGGAGTTAAACATGCCCTTTTTAGGTCTTGGTGGTGGGGGTTATGGTGAGAGATCTGCTGAAGCCATGATAGCATGTGTCGTTGGGTTAATTGATGGTATACCTAAGGACATTACTGATCGTCTTGACAGAGCAATAGGTGAGGAAAAGACCAGGGACTCATCAGAGATCTTCTTAAGAGTTAAGGAAGCTGTTGAAGAAGTGCTGAAGGTCATAAATTCTTGGCGTACTTAACCTTCCTGACTATTAGTGTTAACCCATCGACATTCTCAATAATCACCCTCTCACCTTTACCAATAAATGAGTTATCAACTGACCTAGCCTTCCATATCTCGCCGAAAACCATTACTTTACCGTAGGGGTTTATGTCTTCAATAACAGTAACTACCATACCTTTAAGCTCCTCAATACCTGCCTTAGGCTTAACCCTATGTACTTTAACTACCTTATATATCACTATAGCTATTAATACAGCGACTATAGCACCTATGGAAGTCATGGCTAGCGGACTAAATCCGTAGTAAGTGTAAAGAAAGTAGAGAATAACGGCTAAAATACCTAAAGCTATTGCAATCTCATCTATGAATGCTACGATAATCCTAAGAACCTTACTGGACATTTACACTACCGTGTTTAAAGTAATCCAGTAAGTTAATACAGCTTATTTTCGATAAACTCAATGTCTGAAGCATTTAACCTCCAACCTAACGCACTCTTAAATTCATCAACTCTCTCTCTTCTCTCAGTCTTAGGTATGGCCGTTACGTAAGGCCTAGATATTAGGAAATTAAGGGCTACCTGAACGGCTGACTTACCGTACTTAGAGCCTATAGCCTTAAGCTTACCATCATAAGCAACAACACCCCTCTCTAATGGTGTATACGCTTGGATAGTTATTCCTTCATGAATAACATAAGGAAGCAACGTATTTTCCACATCCCTATCATAGATGCTATATTTAACTTGGTCAACAACTATCTCGTACTTCCTCATAGATGTTAGAGCCTCCTCAAGGTCTGATCTATTGAAATTACTTACGCCTATGTACCTAGTTAAGCCCTCATCAATAAGTACCTCAAGAGCCCTAATTTGCTGAGCAATACTTAGGATGTGGTGTGGCCAATGGATTAGTATTAAGTCCGCCATCCTAATACCTAATCTCCGTAAGCTAGCCTTAGCTGCCTTAATGACTTTGTACCTATCTATAAAGTGTTTAGGCATTAACTTAGTAGTTATGAAGACCCTATCACGACCAACCCTAGAAACAACCCTACCAACAAGTTCCTCAGCCCTACCGTTATCATACATCTCAGCAGTATCTATCATGTTGAGACCTAGCTCAACAGCACGTACTAAAGCCTCTTCAGCCCTCCTATAATCCCTAATACCCCAAGTCCCGATACCTATAGCAGAAATCTTCTCACCGGTCTTACCTAAGGGCTTCCTATCACTATAGTCAATAGGGAACAACACCATTAAAACCGCCTTAACCTCAAATTAAAAATAAATTAAGCGAGATATAAACCCTGTAAGCTGGGTGGGGTCGTTCTGTCGTACACCTGATTAGTGATGTTGGAGGCCGCGAACCGACTTACCTCCTGAAGACCTTAAACAATTTAAACGGGTTAGTGACCACCTTGAGCTCGCCTACGTACTTATCGTTAAGGGCCTTTACTAGTTCATTAGGTAGCCCATAGCCCCTTAGTTTTCTCTTAAATCTCCAAGACCACCACCTCCTAAGTAGCCCCATCTTAATGATTAGAGGAGTGTAGTAGATCAGGAGAACTAAAGCAAGCTTGAGTAGAGGGTAGCCCGCATGGAGTATGGCGGTAATCTTGTCCATCCTGCCCATGATTTAACACCTAAACCCTTAACTTAACTAACACTCTATTACCCCTCCTCTCAGTAATGACTAAACCCATTTTCTCAAGCCTACGTATCCTCTCAGTAACTATCCTACGTGACGCTGAACCTCTAACCAACCTAACAAGCCTAGTTAACTCGGATATAGTTACCTCATCTTTCACTACTAACGCCTCTATAATAGCTTTAGAAACTTCATCCATACCGCCATGAAGCCTAAAGATATTTACAGCCCTATTAGCTAGGTCTAGAGCCCTAGACGCTGGTAAGGAAAGAAGTAAAGTGAACTTACTAGCTAGTTTAATAACCTCGGCAGACTCAGCATCAACGGCTAAGAGAAGTCTCTCAATTCTCTCTAATTTATCTAATATGAGCCTTAAAACCTCCTCTAACCTCCTCATACGCTCCTCAACAACACTCATTAAACACACCTGTACATTACTGGAAGCACCTAATTGATTGAATCTTAGTAATAAAAATACTTGGGTTTAAGCACTTATTCTATATTATATTATTCTTGAACCTTTACTGGCGCTCCTTTTGTGCTTCCTTAGCTTCCTTGACTATCTTCTCTATCTCCTCAGCCCTAAATTCTCCACGGCCTCCTCTTGAAAGTATGTCCTTAATGAGCTTACTAACTATTAATCTCTCATTAAGGAATTTCCTAGTTAGCTCCTTAGCTAAGTCCTCAGGAACGCCGCTCTCCTTAAGCTTTACGTAAAACTTACCTACCTCCTCACCTAGTACGTCACCTTTAAGGGTATTCAAGATTACTTCCATTAAGTCCTTCACGGGCCCCTTGATGTTCCTAACGAATTCAGTGATGGCGTTAAATACCTCCTTTAACTCCTTAGCCTCCTCACTCTCAACTCTTATCTTAACCTTTCTACCCTTAGCCTCCTCACCCTCATTCTCCTCAGGCGGGCAACACATGACTTACCCCACGTTAATGCTTAACTGATCACTTAGATATGTATTTATAATCAGTAGTGGTCAGTTAGCGTGAGTAACTCTTAAACCTTAACTTAAGTAGATACTCAGCTGAATCACACGTACTTAACTCCTTAATGTTTTCAGGGTACCCATATTCATTAATCCTGTAAGCAATTGAGAATACCCTCCTACATAACCCCCTCCTTAAATCACAAAAACACTCAGCTATACAAACGACGTACCTAGTGTAGGGATTATATAGCACAGCACCCCTTAACCCGCATTTGTATCCATCCTTAGACTTACCCTTCTTGTAAATTTCGATCACTTTAATGCCTCTCTCACTAGCGTATCTAGCGATCACACCATGCAATCTTTCACTTAGCACCTTACTTAAATCCTCCTTACTTAAGTTCGTGAGACCTAAACTTTCCTTATTGCTAATCACATCACGTAATTCCTTCGTTAGATAGTCCTTAAGATCCGGGAATATTAGGGCCATGACTTCATTAACTACCGGGGGCTTAACGCTACTTAAGAAGTCTAAAGATGTTGAGGTTGCAAGTGCGTGAATTACTGCCTTTGTGGCTACTTTAGTAGCTATTTTAGTAATTAGCCTTAACGCTACCTTAGTAGGTTTTAATATGAGACCACCTAAACTTGCTATATCAGCAATTACGCTGGCCATAGCCCATTTAACAGGTTTCATTACTGAATAATCAAACATATACCTACTTAGTAGACTTAGGCATGATTTAAGACACGTGGTACGGTCATTAACACCCCAAAGCCTAAAGTAATGGTCTAGAAAGCCCTCCTTAAATATATGTCTGCATGTAGCGCCACTATCTTCCTTCCCAATACTTAATTTATCTATCTCTTCGGGAACCCTCCTTAAAACTGCGTAAAGACCTAAGCACACGTGTTTAATGTTTACATCTAAGGCATTATCCTCCACCTTAGGTTTAAAGCCGTACTTAGATATCGATCTACGCACTCCTTTTAACTCATTAAAAAGACCTCTAAACTCGCTTTCAAGATCCTTTACTGTATCACTAATACCTTTACTTAACTCAGCATACTCCTTAGCTATTTCAACATAATTACCTAACTTAGAGTTAGTTAGATTCCTCATCTTAGTAAAGAGCTCTTTAGCCTCTCTAACATCAGCTATACCCTTTAACCCTCTACGTAGTTTCCAGTACTTCCCAACTAGTTCTTTATAAATCTTTTTAACAATTAGCTCGTAACTTCTTAACTCCTTATCTAACTCATTAATCTTAGTGTATGACCTACTTACTTTACTATATATTTTTGATGAAGTCTCCTCAACTTTACGTATCTCGGCACCGTACTTAGATATCTCACTTAAATCACGTGCCCTAGTAGCTATGTCTAAGCGGGCGTCATCTATATACCTATTTAATCTCCTCCGCCTATATCTGAGCCTATTTAGAATGAGCTCTACATTAGCTAATGACCTACTAACTATTACCCTATAGTCAAGGAATTTCCTTAATGTCTTAAATACGAAGTCTCGAGCATTATTAAGGTACTTAATGAACCTATCGAAGCATTCATCACTATGTTTATCTAACCTACTTAACTCGTTATTAAAGGATTTCTTAAATTTCCTTAATACCTCAACCTCTAGTGCTAGTGGGTTCTTACTTGAGAACATGCTTAGGTACTCATTTAGGCCCTTACCCTCCTTAATGAACTTAAATGATGACTTAAAGTACTTAAGTCTAAAGAGGGTTATGTCTAGCTCACGCTCTATAAAGTCCTTAACATATACCTTAATTGCTGAAGAAATCTCAGATAGGGTCTCACAGTTTACACACTCTATATTGTCCTTCTTTAGAAGTAAGTCGTTGTATTCTCTTAGCTCAGATAATAAGTCATTAAGCACGCCTTCAATTTTGCTAACTACCTCATTGGCTTCACTATATATCTTTTTAGTTGTGTCTACGAATTTTCTAGGTAATTTAGATTCATCATTTATACCAGCAAGTAGCTCATACTCTCTAGCCATATCCACAAGCCCTTGCATACTCCCATAGCCGAAAACCAACCTACGTAACTTACTACGTAGATCCATTAATTCACGGTGTTTACTCTCAATAACCTTAACAAACCTCTTTAATAGACTGTCTAGATCCTTACAGGAAACCCCTCCAATCTTAAGCCCTGTCTTAGGCCCAAAGAGAGGCCCACGCCTATATATGGTAAATATAAGGAGACCTAAAGTACTCAGTATTAGTAAAGGTATTAGGTATTGAAGGTTGCGTCTCGTTAGTAAGTCCCACATGGAAACCTCCTTAATGGTTACGTCTCCCGCCTTAAGCAGCCCTGAAGACAACTTCTCAAGCGTGTATGAATTTACATACTTAACTTCGTAGAAGACCTCAATATCGCCTGGACTTATAGCCTTGAGTATGTAGGTGAAGTTCACTCGATCCCCAGGACTTAACATGCTTGCTCTAGGGGGTGTGGGACCGGTTATGACCTCGGCAAGTCCTTCAGGTACGAGCTTTATGGTAGGCACTACATCTGTAAGGACCACGTCACCTGTATTAACAACCTCAATAGTTACCGTGAAGTTCTCTCCAACATAAACGACTTCAGGGGTTATGTAGCTCTTCCCGTAAGTTAAGTGTGTATAGGGATATAGTGTAAAAGCAATTAGAATCAGAACCACGATGTAGATATATCTATTACGTGATCTACTCAACGATTAAACCGCTTAAAAACCCGGTAGAGCGTTAATTAACTTTATGTAACTTATTAATACGTACTAACCCCAAATCAGGGAGGTGAATGCCGTCATGGGCTTTACACATCTATAGCTACTTACCCAGATAGGAAGCCCAGGCGGAGACCTACTTAACAACTTAGTGAGCCATTCCTCATCAGTTAACCTCTCAGTACCTTTAAATTCATAGTAGGTTAATATAGGACCTACAGCACCAAAGATCTTACCATCATTACTTCTGTAGAGAATCACCGCAACATCTAGGAATCCCGTCTCAGCAAACAATATCTCACCAGTGTATGGGCTTGTGAATACATCTGGGTCTTTAGGTCTTAAGACTACGCCCTCAATACCTGCGAGTATTTCATCTAACTTAGGTACTAGTTCGTTAAGTATGCTTAAATCACTAGTATTTACCTCACCCTTAACCTCCTTAACCGCTATGTCTCTAAATGCTATGATTAGCTCCAGTAAGCTACTTAACCTATTAAGGTCTCCATAACTAACAATCTTTAGGTTCTTTAACCCGTTTAAGGTTATATTAACCAATATGGCTAACCTACTCCAAGCAGACGGTAATGGATCAACAAACCCTGGATGAGGCTTCTCCCGTATTGGGGAAGGCTTTGGCGGGGTTGCTGGTGGGATTAATGTTGGTGTAGCTATAGTCATTGTTAATGAGTATTCAGGTATTTGCTTGACGTAGGGTATTATGTGGTGTCTAGATATGCTCCAACTACCTAATGCTGTAGTTAATGCCCTATCCTCCCATGCGTCCTTATCAACACCTATAACATTAAGGATTAAGGCATCATCAACTTCGCGCACTATACCTTCATCAACGTAGAGAATGGCTGTATGAATACAACCGTACCAATCACTTAACGACATATTACTAATGACCTCTCTTAACTGATTTAACTTACCACCATACTCAGGGTATGTATTTAGGTCCTCACTTAGGTAGTCTAGTGCTCTATCGTAACCTAGTACAGCGAGTATGTCGAGACCCTTAGGTAGGTAGCGCCCATGAACCTCCTCATGAGTTAATTCCTTAAATATCTTGAAGTCTAATGTCTCCCTACGAGGTAGCATGCTAAACTTCTTACCTTTAAGTAGTCTAGATATTTTAGTAATAACCCCATCCTTAAACATGTCGTAATTGGCTAGTGAGGCTTCTTCAGGCATTAACTTAACTATGTCTTGAGGTGTTAAGTCCTTAGGTAAGCCAGTGACGAACGTTACTACAGAGTTAAGCTTAACCCAGAGCTTAAACGTCCTAGCTGATGACTTAAGGGCGAGAACTATTAAAGCGATACTCTCAACATCCCCTTCATTAAGCCCTACCTCACCAAACCATGTGATAGCCTTAAAGTAATTAGCTAACAACTCACTCCTAGTATAATGCCCTCTCACTTTAAACATTGAGTAATCGATTACCTTACCGAGGAATGGGCTCTCAACAAAACCTTTATGCCTATTAATAAGCTCTACCTCATCCTCAATAACCTTCCTAACACTTAAGGGGAGTTTATCGTAGTCGGGTAGTCCCTTAGGATACTCAAGGAAGTAGAGAGGTACTGAAACATATATTAAAGCCCTACTAACAGGCTCAGTAAATCCATGACTTAACCCGTACTCAAGTAGGTTATAGTATATCTCCTCAAGGACTTCCTTAAGCCAGTAAGCTAGGTATTCCTCTTCAACTGATGATAATATATGGTCAAGCACTAGTAGGTACGTATAAAGCATCGAGTCAATAGTCACGTATGTAGGTAAGCCCCTAAAGTCGTTGAACTCAAAAAGGTCTACTGGATTATCTAATGTTGATGGCGCTGCGAAGAACCCCTTACTTAATAAGTACCTTATATGCTCACCACTTAGTCCTAATTCATCAACTAATTCATCAAAATTAGCTATTTCTTCAGGATTGTAATGTATTGGTGGTAACACAACAGGTAGTTCACCCTTGAGCTCGACTACGTACTCGGTACCTATAGCTTCAAAAGGCCATGACCCATAGGTAGTCTTCACAGTCTTTACCGGGGGAGCCAACCTACCTACGCTAATTATGGAGGCTTCAGTAACTACCTCAGTTACGTACTGCGTGGTTGTTTTAGTTATTGTTACTGTAGCTGGTGATGGTGTTGCAGGAATGCCCTCAGTCATCTCTAAGTAACCTTCAGCATACCTTAATGGAGTTATTTGAGGTATGAAGGCTATTATTGAAGCTACTATGAGACCGACTATAAACGCCGCCACAATACCTAGTTTATGGCTAGTCCTTAGTACCATACACTCACCCTAAATAGTCTTATTCTTAAATTAGCTATAGCTCTAGAGCTTAGAACAGATAAGCCACTAACTGTTCGGGTACCCAACACAATCACCTCTTACCCTTAAGCCTTCCTAAAGCTCTCAAACCCTCATAACCCATGATGAGTGTAGCTATCAACGACACAACTAGCGGAGGTGCATGTATAGACAGCCCTAAACCACCTTTAAGTAAGTCGGTAATTAAGGCAATAGCGAATACGACGGCCATGCCCGCAAAGAACGCTGAGTATATTAGAAGCCTAGGTATTAACTTCCTTCCAACCCATAGGAAACCCTCTATATTGACCTTCCTAATAACTATGTACTCACCAGCTCTCCTCTCAAGAAGCCCCAACTGAACCAACCTATTAAGGTAATAATACGCAGTACTAGGGCTTGACATACCGAAAGCCCTCATAACCTCTCTGGGACCCACAGGTCTATTCTGCTCAACACACCACAAGTAAATTCTCAGTAAAGTCCCTGGGCCTTGATCAATCTCACTCAAATCACTACCCCTAACTATGTTTTAAGCATTAGAATTGTTAAATTAAATCCTCTGAACACGTTAACACTTTATTAACCCCTATAATCATGGGGAGCAGAGTGCGTAACTTAGTCATTAAATTAAGGTTCGAAGTAGGTGGTACGGAGTACGCAGTACTAACCACCATAAGCGATGAGGTGTATAGGAGGATAGTTAATAAGGTAAGTACTACTGATGGGTATGCCTATTAGTCTTGAGATTTATATTTTCGCCTTCCCAATGTTTTTAGGGTAGGATACTGAAGGAGTTAAAACCTTTAATCACTAAGGCATCAGCAATAATACTTACCGCGTTACTGATATACCTACCTTACTCCTCACTATCTCAAGAGATTTCATTTATGTACTTAATAAACCCTGAGGGCTTTGTTGATATTAGAGTTGTAGTTACTAACGTAACCAACATTTATGAGGTAGTTATACCGATTGAGGAACCCATAGAGGAGTTCACGCTCTTCGCCTACGATCAAGATAGCTTACCAATACCTGTAGAGTATAATGAGACCCACGTAATCGCATATCCACTAAATACTTCAAGAAACGTAATTATTGAAGCGACGGCTGATATCATTGAGTACGTGTTTGAGAACGTAAGTAGGTTAATCATTAAACCTAGATTACCGTCTAAGGTAGTACTACCGCCTAGCTGTGGCTTACTATCATTTAATGGTTCAGCTGACGTTAAGGCCTTAGATAGCCGTATTGAGCTGACGTATAGTGAACCAGGGACTTACGCTATAGAGTTCATATGCCTAACAACGTACGTAACTACATCAACACCTACAGGTACCACATCTTCATCAGCACCTACAGTCCAGTACATTACTTACGTAGCGTTAGTAGGTATGGTCGCGTTAGTAGCTATCTTAGTAATGAGGTTTAGAGGTAGGGAGCGTATTGAGGTATTTATTAGGGGAATATCTAGGGAGCTGGATGATAGGGACATCAAGATCCTTAAGAGTGTTAAGGATAAGCCTAGGTCAATTAGTGAGTTATCTAGGGTTACTGGGTTAAGTAAGTCTATAGTGTCTAGAAAAGTTAAGAAGTTAGAGAAGTTCATGCTTGTCAAGACTAAGTTCATAGGCAATAAGTTAATCGTTGAGTTAACTGAAGAGGGTGTTAGGGTACTTAATGAGGTAGGGAAGGAACGTTAAGAGTATATAGGAACGAGTTCCTAAAGGTTTCCGGGCTCTTATTCTTAAAGAACGATTAACCAAGGTAGTTACGGGTGTGATAAGTGAGGGAGCGCTTAATCTCCATAACCGTACTGTTACTGTTAGTGCTAGGTATGTTTAGCTACATACCACTCATCACAGCTGAAAGCCAGCCAGGAGTTAGTGAGGAAGGTAAGGGTGAAGAAATAGTTAAAGTACTTACCTTAACCATAGAGAAGGTTAAGGAACTATTTAAGTCTTGGGGACTCCCTGAGGACGACCCGGCATGGAATGAGTTAAAGGCCTTGGAGGATGAAGTAAGTGCTGTTAGTGAGTTAGTTAGTGAGGAGAAGTATGTTGAGGCTAAGCTAAAGGTTAAAGAGATCCTCACCACACTTAGTGAGTTAGTTAAGGATGTAGCTAGTAGGTTAGGTAAAGACGTAGAGTTAAGTGGATTCGGTAAAAGGATTAGGAGGTTACTAATACTCATCAAGATCGTTAAGAGAGCTATCGATAGGTTAGAGTTTATAGCTAGGAGGCTTAACATAACTGAAGCTTTAGAGCTACTTAATGAGGCCAAGAGCAAGTTACTAGACGCTATTGAGGCACTACTCTCAGGTAGGTTCATTGAGGCTAGACAGTTACTTAGGGAGGCTATAGAGCTTGTTAAGGAGGCTAGGAGGGTAATTTACGAGTCCTTAATAGACATCATTAGGGAGAGGTTAAGTGCTAAGATAAACGGGCTTATTGAGAGAATAGAGAATGAGGAGCAAGCGCTTGATGAGGCTGTAGAATTCCTAAACAGTAAGAACTTAACTGAAGTAGCGAGCGCCGTTGAGGTACTGAAGGGTAAGTTAAATACGTTACGTGAGAGACTCAGTAACGTTCTAGAGAACGCATCAAGCATTAGGGTCTTAATACATGCATATAAGGAAGGTGTTAAGGCATACGTTAAGATTAATAAGGCTCTTAAGGTAATAAAGGACTTCTTAACAGCAGCCCGTGAATTTGTTGAGGAGGTCTACATTAAGACAGGGAAACTAATTAAGGGTTTAAGATATATAGCGAACACAAGTACAACACTGGATGAGGAGGACTTAATACTTATCAATGAAACTATAGACAACGTAATCAATGTTAGGGAAGGAGTTCATGGCTTAATAACGGCTATAGCTCAATGCAATAACGAGAGTATCGATGAAATACATAACGGAATTGTGGCCTCAATAGATGACGCAGTGAGTAATCTAGAGGTACTTAAGAATGAAGTAGTTAACGAGCCTAACGCTACTAAGATAATAACGTTCATAAATAGGTCCATAGATGGTCTTAATTACTTAAAAGTAGCTATAGATAGGGTCATTGATTTAGGTACGAAGTTCATAAAGTTCATAACGTGGATAAACGAGTTAGAATAAAACGAATTAAAAACTTATTTTTTAGGTTTCCTATCGAAGTATATATTCTTACCTGTAGCACTTAACGGTATGGCCATAACTACATCAGCATCTATAAGCCCTAATTCTTGAGCGGCTAAACCGGCTGAGTACATTATCCTATTATCTACGTTATGTATGGATGCCGTCTTTACTGCTGACCCTATAGCTATGCCTAGGTTAAGTAGTGAGCACACTATATCTACGTGAACCTTATACTTTTCAGGGTTGATTAACTTCATTTCGATGTATTTACAGCCTATTAACACAACTGCGGATGAATTCCTTATGTTATCAGCATCCCTAAGGAAGAACTTACCGTACTTCTTAGAAAGCTCCTCCATCTTACTGGCTAACCTCTCTAACTCCTCAGGCTTATCTATTATCTTAATGATTATGTTATCTATGCCCTTGGCCTTAGGTGCTGTCTTGGCAGATACAGCCATTAATTTAGCAACCTCAAGAAGACCCTCTCTTAAAGCTACTTCCTCCTCAATCAAGACCCACACCAAGTCATTATGTACGTCAATTGTTTTAAGTATTAGGTACTGACAGTAATTAGTGCATTAGGTACTTACAACTCATTTAAAACCACCCAATCACCTATCTTCACGGTAATTATGGAGTTACCTAAAGTACTTAACCTAATAGGTAACACACCCATAGTTGAGTTAAAGAAATTAGTTAGTAAAGGTCATGGTAGGATCTTCGTTAAGTTAGAGTACTTTAATCCTACAGGTAGTCATAAGGATAGGATAGCTCTATATATGATTAGGGACTGCTTAGAGAAGTACGGTAGAGATAAGTGCAAACTACTTATCGAAGCTTCAAGCGGTAACACAGCGATATCTGTTGCTTGGGTTGCTTCAGTTCTTGGTTTGAGTACCTTAATAGTCGTTGAGGAGGATATATCTCCACATAAGTTAAGGATTATTGAGTCATTAGGTGCTAAGGTAATTAAAACACGTAAGGCGCCGCCATCACATCCTGATAATCTCATCAACGTAGCTAAGAGGTTAGCTAAGGAATTAGGCGGTATTTACCTAATGCAACATGCTAATGAGGCAAATGTTAGAGCTCATTATGAAACTACGGCTAAGGAGATATTTAATCAGTTAGGTGGTAGGATTGATGTTTTCGTCATGGGTATAGGTACTGCAGGAACTATAGCTGGTGTTGGTAAGTTCCTTAAAGAGAGACTAGGTAGTAAAGTTAAGGTCGTTGGTGTCGTACCTAAAGGCTCACCAATAATTACAGGCAGGGAAACTGTAGGCGAGCCTATAGAAGGTTTAGCAACAAGCACTGTGCCAGAAATATATATCAAGTACAAATGGGTTATTGACAATATAGTTGAGGTATCGTACAAGGATGCTTTAGAGATGATGAGGAAATTAGCTATTTATGAGGGTATATTAGGTGGTCTCTCGACAGGGGCTAATATATGGGCTTCCCTTAAAATAGCTGATGAACTAAGTGAAAATTCCGTAGTGGTTACTTTAGCCCCAGACAGTATATTCAGGTACACTCATTTACTCTAGTTAAGAACTCACTCCGAAATAGTAATTAACCCTACCTAATCAATCTTTAAAACATACTTACTCACTATAAAGATTGGATGAATTCTAGAGGACTTGGGGATGGAGACAGCGAGTAGAAACAAGATAGGGCTATTGACTAAGAAGCAGTTGAAGGTACTTACGTTAAGGATAAAGGGGTATACCCAAGAACAGATAGCTAAGGCTTTAGGTATTTCTAGAGGTGATGTAGCGATAATTGAGAAGAGGGCTTGGAAGAATATTAAGGAGGCTGAAGTAACTCTCAACATATTTAAGTTACTATGTACAGCGTCTAAGGTATTTGTTGATGAAGGAACTCACCTAGTTGATATACCTAAGTTAGTTCTTTCTAAGGCTGATGAAGCAGGGGTTAAGGTTAAGGCAAATTTCACGCGAATATATGATGAAGTAAGGTTTAAGGCTTCCGGATGTGTTAAGGGTACTAAGGTCATTAAGCCCATAGTCATATTAATATTAAGGAATGGCGATATAGATGTCATGCCTAAAGAAATGTTTAATAAGTACATTAACATATTAGAGGAGAGTTATGGGGGTTCATAAACGAATTTATTAACATTAGGTTCTACTCCATAAACGCTAAACTAATTTCCTTTAGGTTCTAGTTATTAGTGGTGAGGTGATTTAGTGGTAAGCACGGTATCTGATGAGGCTTTATTCTCTAGGTTAGCTGAGGTACTTAAGTCAGGTAAGGCGGTTGCATTAGTTACCATAGTTGAGAAGGTGGGATCCGGTCCTAGGGGTGTTGGTGCTAAGATGGCTGTCACTGAGGATGGTGAAGTCATAGGTACTGTAGGTGGTGGTAGTTTTGAGCGTATGGTTGTTAATGAGGCGTTGAAGCGTATCCGTGAAGGTAAACCAGGCATAGTTAAGTATTCATTTGTAGGTAAAGAGGTTGAGGGAGCTATAGATACTGGACTTATATGTGGTGGTACTGTGTCTGTATTCATAGACATTATTAAGCCTAGAATAAAGGTCCTAGTGTTTGGTGCTGGTAAGATAGGTAAGCCACTTGCACACCTACTAGACATGGTTGGTTTTAGGGTGATTGTAGCTGATCCAGACCCAAAATTGGTGGGTAGGGAGGATTACCCATTTGCTGAGGAGTTAATAGGTGGTGGTTTGAGAGATATCATAAGTAAGTTAAAGAACATTGTGAGCGAGAAGGACATCGTACTAGTCACTCATGGAGACCCTGAGGTGGATTACTTAGCCGTTAAAGAATTTCTAGGTAAGTCCTTATTTGTTGGGTTATTAGGTAGCAGGAGGAAGGTTACTGAGTTCGTTAAGAGGTTAGTTAATGAAGGAATTGATAAAGAGACCATAGTTAAGTACTTAAGGGGTCCTATAGGGCTTGATATAGGTGCTAAAACACCTGAGGAAATAGCCTTAAGCATAGTTGCTGAGTTAATAGCACTAATTAAGGGTGTAGAACCTAAATCATTAAACATAATCCCTAAGTTAATCTTTCAGAAGTAATTTCACTTATTTAATATTTTAAATAAGATTTAAACATATTTTTAAGGTTTTTAACCCTAGGTGACGAAAGGTATAATGTGGTAGACATGTTCATCAAAGGTGTTTCTAAAACAGTCGCAATAATCGTAGCCGTTATTATAATCATAGCTATCATAGGAGGCGTCGCTTACTACCTCTATAGTAGGCCAGCACCAACCCCAACACCAACTAAGGTCAAGATTGAGAAGATAGTTATTGGTGTTATTGAGCCATTAACAGGTAAGTACGCTGTCTTCGGCAAGGAGGCTGTTGATGCTATGAAACTAGCTGTTGAGCACATTAATGCTGAGGGAGGTATTAAGTCATTAGGTGGTGCTAAGCTAGAGTTAGTTATTGAGGACGCTGGTGAGAAGCCTGAGACAGCTAAGCTAGCTGCTGAGAAGTTAATCTCTGAGCATAAACCACCAATAGTTACTGGTGCCTACATCAGTAGGCTTACAGCAGCCATAGCCGAGGTTACTGAGAGGGAGAAGGTCATATTCGTTATTGACGCCTTAGTCGATGAGCTAACTGAGAAGGGCTGGATGTATATCTTTAGAGCAGCACCAAGGGCTAGCATGCACGGTGCTTCCGCAGTTAAGTTCGTTCTTGACGTAGCTAAGAAGAAAGGCATTGAGGTTAAGACCGTAGTCATACTTAACGAGGACTCAATATTCGGTGATTACGTAGCTCAAGGAGCTAGGCGTGAAGCACTGAAGAACGGTATTAAGATACTTGATCATATAACGTACCCGTACGACATAGCTGATGCAACACCGATAGTATCAAAGCTCATGGATCTTAAGCCAGACTTCGTAGTATCCGTGCCTTACTTCCATGACGCTATCCTAATAGCTAAGACAATGAAGGAGATGGGCTACGTACCAATGATAGTTGCAGGCGCTGGCGGCTGTGGCTATACTGACCCAGACTCCATTAAGGCTGCTGGCGAGGCCGTTGAGTACTTCACAAACACCTACAGCTACAACCCATTCAGAGATACTGAGTGGAATAAGAAGTTCGTTAATGACTTCAAGGCTAGGTACGGCAAGATACCCACCGAGGCCGGCGGTATCGCTTACTATAACATGTGGATAATTAAGGAGGCCCTGGAGAAGGCTGGTGAGATGTTCCCAGAAGATCCACTCAACCCAGATAACCTACGTAAGGCGTTCTTAGCCCTAGACTTAACTGATGAGAATAGCCCAGCAGCTCAAGTATACCCATCAGGACACATTAAGTTTGCACCAAACGGTGAGAACCTATATGAGCTTGCTGTAGTCCTACAGGTCATTAACGGTGAGCCACACGTAGTCTGGCCAGAGCCCGAGCCAGGTTATGAGCCAATATTCCCACATCCAGAATGGAAACCCTCCTCATAAGATAAACATAAGTTTTTATTTTTTAAGTAACCAATTACACTACGGAGTAGTAGCATTTAGGTGTTAGGTTTGATTGATGTAAATATCCATCTTCTGATACAGAACATAGTTAACGGTGTCTTACTAGGGCTTGTATATGCGTTAATAGCCTTGGGGCTATCGCTGATGTTCGGTGTTATGGGGATTATTAACTTCGCCCATGGGGACTTCCTAATGATAGCTATGTATTTCTCATATGTACTAGCTCTAGCGTTAGGTATTGAGGGCGTGCTAACGTCATTCATTACAGTACCTCTATTCGTCGTTATTGGTGTAGCTTGGTTCTATACATTGATAAATAGGGTTCTGAAAGCGGATCCGCTCATACAAATAGCGATGACCGTAGGTATACTGATGTTCTTAAGGAATATAGCGCTAGCTATATGGAAGGCTGAACCTAGAGGCTTACCTTACTCGGCATTACTTAAGAGCATAACCATAGGGGGTATAACGATATCTTTATCGAGGCTCATAATAGCCATAATCTCATTAGCAGTGTTCTTCGCCCTACACCTATTTCTAACGAGGACTAAGTTAGGGATAGCAATAAGGGCTACAGCCGAAGACACAGAGACGGCAGCGCTCATGGGGATTAATGTAAAGCTCATTTACGCATTAACTACAGGGCTCTCGTTAGGGTTAGTGGCATTAGCGGCAGCACTAATCCTCACTTTCACTAGGGTCGACCCAATGATAGGTACTGTTTACGGTCTCATATCGTGGTGTATAGTGGCTATGGCAGGTCTAGGAACGATTAAGGGCATTATATTCTCAGGACTAATCATAGGGCTTGTAGAGGCTTTAGGTATGTCGCTAATAAGTCCTGGGGCTAGAGAACTATTCATTTACCTAACGTTCATCCTCATTCTGTGGGTAAGACCCAGAGGATTATTTGGTGTGAGGTGATAGGGGTGTCGAGAGAATCAATTATTAAGGCATTAAGTACGAGGAACCTCATCATAATTATAACCGTGGCCTTCGGTATATTACCAGTACTCTTAGGTTTTAATAGGTACTACGTATACCTAGCCACTCAGGTAGTGATATTTACTTCGATGGTACTTGCATGGAACATAATAGGTGGTTATGCAGGTCAGTTAGACCTAGCTGCGGCCGCCTACATGGGGTTGGGTGGCGCTATAACGGGGCTTTTGCTATGTTACTACCACTTAACCCCATGGATAGGCATGATCGTAGGTGCGCTAGCAGCTGTTGGCTTAGCCGTAGCTATAGGTTACCCAACGTTTAGGTACGGGCTTAGGGAGGTCTGGTATGCCTTATCAACTATCTCCCTAGTACTTATTCTCCAAAGGATTTACTGGTTAATCTACGGCACCACGGAGGAATACATATCTGAGTATATACCATATAGATGGTCAGTACTTTACTTAAGGTTCGATAGGTATGAACCGTACTACTACTTAGGTGTCGCTATACTGCTAGTCACGTTATGGGTCAACATAACGATTAGGAGGTCAAAGTTAGGCTATTACTTAAGGGCTATTAGTGAGGATGAGGATGCTGCTGAGGCCTTAGGTATTGATGTTAGAAGGTATAAGCTCTATGCATTAATGATTTACGCAGCTATAGTGGGTCTAGTTGGTGGTCTCTACATAACCACTACAGGCATAATAACCTACAGGCTCTTCGACCCCGACTACAGTCTATCAGTAGCTGTTGCTGGAATCATAGGTGGTTTAGGGTCTATACCAGGCGCTCTCATAGCTGGAGTTATCTTAAAGACTGTTGAGGAGTATTTAAGGGCTACCTTTGGTGCTGTAATCCTTGGCTTACACCTAATGATTTACGGAATACTATTAGTCGCGGTCTCAGTATCTAAGCCAGAAGGTTTAGCAGCTATATTCACCTACATAGAGAAAAAGCTACTTAAGAAGGGAAGTGGGTGAGCAATGTATGGACCCCTTACTTAAGGTTGTTAAGGTAACTAAGAGATTTGGCGGTATCGTAGCTGTCAATAAGATGGATATGGATGTTTATGAAGGGGAAATAGTGGGGCTTATAGGCCCTAACGGTGCCGGTAAAACAACATTATTTAACTGCATTACAGGCTTTTATAAGCCTAATGAAGGTAAGGTCTACTTTAAAGGTGAGGACATTACTGGGTTACCACCACACGTAATATGTATGAAGGGTATTGCTAGGACATGGCAGAAGGTAAAGCCATTCGTGAAGATGACTGCGTTAGAGGCTGTTACTGTAGGTGCCCTACTTAAGTATAAAGACATAAGTAAGGCTGAGGAAGTAGCTCGTGAGATGCTTGAGTTCATTGGGTTAAAGAAAATCAATGTACCAGGCAGGGAGTTGACCCTCATAGAGCATAAGTTTGTTGATTTAGCTAGGGCGTTAGCTACTAAACCAACATTGTTACTAACTGATGAGGTTGCTGCAGGGCTTAGACCGTTCGAGATTGAGAGACTCATTGACGTGATCAAAAGGATTAGGGACGACCTAAAGATTACCTTGGTAGTTGTTGAGCATGTCATGAGGTTCGTTATGAAAATAAGCGATAGGATAATCGTCATGCATCAAGGCTCTAAGATAGCTGAAGGAACACCTGAAGAGGTAGCCAACGATCCTAAGGTCATTGAGGCTTATCTAGGTATAAAGGCTATTTAAGGTGGGGGAAATGAGTACTCACCTACTTGAATTAAAAAATGTGAATGCAGGCTACGGCGCGTTCAGAGTTCTCCACGACATAAATCTCTACGTTGATAAGGGGGAAATAGTTGCCTTAGTAGGTCCTAATGGTGCTGGTAAAACAACCACGTTAAAAACCATCTTGGGGCTTACTAAGTTATTTAGCGGCAAGATATTCTTTGAAAGTAAGGACATAACTAAGTTACCAACCCATAAGAGAGTTGCCTTAGGTATATCTATGGTCCCTGAGGGTAGGAGGGTCTTCCCATCATTAACCGTCTATGAAAACCTACTAATGGGTGCTTATCTAGTTAAGAACCCGAAAGATATTGAGGATGCCTTAGAACTCGTCTACTCCTTATTCCCTATCCTTAAGGAGAGAAGGTATCAGAAGGCAGGGACCTTAAGCGGTGGTGAAAGCCAGATGTTAGCCATAGCTAGGGCGCTAATGTCTAAGCCGAAGATACTACTTACTGATGAAATGAGTCTAGGTCTAGCTCCAAAGATAGTTGTTCAGTTATTTGACTTAGTTAAGAGGCTAAGGGACGAGTACGGAATAACCATACTACTGGTTGAGCAGCATGTTAAGCAAAGTTTAGAAATAGCTGATAGAGGCTACGTGATCGAGCTAGGTAGGATAATACTTGAAGGAGCAGCTAAGGAGTTACTGGCGAATGAGGACTTAAGGAAGCATTACCTAGTTGTCTAAAATAAATACTCTTTATTACGCTCATGCTAAACATATCCTTAAATACGTTAAGTTAAAGAATTTAAGTATTGAGCAAGATTACATAACATGTGTTAGGTCTGTGTTCTAGGGGTGATTATGACGTCCTCGATAGAGGACCCTTTCTACCTGCTTGAGAAGTGGCTTAAGGTTAAGGAGTTCATAGTTGTTGGTAAGAGTGTCCGTAGGGCCGATGCCATAGATAAGGTGACTGGTAAGGCTAGGTTTCTTGAGGATTACGTGGTACCTAACATGCTCTACGCTAAACCAATACTTAGTGACGTACCACAC
The DNA here is from genome assembly GCA_964519505.1 of uncultured Desulfurococcales archaeon. Classification (GTDB taxonomy): domain Archaea; phylum Thermoproteota; class Thermoprotei_A; order Sulfolobales; family CAZFJX01; genus CAZFJX01. The sequence goes on from CAZFJX010000013.1 coordinate 41,925, forward strand.
GCGTTGCTTAAGGGTGTAGTTACTGATGAAGCACTAAAGATACCTAAGGTCATTGACGTAGTTACCGCCAAGGACATACCTGGTGAAAATCAAGTAGGTTACGCCTTACCAGATCAGCCACTATTCCCTGAAAAGAAGATAAGGTTCCATGGGGAGCCACTAGGCCTTATACTTGCTGAGGAACCTGAGAAGGCTTTAGAGGCCGTTAAGCATGTCAAGGTCGTTTACGAAGAATTACCGGCACTTCTTGACCCTCTAGACGCTATGAGAAGGACTGATGTCTTAGTTCATGACGAGTTAGGTAATAACATAGCTTTTAGAACTAAGGTAAGGAAAGGTGATGTTGAAGTAGGTTTCTCTAAGTCTGACGTAATTGTCGAAAACACCTACAGAACGCAACACCAGGAACATGTTTACCTAGAGACTGAGGGAGCCTTAGCTATACCTGAAGAACAGGGCAGAATGACCATCATATCATGCGCACAGTACCCACACCTGGCTCAAGCCATAGTAGCTAAAGTACTTGGTGTACCGAGGACTAAGGTAAGGATTGTGCAACCATTCATCGGTGGCGCCTTTGGGGGTAAGGACGATATAGGACCCATAGTGGCTGCTCAGGCAGCTGTTGCTGCATATAAGGTAGGTAGGCCAGTAATGCTGATATATTCAAGAGAGGATTCCATCAGATCACACCCGAAGAGGGAGGCCTCGATAATCAAGTATAAGTCAGGTGCTAGTAGGGATGGGAAGTTAATGGCTATTGAAGTAGAGATCATTATGGATACTGGGGCCTACGCTAATAGAGGACCATTCATTCTATGGAGAGCAACAATGCATGCTTCAGGGCCCTATGAGGTACCTCACGCTAAGGTTGATGGTTACTGCGTATATACGAATAAAGTTTATCAAGGCTCATTTAGAGGATTTGGGAACCCTGATATACAGTTCGCCGCCGAAGCGCAGATGGATGAGTTAGCTAGGAAGTTAGGTATGGACCCCGTAGAGTTTAGGTTAAAGAACGTCCTTAAGCCGGGATCGTACACAATAACAAACCAGAAACTTAACCATTCAGTAGGTGTTGGTGAGGCCTTAAGACTTGTAGCTCTTAAGGCTGATTGGTCAAGGAAGTATGGAGAGTACGGTAAGGGCGTCGGTAGGTTTAGGAGGGGTATAGGCGTTGCTTGTGCATGGCACGGCATAAGCACCAGTAGGGGGGTTCCTGACTGGTCTAATGCCATAGTTAAGATAGAGAAGGACGGTAGTGTACATGTATTTACAGGTATTGTTGAGATGGGGCAGGGGAGCCCAACAACATCACATATCCAGATAGTGTCTGAGGTTTTAGGTATACCTACAGACCTCATAAACATGTATCACGGTTCCTCAGACGCGCCAGACACTGGAGCTACTCACGCATCTAGGGGTACTAGCATAGGCGCTATAGGTGTCTTAGTAGCTGCGGCTAAGTTGCGTGAGAGGCTCAATAAGCTAGCCTCAGAGGTTCTAGGATGTAAGCCTAATGATGTAGTGATTAAGGAGGGTAAGGCGTTTCCTAAAGACAACCCCGAAAAGTTCGTTGAGTGGAAGGAGCTCATTAAGTTAGCCTATGAGAGAGGCGTAGAGATGAGTGCTACAGGGTACTTCTTCCTACCTAAAGGCGCTTTCGATCATGAGAGAGGGCAGGGCTTCGCTTACCCGGCTTTTAGCTACATAGTGATGATTGCTGAGGTTGAGGTAGATACAGAGACAGGTATGGTGCGCGTGCTTAAGGTATGGCCGGCCTTAGCCGCCGGTAAGATAATTAACCCATTAGCCGTTGAGGGCCAGGTCGAGGGAGCTATAGCTCAAGGACTTGGCTTAGCCATCATGGAGAAAGTAGAGATAGGTCCTAGAGGTGAGGTGCTTAACCCGAACTTAACGGATTATGTAGTACCAACAACTACAGATATGCCTGAAGTTGAGAAGCCCATATATGTTGAAGACTTCTTTAGGTACGGACCATTCGGTGCTAAGGGCGTTGGTGAGATGGCCTTAATACCCATGCCTGCAGCTGTAGCTAACGCGGTCTCACACGCATTAGGTAAAAGGGTTACTGAACTCCCCTTAACACCAGAGAGAGTTTACTTCATGATTAAGAAGGGGTGATGGGGCATGGTTATCTATTACTTAATACCTAAGGTAAATTACTTAAGACCTAAGACTAAGGAGGAGTGTCTGAAACTTATTAATGAGTTAAGAGACTTTAAGGTACTAGCTGGAGGTACCGACTTAGTTGTTGATTTAAAGATAGGTAGGTTTAGAGTTAAGAACCTCGTTGATATATCTAGGCTACCTGAGTTAAGGTTCATTAAGAATGAGGAGAGACAGTTAAGGATTGGCGCATGCGTAACCCTTCAGGAACTCCTAGAGTCTAAGGTGGTTAAGGAGAAGTTACCAGTGCTTTATGAGGCTATAGATAGTATGGCTTCATGGCAAATAAGGAATTTAGCCACCATAGGTGGTAACCTATGTAACGCATCGCCAGCAGCAGATACAGCACCGCCACTATACGTACTTAACGCAAAGTTAGTTCTTGAGAGTGTTAATGGCGCTAGAGTAGTTAATGTTGAAGAATTCTTTCTAGGCCCTAGAAAGACAGCCCTTAAACCTAACGAAATACTTACCGAGATCATAATACCTTACCCGCAAGGTAAGGCTGGTATGAAGTTCATTAAGTTAGGTAGGAGAACCTCATTTACCCTCTCGGTCGTAGCTGTTGCTGCGTTAGTTAACGTTGAGGACAGGGTGTTTAAGGATGTTAGGATAGCCCTTAACTCAGTAGCCCCAACACCAGTTAGGGCTAGGAGTGTTGAGTCTAGGTTAGTAGGTAAGGAGGTGAGTTTAAGTAATATCTACGAAGCCTCTAAGTACGTTCTTAACGATATTAAGCCCATAAGTGATGTGAGAGCTAGTGCTGAGTACCGTAGGGAGATGTCTATAGTACTAACTAAGGACGCCATTATAGGGGCACTAAACTCAATAGGTATAACCCCCTCATGAGGTGGTAAGTATGAAGGTTAAGTTTAAACTTAATGGTGAACTAGTCGAGGTGGATGTACCCCCGAATAGGACCTTACTTGATGTCCTTAGGAGGGACTTAGGCATTAAGAGCGTTAAGCGTGGTTGTGAGCGTGGTGAGTGTGGTGCATGTACGGTACTCCTTAACGGTAAGCCAGTAACTTCGTGCCTAATACTCATACCTCAAGTGGAAGATGCTGAGGTAATAACTCTTGAGTACCTACATAAGAACGGTAAGTTACACCCTATTCAAGAGGCTTTCATAGAAGCCGGAGCTGTCCAATGCGGTTTCTGCACCCCTGGCTTCATATTGACTGCCTACGCCCTACTCATGAAGAACCCCGAACCTACAAGGGAGGAGGTTAAGAAAGCATTAAGCGGCAATATCTGTAGGTGTACCGGCTACGTAAAGATCATAGATGCAGTACTACTCGCTGCTAAGAAACTTAAGGAGTTAGGTAGGTAATTACATCAAAACAATTCTTTTTACCTAATCCTGAAATATTAAGTATAGGTAGGTATGCCTTTAGTTAAAGTTGCTGAGATCCTTAAGGGGGCTTCATCATTAGGTATTGACCCTAATGTACTTACTTACTTAGTAGGCTTGGTTCGTGAGGGTGAGTTAAGTAGGGATTTATGGGTGTATATTGAGGGCTACGTACCTATGAGGCTTAACCACGTATTTGATGAGCTACGTAAGAAGGGGTTTAAGGTTATTGAGGCACACGTTTATGAGGGTTACTTAATCTTAGTATGTGATTACTTAAGGTAACGATAATAACTCGATTAGGGTTTTAGTTATTGGTGCTTAACGTATGATACCTACCGTGGTCTTAGCTGCTGGTATGAGCACTAGATTCCCTGGAAATAAGCTCCTTTACAAGGTAGGTGGTAAGCCCTTAATTAGGCTACTTATTGAGAACATACTTAAGTCAAAGACCGATGAGGTAGTTGTTGTTACTGGCTACGAAGCAGGTAAGATTGGGGAGGTATTAAGGGGGTTACCGGTACGTTTTGTGTTTAATGAGAGGTATATGGAGGGTATGTCCTCATCCGTTAAGAAGGGTCTATCTTACGTTAAGGATAGGGCTGAGGCAGTCTTATTCCATCCAGCTGATGTATTTTTCGTGCCTCCTAAGGTCTTTGATATGGTTATAGACCACTATAAGGAGACTAAGGCTAAAATAGTTGTTGCTGGATTTAAGGGGTTTAAGGGACACCCAATACTTTTCAGTCGTGAGCTATTTGATGATATAATGATGATTTCTGAAGAGACTATGGGGCTTAAGATGGTTACTAAGAAGTATAGGAATGAGATTAAGGTCGTTGAGACGGGTGTTGAGGAGGTTCTTATAGATATAGATACTTTAGATGACTTAATGAATTACTTAAGTAAGAGGGGTGTGAGGTAGTGGGTATTAAGGGTATTAAGCACGTTGAGTTAAGGCGTGTTAAGGAGGTTATTGACGGGTTAAAACCAATTACGGATTTTGAGGTTGTTGATGTTGAGGAGGCTTATGGTAGGGTGCTAGCTGAGAATATACGGGCACCTATTCAGCACCCATTGAGGGATATGGCTCATTTCGATGGGTATGCAGTTAGGTATGATGAGGTTAAGGGAGCAACACCATCAAAGTCGCTTAAGTTGAAGGTCGTTGGTGAGGTATTCGCTAATGAGTTTAAGGAAATTAAGGTAGGTGTTGGTGAGGCCGTACATGTAGCTACAGGTGCTTTTCTCCCACCTAATGCAGATACCGTAATACCTGTAGAGTCTGTTAAGCATGTTGAGGGATTCATAGAGATAAGGCAAGCACCACCAAGAAGGGGTTGGCATGTCATTCCCGGTGGTGATGACTTTAAGGTAGGTGACTTAATACTTACCAAAGGTAGGGTTTTAAGGCCTATAGATATCGAGCTACTTAAGTTCTTAGGTATCGATAGGGTTAAGGTTATTGGGAGACTTAAGGTATCGGTAATCTCTATAGGTGATGAGTTAGTTCTTAGTAGGGCTGATTTAAGGGAGGGTAAGAAGTTATCAACCAGGTCACTACTCGTTAAGGGATTCTTAAGGGGGTTAGGTGTTGAGGTTGCTGACTTAGGCGTGGTTAGTGACGACCCTAAGGAAATAGGTGAGTTAATTAAGTATGCCTTAAGCCTATCTGACGTTGTTGTAACTATAGGTAGTGCTTCAGTAGGTAAGAAGGACGTTGTTCATGAGGTTATTAACGGTCTTGGCGAGCCAGGCGTGCTATTCCATGGTGTTAGGGTAAAGCCAGGCAGGCAGAGTGGTTTAGCCTTAGTAGGTAAGACACCCATAGTTATGTTACCAGGGCTAATACAGTCAACCTACGTAGGTATGCACGTAGTTCTAGCACCGCTAATCAGTAGGTTATATGGCAACCCGTGGAGGGAGTTTAGCTACGTTGTTAAAGCAGTACCCCAACACGACTTTTACGTAAAGGAATTCGCCGGGTTCCCGAGGATTGTATTTGCTGAGGTCGTAGGTATTGATGGCGGTTGCTTAAAGGTAGTGCCTTACATTAAGGAAAGCCCCCTCTACACACCCCTAATCAAGGGCGACGTAGCCCTAATAATACCACCACGCAAGATCAACATCAAAGCTGGCGAGGTCGTCATAGGCATACCAACATCAGTAAGCGACTGGCTCAACCCAATACTCAAGCTCATTTCTTAATAATGACCAAACCCTAGGCACGCCTCCCGCAGTAATGGTGATTTAGACACCATATTCTCAGAGTTAATGGTTAGATTGAGGGATCCTGAAGAAGGCTTAGTAAGGGCTACACGCAAGGATAAGGATCTAACCAGTAATCACTTAATTACATACCTTACCTTCCTCCTAATAGTGTTTGTGTCTTTTCTATACCTTTACAGTCATTGGTATTGGTGATGCACAGTTACAGCACTTTACTCCATCAACATCTTTACACCTCATGGTCTCTACACCGTCATGTTGATGTCCATGAAGTACTAATTTGATCTTGCTGTATTTCCTAATCACCTGCCCGAACGCTTCTGAGCCCATGAATGTACTGAAGTAGTCCCACTCAGGCCTTAGCTTATACACTACTAACTCCTTAAATGGGAGGTGGTGGAGTACTACCACGACCTTACTTACCTTATTGTATATCTTCCTGATATTATCTTCAAACTTTTCTAGGAGCATTAGGGTGAACTCCTCATCACCCATTGGTAACTTCACGAACTCCCTATCAGCCCATATGCTTAACCCAAAAGCCTTCTCACGGTAAGCATCTATGGGGAGATTTAGCCACTCGGGGGCGAAGCTATAGTCGTACCAACCAATACTACCTACGAAACCCACATCAGAAACCACGTACGGCCTCTTCATTAGTGGAATAAAGCCGTACCTCTCAACTAGATTATTAAATAGGGATAGCTTTAGTAAGGAGTTTAATCTATGTGACCATAGCTCACTATGGATTAGGTATAGGTCGTGATTTCCAGGAACAATAAGCACGGGTCTCTCATAAACCCCCTTAATGACTTCAAGAACCTCATTTAGCCGTCCTAAATCACCATCAGCAGTTAAATCCCCAGTCAAGACAAGTACATCCGCATTACCACATTCATCCCTAATGCCTTCAGCCAAGAAACTCAACTCTTTCTTCGACCCGTAGTAATGTATGTCACCTAAACAACAAAGCCTCAAGGGACTAAACCTTTATCCTGTTTAAAGCGGGATCTATATAAGCATTACCTCAGATTTCGCTACTGCTAGATCAGGACAAGTAAAGAGACTTAGGAAGACCTGAAATCCTAATAAAGTAAATAGTAAGCGACCGTCTGGTGGTTAGAATATGTAAAATTTATATATTAATTCATAAGACTTAAGTTACTCCTAGAGATTCATAACTAACTAGGTAAGTTATGTTTGGGTGATGATGAGAGTGAAGGTTATGGTTATTAGTGATTTACATTACGATATGAGGATCTTTAGGGGTGTTGATGAGGGTAAGGCATGGGAGTGGTTGGTGTCAATTGTGGAGTATCATAAGCCTGACCTACTCCTTAGTTGTGGTGACTGGGGAACCGCTATTAATGTTGAGGAGTTTTATGGGTTATTGAAGAGGACGGTCGTGCTTTCTATCTATGGTAATCACGAGAATATGGATGTCTTGAGTAAGCTCTATAACGTCTTACCTAGTAAGTACCTCCCAGTACTTATAGAGGATGGTAGGGTTTATGAGGTATATGGTTTGAGTATTGCTGGTATTAACGGTATTATATCTGAGAAGAGGAGGTCAAGAAAGGGCGTCCCTAGGAAGAAGCCTGAGGAGTTTCTGAAGATTGCTAGGGAACTTGAAGGTAGGGGTGTTGATATATTACTCATCCATGAAACCCCATACCTACCGGAGCTGTTTCCCTCTATGAGGGATACCGTAGCCTCAAAGACAGCGCTAAAGACTATTGAGGTGATTAAGCCTAAGGTAGTGTTTAACGGGCATATGCACTACGGGGGCTATAAAATTCATATCCTTCCTTGGGGGGCTAAGTACATCTATATAGATAGTAGCCAACAGAATAGGCACTACGCAATCCTCTACACAAACAACATGAAACTAGAAATCTGGAACGACACAAAAATAATCCACTCCGAAAGCATTTAGGGCCTTAACTACGTAAATTAAGTTAAGGATATTACCTTCAGCACCTCACGCTCGGAATTAGGCAGTACCACCTCAGTACCTACCCTAATACTTGAGTTCGTGATTGCGTTATCTCCATAGCCCTACTTAACCTCCTCGCCCAGAACCCACTTCAGTGCTCTTATCCATTCGTAGAGTCCGTCATGATCTATACATGTATGTATCTCAATACCGTATACTGGGTCCCTATAATCGTAGGGGTAAGGTATTTCCTGACTACGCCATTCCTCATAAGCCTTCTCAAGTCTCTTAAGAAACTCTTTAATCTCCTTCTCACTCCTCATAACACACCCACACTAAAAATAACTAAGAACCTTATGAGTTAATAGCTTAACCAGTTAAGAAAGTGTTCGATATGTTTGTTTCCCTACTCATTACATAGTGAGGGAGAGGAACGATGAGAGTATAGCCAATACCAATAATCATTTCAGCTACTGCAAGAACTCTTGAGGGGACCTTACTCCAAGTACTCTGCTTCTCTTTCATGGTTTTACCTACTACAGAACCAACGAAAGGGTAGCTCCATTGGGTTCGATTGAGTTACCCCATTAGGTATGAAAGGTGGGTCTTGGAAATAGAGGTAAGTGCTGTAGTAAGTTATGGGGGATGTTTTGTTCTTTACATTATGTTGTAAAGGTTTATAAGTTAGGTAAGTACATGTATGTAGGTGTGGGTGATGGTGTTTAGGGATTTAGTGAGGGTTGCTAGGTTGCTTAATGATTTAGTTATTGGTAAGTCTATCTATGACTTAATTAAGTTGGGTTGGAACCCGACAACGCTCTATAGGGTGCTGCGTGAGCTTGTGGAGTATGGCTTCGTGAGGGTAACGACTTATGGTGGTGTAAGGCACTACCACCTAACCGGGTTAGGTGCTGAGTACCTTAAGATACTGCGTCTAGCCATAGCACGTAAGGTATGTAGGGAGTTAGAGAAGAGAGGCATTAAATACACCATCTGGTACGGCGATAACGAAGTAAGGGCTACGGCACCAGTCATATACGTAGAGAGAAAAACAGACATACCACTCAATACAGAAGGGTTAGTAAAGATAGAGGTAAGACCGGATGTCGCTAACCATAGGGAAGAGTAAGGAAGATATAATGAAGTACTATGGCCTATAGAGGAGGTATGTGAAGAGATATACACATACCTATAGCGACTACCTCACGCACTACTCATAACTAACTATTTACTCCTAACCCACCTAAGTACTTCTTCATATATTTACATGGTTTAAAATATTGAGTACGGTTTTCCTCTCATGACGTATACTATGTTATGGGGGTGGGGTCGTAGGAGGGCTATAGGCTTAAGAGTCTAAGGATTTAGCTTTTCCTTAGGTGATGTATTTTAAGCGATCTAGTGGTAGCCATAGACTTAAGTGAGGATGG
>CAZFJX010000014.1:0-12541 GCA_964519505.1 uncultured Desulfurococcales archaeon
ACTAGCCCCATTATGAATGAGTTTATTAGTGCACCACCTATTAGCGGTAACATTAGCTTACCTATACTTGCTAGGGCAGCCGCTGTTTTTTCTTGTGCTAACGCGCCTGTTAGTTGGGCTCCTGTTAGCATGAATGCTATGATTATTATTGGTGTTGCGCTGATCATTACTGCACCAAAGTAAGGTAGTAGTACGTAAGCTCTTAACCTCCTCTTAAGCTCTATCTCTATCTCAGCCAACGTATTTGCGTACCTAGCTAGGGCCTCAATAGTTTCTGGTGCACCACCACCGACCATTACTGCATCACTCAAGAACCTCATGACAGCTATTGGGAACCATACCTTAATACCCCTAACAGCCCTAGCTAAAGCTCTCTCTAAGCTAATACCTACCTGAAGCGCCGATGCTGCCTTCCTAATAACCGGGTTTAGTGAGCCATAGTCCCTAAGTGATAACTGAATAATGCTTTTCTCAGGTGACAAGCCTGTTTTCCTTACCTCAGCTAGATCCCTAAGGAAGTTTGCTGTCGCTCTAGTGATCCCCCTAGTACCCAGCAACTCCTTCCTATATGACCACCACGGTGGTAGTATAGCAACCATTAACGCTATGGTCAACGATACTAACGTAGCCATCACATTATACTGAGTTACCTTACCGTACAGTATTGGGTAAGCACCGCTTATTGCTAGAGCCAACATGAAGACTATAGCGGCTAAAGGTATTGAGACCATGAGGTTTACATAAGGCCTTAAGATAACTACAGGTGTTTTAGGCTGGGTTGCATGTGCAGTATACAATATGAATATACCTAGTAGCGGTAATATTAGGAAGTTGAAGAGGTAAGGCATTAACCCGCCTCCACCACCTATTGGTAGTATAGGCCCAGCAACAACACCTAAAACACCACTTACTGCGAAGAACGTTAGTAGCGTAGTACCGACAATAACTCCTAAAACTATATATAGCTCTAAGAAAGTACCCATACGTTCAGTAAGTGTCCTTAACTCATCTATCTTTGACTGAAAGAGTTCTTGAGTCCTTATTTCTAGGTAGTGAAGTACGTCACCGCCCGTCCTTAATGTTGTTACGTAACCCAGTAGGAAGTCCCTAAACCTAACGCTTGGGTGATTCCTTACGGCCTTCTCAATAGCTGATAGCGGGTCGTAACCAAAGTACTTAATCTCCCTAAGTATCCTCTGCGCCTCGACCCTCAACGCCTTAAATATCTTGAGTTTAGCTACCCTCTCAATAACCACCTCAACAGGTATGCCAGCCCTAGCTAACGTAGCTACATAAGCAGCAAAGAAAGGTAGTTCAGACTCGACATCATTTCTCCTAGAGCTTATGGCTGCTGCAGGCTTAACTAACATAGCTATGAATATGAAGAGGGGTATTAACCCCATGATTAACGCTATAATTGCCTGCGTTATGAATGGTATCTTAATGAAGAATACGGAAACACCTACGTAGATAGCTATTAAGCCGGCTATAAGGACGTAAAGTAGGTGCCTAGCTACGTAAATAACTGGGTGTTCAGCCATACCTGCTTTCTGTAGAGATATATCTATCTCTAAAGCCCTAACTAACCTCCTAGCAGGTCTCTCAAAAAGGCTTAATGCTAAAGCGTCAATGACCTCCTTAGTCTTTACCTTAACCTTCTTCTTACTCTTTCCTCCTGAACTCTTCGGCATACTTAACCACCTCCTCCCTAATACGCCTAAGTACCTGCTCTGGGTTAGCGTAATATGACTGAATGTACTGGGCTACGTTCCTATAGTTCCTAATGCCCTTAACAGCTAACCACTGAAGTACGCTCTTCCTCCTACCTATCTCCTCAATAAGCTCAGGTACTGACCTACCTGCTTGCTCAGATATTAGCTTAAGGAATATACTCTTACTTAGGTTAAGCTCGAACCTATCCCTTATCGGGTCCCACCTACCTATCTCTACGTACTTGTCGTAATCCTCAATCTCCCATATGTTAGTTATTCTTCTAGCAGGCCTTAACCTACCCTCCTTAGTCATTATGTGGACTCTCTTAATGACCATACCTAGGTTAATAAGCGGTATATAGCCTGGAGGTATGTTCATGGGCGGACTAGTAAGCCTCTTAACTGCAGCATCTATATTCTCAGCGTGAATAGTGGTACAGCCTCCGTGACCTGTATTATGTAGTAGTAAGGGTACATTCCCTCCAAAGAAGGACTCGGTACCAGGCACTGATATATCGTATACGTACTCCTGATAAGGTGTTCTTTTGATATTCTTCACTTCAACAACCACTAACTCCCCATTCATTAACTCCTCTAACCTCCTTAGGTACTCAATTGATTGAGATGTGAAACTCCCTTTGGCCCTAACCCACTTTAGTACTTTCAGTGCTGTCCTCTTAGATACGTACTTCCTCTTAGTGATGTACGTTAATTCGAAGGGCATTGACTTAGGTTTAGTTAGCTCTATTAACCTCAGTAGTAACTTAACTGGTACTCTTTCATGAATATTTGGTTTCCTGTAATCTGCATCTAGATATACGAGGACGTTATAGTATTTCCTACCCTTACTTTTACCTGTTCCCTTCTCTATAACTAACTCAGAGTAATAACCTGCGATCCTAGCTAACCATAGTAATTCATAAGCTAATCTCTCGTTAGCCGTTGTGTAGCAGGTATATCTCCTCCTTAATGTCCTCCTAGAATCCGCCTTTAATCCTTCAAAGAAAGCTTTAATGACTGTTCTTGGTGATTTCCATAGCTGTGGTGGTATATGTTTCTCATGTAGATTAGCTCCGAGTAATCTCTCGAATAACTCAGCTAGTAACGTATGGCTATATTCGTATATGACGTAAGTACCTCTATCATCTATAACAGGCTCAATGCCGAACTTACTCCCCATTACCTCTAACACTTTCTTAGCTATACCCTCCTTACTCTTACCGAATGTGAAGCATAGCCTCTTACCCCTATGCTCCTTAACGCACCCATCAGCTATGTATGCCCCGAAAACAAACGCTAAATCCTCATCTAGCTTTATAACACCAGGCAGTACCTTACCTCTCCCTCTCCTTAACCTTACTTTCTTCCTTACTTCCTTACCCTTCTCAAGTAAGAGATACGTAGATAAGGGGATTGGATTCTTACCTCCATAAAGCTCTTTAATCTCTTTCGGTACGTTATCCACGTAATCCTTCTTAGGATCACCCACAATTTCAATTACGTCTATTACCTGGTACTCAGTGACTATTTCTGAGGGTATGTTCTTAACGAACGTTATTAGTAAGTCGCCAGGCTTAAGCGTTGATACAGGCTTTTCAATTATCTCTAGGCTCTCATCATCTAACACAAATACACTATGACTACCTGTAGCCTTTATCTTCCCTCCACCCTCGAAAGTGACTTCATATATTTCGTCAGCTTTATGTCTTAAGACATACTTAATAGGCTTCCAAGTAGCATTATACCCATCATGACTTAGTACGTAATATCCATCAATAGATTTAGGTACCCACTCCTCATCTTCACTATAGAATTTATCAATGAATTCACCTATATTGACTAGATTGACCTCACCTTTAGAATTCATGATTAAGACAGGGGTATCGTGAGATACGCTTGCAATGGCTTGGAATAGTACGTAGGCCTCTTCACCTCTTACCTCACCGACCACGATGATGTCTGGCCTATACCTTAATGAGAGCTTTACTAGATGAAATAGTGAGATCTCACCAGTCGTCCCTGTTACGCTATATGAAGGTCTAGAAACAAGCTGAACCCAGTTCTCGTGAGGTAATCTTAGCTCTGGTGTGTCCTCTATAGTGACTATCTTGTAGTGGGGTCTCGTTAGGTTAAGTAGTGCGTTAAGTGTTGATGTCTTACCTGAACCCGTAACGCCCATGACTAGAGTTACTGCCTTATAATCCATAGCTAACCAGAAGTAAGCCGCTAACTCAGGAGATACAGTACCGTATAATATCATGTCTATAATGGTTATGGGGTCCTCCCTAAACTTCCTTATAGTAAATGTAGAGCCTGCTGTAGAGACCTCCTTCTGGAAGGTAGCCGCTAATCTATGGCCACCAGGGAGTATAGCGTCAAGTATTGGGTAAGCAACTGATATGTGCTTACCAGCCATGTGGGCTAGCTTAAGTATTAACTCATCGATCTCACTCTCATTTCTAAAGACTAGGTTCGTAGGTATTGACTCAAATTCCCTATGCCATACGTAGATAGGTTTTCCGGGGCCATTACACGATATATCCTCTATTGCTGGATCTCTCATTAAGGGGTCTATAGGCCCAAAACCAATGATGTCTCTCTCAACGAAGTACATTATCTTGCCCCAAGAGACTGTCGGGGTCCTACCTAACTTTATCTGAAATGTCCTTACAGCCTCCTTAGCCTTCTCCATGAAGTGAGCCCTATAATCAACACCTGGTTTCGGTGGCTCTAATCTCCAGATGAGATAGTCAATTACCCTCTTGTAGATGTTTAACTCCTCCTCATTCATCGCTATTTCATCAACGTTGTAGACGTACTCACCAGTCTTTATGTTCTCAACGATAACTGCGTAAGCCCATGGCTCATAGAGGGGGTAGACCTTAACAACTCTTGAGTCAGCTCTTGAGAACCTACTTATTCTTTCAGTAATCTTAGGTATCCTAATCTCGGTTGTAGTTACCTCCTCGGTCATCTTCTTTACTTTTTTCTTAGCTTTCTTCTTTCTAAATAATGGAATTTTGAGGCACCTAAGTAAAGTATAGGTATTAGTAGCTATAAAACTTTGTTAAAAGTATTTATTCATGTTAGGTTATATAAAAGTACTAGAGGTGGTTAAAATAGTTACAAGAAGATATTTGAGGTCGCCAAGTGCGGCAAGAACGCTTATTCTAATAACCTTAATCCTAACCTCGGTATGGGTTCTTCAACCATTATTATGCAGTAGTCAAGTAACGGTGGTAATCTATGAGTACCCAATAATTCCTCAGGTAAAGCCCGTAGCGGGGTTCTTAACAAGTGATGGTTCTAAGGCCTTCATAATAGGCTATACGAGTGATATATATAGTAATAAGACCATATTAGTCGTCCAATCACATGATCTTAAGGGGGAGGCTAAGGTTATTAGGACATTACCTATTGTGGGTGACGTAACAGCATATAATTTCGACACGCTTAACTCTAGGTACTTAGTTATTGGTACATCAAGAGGTGAAGTAGTTGTTGTGGACGTTAAGAATGGCTGGTTTAGATATATTGAGGGGGTTAGGTCAGCTGTAAAGAGTGTTTACCTAGCTAACACTAAGTTAATAGTTCATGACGCTCTTGATTATGCTTACGTATTTGATATAGGTAGGGGTGGTTGGTGTGAGATAGGGCTTATTGTAGGTAACGCGACTTTATGTAGGATGGAGTATAAGTTAGTCTCCTACATAACCCCAATGATGGTTTTATCTGGTGGTAAATACGCCTATGACCCCTCCTTAGCTGCTTTAATATATAGACCTCCAGCAGTTAAGGTAGTGATAAGGAACTTAACCGACGCAACAACAGGTCAGCCCATTACAGATGCCGTCGCTATCGCTTACGCCGTGAATACTAGCTTGGTTTATGGTACTACGATAGTTAATGGGACGGGCTACATAGACTTACTGATAGGTTACGTATGGTATATAAACATAACGCACCCAAGCTATAGAACATTAACTATAGGTCCCTTCAACATAACTAGGAGGGCTTTAGGTAGGGTTATTGAACTTAAGAACCTAGTCATGTACCCTGGTCCCGGAGAGTTTATCTCACCACCACCTGCGGGTATGTTCCTTATAGAGTTACTTGACCTTAGTGGAGCACCAGCCGTCATAAGGAAGGTTAAGGCAGTAGGTACGTTAACCAGTCCTCCAATGCATGTTAATTTAATAAAGCCTGCAACTCCTTTAGGGGAGTCTAGCTACGTATTATTAGCAAGTACGAGTGCCGGTGAGTTAAGGCTCATATACCTTAATGACGCCCTTAAAGTCGTTAAGATAGCGAACTATACGTTAGCACCTAACGTCTACGTAACTTCGAGTGCTGCCTCAAGTGATGGTGGGTACATAGCGTTAGGTATGAGTGATGGCTCAATATATGTGCTTAAATGGGGTGCTGACCTAGGCTATCATTACTTACTACACGCGGCTAAGGTTAGTGGCAGCATAGTAAGTGTAACGTTTTCAGATTCCGCGAAGGCAATTATAGCATTCGACTCAGATAACTACATGCATTTAATTAAAGTGACACCAACAACCATATATCCCTACCTAAGGTTTGATAAGGTATTAGCTTATTATGTTGCTGATGCCGTCTACCATGATTCACTACCGGACTTAAGTCTAGTCTCGCTCTTTAAGCTAAACTCCATTGAGGTAATGATGAACTTTAATACGATACTCTCAAGTAGCTATGTTGACCTCAAGCAATATAAGCTACCTAAGGTAGAGCTTAAGGTTATTGATTCAAGAAATAATGAACCCGTAGTTAATGCTACGGTCGTATTGCTACATGTAGATACTGGGGCATCCTATGCAGGCTATACAGATAATAATGGTGAGGTTACTTTCTGGAACTTAATGAAGGGGAAGTACTTACTAACCGTAGTAAGCCCTATACCGCAACTTAATGACTATATGAAGGAAATAAACATACTTGAGGATAGGGAGTTAACAATATTACTTGAGCCGAAAATACCTTTACTAAAAATGAATATAGTTGATGCGAGAACATTAAAACTCATTACTGAACCACTAAACATAATTATTAATGGTACATCATTAGCGTTCACAGTAACTAACGGTACAGCAAGTATTAGACTTCCATACGGTAACTACACGATCATGATAACCCCAGCACCTCAATACGCCTACATGTATAACGCTACAGTAATGAACATATCATTAACTGAGGATACCGAAATTACTATCCCCTTACTAAGCTATAACCTAACCTTAACAATCACAGATGCTGAAAGCGGAGGTAAGCCCTTAGTCCCACTAGTAGTAATTGTGGATAACGTAATAGTATTCAGAAATTACACATTACCCACATGCTCACTTAAGTTGAGCCCCGGGTTACATAGAATACATATAGAGCCCGAAGCACGTTATGCTTACGCATACGTACCTCAGGAATTTAATGTAGAGATAAATGATGATAGGGTACAAAGCATAGAATTAAGGAGGAGGATGTATGAAGTAAGCCTAATACTATCAGATCCCTATGGAGGTATAGTAGCTCCTCTCAATATGTACATAAATGAGTCATTATTCCTTACTAACGTAACCAGAAATGAGATAACCATGTCGCTATTCTTCGGTAATCACACAATTAAGATAGCACCAGTAGCAGGTTTTGAGAACGCGTATGATGTATCGATAATCAACATAACATTAAGAAATAACGTTAGGAAGGAGATTGTGTTAAGTAGGAAAATATATAATGTAGGTTTGGTAGTGAAGGACTCTGTTTTAGGTGTTAATCCGGCGGTTCCGGTTAAGGTATACGTAGATGGGGCATTAGTTAATGAAACGAGGTCATTCCCCATAAACCTCACATTACCTTACGGTACACATAGATTAAGGATAGAACCCACAGATCCTAAAGTTTATGAGGAGTATGAAGGTGATATCACCGTTTCTAAGGATCTAGAGGCTGAAGTAACGCTTAAGAGAAAGATCTATACCTTAGCGGTAACCGTCTATAACGATATTGGTGAACCAGCCGCAACAGCTTTTGTTAGAGCGTATAGTGAGTTAGGTAATTACCAGGACGTAACCGATGTTAAGGGTACGGTATTCCTTATGGTGCCTTACGGTACATACACGTTAGAGGTTAGTTATCCTGGGTATACGAAGTTTGTTCAGGCTATAGACGTTAGTGGTAATAGGGAAATACCTATAGTTCTTAAGCCTACATTAAGGACTTTAATACTTAGGTTCCTACCAATAATTATTACGTCCGTATCTGCGTTAGCTGTAGTTATAGTGTTCCTTAAGTTGAGGGCTAAGATAGCTGAGAAAATACTGGCTGCTGAGGAGTATTTCTAAATAATCCTGTCCTTCATAAAATTATTTTCCTTCATAAACATTAAGTCTTAAATCATCTTAATTATGAATGACTTTGGTACGCCATCAACATATATTGCTATTATTTTAGCTTCTAACTCAACACCACTAAATACTTCAAGATCCTTCCTAATGGCCTGTAAGTGGGTTATCTTAGTGTTTAAGCTCTCAATAACCCCTTCAAGCTCAGAGACCTCAACCTCCGCTGATGGGTTAATATATAGCTTGACATTCTTTAATTCAAAAGCAGGTGCTGCTGATGGAGGGGCTGATGAACCTAACCTTTTAAGTAAGTCCTTTAACCTCCTTTCCTGTTCTGCCTTGGCTCTTAATTCCTCCAGTTTTCTTAGTAACTCTCCTAAAAGCTTCCTATACGAAGCTAAGTCCTCATCAATGGACCTAATTAGCTCGCCAATGCTACTAAACTCCCGTATTACGGCAACCATGCTTCTCACAGTTATGTAATAAACTTGAGAGGATTTAAACTTTATTACGAGGTACTTAACACTATAATGAAGGTGTAGTAAATGATGTACAGCGATGCACACTGCCACGTAAACCCTTTTAGAGGACTAGGTGGTGGGGTCGTAGGTAAGAAGTTTAGAGAGCATGGCGGTTGGTTCATTGCTTTAGTAGCCTTAACACCTGACAGTTACGGATTTAAGCCTAATTATGATGGCTACATAGCTAGCATAGATAAGTTCATTAAGGAATGTAAGAAGGTTGAAGAGCAAGGACTTAAGGTAATACGCCTAGCAGGCTTCCACCCAGCCGACGTTAATAAGTTAATAGCCCGTGGCTTAAGACCAAAGGAAGTTTATGAGTTAGCCTTACGTGTATTGAAGCATGTTAAGGGCTTAGTAAGGGAAGGTGTTCTTGACGGTATAGGTGAGGTAGGTAGACCCCATTTTAAGTCTGAACCCGTAGTTACTGTACTTAGCGAGTTAATCATGGTTGAGGCATTAAGGCTAGCTAAGGACTTAGGAGTGATTACTCACCTTCACCTAGAGCAGGGAGGTTTAGCGACAGTACTTAGCGTAGAAAACATAGCTAGGTTAGTAGGTATTGGCAAGCCTAAAGTGATACTCCACCACTGCAATTCTGAAGTAGCTAAGATAGCCCTCGATAGGGGGTTCCCGGTAACTGTTGTTGGTAAGAAGGAACTTATAGCCAGTCTAGGCAGGTATGTAAACCACCCTAACCTACTCATAGAGAGTGATTACTTAGATGATAAGAGGAGGCCTGGAGTAGTTATGTACCCGTGGGAAATACCTGAAGAGTTAAATAAGGCATTAAGCGAGGGCTTAATAAGTAATGAGGTGATCAGTAAGTTAATGATTGATAACGTAGTAAGGATTTATGATGTGGAACCACCTTAGAGTATGTTTACTTAATAATAAATTATGTTGATAGGGTTTCTACTACTTCATTGACTTTCCTTTCAATACATTCCTTAAGGCAGTTAAAGTAGCATAGCCTGTTAATCCTACCATTAGCTTCAGTACATCTGGAGTTACATGTTAATGTGCAATCACTAACGTTTACCCTAACTACGTAGTACCTAGACCTAGGTATTGGAACTACCTGAACAAGCTTTATGGCCCCGGTATTAGCTAAGGTCTTAACTACCTCATCATATTCATCCCTAGAGAATATGAAGAACTTAAAGTTCTTGAATGCTTTAAGTATTCTTGACCTTATATCCTCACTCGTTTCTCCTCACCTAAGTTGTACTTTTTCACAGGTATTTTCAGATATCTACATATTATCTTTACATACTCCCCATATTTGGGGTCACCGAAAACTCTCCTAATCTTTAGCTTCCTATATACAGCCCTAAACACTGGTGTTTCATTACCGTCGTAGACAAGGATCTCACCCTTCACCTTACCCCTCAAACACTTAACCATGTTTACCTGAACAAGTACTGCTTTCTCTGGTTGTTTAACGTTTATGCGGTATGCATAACCCTTAACGTATGTTGGTTTAACCTCAATTCTCTTACCACTACGTACGACCTCAACTTTACCTTCCTTAGTCACTATGAACGGTATCTTCCTAACTGCGTGTTTCTTGGTTCTACTCTCTGATTTTTCATCATACATTATAACCATTAACGACACCACTACCTAAGTATTAGCCTTACCTTACCATCGATCTCCTCCCTAAAGTGCTTGCCCTCACTTAACTCAGCACTTAATGAGACCATATTAGGCATGAAAGTATGTGTTAACCTGACTAAGCCCTTAATCTCTATGGACTTAACGTTTACTTCATTAGTCTCAAAGACCTTCCTACCCTCTTCATCATATATGGCTAGAGAGACCATGAACGAGTCCTTTAACTTCGTTATGTTTAGTATGGCTGTCCTCAAGTAACTCCCTACATCAATTAATAAAATACATTTTTAAGTACAAGTTAAGAGTTCTTTAATCAGTGAAGTGCGGTATGGGTGTGAAATTAGTTGTCTTTGATATGGATGGGGTCTTAGTAAACATTAAGAGTTCGTGGCGGTACCTACATGAGAGGTTAGGCTCTATAGTCTATGTTAAGGACTCAATGATGGGGTTAGATTACTTCCGAAGGAGAGTTAGTTACTATGAGTGGGTTGCACATGACGTTAGAGCCATGCTTAAAGCACGTGGTAGGGTACATAGGAGTGAGATTGAGTCTATATTTAATGAGGTTGAGATTAATCCTGAGGCTTTAACCGTTGTTCCTAGGCTTAAGGAGTTAGGTATTAAGTTAGCTATAGTTAGTGGTGGTATAGATATCTTAGCTGAAAGGGTTGGTAAGGTGCTGGGTATTGAGAGAGTACTCGCTAATGGGTTGGCCTTTAATGATGAAGGTTACTTAATTGAGGGTGGATATGTTAGGGTTAAGCCTTTAGAGAAAGGTGAGGTTATAGCGTTAGTAGCTAATGAGGTAGGGTGCGATTTAGATGAGGTAATGTTTGTGGCCGATTCTGAGTACGACATACCTGCCTTAGACGTTGTTGGTTACCCTGTGGTTTATAGAAATAGGGAGGTACATTCATTAAGTGGTAGGGAGTACATATATATAGATAGTTTAGAGGAAATACTGAACATTATCTAAAGCTAATAAGACTGCTTGTTTAATAGTGATAGGTGATAGTTGTGGATGAGGTTAAGATTAGTGTAGTGACTATTCCCGTTCCTGAAGGGACAAACGTCATTCTAGGGGCTTCACACTTCATAAAGACTGTTGAGGATGTATATGAGGCCTTAGTAACTAGTGTTCCAGGGATTAAGTTCGGTATAGCTTTCTGTGAGGCTAGCGGTAAGAGACTAATTAGGTATGACGGCACTGATGAGGAGTTAACTAAGCTAGCTATAGAGGCAGCTAAGAAGATAGCCGCTGGACACACGTTCATCATATACTTAAGGAACGCTTGGCCAATAAACATACTTAACGCTCTAAAGAATGTTCAAGAGGTATTAACTATATATGCAGCAACAGCCAACCCTCTACAGGTGATCATTGCTGAGACCTCACAAGGTAGGGGTGTTTTAGGCGTAGTTGATGGGTGGACCCCCTTAGGTGTTGAGAAAGAGGAGGATATTAAGGAGAGGAAGGAGTTCTTAAGGAAGATAGGGTATAAGAGATAGAGTGTTAAGGGATGGCTAAGGTAAGGATATACTGCTTCACTATAGAGCCCTACGAACTGGGTGGTAAGGCAGAATTCACTGTGTTTAAGCTAGTTAAGACTACTGAAGTAGAGACCAAGGTAAGTACATCAGCAAGTATAGACTCCATATGCGGTAAGGTAAGTAAGTTAATTGAGTCTACGGACATACCTAGATGTGATTACGTATACTTAGTAGTAACGACTAAGAAGGGGGGTATACACGCATGTGGTGAGTTATTAGTACCATTCAAACCTAATTACGTCCTATTCTATAAGCCAACTAAGTTACTTAAGATTGGTCTACTCTCATTAATACAGCAGAGTGAGGGTAGTGATGAGAATATACTAGTCACTAACTTAGGTCGTGTTGAGTGGTTTGAAGTACCTAGCAATATTTACGTATTTGAAGGATTTATCAACGTTAAATCACCGGATGTTTATGGCCTGATAATGGAGACTGAGAGCGGTGTAAGGGTTGTTTCATTAAGAGAGGATAAGTTCAAGCCTATAGAAGTTAGTACTGAAGAGGTAAGGAAAGCCAAGAGAAAGATTAGGAGGAAAAGGAGGAAGATAAGTAAGAAGGTGAAGAAGAAAGGGAAAAAGGAGGCAAAGAAAAAGAAAGTTAGGAGGAAGAAGAGAAAGCGGAGGAAACGTAAGAAGAAAAAGGGTAGCTCTTAACCTTAACTCATTAGTAATGCTAGAATAGCTTTCTGAACGTGAAGCCTATTCTCGGCTTGATCCCAAACAACGCTCCACGGCCCATCAATAACTTCATCAACTACCTCTTCACCCCGCTTTGCTGG
>CAZFJX010000014.1:12551-48568 GCA_964519505.1 uncultured Desulfurococcales archaeon
CCTCATTAATTCAGGTGTTACTTGGTAAGGCCTTAGGTCCTTAATACGTCTCTCCCTCTCCGCCTCCTGACCCATGCTAACCCAGACATCGGTATATACGACGTCAGCGCCCTTAATAGCTTCTTCAGGCTCCCTTACAACCTCGATTAAAGCACCACTCCTAGACGCTTCCTCCTCAGCTATCTTCATAATTTCTGGGTTAGGGTCGTAGCCTTTAGGCGTTCCTATCCTTATGTTAACGCCTAACTTAGCTGATGCGAGAAGGAGTGAATGGAGTACGTTATCGGCTCCATCACCGACGAAGGCTAATGTAAGTCCTTCTAACTTACCTTTCTTCTCAAGTATGGTGAACATGTCAGATATTGCTTGTACAGGATGCTCTAAGTCACTTAAGCCATTAATTATTGGTACGTCAGCATATTTAGCTAGTTCGATGAGGTTTGAATGCTTGTATACTCTAGCCATAATTCCATGGACATACCTACTTAATACCCTAGCCGTGTCTGCTATGGTCTCACCCCTACCTAGCTGTAATTCATGCCACGATAGGTACATAGCGTAACCACCTAACTGGTGCATAGCAACCTCGAAGCTAACTCTAGTCCTAGTACTTGGTTTCTGGAAAATCATAGCTAAGACCTTACCCTTAAGTAGGGGGATTATTAACTCACCTGAATAGTACCTTGCCTTAAGGTTCTTGGCTGTTTCAAATATAGCCCATACCTCCTCCCTACTTAAGTCAGCCACGGATATCAGGTCCTTACCTTTTAAGGACCTCCACATAACACCACCCACGTAGCTTACTGAAGTCACGGTAATAAGGGTTTTAACTTAAGTATCGCTAAGGTTAATGGGTTAGTAATGATTAATGACTTACTAACCACACTCCATAAGGTATGTGAGGCTAAGGGAGGTATTAAGCCAGCATTCAATGAGTACCACGCCATTAAGGCGTTAATAGTTATTAAGGAGGAACAACCGATAGGCAGACCAACATTATCTAGGAGATTAAAGCTTGGTGAGTCAAGCACCAAGAACTTAATACGTAGACTTCATATTCAAGGGCTTATAGAAGTAGACCCTGTAGCTGGTGCGTACTTAACTAGTAAGGGTTTAAGGCTTGCTGAGCAAGTCA
Organism: uncultured Desulfurococcales archaeon; assembly: GCA_964519505.1. Lineage (GTDB taxonomy): Archaea > Thermoproteota > Thermoprotei_A > Sulfolobales > CAZFJX01 > CAZFJX01. The sequence continues at coordinate 13,687 of CAZFJX010000014.1, forward strand.
AAAACTTATTGAGATTCATAGATATAGACGTATCACCCTTAGTGAATTGGAGTACTTACGTATCGGCTCTAATTAAGGGCGGGTATGAACTAGTGAAAAAGTGTGGTGGAATTTTATGGTTAAGGGACATAGTCATTAAGAACGGCGGTGATGCGTGCTTAATAATCACCGTTAAGGGTGGTAAGTTGGTACTGCCTAGCCCTAATGAGGAATTCGTCATTGAGGATAAGTTAGGTGATTTAATCACTAAGTTAGGTCTTAATGAAGGTGACTTAGTACTTGTAGTTAAGGGTAAGGATACTCACACTGCTGAGGAGGCTTTAGTTCTTTCATTTATTAACCTTCTTGAATGTGGTGGCTGAATTGAGGGCCATAGCGTTATATACAGGGGGTAAGGACTCCCATTATGCATTAATGAAGGCTTTAGAGGAAGGTATTGAGGTTATTGGCTTAGTTACCGCCTTACCTAAGAGTATTGAGTCATGGATGTTTCATGCTGTGAATATTAAGTGGACTGAATTACATGCTAGGGCTATGGGAATTAAGCAGTACTTTATCGAGGTCTCGGGTATTAAGGAGAGAGAAGTCGATGAGTTTACCGAGGGACTTAAGAAGTTAATGAGGGACGCAGGGTTTGATTGTTTAATAGTTGGTGCTGTGGCTAGTAAGTACCAGTATGATAGGGTTATGGCTATGGCTAAGAAGTTAGGGGTTGATGTTTACGCACCTTTATGGGGTAGGGATCCTTATGAGGTGCTTAATGAGGAGATAGGTAAGATAAAGTTCATGCTGATAGCTATACAGGCATACGGACTTACTGAGAAATGGTTGGGTAAGATCATATCGGAGGAAAATAAGAATGAATTCATCAATATATGTAGAAAATACTACTTAAGCCCTGTAGGTGAGGGTGGGGAGTTTGAGACATTCGTAATATACTCACCACTCTTCGGTGATCGTGAGGTGAAGATAGTTAGGTACGAGAAAGTATGGTACTCAACCCAGTATGTTGGTTACATAGTTATCAAGGAGGCTAAATTAGAATTACTTACCTCTTAAACCACCTATCGAGACCTGTAAACGTTACCTTAATCCCCTTGTGTGCTTGCTTAAGCCTTTCTATAGCGTGCTTAACCCTCTCTTCAGAGAAGTCATGCTCCTCAACAAGCAACTCAATTATCTTAGCTTCATCAGGTTCAACCCACTTTAGCTCATAGTTCGTGGTTGTCGGTGGGTTAAGGAATATTTCCTTGATCTTGCTAGGCTCAACAGGGAATTTAGCTTGGGGTAGCGCTTTAAGCGCCTTCTCTAGTGATCCATAACTCTTTATGTACCTTAACGCTGACTTAGGTCCTATGCCCTTAACACCGTCGGGGTTATAGTCGGTTCCTAGAAGTATAGCTATATCTACCAACTGCTCCCTAGTTATGCCTAAGGCTTTAAGTAACTTACCAAGCTCTATTAACTCAGGCTTTATCTCGACGTACACGTCCCTCCTAGGTAACTTCCTCCTTCCACTTATGGTTAAATTCCTAAGTAGTCGTGGCGACCCGAAGAGTAATGAGTCATAGTCCTGACTAGCCGTGGCCCAAACATCACCTTTGGCAGCCATGAAAGCTGCCTGAGCCTCACCCTCTGAGGGTGCTTGAACCCATGGGATACCCATAGCGGTTAGTAACTTCTTAGCGTCCTCAACCATTTCGTCAGTTAGCCTTGAAGCCATTTGTGCATACCTCCTAGCGGCTTCTAAATCACCTTCTTTAAGTGCCTGCTTATACTTCTCCTCCGCCATAACCCTAACAGTCCTCCTAGCCTCTATCTCCTTAGCCTTAAGCTCTGGTGGCTTACCATCAAATACGTAGACAGGCTTTATGCCGTGCTCCATGATGTTGATGGTCCTATAGAACAGCCCGCTTAAGTGGCTAGTCACCCTACCCTTACTATCCATGAGTGGTGTGCCGTCAGGTTGCCTAATAGCCGCCAAGAACTGGTATAGGGCGTTATAAGCGTCTATCGCTATGACCTTACCTCTCAACTCACGTAAATCACTTATCTCCCTCTTAGCTGACGGCGGTATTAAATCCTTTAAATCTACACCCATGTACTCACCAAGTAATAACTTGATTACTTAACTTAAATACGGTTAATATAGTGACTATAGTTAAGTAGCTTAACCTTAAACCGCTAACGAGCCCTCCTAAGTAGACTGACTATCTTGCCGCCATCCTTCCTAGTAGATACGTTTATGTAACCCTTAATCTCAAGAACCATTAACTTCCGCTGAAACTCACTGTACGATAAGTCGAATATTCTCTTAAGTGCCTCATAGATCTCTTCATCCCTAACAGTACCTCCGTACCTCCTTATTATGTTCAGTATCTCATTATAGATGTTAGCACTGAATCTGGTAATTGACATGGTTAAAACCACTCAATACCTTAGGTATATATTCTCACATAACTTCACACAAGAGAATTTTAAAAGCTTTACTACTAACCTTTACGTAAGTTACGTATAGGTTAAAATCACGTATATGCCTGAATGTGTTGCCTAGGCAGTCTCTGCCTTGACTTAATGTACCATGACTCATAGAACTTAACCATATCTGGAGTTATCGTTGGTTTTATCTTCTTAATGGCGATCTCAAAGTGCCTCATCTTAACTTTATTAGCGTTGATGTCCTCCCTTAAAGCACTCATAACCGCTTCCCTAACTAGCGCCTCGATATCAGCACCTGAGTAACCCTCAGTCCTATTAGCTATCCACTCAAGATCCACATCCTCAGCTAACGGTACATTCCTAGTATGTACTTTAAGTATCTCAAACCTACCCCTAGCGTCAGGTGGTGGTACGTAAATTATTTTATCGAACCTACCGGGTCTTAGTAATGCCGGATCAACTAAGTCAGGTCTATTCGTAGCCCCTATAATCAGCACATTCTCAAGCTTCTCAACACCATCGATCTCGGTAAGTAACTGACTAACTATTCTCTCCATGACATGAGTGTTCTCAGTGAACCCTCTTACAGGCGCTAAAGCATCTATCTCATCAACAAAGACTATGGCTGGTGCGTAAAGCCTAGCCTTCTTGAAAATCTCTCTTATGGCTCTCTCACTTTCACCTACCCATTTACTTAGTATTTCTGGTCCTTTGATTGCTATGAAGTTAGCTCCTGACTCAGTAGCGACTGCTTTAGCCAATAGAGTCTTACCACAACCCGGAGGACCGAAGAGAAGAACACCCTTAGGTGGCTTGATACCCATCCTCTTAAAGACGTCAGGCCTCTTAAGTGGCCACTCAACAGACTCCCTTAATTCCTGCTTAACCCCCTCGAGGCCACCTATATCATCCCATCTAACCTCAGGTACCTCAACATATATCTCTCTAAGACCACTAGGTACAATCTCGTTTAGAGCCTTCATGAAGTCCTCCATAGTGACCTCCATATTCTCAAGAATTTCTGGCGGTATATAGTCCTGTGTTAAGTCTATCTTGGGTAAATACCTCCTTAACGCATACATCGCAGCCTCCTTAACTAAGGCAGCTAAGTCAGCACCTGTAAACCCATGGGTTATCTCAGCTATCTTCCTTAAGTCAACGCCCTTAGCTAAAGGCATATTCCTGGTATGTATCTGAAGTATCTCTAGACGACCGTGCTTATCAGGTAGAGGTATCTCTATCTCCCTATCAAACCTACCAGGCCTTCTAAGCGCTGGATCTAGGGCGTGAGGTCTATTGGTGGCTCCTATAACTATCACATCACCCCTACTCTGAAGCCCGTCAAGGAGTGTAAGTAGCTGAGCTACAACCCTCCTCTCTACTTCACCAAGAACCTCATCCCTCTTAGGTGCTATGGCATCTATCTCATCAATAAATATGATTGCTGGTGAATGCTTCTTAGCCTCCTCAAAAATCTCTCTTAACCTCTGCTCACTCTCGCCATAGAACTTACTCATTATTTCAGGACCATTAATAGCTATGAAATACGCGTCAGTCTCATTAGCTACCGCCTTAGCTAGCAAGGTCTTACCAACTCCGGGAGGCCCTATGAGCAATATTCCTTTAGGGGGCTCAATACCTAACCTCCTAAATAGCTCAGGGTGTTTGAGCGGCACTTCAATAAGTTCCCTAACCTTCTCTATTATGTGCTTCATACCCCCGATATCTTCGTAGGTAACTCTGGGTATCCTATACTGCTCGACGGGTTTCTCAAGAATGATTACGTTCGTATCATGAGTAAGTACTACAACACCTGAGGGCTTTGTCTGAACAACTATGAATGGTAGTGGCTGTCCTAATACGGGGATAAGTACGGTATCTCCCTCAACTATTGGGTAATCAACTAACTTCCTCTTTATGTAACTAATCATTGAGGGATCAGGACTTATCTGAGATTGTGGTGATGCTGATGCTAGCTTAACAACCGTTGCTGACTTAACCTCAGCCTTCCTAACAATTACTTTCTCACCAAGACTGACACCAGCATTCTTCCTTTGAAGACCATCCATCCTTATAATGTCCCTACCTTGATCCTCAGGATAACCCGGTAATACTATGGCGGCTGTCTTCTTCCTCCCTATAATCTCAACAACATCGCCTGGGAATAGGTTTAGCTCCTTCATTATCCTCCTATCGATCCTAACCCTACCCCTCATCGCGTCTCTTTGCTTAGCCTCAGCTACCCTTAGAACAACCTCCTTCTTACCAGAACCTTTAGAGCCTCCGTGCGGTATTGCTGCGCTCATTATGTAACCATGATGTATAAGGTGTTTTAAGCGTTATAACACTTACTAAAATCGCTTTACCTAACCGTTAGTAAGTTATGAGTTACTTAAAAGAACTCAACACGAGTTACTAACTCAACATCTACGCTTTCAACACCCTCAACAGACTTAACAATACCCTCTAACTCCTCAGTGCCTCCTTCAGTCTCTTCAGGCATTACTATGTAGAGCCTAAGTACGTAGAGACCGAAGGCTACGTATACTTTCTCATGTTTAGCAAGTTCATACTGCTGGGGTAGTCTCTTCTTAATAGCCTTAACGATAGCATCTAAGTCAGTGTCTACGTCTTTAGGGAAGACCTTAAGAACAGCTAATACCTTAGCCATAACCGCCACCCTTAAGGACCTTCAAAACCGCAGTTAGGGCATCTATATGGGTTCGATAACTTCCTACACTTCTCACATCTCCATATGGTTACAGCACCGCAATTAGGGCACGTAAAGCACACACCCTTCTCCTTAGGTGAGATTATCCTATGGCAACTACTACATATTGGTGGTGTTGCTGCATCTATTATTACTGGCTTATCTAGCTTGGCTTGGGCTGACGCCATACCACCACCCAGCACTAGGGGTATTAATGCTGTTTAGGTTTAAAAGAGATAATGAAACCCACCCATGAACTAATACATGAATCTTAAGAACTTAGCAATACCTAAGCCCACAGCTAAGTAACTACTCAGGAAGTCACTGCTATGTGACTTACTTATTAATTCTTAAGTGAATTATTATGTGGGATTATGGTTAGGGAGATGAGGATTGGTTACTTAAGTGCTAGGGTTCTTGCAGGGAGGTTAGGTAGGATATACCCTGTTGGTGAGGTGACTACCCGTGGTTATAAGACTAAGGTTGAGGGTAAGGGGTGTAAGGGGTAGGGAGGTAGAGGTTGTTGCGGTTGTTAATAGTGGTTATGAGGCATTAAGACCTGAACTCCTAATAAATACTTCAATAGCTCATGAACTAGGTCTATACCCTGTACTACCTTCAGGAGCTGAGGTTAGGGAGTATGCCTTAGCTGATGGCAGTAGAACCAAGCTAATAAGAATACCTAACGCCCTGGAAGTGAAGGTGTGTGTTGAGGATAGGGAGACCAAGTACGTAGGGTGTGATGCGGTTATTGCTGAAAGGGCTGAGGAACCGTTGATAAGCGATAAGCTAGCGGACGCCCTAGAGATAGTTGCTATAGCTATTGGTGAAGGGATTTGGTGTTTTAGGGATGAGTTAGGTAAGAAGAATAGGAGGAGTGCCTCGCCTTTAGAGGGATGGTGAGCAAAACATTAAGTACAGTATCCGGGTACGCCTGATTCACAACCTAAAAACCTACTCTGAGTTTAATTATTTAAGTCCTTAAGGCTGAGTGTTTATGGTGTATGTGACTGAGTGAGGAGTTTAAGCAGGTAATAGTTGTTAGGACTGACCTAAAGATGAGTAAGGGTAAGTTAGCTACCCAAGTAGCTCATGCGGCTGTCGAGGCTTTTATAAAGGCTAGTAAGAGGAGAGGGGAGTGGGTTGATGAGTGGTTACGTCAGGGGCAGAAGAAGGTTGTTCTTAAGGTTAGTAGTTTAGGTGAGCTTATGGAGGTGTATGAGAAGGCTAAACTACTTGACCTACCTACATGCATAATAGCTGATGCTGGAAGGACCGAACTACCTCCGGGAACGATTACTGCTGTAGGGATAGGTCCAGCACCATCACATATCATAGATAAAGTTACTGGTAGGTTAAAGACCCTATGACATTAATGAAGGCACACCCTAAGGATTACGTATATGGTATGCACTACTACTCATCGTCCGTAAAGACCTATTGCTTATCATTTACGAAGAGCCCCAGCACCTTCAGGGTTTTCGAGGTTATATATCCAGGGACTAAGGTCTCTACGAGCATGGCTAGAGGACCAGTTCGTAGGGATGATAAGTATGCCCATATAGTCCTATGTAAAGAGGGTGTAGATACTTTCGAAGCCATAGATAGGGTTGCTCAAGAGTTTGGTATAGGTTATGACGACATAGGCATAGCAGGGCTTAAGGATGCTAACGCATATACATGCCAGTTAATCTCAGTGCCGAATAGCGATGAGATACTTAAACGCCTTAGTGATGTCTTAAGGATTGATAAGATCTCACTTTACCTACTTAGGACTGATGACTTAGGGGTTGATAGTAGGTCTATCATGGGTAATTACTTCGAGCTAACCATTAATTGCTGTAGTGGGTCGCTTAAGGAGGTTGATGAGGTACTTAAGTCATTAAGTTCTGACGGATTCCTAAACTACTACGGTTATCAAAGATTCGGTGTTTCTAGACCAATAACTCACCACGTAGGTAAGTTACTCATCCTTAGGGAGTGGGATAATGCTATAAGAATATACTTAGGTGAACCCTCATCTTATGAGCCTAAGGAGGTTCAGGAAGCACGTAGGCTTTTCCTTAAAGGCGATTATGAAGGTGCACTAAGCATGTTCCCAAGGAGGTATAGATATGAGAGACTAATACTTAAAGCACTTATTGAAGGTGCTGAAGGACTTAAAGCAATTAAGAAACTCACAAAGAACACCATATGTCTATTCATAAACGCATATCAATCATACCTATTTAACCTAATGATAAATAAGTTAGTAGATATTTATGAAGATATTAAGAAGCTGTGGAGGATTAACGACTTAGGATTCGTACCTGGCTATAACACTCCATGCTCATCAAGTGATGAGGTATCTAAGGCGTGTAAAGAGGTTATTAATGAGGAAGGTATAGACCTTAAATACTTCAAAATTAATGAATTAAGACTCAACATCACCGGATGGTTTAGGGCACTAATCACTAAACCAAAGCACTTAAGGTACTCCTATAGGAAAGATCACTTAAACATATCGTTTATACTTGAAAGAGGTGCTTACGCATCCATGATTCTACGTGAATTACTAAAGACAGACCCAATAAAGTTTAACTAAAACACTATAGAGCTCTATTTAGGTTATACATATGGGTTATTTGTGAATGACTTATATAGGTGCACATACTTATTTATAGTGGTGCATCAGTTGAGGAGAGTGCTTATTCCCTTAATACTGGCTATGTTGATGGTCTCTGTAACACCAATAGTAACGTCCTCCAACGAAAAACCTACTGTAGTGTGCACTACCACGGTGCTTGCCAGTATAGTTGAGGATCTTGCCAGTGACTTAGTTAATGTTGAGGTAATTGCCTCACCAACCATATGCCCTGCTCACTACGATGTTAGACCTAGCGATGTAGAGAAGGTTAGGCAAGCATCATTAATTCTCTACCACGGGTTTGAACCTTGGATTGAAGATCTAGTTAAGGCGTCAGGTAGTGGAGCACCTATGGTTAAGGTATCAGGCCCGTGGAGTACACCTAAGTTCCTTAAGGATAAGTATGTAGCCGTAGCTAATGCGCTAAGGGATTATTTAGGTATAGACGTTAGTGACAGACTCGATAAGTGCTTAAAAGGCATCGATGAGGTTGATGAATGGCTTAAGGGTTATGCTGAGGAGCATGGCTTCACTAACACACCCGTTGTCTCTATGTTATGGCAGAAGGGATTCATTACCTACTTAGGGTTTAAGGTTGTGGCCACATTTAAGCCACCAGAGATGGTTAGTGCTAAGGAGTATAGTGAGATTGTTGAGAATGCCTCTAAAGCTAATGCGTTATTAGTCATTGATAACTTACAAAGCGGTACTGAGTTAGGTAAGAAGATAGCTGATGAAGTAGGCGCTATTGAGGTAGCCCTAACGAACTTCCCGAAAACAGCCCCAGGACTTAATAACGTTACTAAGGTTATGAAGTATAACGCTAAGTTACTGGCTGACGCACTATCTCAAGTTAAGTACGTTAAGGAATTAACTACTGAGGTAGGTAATTTAAGGTCTGAAGTAGGTTTATGGAGGACCCTGTCTATAGCGTCGTTAGTGATTAACGTATTATTAGCCATAAGCGTCGGTCTATTAGTGATTAAGTTACGTAGGAGGTGATTTCATGGTCTTCGGGTTAAGTCTTGAGGAAGCGTCTAGGCTTCATGGACATAAAGGTCCTTGGTTAGTTATAGGGTATAGGGCCGGCTCTAGGGCCCGTGAAGTACTTAAGCCTAAGACTGAGCACGACCTTAAGTGTGTGGTTAGGATCCCTAGAGAAATACCTTACACATGCACTATAGACGGTATTCAAGCATCAACTAGCTGCACCCTAGGTAAGCTAAACATATCTATAGAGGACTCAAACGACTTTGAATTTGTATTCATCAATAAAGCCACTCGTAAATCACTCACGCTTAAGCTACGTGAAGGTGTTAGGGATAGAGTTGAGGAGTTAAGTTCTAAATCAGGCATGTCCGTAGCCGCTAAATGGGTTGAGGAGGTTGATTTATGGGAACTTTTCGAGGAGTTCTTGAGGTAAATAACGTCTGGGTTAGGTACTCAGGTAGTGGTAAGCCCGCTATTAGAGGGGTTACTTTCGCGGTTAAAACCCATGGATTAGTACTGATTACCGGGCCAAATGGTGCTGGCAAGACAACCCTTCTAGAGACTTGCTTAGGTCTGTTAAAACCCTTTAAAGGCTATGTTAGGTTGTTGGGCGTTGATACTAGGTCATGGACATTCACACGTATCAGGAGGTTATGTAGTTACGTACCTCAAGACTTCATGAAACCCCCACACGAGTCGTTCACGGTGCGTCAAGTGATTGCTATGGGTTTAGCACCTAGCAAGTACCCATTCGAGCCGATAAGCAGTAATGAGTTATGGATGGTTGAGGAGGCGTCTAAGCTCTTAGGTATTGAAGACTTACTTGATAAGCCTATAGGTAAGCTATCCGGAGGTCAGCAACAGAGGGTTTTTATTGCTAGGGCTTTAGTTAGGAGACCTAAATTCCTCTTTCTTGATGAACCATTCTCAAGTATTGATAGAGAGTCTAGAGGTTGGTTAGCTAAGCTACTTAGGTGGTATGTAGATAGTGCTAAGGCCTTAGCCCTTGTGGTTAGCCATGATGTGAGTCCCTTAAACGGCTTGGCAGATGCCATTATTGAGTTAAGGGATGGTGTTTTAAGTAGGGTGAGGTGTTTTAGGGAGTGCTTGAGCTCGCCTACATAACCTCAGCCTTAGGTGGGGCATTATGCGGTGTTCTCGGGTTTTACGTAGTTAGGTTAGGGCTTACTACATTAACCTTCACGATAGCTCATGCAGCATTGGCTGGCGCCGCCTTAGCCTTAGTTTTAGGTACTGACATGACGTACACCGCTATGGTTCTAGCTATAACTACATCATTAGTTCTTGGGCTAATCTTTAGTAGGGTTGAGTACTTAAGGGACACTATATGTATGACTTTCTTTAGCTTCTTTAGCGCTTTAGCCTTACTATCCATATACCTCTCTAACACGCTAGTACTAGCTACTGCAACTCTCTCAACAGTACTTTGGGGTAGCGTACTTGCGGTAACCATCGATAAGGCAGTCCTACTTACCTCCATAGCCTTAATATTAACTGTCTATTTATTAGCCTTCAAGACCCAGATAAGCTCGCTGATATTTGATAAAAGATTAGCTGAAGCTGAAGGACTTAACGTACTAATGCATACAGTAATCATAATGTTGATTACAGCTACGTCTATATCGATAATGCTTAGAGTTGTTGGTGGGTTCCTAGTCTTCACGTTAATCTATATACCGACTATGGCATCAACGGTACTAACGGCGAGAGCTAATAAGCAGTTACTTACGGCAGCGCTCATAGGCGCTTTAGCAGGACCTACGGGGCTTACTATAAGTCTAGTAATGGACTTACCTGTAGGTGTGTCAATAACTTTAACTGCCGTCGCTATGGCCTCAGCTACAATGATCGTTAAAGGAATAAGCCTTAAGCATGAAGTAAAGAAGGTTAAGTTAACACAGTAATTAAGATCTCACGTTTGTTAAGGCACCAACCTCTTCTTGTCTCTCGGGAATAGGACTAATTCTTTGACATTCTGTTTACCGGTTAGCGGTATTGCTAATCTAGCTAACCCCATACCCCACCCAGCATGAGGTGGCATACCATAATCGAACCACTTAAGGAAGAAACCGAAGCTAGCTGGGTTTAGCCCCTGCTCCTTAAGTCTCTTAATCAGTAACTCCTTCTTATGTATCCTAGTACCTCCTGAGGCGAGCTCTAAATGCTTAAAGTTAAGGTCGAAGGACTCAGAGAACTCTGGGTTATCATCCTTAGGCTTTATGTAGAATGGTTTAGTAGCTGTTGGCCAGTCGATAATGAAGTAGAAAGGCTCCTTAATCTCCTTAGCCAGCACCCTAAGCTCCGGCGTCCCTAAGTCCTCACCTATGCTTATGTCTACACCCTTACTCCTCAATATCTCAACGGCCTCAGCATACCTTACACGCCTTAAGGGTAACGTGATCTCAGGTAACTCATGTTTAAGTAACTTCAACTCATTAGAACACTCATCCTTAACCCTCTTTATGACATTGTAAACAACCTCCTCAAGAATCTTCATCACGTCCTCATAATTCATGAATGCTGCCTCAATATCTACGCTAATGAACTCAGCTAGATGGTAGGGAGTGTCTGACTCCTCAGCCCTCCAGGCTGGTGCTATCTCAAAAACCCTCTCAAAAGCGCCTGCTAATAACTCCTTATATAGCTGCGGACTCTGGGCCAGGAATGCCTCCTTACCGAAGTAAATTACCGGGAATAAGTTAGCACCACCCTCCGTAGCTGCAGCTATTATTTTAGGCGTGAATACCTCAATAAAGCCCTCCCTCTCTAAGGTCTCCCTAATAGCTTTAAGAGCAACATGAATTATTCTAAACATAGCCTTACTCTCATTCCTCCTTAAGTCAAGAACCCTCTCACGTAATCTAGTATCAAAGTCAGCAGGTACTTTACCTGAAACGTCTAAGGGTAGTGGGGTCTTAGCCTTATTCAGTACCTTAATCTCCACAGGAACTATCTCAGCACCTCTAGGAGCTCTTGGGTCCTTCTTAACCACACCCCTAACTGAGACCACACTCTCAAGAGTGAGTGAGTCAAAGATATCGAAGAATTGGGGGGTCATATCCTTAGATATGATTACCTGGACGAACCCATACATATCCCTTAAGATAAGGAATTTCTTACCCCCTAAATCCCTCTTAAAATGTACCCAACCAGCAATAACTACCTCTTTACCATCTAAATTAGGGGTTATCTCGCTAGAGAAGTGTGTTCTTAAGGGCATAGAGAGCACCTTACTCAATCCTAATCCTAACGGGGTGACCTATGATTGAGGTAAGTATCTGCTCAAGAACCTCACGCGAATAAGGTAAGTACCTATTGTCGAATCTAGGTACCCTAATTACATGCTGTGTTGTGCCATCAGGTAACCAGAGTATGTTTATACCTAAGACCCTAGCAGGTGAGAGAAGCTGTGTAGCTATAGACTTGAGATCGCCTTGGGTCTTATCAATAACCCTAACACGTATCTTACCTAACCTATCACTTAGAACCCTAGCTAACTTAACTAAAGAGTTATGGGGTATGGGGCCCCCATGCCTCTTAACCATTAAGACAAGGAAATTGCCTGACTTAATCGCCTTAACATAGGTTAAGTTCCTAAGAAACCTAAACTCGGGGTTTCCTTCCTCAAGTTCAAGAAGCATCTTCATGAGGTCAACCTCAAACTCCTCAACAGCCCCAGACCTTACTAGAGACTGGCATCTAGGGCATAAGATACCGCTCTTCACGCATACATAGTCTAGCGGTATCCTCAACGTCCTCACCTACCTTCACTATCCTCACTTGAATACCTTACACACCATTTAATTAGGAAACTAAATATTTTTCGTAACTAGATTTGACTGAATAGTTTTTAAGCATCCACGTACTAAACTTCTTTAGGGTCTTGCGATGCCGCTGACGGATCCTGTGAAGCTCAAGATAGTTGAGGAGAGGGTACTGAATAAGAAAGTATGTAGGAAGTGCGGTGCCTTAAACCCGATATCGGCGACTAGATGCCGTAGGTGTAGGAGTAGTAACCTTAGGTTAAAGAGGAGGAAGTTATCGCCTAAGAAGGGCTAGACCTTAATACCTACGAACCTCAGCCTACTCACAATACTTTTCCAATCATCCTCATCGAAGAACTCACTACATTTTCTTATGCTACGTACGTTAATCCTTAACTTACCCTCGTTCATCAATGATGAAATCACCTGTAAGTCGTTAATATCTCTCTCCCTACCAGCCCTAGCCTTAAGAACTATATAGTTCTCTAGAGTGATCATTCTACTCCTAAAATCACCTATCTTAACGGTTAATGCCCCATCAACTATCTGCTTAGGTACGTAAAAATCAAATAGGTTCTCGTAAAGCTCGATAACTATCTCCTTACCCTCAACAAGAGCTATTACTGATGGTGTACCTAACTCAGTCATACCTACATCCCAACCAAGCCTCTCAACCCTAGCACTAATTAAGTCAGCATCAGAGAACGGACTTAATGAGGTAACGAATAAATCAACATCACCACTTAACTCCTTAACGCCGAGGAAGTAGTTAAGTACTGTATCACCGATAATAACACCTTCAACACCAATATCCTTAAGCATCCGTAAGGCCTTACCCAGCTCCCTAAACCCATAGCCCATAGTAACACCCACATAAAGTAACCTAAGAAAATTAATTAAATCTACCGAAGTCATTGCTTAAGAATGCTTACAAAGTAACACTTACTTACTAAGATCTAGTATACTTCTTGATGTGTTTTACCTTAGGTTCATCTCCGCTTAGCCTTCTCAATAGCTTTTCATCTGCTGTGTAAACTACTGTGTCTAATTCGTATGCTAAGACTATGTAGTACGCGTCATAGATAGTTACATGCTTCTCTATGCTGTACCTGATAGCTTTATCAAGAAGTTCCTTGGTTATCCCTATGAAGCGTATTCCTACCTCGTATAGTAAATCAGTAATTTTATTTAGTTCTTTCTCATTAATGACCCCCCTAATGAGGTATTTCCTTAAGGCGCTGTAAACCTCTAATAATGCGTAAATAGGGGCGGTAGCTTCTACATAACCCATTAAATGGTCGTTCCTAAGAAGCTTAGCTTGCTCACTATAGTCCTCCGGTATGAACCATTTAACAATAACATTAGAATCGATAATTACCTTCCTCAACCTTGGTCCCTATCCTCTCTGATGAATTCTGAAGATAAGTTACCCTTTACCCGCCCAATTTTCTCTGAAAGTCTATCTATCTCTTCTATAAGTCTCTTAGCTTTCTCCTCCCTAACACGTCTAATAAGGTATTCGCGAATTTCACGAGAGTAGTCTATACCGAGTTTTTCAAGCTCCTCCTTAACCCACTTAGGGATACGCACTCCAATGACAACACTCTTACCCATAGTGCCTTCACCAAGTAAACATATATACGTAAACAAATATAAGCATTTTATGTTTAACATATATATGTTAATGTTATTCAGTTTTTACGTAAACGAATTAAAGCATTTAATGTGTAAAAGTTGAGGCACCTTTCAGTAAAATCTCCAAAGTAAAAAGTCAAGGGTTAGGGTATGGAGCCGGGGGCGGGATTCGAACCCGCGATTTAACGGGTTTGGGCGGTGACTGTTTGACCACTGCAGCCCGCCGCCTTCGACCGCTCGGCCACCCCGGCTGTCCATTTAAAACATGTTGGATGAGAGGATATAAACCTTATTACGTATGTCGCTTTTAGTATTTAGCAGTTAATAAGGTATGGCTGGGATATACTGATATAAGTTTAATTTGCATAAGTATTTATTGATAGAGAAAATTAAGGTGCATATAGTTGGTTGAACTTATGGCTATAAGAGTCCGTGTCTTAGGCAAGGATAAGAGTAGAATTTCCTGGAAAGTGCTACCACCAAGAGCTTTTAGTAGGGATGACGTTGATAAGAAGGTGCCAAATACTATTAGAAGGCTTTGGAAGAAGCATCGGAATGCCTTTTACGTAAATAATGAGAAGGATTTAGTAAAGGTGATTAAGTTCTTATCAGAGATGATTATAGCGAAGAGGCGTGGACTACTCGCTTGTTCGGGTATTTAGGTTATTTTGGGGACTTCAGGAACACTATGTTTGTATTTCTCTTTATACGATTGTTAATGGTGATGCTATCAGGCTTTTGCCGATGACGGCTCAACCCCGTAACCCACACCCTGTGGTGTGCGGGGATGTGGCTCTCAATAACCCACCGAATCAGATGAAGTGGTTGAGGGAGAAGTCCGTGCAAGCAACCAAAAATATCGAAAATAACCCAAATACCATACACGGGCAACCACAACTTTAAATTCAATCATTTTTAATTACTTTGCCTCAGACGTCGAGGGGGATAAATACCTAAAAGTGTTTTTAGGTGTTTTACTGCTTTATACTTGAGTAAGGTTAGTGTTTGGTGGTGTGGTTTGGTGTTCATAGCTGATGTTAAGTGTGATGAGTGGGTTAGTAAGCCTGTTGTTCTTAGGGGTTGGGTACATAGGAAGATGTTCGTTGGTGGTAAGGTATTCATAGTGCTTAGGGACTCAACAGACATTATTCAATGCGTTATCGATAGGTCAGTAGTAAACCCTGATACGTGGGCTAAAGCAGAAAAGATCACTAGAGAGAGTAGTTGCGTTGTTGAGGGTGTTATTAGTAAGGAACCTAGAGCCCCTGGAGGTTATGAGGTTAAGGTGAGTAGGTTAAGTATTGTTGGGCTATCTGAGTGGTTCCCTATTAGGGGTAGGGAGGGTGTTGACTATCTACTTGACCATAGGCACCTATGGATTAGAGCTAGGAAGATGCAGGCTATACTGAAGGTGAAGCATACCGTACTTAAGGCTGGGCGTGAGTACTTCCTTAAGAATGGTTGGTGGGAGGTTACACCGCCAATACTTACTGGGTCTGCTTGTGAGAGTGGCGCTACTCAGTTTGAGGTTAAGTACTTCGACCAGAAAGCCTACCTAAGCCAAAGTGCTCAGCTATATCTTGAGGCATTAATATATGCTTTAGGAAAGGTGTGGAGCTTAACACCCTCATTTAGGGCTGAGAAATCAAGGACTAGGAGGCACCTAGCTGAGTACTGGCATCTTGAGGCTGAAGCTGCTTGGTACGGTATGGAGGACATGATGAGAGTTGTTGAGGAGTTAGTCAGCTATATAGTTATGAAGGTACTTGAAGAGAGGGAGTCTGAGCTTAAGTTCCTTAGTAGGGACGTAAAGCCTTTAGAGAGGGCTGAGCCCCCTTACCCAAGGATAAAGTATGATGAGGCTATAGAGATACTGCAGAAGAAGGGCATTAATATTAAGTGGGGTGATGACTTAGGTGCCGATGAGGAAAGGGTACTTACTTACGAGTTCGATAAGCCGTTCTTTATAACCCACTTCCCTAAGGAGATTAAGGCATTTTACATGAAGCTAGACCCTAAAGACCCAAGGGTGGTGTTGGGTTTCGACCTACTAGCGCCTGAGGGTTATGGTGAGATAGTTGGTGGTAGTGTTAGGGAGGATGACTATAAAACACTATATAACAGAATCATTGAGGTAGGTCTTAACCCTAAGGAGTATGAATGGTACCTGGATCTCAGGAAATACGGGACTGTACCGCACTCAGGCTTCGGGTTAGGTATCGAGAGGTTAGTCATGTGGGTTGCTGGGTTAGACCACATAAGGGATGCAATACCATTCCCAAGGTTTAGGGAGAGGCTTTACCCATAAGAACCGTAATATTTTACACTTCCTTAATTACTGCGTATGAAAACAGCTTTCTTCGGCATTAATGTACGCGTTAAGCTACTGATTAATCCCTAAAGTAAATAAGGTATCACCGACACATAAACTTACTTAGAGAGCAGAAGCAGGCCCTAGTGAAGCCTTATGGGTTCTAAAGGGTCTAGGAGAGGTTCGAGGAGAGTAATTAACAATAATAAGGTTAACCTACTTAGCTTTATCAAGGCTGATAAAAGGGTTCCTAATGAGGGTGCTAGTAAGGCGAGAGGTAAGTCGGTAAATAAGTCATTAGGTGGTAAAGGCCTTAGTAAGGTACCTAGTGGTAAGCGTGTTAAGTCCTTAATGGAGGCAGCCACTCATAAGACCCTAGTTCTTGGTGACGTAACGTTCACGATACCTTTAAGAATTTATGAGAGGGAGCATCAAGTAGTTAAAGAGTTAAGGGATAGGAAGGAAGTACCTCCATCATACTTAATTAGCGTTATTTATGACGGTACTGTTGGTAAGGCATGTCTTAAGCTATATGACGACGTGCGTGATGAGGTATACATATGGTATGATAAGTTAGGCCATAAACCATACTTCCTAACTGACCTACCTCCAGAGAAGATCAATAATATAAAGAAAATAGTTAATCACGAGTCATTCGAAGGTATAGAGGTAGTTGAGAAGACCGACCTACTTAATGGGGGTAAGAAAGTACTTACCAAGATAATAACCAAGGACCCACTCGCAGTAGCTACTCTAAGAAATTACGTACCTAAGGCTTGGGAGGCTAAGATAAAGTACCACAATAACTACATTTACGACTTTCAGTTAATACCTGGGATGATGTATGAGATACATAACGGTGAGATTAAGGAGGTTAAGGTAGAAGTAAGTAAAGAAACCCTCCAAATGATCCAAGAGAAGTTCAAGGGCGAGGATGAAGAAACACTTAAGTTAATACGTGAGTGGATACCTATCTTCGAGTTAAAGCCACCTAAGATAAAGAGGATCGCTTTCGATATAGAGGTCTACACACCATTTAAGGGTAGGGTACCTGACCCCGATGTTGCTGAATACCCGATAATATCTATATCGTTAGTCAGTAATGACGGGTTCAATAAAGTTAACGTACTATTTAGGGAGGGTGTTGAGTTCGGTGAATTACTACCTGACTACCCCTTCGAGGCTGAGGTAGAGATCTACGGCGATGAGAGGGGGCTTATCCTAGATGCCTTAAGCCAGTTAATTAAGTACTCACTAATACTTACATTTAATGGTGATGCTTTCGACATTCCCTACCTTTATAAGAGGGCACTTAAGTTAGGTATACCTAAGGACTTACTACCGTTTAAGTGGACTAGGGAGTACCCACTATATACCTATGGATTTACCATAGACCTATATAGGTTCTTCGATAATAACGCAATCCAGAACTACGCGTTTGGCGGTAAGTATAAGGAGAAGACTCTAGATGCTATTGCTGAGGCTTTATTGGGTGTTAAGAAGGTAGTTATTAAGGAGACCGTAAGTGACTTAACACTAGCTGAGTTAGCCACTTATAACTTTAGGGACGCTTGGCTAACACTTAACTTAACGACGTTTAATGGCGACTTAGTTTGGAAGCTCATAGTACTATTAATGCGTATTAGCAAGATGAGTCTTGAGGACGTATGTAGGAGAGGTATAAGCATATGGATAAGGAACTTAATGTATTGGGAACATAGGAAGAGGAACTGCCTAATACCTAATCAGGAAGACATTATGGAGAAGAAGAGTAAGGTAGTTACTGAAGCAATAATTAAGGGTAAGAAATATGCTGGGGCCATAGTCATTAACCCAATACCTGGTGTTTACTTTAACGTAGTAGTTCTTGATTACGCATCACTATACCCAAGCATAATTAAGAGATGGAACTTAAGTTACGAGACTATAGACCCAGAGCCAGGTACGTGCAAGAAGGTTGTTGAGATCAAGGATGAGAAGGGTAAGACAATACATACTGTATGCTTCGATAGGCCCGGAATAACATCGCAGATAACTGGGTTGCTTAGGGACTTTAGGGTTAAGATATATAAGAAAAAAGCTAAGGATAAATCATTAAGTGATGAGGAGAGGAGTTGGTACGACGTTGTTCAGCAAGCTATGAAGGTATTCATAAACGCTAGCTATGGTGTTTTTGGGCACTCAACATTCCCGCTATACGCACCCCCAGTAGCTGAGAGCGTTACAGCTATGGGTAGATACGTAATTACTAGCAGTATTAAGAAAGCACGTGAACTTAACTTAAAGGTCATTTACGGAGATACAGACTCACTCTTCATATGGTCCCCACTTGAGGATAAGCTTGAAGAGCTTAAGAAGTGGGTTCATGAGAATTTCAGTCTTGAGCTTGAGGTGGATAAGGTATATAAGTATGTAGCATTCGCACAAAAGAAGAACTACGTAGGTGTGTTTACTGATGGGTCCATAGATATTAAGGGGTTAATGGGTAAGAAGAGAAATACTCCAGACCTATTCAAGCAGTACTTCATTAGGGTTACTAAGGAGTTAGCATCACTTAACTCAGTTGATGATGTTGAGAGAGTTAAGGCTAACCTAAGAAGCATTATTAGGGAGCTATATCAGAGATTGAAGTCCAAGGACTTCACACTTGATGAGATAGCCTTCAAGGTAGCGTTAAGTAAGTCACCGAGGGAGTATAGGAAGACTACACCACCGCATGTAAGGGCTGCTAAGCAGTTAATGCGTCATAACATACTAGTCAATAAAGGAGACATAATACTCTATGTTAAAGTTAAGAGTAGGGATAAGGTTAAGGCAGTACAGCTAGCTAAGTTAAGTGACGTACACATAGATGAGTACCTAGACTATGTTAAGTCAGTTTTTGAGCAGGTTCTAGCACCATTCAACATCCAGTGGGAAGAGATTGCCGGACTATCAATGCTTGAGAAATACTTAAGTGGTTAATGCTTAAGTTAAGAAGAGAAAAATTACCTTGAGGAATTCTCGGCCGTTGTTTCTATAGCTAACTCCTCAAGCTCTTTCTTTAACTCATCGTTTATGTATGGAGCAACCACATATACCTTGTTGTCATAGACGTCTTCACCCACCCACATGTTGTCGTAGCTGATTATGTATATGGGTATCTCAGCCACCGCCTCATTAGGATTAGCCTTCCTTAAGTTATACCTGACTAACTTATCATAAAGCTCCTTAGTAAGTGGTAGTTTTATCCTAACCTCATGGACTTGCCTCATAACTATCAAGTCCGAGTTATTAGGTGACCACTCATCAATAACGTCAAGTAGTAATTTCTTAAGAACCTCCTCAAGCCTCCCCCTAATTATTTCTGAACGTACTAACTTACCTCTATCTGAATTAAGTATTAATACTTCCTCAGTCATTTATGCTCACCTATTATGTAGAGGTAAAGCTTATGCCTAATGTTGTTATCCCAAACCTCAAGCACTTGAGTAGGTTTCCATCCAGGTATTTCAAACTCATGTGAAACTATGCGGGTTCCTGGCCTTAACTCACTCTCTAATTTAGGCTTAAGTTTCTCATTAGCTGATGTTAGTAAGAAGAGAGTTACTACGGTAGCCTCACCTATATCTACATCAATCATATCAGCATTAATTATTTTTACCCTATTACCGAGACCTAATTTCCTAATCTTCCTTATAGACTCATCAGCTAAATCCTTCCTAATCTCAATACCTACGGCTTTCTTAGCATTGAATTTTGTCACGGCTATTATTGGTATCCTACCATCCCCTGATCCTAGATCATAAACAACATCATCACTACTTACCTTAGCTAGCTTAAGCATCTCAATAACTACGGGTTCGGGGGTGGGTACGTAGGGAACCGATATTATTGGTTTCCTCCCAAACGCATACCTATAGCTAAACATGCACTTAAACCTCAGCTAGCTCCTTAAGTTTCTTCATAGCCTCATTAAAACCTCTCTCCGCACTGGGTTTTAATCTTTCATCAAAAGGCATTTGGGTTAGTATTGGTTTTATTTCACCATTATCTAGCTGAACAAGGAGTTGAGGTATCCAAGCCATACCTAAGTCATCTGTCTCTCCATGTTCTATCAGGAATACGTAATCCTCGTACCTAACCTCTTTGTTTAGCTTAAGCTCGTAGGCAATTCTGTTCATTACTCTAACAAAATGTTGGTGCATTGGGTGGTGCTTAGCCGTTACTAATATTAGTTTCACTGCTTTAGGCATAGGTACTACCTAGTAGGGCTTTATTCTAGTACTTTTAAGCATTTATGAAGAAGAAGCGCTTATGGTCAGTCTAGTATGCGTTCATCACAAATCAGTTCCCGGATTCCTCTTCACACCACATTTATACTCCCCTGCAAAAATTAAAAATGATTAGGGAGTCTTATGCTGACTAAGTTGAGAAACAAATTGAGTGGGTTGATCGACTTAACGGCTAAACCCTTCTTAATAATTAACGCCGAGCCAAGCGCTATAACTATGTTATCCCTAATCACCGCACTACTGGCTTTACTTGCGGCCATATACTTAAGAAATGGTTATGTTGTTGTATTGCTAATACTCGTATCAGGTTACCTAGACGTTATTGATGGTTACGTAGCTAGGAAGTTAGGTAAGGTATCTAAGGTAGGATCATTCCTTGACTCAACAATCGATAAGTTAAATGAGGTACTATTCACATGCTCAGCCATAATATTAGGGCTTAACCCATTACTTATGGCTATTTTCCTAGGTACTTCATTAGTTGTCAGCTATGAGAGAGCTAAGGCTGAGTCATTAGGTATGAAAGTTGAGGGCGTAGGAATTATGGAGAGAGCCGAAAGGATCTTAGCGTTATCAGTCATAATATTGATGTATGAATTAGATATGTATGTATTAGCTACATACTTGTTGATAATCACGATAGTTTTGATAATAATAACGTTAGTCCATAGACTCTTAGCCATAGTTTTCATGATTAGGGGGTTAGGATCATAAACTTAATTATTTCTATGACCTGATGTACTTGATAAGGAACTCTAGATATTGAAGTGCATGCGTAATTACCTACGTTCCTTTTAAGGAGTTCAGTAAATCCTTCTGGATACCCTTTATAACCACCAATAACTAATAGTGCCTTAGCATCCCTTAACTTACGTAGTATGTCATTACTTAATGGTGGACATCCCTCATCAAGAACCACTACGTAACTATACATGCTTATGACCCTGGAAAGTAAATCTTCATTACTACTGAAGGTGGATATCTCAATACCGCCAACGCGTTTAGTGCCGCTTAAAGCCTTATTTAGTAAGTTAATGAGTACTTCCTCATTGATTACATTAGTTACTGAACATAGGTCATGAGTTATGGTTAATAGTAAGGGTTTACCATTAAGGCTCGAGAGTATTATGTGTAGCTTTAAGTTTAACTCCTTAGCTAGGTCACACGGCATTAAAGCTGAAATTATGGTCCTTAGTATCGTATCTAGCCTACCATAGGTATGTATTTTCTTAAAATCTATTTTAGGGGGTATATGCGTATATGGTGATATTATTAGGAACAACCTAGCGTAAAGGCACCCTCTTCTTCCTTTCAGACTCTGGTCTTACCTTAATTATACCTAAGAATATAGCACAGCTAATACAGTAGCACTTAGTTACTGGGTACTTAGCTATTATTGCGCCTTTCTTCTCTAACTCAGCAGCTAATTGTGGGTCGACAGGTGAGTACCACTTAGTAACACATACTGCTTTATCGGCAGGGACCAAAGCACCACATTGGTCACACTGAATTCTCGTGACTGAGCCTTTAGCACCCTTCTTACGACCCCTACTCTCCCTCTTCTTAGGCATTTATGAACACCCAACCCTAGTAAAAGGGAGTTACTAACCTAAATAAGCTTAATTGTTGCAGTTAGTGCTTAGTAAGTCTTAGCTAACCTAGCTATGGTTTTAGCGTCTTCACCACATACAGGGCATTTAAGGCCTTTGAGCATAGGCTTAGGCACTCCCTCTATAGGCGTCCCTAACATCCTAGCGTTAACCTCATCAGCCATTACTAATCCACACGACCTCTTACCACACCAGGGCACCTCAACTATACCTCTAAACTTCTCAAGTACTTCTCTGGCTTCACTAAGATCCTTAACCCTCCTCACGTGCTCCCTAAACTTCTCCCAAGCTCTCTTCCTTAAGTTCTCATCAATATCCTTAGCTAGCTTATTAAGATAATTAATAAGTTCATCAAACTTAACTACCTCCCTCTTAAGCATGTCCCTCCTAAACACGGTAACCGACCTCTCTTTAACCTCCCTAACACCTATCTCAATACGTATTGGTACACCCCTCATCTCCCAATAATAGAACTTCTCACCAGGCCTAACGTCCTCTCTATCATCAACTTTAGTTATGAATCCATTAACCTCAAGAATTTTCTTAACCTCATTAATGAACTCCCCTACCTCCTCATTCTCCTTAGGGGTCTTGCCTGGTATGGGTATTATCACTACCTTGATTGGTGCCACTATGAATGGCAGTACGAGACCCCTAGAATCACCATGTATGGAGATCACTGAAGCAACAACTCTATCGGAGATACCGTAACTTGTTTGCCATGCGTAGTCTAGGGACTCATCCCTCTTCTGTATCCTAACCTCAAACACCTTAGTGAATGTCTGCCCTAAATGATGTACAGTACCTATCTGGAGCGCCTTACCGTCAGGCAAGAGCGTATCAAAGGCTATAGTATATACGGCGCCAGCGAATTTATCCCACTCAGGCCTCTTAGAGACTACGTAAGGTATGCCAAGAATATCGAAGAACTTAGCGTATATACTTATAGCCTCCTTAACCTGTCTTTCAGCATCCTCAAAGCTCTCATGAACTGTATGCGCCTCCTTAAAAGTCGTTACCTCTCTCAACCTAATCATCGGTCTAGTAGCCTTAGTCTCATACCTAAATATACTAACCACTTGGTAGTACTTCTTAGGTAATTGCCTATAGCTCTTAATCCAGAAGCTCTCTAGGTATGTTAATGAGGTCTCACTCGTAGGTCTTAAGGCGAGCCTGATATCTAGCGGTTCAAGACCACCATGAGTAACCCAATAAACCTCGCCTTCAAAACCTTTAACATGCTCGGATTCCTTCCTAAATATGAGTTCAGGTATTAGGAGGGGTAGTAGTATCTCCTCATGTCCTGTCTCATCAAGTAACCCCCTAATTAACTCAACAATATTTCTTCTTAACTTAAAGCCGTAAGGTAACCATATACCCATTCCCTTAACCGGGTACCTACCATAGTCATATATCTCAGCATTCTCAAGAACATAGTCAAACCATTCACCATAGTTCTTACCTAAATCCCTATAGATGCCTCTCTCAAAACTCATACTCAAACCTCAATAGGTTAATTCCTCATAAGCATTAAAGACATAGAATTTATTAGTTTTACCTCCTTAAATCACTCCTTAATTACCTTCCTAGTAAATACTACGTAGCCTGTATGAGCTATCATCAAGGTCTGAGGTCTAACCTTGCCTGGCTCCACCTGTAACTCCCTAAGCATTAACTCATAAGCATGGAAATCTATGAAGCCCCCATGATTTCTTAAGGCCATGTAAAGTTTCTCAATCTGATTCACCGTAGGTAAGAACGCTATGAAGGGTTTCGATGGTTTAAGTGCTTTATATACAGCGTCTAGAGCATTCCACGGGTCTGGTATATCTAGGAAAACAGCATCAACCTCCTTCTCATCAATCCCTTTCCTGATATCCTTATTCTTATACACTACGAACTTATCTAGTCCAGACATTCTTAAGTTCTTTTTAGCTATCTCAAGGAATTCTTCCCTAACCTCATAAGTAAATACCTTACCGTTAGGCCTTACGTAATGAGCTAAAACACTAGTTAAGAACCCCGTACCTGTACCTCCCTCAACAACTATGGAACCACTTGAAATACCTGAGAGTAATGCTATGAAGCCTAAGTCCTTAGGGTAGATGACCTGCGTTGCTCTCTTATAACCATGCATTAAATAATCAGTGATTAGTGGGTCTAGTAAGTAAGCTCTATACCCAGTACTTAAAGTTACTTTAGAACCATAGGGTTTCTCGATAATGTCTTTATAGAGTAATACACCCTTATCGCTTTCGAATTTACCGTCTTTTCTAACATTAATGACTCTCTTCCTACGCCCGTCGATGTAGATAAGTACTTTAGAACCCTCCTTCACTAAGTACTCATCACTCATTAAGACCCCATAAAAACTACGGTTTTTAAGGATTTAAGAAGAACGCACGTCGGCTCTGGTTTCTGTCATCACGGGGTCAGCAATACCAGCCTTCCCCATCAATATAGAAATTACTTATGGAGTTAATATGTAGTAATTAATCTAATGATTAATACTCACTAATTAAGTAAGTATTTCTGGGTAATCTAGGTGTGCTCCATAACTCACGTCTGAGTAAGTCCCTAATAGCCTCTCTAATCACCTCACTCCTTGATGTGTATTTACCCATCTTGACTAACTCATCTATACCTTCAAGATAGATTTCAGGAAGCTTAACGGTCACTATCCTCAATCGAAAACCCCGTAGTAATGTGGGTCATGGGGATTATTTAAAAAGCTATGCGTGTAGCTACCCATGATGTTGGGGCATAAGCGACCTCAACCCTACCTATATGATTAAATAACTCAGTAATTACGTGCTTAAGGTCTTTAATACCTAATGAACCACTACTCTTTAAAATACCTACTTAAGGGTAGGGCGTTAGTCCTTATTAATCTAGTTACTTTATAGTTCTCTAGGTGTGGTACATGGGTGGCGGTAGGACAGGTAAACCACTCTCAAGCCTCGAGAAGAGGCAGAGGAAGACTTTAGAGCAGAGGTTAAAGCAACAGTTAAGGGCTAGGAAGAAGGAGGAAGCAAGGAAGGTTGCTCTAGGCGCTATAGATGAGGGGTTGATTAGGAGGGCTCAGCATGAGGTTAGGGGTCAGAAAGCGATAACACCTTACATGCTATCATCAAGGATGGGCATACCTATGAGCTTAGCTAAGAAAGTACTTAGGGTACTAGCTGATAGGGGGGTAATAAAGTTAGTTGATAAGAGTAGGAGGTTAGCTATATATACCGCTGCCTAAATCACTTAAGCTCTTTAGGAAAGAAAGCAGGTTTTTCTGCTAACGATATTAGGGGTATGGATATCCAGCCAGGCCTAGACCCACCTTTAGATATCTCAACGCGTTCACCCCTCTCCTCAGTTTTAACTAAGATAAAGTTACCATCTAAACTCTCTTTATAGTCATCAACGTAGTAATAAAGTAGTGGTATACCGTATAGGTTGTAAAAGTCCCTGAATACAGCTAAGAAACCGAATATTATCTTACCGTCATCAGTTACATACTTAAGTATGTAGGCTGACTGACCCATCATGACTACTGAAGCGGCAAGTCTGGCTAGGTCTTTTAATGACTTAACTTTAATGGGCATTAACTCCTTAATAATGATTTTCTTCTCACCCTCCTTCTTTTCCTCCATAACGTTGTCCCTCCTAAACACATACTTATAGAATGCTTTTAATTCTTAACCTCCAATTATATGTGAAGTAGGTGTTTTACCCGTGAGGATTGAGGTTAGGTGGCACGGTAGGGGTGGACAGGGAGCAGTAACCGCTGCTGAACTCCTTGCTTCAGCAGCCATAAAAGAGGGTTATTACGCTCAAGCATTCCCTGAGTTCGGTGCTGAGAGGAGAGGTGCCCCAGTTAGGGCTTACACAAGAATTGATGAGAAGTTCATCTATGAGAAAACACCTATTACCGAGCCTGATTACATAGTTATTCTAGATCCATCACTAGTGCTTACGAAGACCATATACTCAGGCCTTAAGGAAGGTGGCGTAGTTGTTGCTAATACAGCCAGAAGTCCTAATGAAGTCAGAAAAGCCATTGGTAGGGAGGACGTTAAGGTATACACGCTCGACGCCACCAAGATAGCTTTAAAGCACCTCAAAGCACCCATAGTCAATACCGCGATGATCGGGGCCGTAGTCGCCGTCCTAGAGAAGGGACCGCTAAAAGTAACTTTAAATAAGGTTGTTGAGGCAGTCAAGGATAAGTTTGGTACCAGGGTTGCTGAAGTAAATATTAACGCGATTAAAGAAGCTTATGAGGAGGTATCTAAGGTGGTAACATGAGTCAGACCAAACTCCCTGGTTGGCGGGAACTACCTATAGGTTCAGTAATTACTGAGCCAGGAAATACGGCAAAGCTCAGTTTCCATACATGGAGAACTTTCAGACCAGTAATAGATAAGGAGAAATGCGTTAGGTGCGGCCTCTGCTGGATGTACTGCCCTGATGCAGCCATTGTTGAGGTTAAGGAGACCTACGTAACTAAATCAGGCAAGAAGTATGAGGTTTCTTACGAGGTTAATTACCAGTACTGTAAGGGTTGCGGTATATGTGCTAATGAATGCCCCGTTAAAGCCATAACTATGGTTGAGGAGGTGAGGTAATATGGGTAAAGTAATCCCACTCTCAGGTAATTCAGCTATTGCTTACGCTGTAAAGATGTGTGATGTTGATGTGGTATCAGCATATCCGATAACGCCGCAAACAACTATTGTTGAAAAGATAGCTGAGTTCATAGCTAATGGCGAGTTAGATGCTGAGATGCTCCATGTAGAGTCTGAGCACTCAGCATTAAGTGCCGCTGTAGGTGCCTCAGCTACTGGTGCTAGGGTATTCACAGCTACCTCATCTCAAGGGCTTGCCTTAATGTACGAAATCTTATTCATAGCTAGTGGATTGAGACTACCTGTAGTTATGGCGTTGGTGACTAGGGCACTATCACCACCAATTAACATTTGGTGTGACCATAGCGATTTCATGGCGGCAGCAGATACTGGCTGGATACAGGTAATGGCATCAACAAATCAGGAGGCTTTTGACGATGTGATTATGGCTTATAAGTTAGCTGAAGACCCCAGGGTTTTACTGCCCGTTATGACAGCTATTGACGGCTACATAATGTCCCACACTATAGAGCCTGTTGAAGTACTTGAAGATAAGGACATAGTACTTAAGTTTGCACCAAAGAACTTTAAGAGAAGATATAGGCTAGACCCAGACAACCCTGTCACTATAGGTCCATTAGGCTCACCTAACTGGTATTTCGAGTTTAAGAGACAGCACTATGAGGCTATGAAGGTAGCTAAGCAGGTGTTTAGAGAGGTTGTTACTGAATTTAAGAAAGTGTTTGGTAGGGAGTATAGTGAGTTAGAGACCTACATGCTCGATGATGCTGACATAGTACTAGTAAGTATGGGTGGCTTAGCAGGTACTGTAAGGGCTTACGTCGATAGGGCACGTAAGGAAGGCATTAAGTTAGGTGCTATAAGGGTCAAGCTATTCAGACCATTCCCCCAGGAGGAGATAGCTAAGTTAATATCTAATAAGAAGATAGTAGGTGTTATTGATAGAGCGCTAGCTCCAGGCGCGGTTCATGGAGGGCCATTATTCACTGAAGTAGCTACCGCAATATATCTAAATAAGGTTGATGTGCCTTTAGTAGGGTTCATTACTGGCTTAGGTGGTAGAGCAGTGACTTTCGACCATATAAGTGAGGTGGTTAAACACCTAAAGAAGTACTCTGAAGAACTTAGGGAGTTGCCTAAGGAACCGATCTTTATTGGGGTGAGAGAATGAGCATGAAGCAATTACCTCGTGAAGAATTCTTTGCTAGCGGACACTCAATGTGCCAGGGCTGTGGTGCCGCCATCATAATGAGGTATCTAACTAAGGCCGCAGGTAAGGACGTTATCTATGCCCACGCTACAGGATGTGTTGAAGTAACAACGACCTTATACCCATATACTGCTTGGAAGCGGCCATGGATACATGTAGCGTTCGAGAATGCTGCAGCTGTAGCATCAGGCGTTGAGGCCGCTCTTAAGGCGCTTAAACGTAAGGGCTTCATACCTAAGGAGAGAGAAATTAAAGTAGTCGCCATAGGTGGTGATGGAGGTACCTTCGATATAGGTCTACAAGCACTTAGCGGTATGTTAGAGAGGGGTCATGACATACTATACTTAGTATACGATAATGAGGCATACATGAATACAGGCATACAGAGAAGTGGTGCAACACCATTCGGTGCGTGGACAACTACTACCCCAATAGGTAAGAAGTGGAGAGGTGAATGGAGAATTAAGAAGGACATAGTGAGTATAGCGCTAGCCCATAGAATACCTTACGTAGCTACCGTAAACCCGGCTTACATACCGGATATGTACATGAAGTTTAAGAAGGCATTAGACATTAAGGGACCGAAGCTCATACATGCGTTCTCACCTTGTGTGCCTGGATGGAGGATAGACCCAAACAAGACTATTGAGGTTGCTAGGTTAGCAGTACTTACTGGCATATGGGTCAATTACGAGGTAGAGAACGGGGTATTTAGAGTAACGACCCCAGTATCTAAGAGGAGACCTGTCAAGGACTACCTAATGATGCAGGGTAGGTTTAGGCACTTAACCGATGAGGAGATAGCTAAGATACAGAAGATAGTTGATGAGCGGGTAACGTGGATCAATAAGTTAGTAGGTAAGGAAGTTATAGGGCCTGTTGCTAAGTCTTAAAATGAATTTATTTTTTATAGTAGGTCGTACTTCCTTAACTCCTCATTAAGTACGTTAAGTATCGCTAAGTAATCTAGCTTACCCTCCTCTATGGAGTCCATGATCTCCTCAAGCAACTTTGTTCTCTCTTCAGAGACTAAGCTCTCGTACCTCTCAACTAAATACTTATAAACACCCTCACCTAGTAATGTCGGTACTATATGTACCCTACCCCTAGGTCTTATTACGTAATACCTCCTGAAGAGCACATCTATTATCTTTGCGTAAGTACTTGGCCTACCTATACCCCTCTCCTTCATTAACTTAACTAAGTCAGCCTCCGTATATAGCGGGACACTACTCTTTGTTATGATCTTTACCTTATCCTTATCCCTCTCTGGTACATAGGTACTGATGGATTCTTTGAGCTTATTTAGAACCTTAACTATCGGGTTAATCTCTAGGAATCCTTTATCTAGGATATCAACATATCTCTCGATTGCTACGTCATACTTAAGTACCTCCTTATTCTTCAACCTAACTGTTACTCTAATGTCAGCGAATTGCTTAAGTAGTTTTGCAGGCCTCATCTGTGATGCTATAAACCTCTTAAATATCATGCTATAGACTATGAAGTGTCTTTTAGTTAGCCTCTTAACAGGCTCTATAATGCCTTCATTAATGAGCCTTAGTATGGTCTCTACATCAGCAGGTCTCGTAGGTCTTATACATTCATGGGCGCCGCCGGTACCCCAGCCCCTTGGGTGAAATAGCTCCTTACCTAGATCACCGTACTTACTAATTAGGTACTCCTTAGCCACACCTATACCTACGTCAGAAACCCTAGTACTATCCGTTCTGTGATACGTTATGAAGCCCAGTTCGAATAGGTCCTGGAGTATAGCCATAGCATCAACAGGCGATATCTTAAGCCTACCAACAATATCGCTTAACGCCGTATCGGTTGTGTACGGTGGTAATGGGTTCATGGTTACTTCCTTAACCTCTCTAGGTCTTACCCAAACCTCGATGGACTCTATATCATCAGCTCCTACGTCCTTACCTAAATTAACCTCTATGAGTTGACCATCAATATTTATGACTAAGTAGTTAGACAGACCCTTAATATGCTCTTCGAAGTTAGATATTACCCAGCCAAGAACCGGTGTTTGTACTCTACCAGCACTTAAGTTCCTATACTCCTTCTTAAACTCCTTACATAAATTAATTAACCTCCTAAGATGCCACTCCCTCTTCTCTAACTTTTCCTTAGGTACATGCCTCAACCCCTCACAGAATCTTGGCCACATATCTGTCCATAGCTTCGGTGATAGTGTGAAGCCTATCCACCTATCCTCAACCCTTCTAACTATCTGTGCCTTAACTAAGTCGTAATTAATGTCTCTAGGCGTGTTTAGCGCCTTAAGTATGGCTTTCCTAGTGACTTCATGGAACTCAATTCTCCTTATCTTACTTGCGTAGGGACCCAGAATCACGGCTATATCGTAGGCTATCTTCTCACCTTCGGCGTCAGGATCCGTACCTATGAGTACTTCATCAACCTCGAGGGCCATGCGCCTTAATGCGTTTATGGTCTCCCTATTATCCTTAATTAGCGATGAACCACATATAGGGCATTTATCAATGTCCTCAGTAAATTGGTGGCCGCAGGTTAAGCACTTCTTTATCGGTCCGTAAACGGGTATGAACTTAGTTAAGCACTTTCCCTCAAAGTCAAATATACCGTATTTAGTTCTGAACTTACCGCACTCCTCAACATCCTCTATAAGCTCAAATAAGTGCCCTCCAGAGCTAGTTATTAATAATGTGTGGTTACCTAAGCTTACCTCATACACCTTAATACCGAATATCTCACGACTACTTGGTCTCCCAAAGAACCTAGCTATGGTCCTAGCCTTATTAGGTGACTCAACTATGAGTAATGATGTTTTAACCTCAATAGGTGCCTTAGCTTCCTCAATAAGCCCAGCCCTAACTAGCTGAACCCTCTTTCTATCTTCATCGATCTCCTTAAGAACCTCGTCAAGGTCTAGCTCATTAAAGTTAATTAGTTCAAAGTCATCAATAACCCACTTAAGCTTATCCACTAACCCATTGATTAACCTATTATCATCAACAAGGACCACTGAAAGCCCCTTAGTTATCCCACCTACGTATAGCCTTGATGTCCTACCACTGGCCTGTATGTACGTCATCGCATCCGGTATTAGTAAGTATAGCTTATCATCGGCCCTAAGTAGAACTACCTTACTGTGCTTATCTAACTTCTCAATGATGTCCTCCCTACCTAAGTACTTCTTAAGTATTTCCTGAAGCTCTAAGAAAGCTTTTTCAAGTATCGTAGTAGGTTTCTTACCCCCTGACAACACCTCCTCAACCTGCTTAAGAACCCCCGCACCAACCCTCCTAATCAACCTCCTAACACGTGCTAACTTAAGGTCAAGCTCAGCAGCCTCCTCCTTACTGATTAAGTCCCTAATCACTGTAAGTAACAGTACCATGTCCATAGGCTTCAACTCACTTAAGGTTAGCGATACTTTATGACGCGGTACACCAGTAAATATTGCGTACCTAATGACCTCAGGTAGGTCTATACCCCTAACTAAAACACCGTAGTAAGTAGCTACGCCTACAAGCACGTCTAGAGAACCATTAATAAATTCATTAAGTACGGTGATGTTCTTACTATGCATCGCTTTAGCGTTAATACCGTTCTCCGTAAGTACTTTAGCTAAGTACTCAGCGTACTCAATACCTTTATCTAGAGGTACGTATACTAGTCCGCCCTTACCTAACTTCTTGATCAAGTCTATGAGTGTCTTCAGTAGCTCCTCTTCACTCCTTATGGGTATGTATGAGTCAATAACGTTCCTAATGACGTCAGTCCTAGCACCAATCTCAAACCCTAAAAGCTCCCTAAACAGCTTAACCCTACTACCCCTAGGTCTGCCTGTAGCGCTCGATATGATAACTACGGTCCTTACCCTCTCCCTCTTCTTTAGTAACTCCTCACTTAGCTTACTGTACTCCTTCTTAAGGTACTCTAGCTTCTTAGTGATTTCCTCTTCCTCCTTAATTCTTGATGAGAGTGATGCTAACTCCTTCTTAAGCTTCATTACCTTAAACGCCTTCTCTATATCGTAGTCTGCGAAGCCTGCTAGGTTGAGTATATAGTTAATTGCTTTAGAACCCCTCATAACGGCGTCTACATCATCAACAAATATTAGTTTGAACCTATGACCCCTTAACTTATTAAAGTTATTCATTAACCATTTAGAGGTCGTTACTAGTATATCGTAGCTACCCTTAGCAATCATCTCCTCCCTTTGCTTCCTCTCCTTAACCCTCAACTTACTATGAATAACACATATTGGTATAATCATCCCTAACTTATCAGCAAACTCCTCAAGCCTTTTCTCATACTGCATGGCTAACGTAGTCGTAGGTACTATTATGTATGTTTTCTTACCCCTAAGTGCGTAATATATGGCTGCAACCATACCGAATGTTGACTTACCAACGCCTGTAGGTGCTATCATAGCGAAAGAAGTATCTAGGGCTAGTCTCTTAGCCCAAAGAACCTGAATGCTCCATGGTTCACTACCAACGAGACTCTTAAACAACTCATTGAATTCACTAAGGAACTCATTAACTACTTGATTAATTCTCATACCTCTTAATCTTTTCCTTTCCTTAAGCTCCTTAATAACCTCACCAATACTTGCTTCCTCATAGTCTTTAGGTAGGCATTTAAAGCATGGTAAGCCATGCTTAAGTCTGTAATCACTTACCAAACCACCACAGTTGGGGCATGAGCCTCTATATAAGGCAAGCTCAGACTTAATTACCTCAAAATCTGGCTTCATATACACTCACGTCCTCTCAATGTAGTAACTAGAACTAACCAAATACAAAAACTTTACCCTATAATACCTAACTTAAGCACTATTAATTGCACATTAAACAACCGCTACACAAGGTTTTATAGAATTTTTCCATTTTTAATTAATTTAAAAATGACATAAATAAGTATTAATATGTTGTAAAACAATTATAAATTTTTTAAGTGGAGATATACTTAAAACATCATCCACAAGATTAACATGTATATAGATTCTTAAGTGATGGATCGTGAGGTGTACTAGGTTCCTCTTATGTTTAAAGATGCTAATCTTAGCTATATTGATTAATGAAGGAAGGACATATAGGTTCTCGCTATATAAGAAGGTTGCCCAGCTTACCCACATGTTATGGAAGTTCTCCCTAAGAGCATTCTATAGCGTTCTTGATGAAATGAACGATAAAGGGCTCGTTAAGAGGGTTAGTGAAAATTATGAATATGAAGTTACTACTGAGGGTATTGAGTACTTTATTACATGCTCTAAAGTTCAGGTAGGTAAGATGATAGATATGTTGATAACTGTACTGAACGCTTACACAAACATCGCGGATAAGCATCCGGAAGTTATTTCTGAGGACTTAAGGAGGAAAGTTAAGGAGTTTAAGTCAATAATGCAGAAACTAGATTTTAAGTAAGGGTAAGTCAGCGAAGAGAAGTCTCATCAGTGTTCAGGAGACCGTCGTGACATCATCCACAATCAACACCACTAAAACACTTATAAAGCTAACTAAACCATAAGGTAATTGATGATGAAAAGCTCCCAGATGAGCACATGATTAAACCTGTCTCAGCTGATGCGTAGTTATGAACAGCTGTGGATGGCTGGATTCTTTACCTCCTTATATACCTATACCCAACCACTTCTAATGAAGAACCACCAAGGTGATTATCGATGAGGGCCAGGGATGCTAGAGAATACATTGAATCCGTGTACAGGAAGCGTATAGAGAATTTGCTAAGGGAGGTTAGGGAGGAGCTACTGGAAGCCTAAATGCCGTAGGATCCTTAAGCGCGCAGTACATAGCTGCCACCAAGTAGTTATAGAGGGCTTTTATGAAGGGGCGTTATTCGTTAAAGGTATATAACCCTTAAGAATTTAGCCTCCAGTACACTGGGTCCAACTCCTCTACACCAAGTGTAGTTATGGTATCTAAAGGCTATAGGTATTAAAGTCAGGTATTAGAGTATTTCTGGAGGTAATTATAAGTATTTGCTGTTAGTTATTGGTTTATGGTGGGCGTTGTTGAGGGGGATATTGATGGTTCTTGTTCTTCGAGCTTCTTCAGCCCTCTATACGCTATCATGTATGCGCTCGCCATGTGTCTATCTAGCCCTTTCTCCCTCATTATCTGTCTATGAGTTACACTACTACTTGTCCCCTTCGGATTAACCAGTATAACCGTGAACCCTAGCTTCAACGCCTTGATAACGCCATGTTTTATCATTTGTTTCTTTGGAAACTTAGCTATCTTGCGATTAGCAGTTGGGTTGCTTGTAAACTTCCTATCCTTGATTCTAGTCAAGTCCTCAAACACCACGTAGTCTACTCTTATCCTTCTACACCACTTCAAAGCTTCGGCTAAAGCGTTAAGTCTTATCCATTTAGCTTTATTTCTAGGGAAACCATGTGATATTGTCTCACTATACCAGAAAGTCTTTAACGCAATGATGGTGCCGACCTCATTAATAACAACTACATTAAGCCTATCACTATTAATATCAAAACCTGCAATTAATCCATACCCTTTCTGCCTAGGAGTTGAGAAGTATTTAAGGTATAGCCACATAGGTACTTCTACATGGACGTATACTTTATCATTCCTAAAGCTTATAGCTATACCGTAGCTCATTTTCTTCT
>CAZFJX010000015.1:0-38137 GCA_964519505.1 uncultured Desulfurococcales archaeon
ACTTTCAATTCTATTATTTAGATTCTGCATTTTGCCTCCACCTACAGTTTCTTCTATACTCTATAATATTCATCTTGGTTTTCATATATAAATTTTATGGTATCATGCTCATCATTAATTTATTTTATGGTGTCATGAGACCTCTTCTCCTTAACTAGTTCCCCATCACTCCCATGTGTGGGTCGGGAATAGATATTTATGGTTTAGTAACAACTCCCTAATTCTCTTATGGTTGAATGTATCATTCTCTACATGAGGGGAAAGACTTATATATTGGTACTGCCCCTCCCAAGACAGCGCCGGGAATAGGTTGTTGCTGTTTTGTTTATGCTTCTGATGGTTGGGTGTCTGAGGTATTATATGGGGGGTGGTGCGTGGTGTGTGGGTATGTAGGTGTGTGGTGTTGTTTGTGTTGTGGTTTACCTAGTGATGTTTTTAGTATTGGTTTTGTTGATGATGTTGTTGACGTTAGGTTGGCGGCACCGTTTAGTAAGTTGTTTTGGTATTTAGCTATCAATGGCTACTTAGGTTTCATAGATGATTATGGTTGTTTAGTCGTGCCCGCCACTAATTACAGGCTTATGTGCTACTTAATTACGACAACCCTAACTGGGTACTCATTAAGTAGGTCGTGGAACGTTAATACCTACGTAGATCGTGTAGTGTTTAATACTCTAGTTGAGGCTTGCGGTTTGAAGGCCGTAGGCCCTGAACTTAGTGATGAGCTACTTATAGGTGAGGTTTTTGAGTTAGCCTCCATGGGTTACCTACCTAAGGGGGTAACTAACGATACAGTGATTAAGACGTTACTACCTAGGGCACTAGCCTATAGGTTAATGAGCCAGGACCTAAGTGAGTTAGTTAACTACGTAATCAACACCCCTAACGAGATATCACCGGAAGCCCTAAACTACTTAGTTATGAAGTGGTTAAGTACGGGGCCCACACCCAAGGAGGTTAAGGCATTAACGACTCTACTCAAGGTAGGTGACCTTCACAGGTTCATATACGTAACTAAGTTGCCTAAACCTAGTGAAGTACGTTACGTAGATACAGGTAAGCACCCAGTAACCTACGTAATACCTGACGAAAACTACGTTAAGGCCCAGAAACTACTTGATGAAGTAGCTAAGGAGCCTTGGAGAGCTAGTAAGATACTGAAGTGCTGGTGGAGCATAATTAAGGAGGAACTAATTGAGGACCTAGCTATGGCCCTAATAGTTAGGGGGTGTAGGGTATATAGCTATAGAGAAATACTAGAGATACTGAAGAACCAATAAAACCTTAGTTAGCAAGGCATCAAATCTAAACATGTTTTTACCTACATCTATTCATAGACCTACTTAAGGCGTTATATCTTAAGCGGGTGTTCTATAAAGCATATATACCTAGTTAAGACCGGTAGGTTGTGGTAGTTGGTGTTGCTAGATATACTTGAGGCTCTAGAGATGCTACTTAACGATGATGATTTCTGGGACGTTGTCTATAGGGATATAGGTAAGGTTAAGAAGTATAGTAAGTTACTCAAGGAGATATCAGCCTTACTTAAGGATGTGGACCTAAGCACGTCATTACTAATTCTTAGGGTATCTATGATACTAGCCATTAAGGATAGGGAGGATGAGTTCGTAGACATACTTAAAGAGGTTATTAAGGAGAAAAAGAGGTCTAGGTTAGGTGTGTCTCAATATATGTGATTACTTAACCTTAAGCTCCTTAACCTCCCCCTCACCAGCCTCAAGCTCCTTGACCTGCTCTAGGTCTAGTTCCTTAAGTATCGCTAAGAACTCACCTACGTGGGTCTTCTCCTCCTTAGCTACCTCTAGGAAGACCTTCCTAACTAACTCGTCATTAGTTGCTTGAGCGAACTGTAAGTACATGTTTATAGCATCTAACTCAGCCATTATCGCTAACCTAACCGCCTGAGCAAGCTCCTCCTTAGAGAACTTCCTCCCCTTAGGAAGGTCTAGTGGGTTCTTAGACATCAAGTCAGCAACACCCTCTACGTGAGGGTTTGGGGGTTTATATTTATTAATGAAGCACTTACAGAGAGAGTTACGGTAGGTTTTAAGTTCCTCAGCACCGTATAGGTAGTGCTGGTGGTAGTAATGAGCAGTGAGAGAATAGGTGGGCTCGTATTCGTTGCATGCATGTTCATAGGTGCTGGTATAGGGCTAATATTCGGTAGACCGGACGTAGGTGGGGCTATAGGTATGGGTGTTGGTTTCTTACTAATGGCTTTCCTAAAGGGGAAGGAAGTTAGGCCAGTAAAGCTAACAGTACCTAAGACCCTACCAAGTATATCATTACTAGTTGTGGGTGCGTTATTCATAGTTGCTGGTGTGGTTATGTTCATAAACCCAGAACTACTATATCCATACGTAGCTGGCATAGCAGCAATAGTGATAGGGGTCCTAATCGTAATAGCCGCACTAACAACAATAGAGAAAACACCGAAAGAACATACATAACTAACCCAATAACGTAGAACGGTAAAGTACCTCAACAATACGGCAGGGAATAAGACAGTAGGATATTTATATATTATTTAGGTAAATAAAAAGGCGAAAGCCCTCTTAAACCCTATAAATATCTAACTCCTTATATATAAGGCAGGTACCACATATAACCGGGATTCTTACTTAAGCACCAATGAGGTATTAGACAAGATTATGCCCCTTAAAGATAAATTTCTTAAGGACTTAACCAACACATGTAAGTACGCCTCACAATTCTTTACCGCATCATTACTTACGTTCCTACTGACCTTCGTTACCGCACTCATGTACGTAGCCATAGTAAGGTCAATAACTGCGCACGTAATGTCTCATTACGTATCAGTAAGTACTGAGAACATTCTAGAGGAGCTATTTTCTAGGATTGTTGAAGCACTACCATTCTTCGCATCATTCATCGCTATAATGAACTTCGCACAGTACTACGTCCTAACTAGGCTCATGGATACATCTATAAGGGGGTTTAGTACATCACCAGACAGTATAATAACGGACTTAAGTAGACCTCCCTAATCAACTTACTTAAGGCCAAGCATAGAGGTTCCATATATAAGCTGTTATGAGGATCTGACCCCCACATATCTTAGTGACCTTATCTTTATGAGGGCCTGCCTTAATTCATAACATGCTATGGCGATGAATAATAACATGAATAGGGCATGCATGAAGGTCATAGCTACCTCATAATCACCGAACAATACGAACACATCCACACTCTCACTACTTAATGGCCATAGAAGAGGGTTATAGGGGTGGTGTAGGGCGTCTATAAATACGTGACCTAAGGACCCTAACTCAATAGAGGTTATTAAGTTAGTTAAGCTTACGTACCGTAACTCATAGTTAAGTAATTTACGCATGAATACCTTGTAAAGCCTATATAGGGCTAAACCTAAGGCCCATGAAAACATTAGTGAGCCCATAAAGCTATGGAGGACTAACCTATCGTAAGGGTAGCTAAACCCTAAGAGATATAGTATCGGTATCTCAAGGTCGGGTAATAAACTACCTATTAGTAATGAGTGAAAGTCTAACTTACCTTTAAACGCCTTATACATTAGGTATGCCTGAACAAAGTGTAGTGGCGTAAATACCATACCTAACTAACCAGCCATGAAACCCATGCGGGTCTAGACATATATCTCTTACGTTAAATAGCTATATGCTTAAGTGTTGAGGAGGTATATAGCTATTAATGTCAGTACTATAGATATAGGAGTTAACGTAATGACTGCTGTAGATACTAATTCCTCATTAAGTCTATAGGTCCTAGCTAATATGATGTTCGTCACCGCTGGGGGCATTACCGACTGAATGACCACACCTAAGAACCATAAACCACTAATACCGAGTAGGTAAGCTACGGAAACACCAATGACTAGCGAGACGAGGAACCTCCATGTAGTGACTAAGCTAAAGGCTAACTTATTAACACCTAAACTTAACGAGACCTAAAGCACTACCCATAACCATAAACCCAAGTAGGTTAACCTGACTTACATAGTCCTTAAGTAAAGTGAGTATGTACGTAGGTTGTTGCGGGTCATCAGGCATAAACATCTTAAGAGCTAATGCAACTAGGAAAGCAGCCGTTGGCGGGAAAGTCAGTAACTTCTTCAAAACACTTAAAGCACTTAATGAGCCGCCGTAACCACCGTAAGTAGCTAGGACTAACGGAGCAATTAACGCTAGAACTACCGAGAAAGCTACTGAGTAATGCAGTACTAACTCAGCACTACCAAATATAAGTACAGACATAGACACAGGTAAGAATATAGAGTTAGGTAATGAAGCAAGTAATATCGATGAACATAGGGACTTACCGTCAGACCTAATTAACTTAGGGAATATGAGGAGGGCTAGTACGGAGACAATGGCTAAGTGGGCTATAGCACCTAAAGTAACCTTAACATAGGTTGATAACGCCTTAGAAGTAAGGAGCGTTAGGGCTAAGTTAATGGGGATGACTACATAGAGTAAGAACTTAGATATTGAGTCAATAACGTAACCATACTTAAACCTAACCAGTACGTAACCAGCAATCAGTAACGCAGTAACTATCAATAGCTTAACTACTAACTCCGTAGAGACACCCAAAACACATTGAGAAGGGGGCTTAAGACCTTATCGAATAAACTAATTACGCCCGATTAACTCATCAATAAAGCCCCGCTTACTCTTCACTGTGTATACAGTAGCCTTAGGGTGCCTTAACGGTACTTTATCCCTAGAGTCCTGCTTAAGTAACCTCCTAAGAACTAACTTCTCAACAGACTCATAGACCTCACTTAAATCAATACCTAATTCATCAGCTATAGACTTAAGAGACAGGCGATGAATGGAACCCCTTACACATTCTAATACCTTAATATCTATATCACTTAACATTACCTTAATATCACCTGATGAACTTACCTTAAGTAGTAAATCACCATCACTAAATACATAGAGTGTTTCGGGTTCTAGGGGCACCCACTTTTCGGTTGTTAACGGCTCCGTAGCTATTAGTGCTGCTAGCTCATCGGGTGCTTTGATGCCACTTAACTCAACCTTAAAGTCCTCATCAACTAACTCAGCATAACCTACGTGAGGTGGGTGCCTTAATAGGTAATGGAGTGTTCCCTCAACATTCATGTAGGCGAATAAGTAAGTGCCATCACTGAGTAAGAAGTTTAACTTACCGTAACGCCCTATCTCCTTAGCTAACCTCCATAAGACCTTAGAGACGCTGATTAACTTATCGGTTTTGCCTAGCTTACTTAGGTTATCCATTATGTAGCAGAACGCGTATTCTGAGTCAGTACTGCCTGTTGGGTGGTAATGCCTTAACCTAAACTTAGGCTCATACATAATTCCCGAGACGTCACCGTTATGGGCGAATACCCATTCACGGTCTTTAAGTACCTTAACGAATGGGTGTGTATTTACGTAGCGAACATCACCTCTCGACGCCCACCTAACATGACTGATAACTATATGTCCCTCAACGCCATTAACCAATAGCTTAGCTATAGGGCTATTAGGCGCTGGTCTAGGCTCCTTAACAAGCCCTAAACGATCCTTAAAGAACCAAGCAACACCCCAACCATCACGGTGAACCTTACCTCTCTTTATGAAGCCACGCCACGTAAAACTAATGGGTACATCACGATTAGCTGATAGACCAAATAACTCACACATAACCACATACCAACCATACTTAACTACCCTAACTATATAAGTATATATGTCAGGACTTCTTAGGTACCCATATAGCTATAGCTCCATTGAAGGGTAATTCCCTATGTACAGGTACCTTAATCTCAGTCATTAAGTTAGTAGCTGCTACCTGACCAACTACATTACCTCTATCATCAATTACCGTAACATAGAATTGCGGTGGATATTCGGATGGGTCTTTAATCTCTATGATTATAGCGTTTGACTCTGCTACCGGGTACGGTGTAACTGGTCTTGATGGTCTAATGACTATGTTTATGTGTAGTACTGCGTTTATGTAGTGCTCAAAGTAGGCGACCTTAATAACGTACTGGCCTGGGCTTAGGAATATACCTCCGTAGCTCTTCCTTGGTGGGTGTAGGCTCCAATCATCAAGTACGGCCTGGTCATTAACGAATACCCTAACGCCGTCATCACTATAAGCACTTACTTCTAAGTAGCTATAGTCATTAACGGTTATCGAGGTCGTGAAAACTACGCCGAAGTTGTCTGTGCTTTCGAAGCCTCCGTCACCTACGAAGAACCATTGATCTCCAGGTATACCTGGTGTATCGCTGAAGTATATGTTACTTACTTGGTAAGTACCTACGTTAGGTACTTCATTATTTAGTAATGCGTTAAGGAGTTGCTGGAGACCGCTACTACTCCAGTCTGTCCACCCGCTGAGGTCATATACGTTAGCTACCCACGTAAGGCTTAACTCGGACTTAACAAGTATTAGCTCAAAGTACATACGCGCTATCCCTAAGTTCTCGTAGTAGACTATCTCTATGGTGTGATACCCCCTACTTAGGTATACCTGCGCCTCATTCCACTTAGGCCCATGTAGGTACCAGTCATAAATTACCTCCTCACCATC
The DNA here is from genome assembly GCA_964519505.1 of uncultured Desulfurococcales archaeon. Classification (GTDB taxonomy): domain Archaea; phylum Thermoproteota; class Thermoprotei_A; order Sulfolobales; family CAZFJX01; genus CAZFJX01. Next base: position 6,595 of record CAZFJX010000015.1, read on the forward strand.
AACCCACACAACAACTCCATCGTCATTATACGTCCTAACGGCGTAAGTCCCTGGTAGGTCTATATAGACATCAATAACCCAGTATACGGCGAACGTGTCTGTATCGCTTATGGGCCATGGGTAGCCACCGTAGTTGGGGTTATCGGTATAGTCAATAAACTCCTCTTCCTTCTCAAGGATTAGTGGGTATTGACCGTTGATTATCTTGTTAATATCTGGGCTAGCACCTTCCCCATTTGTTTCGTAGTACTTACCTACTATGCTCTCATAGGTATATGTCCTGTAGTTTATCTTGACACTAATCCTTGCTATGCCGTAGTTCTCGAAGTAATATATCTTGACCGTATGGAACCCTGAAGTTAACTCCACATTAACGTAATACCTAGTTGGTGCTTGAAGTTTCCATGACGTAAATACCCTATTACCGTCTATGTCTATAGCTATACCGTCATCAACTAATATCTCAAATATGTAGGTACCCCCATACTTAACATATACTGACGCCTCCCAGATAGCCGCGAACCTATCCGTCCGTGGTAAGTTCCATGGCTGCCCACCATAACCATCATCAGTAAAGTCTATCTCCTCATCTATCCTGTCAGCAATGATGTAGTCGGGTGGTAAGGACTCTATTTCCTCTATTGGCGGTACGGTCTCGGGGAGCCCACTTATGTCGTAGTAAGTGCCGTGCCAACCCTCAATAGGTTCTAAAGGACTTCCTGTAGTGAATGCTGGTGTTATGGGGCCTATATAGTCATCAATTGCTGCGCCTTCAATGTTTACTGAGGTAACTACATAACCACCTCCCTTAGTGGCTATCTTTACCTTATAGGGGCCGGACCCTAACCCCTTAGCTGATATTATTACTGTCTTAACCTCATTAGGGAATATCCTGAGGGGTAAGTTACTTTCTCTTAAACTCCATGACTCAGCACCCGCTGGTGATAGGTATGCAGCATCAACTATCTCAGTAACTGAGCCGTAATTCCTTAAGCGAACAACCACATCGCCTTTAAAGTAGGCACCTTCACAAACTAAGCTAGTACTAGGCCTGTATGTAGGTAAGTTACTAACTACTGAACCCTCAAGAAATATATAGAGGGTAACGCTTATGGCTATAGCTACGATTATGAGTAAGGTAACCGCAGTAATTAGGGAAACACCACGTGTGTAGGAATGCTTAATCACCGTATCAACCATTTAATACGTAACTTACGGAGCTAATAATGCTGAATTACTTAACTGAATAGACCAACCTTAATACTTACTTTAGGTAATAGGTTTAGTGGGTGCTTAAGTGGTTAGTAGCGGGTATAGGTACATTATCAGTCGTGAATGTAGGCGTCTTAAGGAGGAGCTTAAGTACGGTGAGACACTATACTACGTATTCATGAAGCTTGATGCGGCGTTATACTATCTTCACGACATAGCCGAAAGCGAAGACGACTACAGAGAAATAGGTAAGGAGTTAATAATGTGTGTCGAAAATGAGATACTACCGATAATGGCTAACTACACTGAGGAGGAAATACTTGAGCACTTGGCTAAACCCCAATTCACCAACATAAAGATGTTTAGGGACTTAATTATTGAGTTCATGAGGAGGTCAAGGGCTGTACCTGCTAAGGCAATAACTCAGAAATACCCGGGGCCACCGCCTGGTTGGGGTACTTACGAAGTTAAGGTAGAGAAACCATCTAGAGTTGCTGAAGGCATTAAGAAGTTCTTTTACATGCCTAGGGAGGGCCTAAGCATTAAGCAGTTAATACTCATAGGGTCTATAGTAGTGGTTATAGGGCTACTACTTTTCTTCGCGCTCTTCAAATAAAAAATCAAGATATTTTGGTGACACACCCATATTTAGGGGTTGCTAGGACCTTCTCTTTATTAGTATTGCTACTATGGCGATAACCACTATGACGGCTATTATAGCTATAACTGAATACGGTACTGGTGGAGGTGCCTTAACCTCTATGGTTACCTCATTAGACCCTACCTCATGGTACTTAGCAACGATCTTGTAAGTCCCTGCCTCATCTATCTTTAACTCATACTTAGCTATACCATCGACATCACTGACTGTCTTACCTACCTCCTCACCATTAACTAATATACTTAGTGGTAGCTCAGGTATTGGGTTACCGAACTGGTCCTTACACTCAATACTTAACTCTATAGTTGCTGGTGCTGTGAACTCCTTATCCTCAACACTTAGTTTTAACTCAGAAACACCTACCCAACGTACCTCAATACTACTTACGTCCTTACCGTAAGTCACAAGCACTGAGTAACTATCAACACCTTCAGTAGGCTCTACAGACTTCTTAGTAACACCATTAAACACTACATCAGCACGTATCGGTGTGAAGCCTAACTTATCCTTAAACACTGTTATGTTCATTGCGTTATTCTCACTAACCTCACTTAACTTAACAGTAACCACACCTTCAGTACTGAACTTAACGTCCTTTACAGATGAGTTAGTAGCTACTAAGTAACCCTCACCCCTAGACCCCTCAACTACGTAGTTAGCCACACCGTATGGGTTCTTAACGACTTTAGCAGATGTTAATGGTAAGGCGCTCACATCCTTGATGACTACGCCCCTAGGAATCTCTTTAACCATCTCCTTAACCTGTTCTGAGTATTCAACAACTACTTCAACATTAGATTTTGACTCACCAATAACCCTTATTTCAATGCCTTCAGGAATCTCTATAGGCTTTTCCTTAACTAACTCAGCGATTATGCTCTTTAAGATGTCATAGGTCTTCTCGGGATCCTTGGTGTAGGTTATTGCGGGACCCACGAATACATACTCAAACCCTCCTGTAGTTACTGTGAGGTTCATCGACATAGTTAACGGGTCGAACTCAAATTCCTTAATCATATCTAGCGCTTTAGGTACTTCCTTAACTTCCTTAACGTATTTCTGCTTAAAGTAATCTACGATAGTCTTAATACTCTCATTGAACTGTTTCTTGAGATCACCGCCGTATTTAGCGTATGCATGGCCTTTAACTACCCCCTCAGCTAATGATGCGTAAAGCTTAAACTTAGCTTTCTCCACATAGCTAAACTTTTTACCGTAAAGCTCCTCAATAAGCTTAATCTCGTCCTCAGATATAGTTGGCTGAGGCGTTGTTGAAGGTACTTGAGTACTTGGGACTCCAGGAAACGTAGTCATTAATGCTGGTAGGTTAGTCACTAGGTATGGTAGTGCCCTACTGAAGTACCCTTCAAGAATTATGTAACCGCTAATTACTGCTGTGTCTGGGTTGAAGTTCATGCTTAAGCCCTTAATCCATAAGTTCCCTTCTGATGCATTATATATTGACTGATTAATCATTGGTAGAGTGAACACCATCATATTGACGGTCGCGGCCGCCTTGCTTAAGTTCTCGGGTGTTAGGTACTCCTCACTTAGGTCTATGGTGAAGCTTACATTGAGTGACGTGAAGTCCTTAGATCTATCGTAATTTAGGTCTATATATATGTCAGCGGTACTTAACGGTAACTTACTTGACGGTTCCTGATTAACCACATGTACGTAGCCCTCACCGTGAGGCTCCTCATAAGTGAATGAGGCATTAACGATTACTGGTGGCACTTCCTCCTTAAGCGCTTCCTTAGGTATGTTCATGGAGAAGTTCAGTATTTCTTCTTGCTCCTTGGTGTAGTAGCTTACCAACTTCATGACCTCTTTCTTAGCCGTACCTGTAGGTAGTGGTATGGTCATTGAGAACTCGATAATGGGTATCACGCTACCGTCAGCCTTAACGAGTAACGTAACGTTAAGTTTAGGGGGTATCGGTATTGCTGAAGGTATCGGTGGTGCTGGCGGTGTTGGTGGTGCCATGCCATACGCTGATAAACCACTAATGAGACTTAAGGCGATCAGTATGGTTATGCATATGGCTACATAGTCCCTTAACCTATACATATGCAATCACCTTCCTCTAGAACTTAAGCAGTGAGCCTTAAAAGGACTTATAGCACTCTCAGATAGAGAGTTGCTTATATGCTAAGTATTACTTAGGCACAATTAACTATTAATATGTGTGCCTTTCTAACAGTAGAGATAGGGTAAAATATATTATCATTGCACGTGAGCACTATATTGCGCTAGGGTGTTTTGGGTTTGTGGGGTCGTTACTTAGTCGTAACGACCCTTCTAACCCGCATCCTATTATCGTCATTAGCTATAGTAACTCAGCAACCTAAGCAAATAATACACTGGCTTAGTGTAATTAGCGGTAAAGACCGGAGGCATCCCTCGGTATTGTTAAGTACGGTGATTACTTATACATTGCTAGTTCTACGAAGGGCGTTAGTGCTGGTGATGCTGACGCCTTCATAGCTAAGTTTAGTGAGGAAGGTAAGTTTCTACTGTTCAAGACTATTAGTGGTTCAGCTGATGATGGGTCCATGAGCATTATAGCCTACGGTAATGGTGCATTCACCACCGGCGAGTCAAGCAGTTTAGGTACGGACTCGGCGGATGTCATTACAATATTCGTTACGGATGCCGTAAGTAAGTTATCGTAGGTTGCTAGTGAGAGACTTTTCCGATGAGGCGTAAATACAGTAATACCTGCAGTAGATGATTACATACCAGAGGTCACTGAACTAGCGATAACACCAACGAAAGAAACACCTAGTGTAGAGACAGCAACACCTAAAGTTAATGACTATACTACTGAGGTAAGCCACTACCTAGGTAAGGAGGTAATCACAACACCAATACCTCCACCAACACTAACTATAACACCTACAATAACTACGCCACTAACCACTTCAACCACATCATCAATACCGCCTCCTAAAGCACCTATACATGTAAGTGACTGGGTTAGGTATGGGGGTAACATTCGAGACAGGTAAGCAGACATTAGTATGGTACGAAGTTACTTTCAAGGTTGCTGAGGTAACTGACGAGTACTTCGTAGTGCTCCCTAAAGATATTGAGGGAGGTTTGATTGGTGCTGCTCATGTTGAGAGACCAGTAAGTGAGGGTAGTGAGTATAAGATACTTAAGTAAAGGCAGAATGTGTAAACCCTGGGGCTACGGTTGCTGGATTATGGACTATCCCAGTCTACATATCACCTGACGGTGTTGTTAAGGGTGGTAAGGAAGGGTCAAGGTACTACTGTAAGTACCATAAGGAAACTGGCTGGATAATTAAGAGTGAGACTAGGTTTAAGATTGAGAAGTATGAGCAGGTAGTTAAGGCTCAGCTAGTGGATACTAATATACCTTTACTAAAGCCGTTCGCAACATCACCACCTAAACCAACAGCTCCAGGAGTTGGCTCTTCAGCGTTGGCTCGTGTACGTAATAATGGCTGACATAGTTGGTGCCGCTGTAATAATCATAATAGTCATATTGGTACTTAAAAAGAAGTAAGTATGCGTGGGTTAAAAACAAACCTAACGCTATATTTTTATTTTGAACTCACTAACCTCTTTATTCTCAACAACTAACTTTCCGTGACTTATTACGTACTTAGGTGCGTCTTGATACCATATGGCCTCATACACAGACTTAGCGTTAAGTACTACTAGGTTAGCTTCATTACCTTCCTTAAGCCCATACCTACTTAACCTCATGGCCTTAGCTGCGTTTACGGTCACCATGTCGTAGAGTATGTCCATGTCCTTAAGAGTGGTCATCCAGAGTAGGTGTGATGCTAAGAAAGCTACCTCAAGCATCTTATTCCTACCGTATGGGTAGTAAGCATCAGCTATGTCGTCTTGACCTAAAGCAACGTTTACCCCCGCATTAAGTAGGTCCTTAACCCTAACATGCAGTGGTCCTGTATGTGGGTCTGTGATTATGCTCATACCAGCCATCCTTAGGAGGCTAACTAACTTCCTAAAGTATGTCTCAGTATATAGTTGCATAGCCCTAGCGTGGCAAGCAGTTACCCTACCTACCCAACCCTCCTTAATCGTCTTTATAGCTAACATCTCCGTAGTCTTTAGGGTTGGGTCACCAGCATCATCAGTAAGCATCGCTATATCCTTATCGAATTCCTTAGCTATCTCAAACATGATGTCAATATGTTTCTTAGCGTCTTCCTCAGTAAGCTCTATCCACGGTATACCGCCAACTAAGTCAGCACCCATCTCTATAGCCTTCCTAACATACTCATCAGCCCCTGGATCCTTAATCACACCGTCCTGCGGGAATGCCACTACCTGAATATCTACTATGCCCTTAAGCTCATCCCTAACCCTCAATAACGCCTTAATACCTTCAAGCTTAGCTTTAGTGTCTGTATCTACGAAGGCCCTAATGTGTGTACATCCGTACTTAAGCCCTTCAAGAGCCGCTTTCTTAACGTTCTTATATATCCAGCTCTCATGGTATTTCTCCTTAACCTTGGAGGCAAGCTCTATAGCTATCATTGAAGCACCCATACCACTCTCATGGTAGTACTTAATAGCTTCCTCACCAATCATTAAGAACGTATATACTTTACACATATGTAGGTGTGGATTAACGAAGGACTCAGTAACTAAGGAGCCGTTAGCATCAAGCTCGATCTCACCCCTCCCCTTAATCTCCTTACCTATCTTAGCTATAGCGCCGTCACGAATAGCTATATCAACCAGGCGATCTAGGAACCTAACCTTAGCCTTACGGATAACTAAGTCATACTCCTCAACCATAGTTAGAACCCCACAATAAAGACTATCGGTACGAAGGGAAATAACGTTTTTACTTAAAACGCTAACATCATTAATGAAGTACCTTGATAACAAGGATAAACCTAGTTAAGCATGGTAATGTACCTAAAGAATTCATAGACTTAGTACTAAGTATTCTAAGGACTTTCTACACCGCAGTAGGGGCTAACATACCTTTAGTGGATCTACATGTCTACGAGACTGTCATCAGTAAGAGGACGTATATAGAGCTAGAGGGGTTGAGGCGTGGGGTTTCTGTATCAGGTGACTTCATTGTTCTTCATGAGGCTTGGAGCGGCATACCTAGGATTCACATATGTTATGAGGAACTTAAGGACATGGATTTAAGCCTTATAAAGGCGTTGATCATTCATGAAGCGGCACACAGCGTTCTTCATGGCTCAATAATTTACTACACCATCACGCCAAGCCTTGAGGTTATGGAGTTATTAGGTCGTGAGAAAGCCTTGGTAGCCACATACATTGTTTCAACGGCTGTTAAGGATTATGAGGTAACTAAGTTCCTAATTAGGCATGGATACCTACCTTACGTACTGATATATGTAGACTACGTAGTTAGTGAAGCTAGGAGCTTAAGTAACGACTTCTTAAGTAAGCTCCAGTTAATTAAGTTAGTAACCCCCTTAGTTGCTCTTAAGGAGGTCATAGGTGAGGACGTACTTAGGTACGTGAAGTTATTATCTGATTACGTAGGCGGTGAATTAGTTAATAAGGTTATTGAAGTACTTGATAACGTTTTAAGGAGTTATGGTACTCTTGATGAGTGGGTTAATGGTATTCTTAGGGAGCTTACTAAGTTAGGTATACTCCCTTAAGCTTACTAACGGAATTAGTCACGGGTTAAGGGTTTGGTTAAGTTAGTACTTCATGGGTTAAAATTACCTGAGGTACGCCCCGGTGATGACCTAGTAGGTCTTATCTTAGACTCCATTAAATCTCAAGGTTTAAGTATTGATGACGGCGACGTTCTTGTAGTAACTACTAAGGTTATTTCTAAGGCTATGGGGTTACTGTGTAAATTAGGTCAGATCACCCCATCACGTAAGGCAGTAATCATTGGTATGAGGGCCGGTGTTGATCCTAGATTTATTGAGTTACTTCTTAGGGAGTGCAATGACCTAATAATAGCTATACCTGTATATAAGTTAGTCTCCGAGGGGTTCATAAATATAGATGCTTTAAGTAAGGAGCATAGTAAAGCTATTGAGGTACTTAAGAAATCCCCTACAGTGTTCATAACAGTTAGGAATGGTGAGTTATGGAGTGATTGCGGTATAGATACGTCGAACCACCCAAGGGATATTTACTCAGTACCGCCAAGAGATCTTGATGAGGTGGCTAAGGAGATAAGTAATGAGGTGCTTAGAAGGGTCGGTAGGAGGGTTGCTGTGGTTCTATGTGATACTGAGTTATTCTTGACGGGTTCTATAGATGTCGCTAGAGGTTGCTATGGGTTACCACCAACGGCTAGAGGCTTTGGTTTAGAGGACCTATATGGTAAGCCTAAGTTCGGTGGTGCTGATGCGATACCTCACGAGGTATGTGCTGCTGCAGCGTTGATTATGGGTCAGAGGGATGAGGGTGTGCCTGCGGTACTCATTAAGGGTTTAAGGTATGAGTGGTTTGATGGCGGCCTCAAAACACTTAAGGTCATAGACATCAGTAAGGCTAAGAAGGCATTAGCAGAGATTATTAAGCATACGTTAAGGGTCTTAGGTGCTAGGGCATTAATTAAGTTAGTAATGCCTTAAGAGTAAAGCGTCTTTACCCTCTATAACTACATTTACTTGGGTATTATGGAGTGCTTTATTAAGTATCAAGGCTATGAGTCCTGCGGTCTAGATATTGACGGGCGTAAACCCTGTGATGCGGGTTTAAAGGTTGGTAAGGACGGATTAAGGAGGTTAATATATGATATAGTTCTTAGTAGGCCCGAGGATTACCTATCTATATATCAGAGTATGTGTAACCATAGGTGTTTAAAGTGTCATAGCTGGTACTTCACTCAAATACCTAAGGGGGATTGGTACAGGCCTGAGGACGTTCTTAAGGAGGTACTTACCTATAGAGAGCAAGTAACTGTCGTAGAGCCTAGGTATAGGGCTACCATGTGGCATGCATCAGACCTATGTGCTCACTGCGGCTCATGCCTAATTAGGGGTCACCCAGGACCTTTCTGCCCAATGAGGTTAAACCCGGATCAAATCCTTGAGTCACCGCAAGGCTTCGGCCCGGCTAGAAATATAGTCTCATTTACTGGCGGTGACCTATACTGCCAGCCAGCGTTCTACATTAAGGCGTTTAAGCTCATTAAGAGAGAGGCCCCGGATCTGTGGATTCATATAGAGACTAATGGTTATGGGTTAACACCTAAGAATTTAGAGCTTCTTTATGAGGCGGGTCTTGATTCTATATGGCTTGATATGAAGGCCTACTATGAGGGTACTTATAGGTGGTTATGCGGTACTACGAATAAGTGGGTTCTTGAGTTACCCCAAAGGATTAAGGATTTAGGCATAGTTCTTGAGGTAGTGCTACTCTACATTCCTAAGGTCGTTGAGGTAGATCAGATAAGATGTTTTGGTAGGTTAATAGCTAATGTTGATACGGATATACCAGTCATGCTACTAGCATTCTTCCCTCAATACCTAATGATGGATTATGAAAGCCCAACGTTAGAGCAGATGCTGAGGGCATATAGGGCGTTAAGGGAGGAGGGGTTAAGGAATGTTAGGTTAGGTAACGTAGGAGTCTTCTGCAGGACCGTCGAGTGCATAGGAAGGTTAATTAGTGAGTTAGGTAGGGATGCAGTAGCTCTTTAAACACTTTAACAACGCTATAGTTTTAGTACGTGTTTTACTTAATGATTTTGGTGACGAGATGTCTAAATTCGACATCATTATTAAGGGAGGGCTGGTTATTGATGGTTTAAGCCCTATACCTATTAGGACTGATTTAGGGATTAAGGGAGACACCGTAGTTAAGTTAGGTGACTTAAGCAGGTGTAGTGCTGAGATAAGCATAGACGCCAGAGGACGTATAGTAACCCCTGGATTCATTGATATACATAACCATAGTGATATATCTATATTTGTTGAGCCATCAGCAGAGAACTACGTACGTCAAGGAGTAACTACATTGGTAGTAGGTAACTGCGGTTCATCACCAGCACCACTTACGGAGCTCAATAAGGAACATATAGATGAGTTGATGTGGGGTGCTACATCTAAGGAGTTTAAGCCTTCTTGGGATTCATTTAGCTCTTACCTAGATGAGTTAAGTAAGTTAAGGAAGGCTGTCAATATAGCTGCCCTAGTGGGTCATGGGACCTTAAGGTCAGCTGTAGCTGGCTTTGATAATGTGAGGCTTGGTGATAGGGAGTTAAGGCTCATGAAGGAATTACTTACTGAGGCTATGGAGGCTGGAGCCTTTGGCCTTTCTGCCGGGCTTATATACGTGCCTAGTATGTTCGCTGATTATAGAGAGCTTATTGAGTTATGTAGGGTTGTTGCTAGGTATGGAGGTATTTTCGCTGTACACATGAGGGATGAGGGGAAGCACCTAATAGACTCCATTATGGAGTCCATATACGTAACTAAAGAGAGTGGTGTCTCCTTAGAGATTTCTCACTTAAAGGTTGTTGGCAGGGGTAACTGGGGTAAGGTAGCTATCGCTCTAGGAATTATTGAGGACTACGTATCCAGGGGGTTCAGCATTAGTGCTGATGCGTACCCATATACAGCATCATCAACATTCCTATCAACAGTACTACCTAAGAAGTTAAGGGAGGGCAGTACTAAGGCCTTAATTGAGAAGTTAAAGAGCATAGATATCAACGAGGTTAAGCGCCTAATAGAGGTTGAGGGACTTATGGGCAGTAGGAGAATTGAGTGGGATCAAATCATGATATCATACTCAAAAAACCATCCTGAATATGAGGGTAAGAAACTAACTGAACTTGCTGAAGAGCTTAAGGAGACCCCACTCGATGTCCTTATCGACTTACTAATAGATGATGAGGGGCTTACGGAGGCCGTGATATTCGGTATGAGTGAAGATGATGTATCTATGGTGATCTCCCACCCCTACGTAGCTGTAGCTAGTGACGGTCAGATACAGAGGTTTGGTGTTGGTAAGCCCCACCCAAGGAATTACGGTACCTTCCCAAGGGTCATAGCTAAGTACGTTAGGGAGATGAAGCTCCTAGATCTATCTGAAGCAGTAAGGAAGATGACTTCATTACCAGCACGTAAGTTAGGGCTCTGGGATAGAGGCTACATAGCCCCCGGAGCAAAAGCAGATATAGTGATATTTAACTACGATGTAATCAAGGATAAAGCAACCTATACAGACCCGCACCAATACCCTGTAGGTATCGATTACGTAATCATCAACGGCTCCATAGTGATTAGTAATGGGGAATTAACCAAGGAAAGACCGGGTAAGTTATTAAGAAGGTCTTAACTACTAAGGTAACTTAACCTCATATGTACATACCCCACCCTTGACGTGCTTAACCTCAATAATTAAGTAGGCATTGAGGACCCACCTAAAGATTAAAGTATTAACCTTACTTAAATTCTAATGTATATATGACTTCTTGCTCCTTATTAAAAATCATTTATTTTATCTTAATGTTTTTGTGTATGGGTGTTTACGTCACTAACTATTTAGAGTATCTTTCTTTGATTATTAGACCCATTCCTCTAGACCACAAGTCCTATGTTAGGGATATAAGCCCCCACACCTAAGGGTATAGAGAGAAGTTGGTTAAGTCCTTAGATATCTTCAAGGAATACCTAAGTAAGTTAGGAGGTACTTACCCAGATATTGAGGAGGTTTACTTACTTATTAAACATATGTCTAAGGAGCTAAACCTTAAGTTGATCCACATAACTAACTCGAGATGTGGACTACCTGTATATGGGTTAGTGCGCGGTGACGGAGTAGACTTACTGATAGTTTGCGGTGACCCTAACGAAGCGCCAGCTACGCTATCACTGATAGCACTCACAGATTATATCTCAAGAACAAGCGATATTGGCCTTATTTCCATACCTGTTCTCGACCCTTGCTCATATAGGTTTAACTTATGGGTTAAGTCCCCTGGAGACTTACTTAAGTACTTTCTATGGAGTTATAGACCACCAATGAGGTTATTCCCTGAATACGGCTTCCTTAACCCTCACCTACCTGAGTCTATTAGTGTTAGGGACTTAATTAATGAGTTAAGGCCTAAGGTATGTGTAGGGCTTCATACACAGCCATTCCCAGGCTCCTACATACTCTTAAGTGAGTCATCGGGAGGTATTGAGGAGGTATTTAGGTCTGTCTCTAAGGACTTAAACGTCCCTTACGTGGTTCTCGATAAGTTATTCGATATGTACCCCTCAATTAGTGATGGCTGTTACAGCATGGTAGAGCCGTTTAGGGATGGGATCGATTCCCTTTCTTTAGAGGCTTACTCAGTGCTTAATAGGGTATCTAGGTTCTCGATAATAGTTGATACAGCTAAATACACTAGTCATTACTCTATGGTTAAGGAGCCATGTAGTGAGGGTGTTAAGTACCTCGAGAGCTTAAGTAAGATACATCATAAGGTTGTTAAGCTACTTAAGAGGGCTGTAGGTGTCTTAAGTAAGTACCCATCACAACTCGGCGAGTTTTGGGAGTCATTTAGCGAGAGGTTCGACATTAGTGATGAGATACCTAAAGTTGATGAGAACACCCCATGCTATAGGTGGTGTTGGGAAATACTATACAATACGTTATGGCGTGACGCATCAATGACGTGTAAAGCCTTAAGACTACTCCTAATGCTTAAGGCACGAAAAATAGATATACCACCACAACTAACTAGAAACCTCATGAACATGGCTAAACTAAACTTAAGAATCTTAATCAGGTTAGGCAACGTAAGACATACAAAACCTGAAGAACACTTCCTAATCCATACAGCCGTAGTTAATGAGGTACTAAAGACCTACCTAAGTATAGAGTGCCCGGATGTCAACCGGATGCTCTGATTTATAGAGAAGAATGTTTTGGTGGACCGGCCGGGATTTGAACCCGGGACCTCCCGGATGCCAACCGGGCGCTCTTCCGAGCTGAGCTACCGGCCCACCCAACCAGTCATTACTTCTTAAGTAACGGAGAGTTAAAAGCTTTAAGGCTTTGTTTCTTACCTGGTTTTACCTGCGTACTTTAGCCTGCCTGGATGAAGTATATGGCTTAACAGCGTCGTAACCTCGGGCGGGAACCCGGCTTTCTTCATTTACAGTATTGTGAATGTACCTGTGACTAGCACGTTAGCTACGCTACTACCGCTTACCGCACCCATTAATGCATTACTTATGGTTGCCGACTTAGCAGGGCCTTCAAGCCCCTACCGAAAACTGGCTTAGTAGAGGGTTTCTGAAGTAGGAAGGCTGCAGCAACACCTATGATAATAACAACAACACCTATAATGGCAACTTTAGAGGCCCCAAACTCAAGAAACACATTCTCACGCGCAATAACCTTAGTTGCGTTATAAAATTTAAATCATGTTGATTTAAATAATGTGAACGATTTACAGGACATGAGAAATAGCCTCAGCTCCTGCGTGGCTCATCATTCATCAGTATTCAAGTCATTCATCACTGCCTGGGAATTATTTAAGGTTTAGAGGTAAATTAGTTATTGATGATGAAGTTATCCTAGAGTGACTTGTGATCGTGAAGAGCCGAGCTGACCCCTCATTACTCCCTCGTGTATGGCGTTGCTAAGGCTCTTGGGAACCTTCTCTTACCTATGAATATGGCTACTACCACTAAGGTCGTTATGTAGGGTATCATGTGGACTAAGTGATATGGGACTACCTCCTTAACACCTGGGGTTACTGAAACTGTTGCTGCTAAGCCCTCAGCAAATCCAAATATGAAGGCGAAGGCTAGTGAGAGTAGTGGTTCTAGACCTGAAGAGACTAAGCATGCTAGAGCTATGAAGCCTCTACCAGCGCTTATCTCCTTAACGATGCCTCCGAACCACGCTAAGGGCATGAAAGCGCCGCCAAGACCTGTTAATGCACCACCAAATGTACATGCGGCTATCCTAACTAGATCAACCCTAACACCAGCAACGTCGAGTGCTTCAGGCATCTCGCCAGCAGCCTTAATTATTAGTCCTAGAGGTGTCTTATGAAGTATTATATGCATTATTATAGCTATTAAGATAGCGAATATAGTCACACCGCTAATGTTCATGTACGGGGTTCTTATGGGGGGTACTAGGACCTGCCTAGGTGGTATGTGGATGCCCGGGAATGCCCATAGAACCATGAGTAAATACTGTATGAGTCCTAGGGCGAATATGTTTAAGCCCGTACCAGCAACTATCTGGTTGGCTCTAGCGTAAACGCTCATGATACCAAATACGAAGCCTATTACAGCACCTATGAAAGTCCCGAATAAGAGACCTATAACCCCGGGCGATAACATCGTAACTAATGGTCTCCATGCAGGTGACTTAGCAGCCTCTAAAGCAACCTCAGCACCGTAAACACCAGCTAATGCCGTTATTAGGAATATACCTTCAAGACCTATATTGACTATACCTGCCCTCTCATTAATACTTTCACCTATAGCTGCGAGGGCTAGAGGGGTCATGGCTAAGAGGCCTGTCTCTATAAGGGCTAAGGGGTTAAAGCCTAGTAATGATAGTATGTAGAGTAGTATGACTAGACCTAGGAGAGAGAATATGTAGCCCTTGTACTTAATTATGAAGTTTATTACTGGGTGAGGCATATTAGGTCACCTTCCACTTCTTTAGACGGAGTCTGATTAAAGTAACTACTTCAGGTACTGAGAGGGCTATGATTATGAGGCCGCTAATGGCCCCTATAAGCTCTGAACAAACACCTGCCTCGTACTCCATGTACCTACCACCGTGCTGTAAGGCACCATAGAATATAGCCGCTAAAATCACGCCTATGGGGTTGTTTCTACCTATTAAGGCGACACCTATACCAGCGAACCCTAGACCTACTACGTTACCTAAGGTACCGTAGAGTGCCCAGGCGGGTGGTCTACCTATAATCTGTAAGCCACCAGCTAATCCTGCTGCTAACCCACCGATTAGGAAGCTTAGAAATATGACTTTCTTGGGGTTAACACCTGCATACTGAGCTGCTGTTGGGTTGGCTCCAAGGAGTCTTAGCTCGAAACCTATCTTAGTTAGTGATAGAAATAGATACACGACTAAACAGAAGGCTATAGCCACATATATAGCTCCAGTAAGCGTTGATCCCTTAAGAAGCACGCCGAATCTGGCTGTTTCAGCTACTGGTATTGTTCTTTCAGACCTATTGGGGTCCACCAAGACATGTAGTGCTAAGTACATAACGAACCAGTAAGCGATCCAGTTAAACATTATTGTTGAGATAACCTCATGAACACCCCTATATATCTTTAGTAATGCTGGACCTATAGACCATAGAGCACCGAAGAGCATGGCTCCTAAAACAGCTATAGCTACGTGGATTCCGTGAGGTAATGATAGTAACCCCCCGAAAACTACAGCGCCTATAGCCCCAAGGTATACCTGCCCCTCAGCACCTATGTTGAAGAGACCTGCCTTAACACCTATGGCGAATGTAAGCCCAGTAAGCATTAGCGGTATGGAGAAGGCTAACGTTTCAGCAACCTCAGTTATGTCGCCGAACGCGCCGCGGAATAAAGCCTTATAGGCGAGAATAGGGTCGTAACCGTATATGACCATCAATAAAGCTCCGAAACCTAAGCCAATACCCATAGCCAGGAGTGAAAGCCCTACCTCCCTTAAAGCGTACTTAAGTCGGGGCCACATACCCATAAATCCCTTTAAACACTAAGCTATCCTCGAGGTAAACCTAATAAACTTTATCCCTAAGTAAATAACCTAATTAGAACTGATTTTCTAGATAGCATTAAATTTTTTAGTTTAAAGTAATTTTAGTTATGGATGTGTAAGTATGGAAGATAAGAGACCGTTTATTGAGATGAGGAACATAGTTAAGGTATACCCCGACGGTACTGTAGCCCTTAGAGGGGTTAATTTCTATCTATATAGGGGTGAGGTCGTAGGTCTTCTAGGGGAGAATGGTGCTGGTAAAACAACCCTTATGAAGATACTGTCAGGTCTTTTACAACCAACTTATGGAGCTATATATTATGAGGGGCGCAAGGTTAAATTCAAGAATCCATCAGATGCCTTAGCCTTAGGTATTGGCATGGTTCATCAGCATTTCACTTTAGTACCCCCATTCACGGCCTTAGAAAACATACTTTTAGGGCTTAAGGATGTTAAAGGCCTTAAGTTAAGCTCATTATCACTTCTCGATATTGAGAAGCTTAAGAAGAAGCTAGAAGAGTTTATGGAGGAGACAGGTCTTAAGGTGCCTTTAGACGTACCTATAGAGTTCTTACCGTTAGGTCTTAGGCAGCGTACTGAGATCATTAAGGTCTTGATTAGGGGCGTTAATGTACTCATACTTGATGAGCCAACAACTTTCTTAACACCTATGGAGGTTGAGGAGCTATTTAAGACGCTTAAGAGGCTTAAGGAGCTAGGCAAGACCGTAGTCTTCATTACCCATAAGATTAGGGAGGCTCTAGCGGTCACTGATAGAATAGTGGTTCTTAGGAATGGTAAGGTTGTTGGTGAGGTACCTACTAATGAAGCAACACCTGAGAAGCTTGCCGTCATGATGGTAGGTAAGGAGATGAAGCTTGATGTGTTAATGAGGGGTAAAAAGAAGCCTTTAGAAAAGCCTGTACTAGTAGTTAAGGACTTATGGGTTAAGAATGACTTAGGTGTTATGGACGTTAAGGGAGTTAGCTTCGAAGTTTACCCTGGAGAGATCTTCGGTATTGCAGGTGTTGAGGGTAATGGGCAGGACAGTCTTATTGAGGCTATCACGGGCTTAAGGAAGGTTGAGAAAGGTAAGATCTACATTAATGGTGTTGACGTCACTAATAAAGGACCTATAGACTTCTATAAGTTAGGCGTATCGCACATACCCGCTGATAGAGAGAGGTATGGGTTAGTACTTGAGTTCACCGTAATGGAGAATAGCGTAATTAGTAGGCAGTGGGAGCCCTCATTTACTAAGGGTGGTAGGCTTGATTGGAGGAGGGTTAGGGAGTTCGCTAAGAGCGTCGTCAAGAGGTTTAACGTGATAACAGCAAGTATAGACTTACCTGCAAGGACATTAAGCGGTGGTAATAGGCAGAGGCTCCTCGTTGGTAGGGAATTAAGTAAGGCACCGAGCCTAATAGTAGCGGCCCACCCAACCAGAGGTTTGGATATAGCATCAACAATGTACATCAGAGAACTCCTAGCCAAGATGAGGGATGAAGGAAAGGCAGTACTACTAGTATCGGCAGACCTTGACGAGGTCCTGCAATTAAGTGACAGAATAGCCGTAATGTATGAAGGGCAGTTCTTAGGTGTTGGTAAAATAGATGAGTTTACTAGAGAGGAAATAGGGCTGATGATGGGAGGTGTTAGAGTTAAGAAGTAAATAGTAAATATAAATATAAATATTAGGTATTTAAGATTAAGTCGACGTTTAGAGTCTCTTGGAAAAATATTCAATATACTTACCTAAACTTCTCTTTGTTACTTTATTTTCATACGCATGGGCTACTGGAAATAGTTAATTGACTTATTCATTATAAGATAAAGTTTATTAGCTATTCATGAAAGTTAATTGTTTGAGGGGTGAGTAGCTTGAAGTTATTGAAGGGTATTTCACAAACGGCCTTAATAGCGATAATGATTGTTCTTCTAATAATCGTCGGCATCGGCGCTTACTATGCGGGCTACAACGCTGGTGCCGGCGCTATTCAGACAGTAACAACCACAGTTACCCAGCTTTCAACGGTTACTCAGACAGTTACTCAGACCGTAACTGCTACTGTATCCCCATCACCATCACCAACAACACCATCTCCAACATCACCATCACCCACAGTACCTCCAGGCAAGAAGTACAAGATAGCTGTAGTATCAGACATCGGTGGTAGAGGTGACCTAAGCTTTAACGACATGGCCTTCAAGGGAGCTGATGAGGCCGCTAAGGACTTCGGTGTTGAAGTAGTTGAGTTGATTAGTAAGACCGAAGCTGACTACTTACCAAACTTAAGGGCTGCTGCTAAAGACCCTGACGTAATCTTAGTTGTCGGTGTTGGCTTCCTACTAAGTGAGGCTTTACTTGAGGTCGCTCAGGAGTATCCAGATAAGAACTTCGCCGGTATCGACACCTACACTCAAGCGTTAGCTAAGGAGAAGTTAGGTCACATACTACCAAACATGTTAGACATTAAGTTCGAGGAGCATAAGGGTAGTGCCTTAGTAGGTGCTCTAGGTTGCTTACTGGTTGCTTATTATAATGAGAAGGGTTATAACTTTAAGTACATAGGTGCTGTTTTAGGTATTGAGATACCTGTCCTATGGAAGTTCGAGATAGGCTATAAGTGGGGCTGCGACTGGGCCCTTAAGTGGTATGAGAAGAAGTTCGGTAAGAAGGCCCCAATAATCGGTGAGGACTCCATATACGGTAGCGGCCCGAACTGGAAAGACGGTATGTACTGCCCGAAGGAGGGTGAGTGCTACTATAAGAACCGTGTGCTATGGACATACACAGGTACCTTCAGCGATATCACTAAGGGTTATGAGGCAGCTAAGCCAATGTATGAGAAAGGCGCTATCGCTGTATATAACATTGCTGGCCCACTAGGTTTAGGTATTAACCAGGCAGTTAAGGAGATTGCTGAGGCTAAGGGCCTCGAGATGGGCCCACCATTCTGGATTGGTGTTGACGCTGACCAAGACTGGATTAATCCAGGCTTTGTGATTGCCAGCATGATGAAGAGGGTCGATAAGGGTGTCTACTATGCGACGCAGCTAGTCTTGTTAGGTAAGTTCAGGGAAGTTGTTCAGAAGTACGATGGTGTTCTAACTCTAGGTATCGGTACAGTCATTGAGGGCATACCGATGGAGGGTATATCAGTAAGCACTCTCAAGGATCTAGATGAGTTCATCGAGATGGGCATTAAGGCTGAGGAGTTAACAGGTAAGCCAGTACTACCAATGCCACCAGAGGAGATTAAGAAGAGAGTTAAGGCTATGAGGGAGTCAGTAGCTGACTGGGTATGGGAAGCTGTTAAAGAGCTTGAAGAGTTAATTAGGAAGGGTGAAGTACAAGTACCATGTCCAATGACTGAAGAAGAGGTCAAGTACTGGAGAGAGCTCCTAGGCTAAACAATTTTCCTTAAACAAAAGTTTTTCTCAAATAAAAACTAAGTTTTTCTCCTTCTAACATAACGGATTATTCCCCTCAGAAATATTTATTCTTGGGCTATAAGCATGGATTACCTAATAACTAGTGAGGAGTTAAGGAGGCTTAGGGAGGCTGCTGGATTAAGTCAGAGGGAATTAGCTAGGTTAGCTGGTGTTAGCCAGTCATTAATAGCTAGGATAGAGAAGGGGACCGTTAACCCCAGACTAAGTACGCTAAATAAAATCATAGCTGCCCTAAATAAGGCATTGAACGTAACCCATACAGCCGAGAAAATAATGACCTCACCGGTAATTACAGTAACCCCAGACACGCCATTAAGGACCATAATAGATATCATGGATAAGAAAGGGATCTCACAGATACCCGTAGTCAACGAAGGCAGGGTCGTAGGTACAGTGTTTGAGTCATCAATACTTAAGACAATCGGCTTAAGGAAGGACATAACTCAATTAAGAGCTAGAGACGTTATGGAAGATCCGCTGCCGATGGTACCACCGTCAGCTAATATAAACATAATCAAGACACTACTCCTAGTATCACCAGCAGTACTGGTCGTTGATAAGGACGGTGTTAGGGGGATAATAACAAAGATAGACTTAATTAAATACTTAACCATAAGACCATAAAACTTCCTATCGAGAATAGAGATTTATGTTCACCATGACTACACACAAGTATTACTGACACCTCCAAACTAGTCACCAAGGAATTACCAACAACAATCATGGGGGGAGGTCTTCACACTCAAATACACCCCTTAAATAGGGGCCCCCACCCCTCTACTTCCTGTGGAGAATAGAGAGAAGATGTACTCTGGGGTAGTTTTTGTATAAAGTATTTTATGAATTTCTTTAAATGTTTTGACTATCGAGTATGTTCTTTAAGAGCATGTAGAATTATTTAAAAGACTTTCTGCCCATGAATCTATCAGCTAATGTAATAGTTTCCTTAATGATTCTTTCAATTCATTATCTCTGAGTTGCCTAGGTCTTACTGTGTGAGACTCCGTGTCTTACGCTGTGCTCCACAGGAAGTAGAGGGGGGCGGGGGTCCTTTGGATGGCTAATTCTCTTTTGGGTATTTATGTATATGGTTTTACCTAGCACTTAATAAAGCTGATGGCAGGTTATCTCGACAGGAAGTGCCTATCTAATGAAGTTAGGTATCGGTTTAACGAAACTACAGGGCTTCTCCTTACCATACCTCTTAAGGGGCTTCTGTAAATGCTTCTGTGCTCTAGCTGGTGGTACGTAGATCCCTGGCTTTATATCTCTCTTGACCACTTGAGGCACCTTACTTAATTCTTTACTTCTAAACCCGCACTTAACGCACTTAAATCCCTTGCCTTTACCCGCTGATTTCAGTGTAGCACCACATTTAGGGCATTTAGGGTTCTTTAAAATAACTAACTCACCCACCTTAACTACCTCAAGTAGTTCAGCGTGAAGCGTTAATTCACCGTCATCCCACAACTTAACGGAGCCTCCAACAACAACCTCATCACCAATGATCAACCCCCTTGCAACCTTATTCACATGACCTAACTCCTTAAAGAAACATATACGTAAAGTACCGGTTCCATCATTAACTTGCATGAAGACATCACCACCCTTAACAACCTTGGGTGCCTCAACTACCCTACCTCTAACCAGTGCCGTCATGTAGGGTCTTAATGAGCTTATAGACCTCCTTATAAGGTGGGCGTTAGTCCCCTGATTAGTCCTGAAAATAACCCAACCCAGTATTTCCTCACCACACTTAATGATCTCAATAGCCCTTAGCAACTCTTCGGGATTATCGCCTCTAATACCAAAGAGTACCGGATCAAAACCTCTTGGGGTAATGAGTACCTTACTAACCTCGTAGTCGTAGTTGTTGAACGTATGTCTTAGCTCCTTATCAAGCCTAATAACTGAGTTAGGGTCTATAGATCTTCTCTTA
This sequence comes from uncultured Desulfurococcales archaeon, assembly GCA_964519505.1. Classification (GTDB taxonomy): domain Archaea; phylum Thermoproteota; class Thermoprotei_A; order Sulfolobales; family CAZFJX01; genus CAZFJX01. The sequence goes on from CAZFJX010000015.1 coordinate 27,572, forward strand.
AAGTAGTTACGTGGGTCTCTATATGTGAGTAGCTCATAAGTACAGTCCTCATCTACTAAGGCACCTATAGATGCTGTAGCGCCTATGATTCCATGCCCATCAACAAGAATCTCAATACCTAACTTATTGGCTAACCTCTTAACAACATCTATGGTAACTATATCGGTTAGAGCCTTCCTATATAGCCATCTTAACTCACTAGCTACATTACCTAAGTAGATCACAATGCCTGGGTCCCTACCCGATCCCTCACTAAAATTACTCACGTACTTCCGATAGGTACTAAGGATAATCTCCTTAAGTCTGCATAGGAGTTCATGAGGTAAATCAAGCCTAATTACTGTAGCTCCATTACCTCTAGTTTTCCATGGTATCGACGGGTTAAGCCTAACTAGGTTTGGGTAGTCTATTAAGTTACCTAACCACCCTTTCTTACCTAGCTCTTTAAGGATTAAGTATGTAAGGTGGGTTGTGCAACCATATAAAGAAGTGTCTACGTTATCTAGCCCTATATGTACTTGAACTATGTAAAAACCCCTTATCTCTTAAATGACCTGCCTTCAACAACAATCATTGTTAGTGTTGACCTTACCTTAGGAAGCTTCCTAATTCTGTTTGATACTATCTCCCTTAACTTCTCTGTTGAGGGGGCTACGACCTTAACTACTATATCATAAACTCCATAAACTATGTATGCCTCACTAACACCCTCTATGGTTCTTAACGTTGCGAGCACCTCTTCTTCAGCACCTATATCTGTGTTAATTAATACGATTGCTTCACGCATGTCGCATACCATTTACCTATATAAGTAGGGTTTTTTATACTTTACATTAGGTTAACTACTTGACACGGATTTACGTACTCCATTACCGTCAGGATGACCCTAAGAAATGCACAGCATTAAAGATGGTTAGGTTTAGGGTTGCTAGGTTAATATACTCACTTAGAGGCATGCCTAAGAAAGCTGTGGTCCTTAACCCATTTGGGACTAAGGTACTCACACCTTTAGATAGGGATTTAATACTGAAGTATGGCTTAGTAGTCATTGATGTTTCCTGGAAAGAGGGTTTAAGTATTCTTAGGAGGATTAAGGAGCGTAACTGTAGGGTCCTACCGTTATTGATAGCCGCTAATCCAACAAATTATGGTAAGCCAACAAAGTTGAGCAGTGCTGAGGCAGTAATGGCAGCACTATATATAATCGGCGAGATTGATGAGGCCATGAGAATAGCATCACTATTTAAGTGGGGTGAAGTATTCATAAAGCTTAACTACGAGCTCTTAGAGGCCTATAGAAAGTCTAAGACATACGAGGAGGTACTTGAGATACAGAGGGAGTTCTTACGTAGGTCGTTAGAAGGGCAGGGCCGGAGCCGGCTTTAGCCCGTCTTCTGTACTTCGGCGGTATTTGACTAGGCGGCCTACCCGCACCTCACGTGGCCTTCATCGGTGCTACTTGGCCTTACTCCCCAGGGGTCGGCCGTTTCAACGCACCCACCAACATAATCAGCGGGTTACTGGCCGTCCGTTGCCGGACGGCCCTCACCGCATCATCTACATCTGTTGGTGGGCGTGCCGTTTCTGTGCCGTTGCCACGGGTTCCCCCGTACCCCTTTCGGGGTCCTGGTGCCACGGGGAGGACGGAGCTTCCTCAGGGGGTTAGCATCCCCCGTAACCGCCAGCCGGCTCCGGCCCCTGTTACCTACATTGTTTCAAAGCTTATTTACTCTCCCTTAATTTACTCATATTTATTCCCTACTTAGGACTTATTTCTAATTCCCCATTTAGAACGTATATAAGTAGTCATTAAGACAGGTTTAAGCGTGCTTATACATTGTTCAAACAGTTTTTTGCTTGATGCGATTATGTTTATAGTTTTTAAACCTTGCCTGCTAATGTATAGATGGTTGGTATTTGTGTTATTCACATCTCGTAAGGTTGTTGAAATAAGATTCCATGGTAGGGGAGGCCAAGGTGCTGTAACGGCTGCCAATGTCCTTGTTGGTGCTGCTTTAAGAGATAATCTATGGGGTTTAGCAATACCGTTTTTTGGTGCTGAGAGAAGGGGTGCTCCAGTACTTGCCTTCGCCAGAATAGGTAAGAGTAGGGAAGTCATTAGGATTAGGTCAGCTATTAAGGAACCTGACATAGTAGTTGTTCTAGACCCTAAACTACCTAAGTTGGTCAACGTGTTTACCGGCCTTAAGAAGGGTGGTTACTTCATCATAAACTCAAGTAAGGATGTTGAGGTTCCTGAAGGTATTAAGGGATTTAGGGTTGATGCTAATAAGATAGCTATGGATTTAGGGCTTGTATTGGCTGGGTGGCCCTTAGTCAATACCGCAATGCTTGGAGCCTTAAGTAAAGTTACGGGACTTGTTTCCCTAGACTCCATAGTTGATGAAGTATTGTCTAGGTTGAGTGGTAAGGTAGCTGAATTAAATGCTGAAGCAGTTAAAAGGGCTTATAATGAGGTGACCCCCATTGGCTAAGCCAGAAATGATCTTACCACTCTCATACCCAGCGCCAGCCGCTGCAGGTAAGACAGGTACATGGAGAGTTAAGAGGCCTGTCGTTGATCATAAGAAATGTGTTAAGTGTAGGATGTGCTGGCTTCATTGCCCTGATGGCGTTATAGGGATTAATGAGGAGGGGCCTGAGTTCGTAACGATAGACTATGAGTACTGTAAGGGTTGTGGTATATGTGAACGTGTATGTCCTGTTAAAGCAATAAAAATGGTTCCTGAGGTGTGATCATGCCTCTCAAGATATTAACTGGTAATTACGCGGTTGCTGAAGCAGTTAAGTTAGCTAGGGTTAAGGTAATTGCTGCTTACCCAATAACACCTCAAACAACAATTGTTGAGAAGCTTGATGAGATGATTGAGAAGGGTGAGCTTGATGCGGTCATGATCAGGGTTGAATCTGAGCACTCGGCCTTAGCCGCCACATATGGCGCCGCATCAGGCGGTGTTAGGGCGTTCACAGCGACATCAAGTCATGGGTTACTCTATATGCATGAAGTGGTTTGGTGGGTTGCTGGTAGTAGGATACCTGTGGTTATGGCCATAGTAACCAGGGCTATAGGTCCCCCATGGAACATATGGTCAGAACACAGTGACATAATGGCTCAAAGAGATACTGGTTGGTTAATATGTATGGCCGAGAACAATCAAGAGGCCCTAGACTTAACGCTACAGTTATTTAAGATAACTGAGGATGAGAGGGTATTCCTACCGGGTATGGTCGGTCTTGATGGCTTCATACTAAGCCATACCGCGGAGCCTGTTGATGTACCTGACCAGAAGGTTATCGATGGGTGGCTACCGCCTAGGAATCAGCCTTATGTTTATGAACCAGGCAAGGTATTCAATATGGGTAACTTACCAGCAAGTACTAAGGATAATGCGTTAATGAGGTATGATATTCAGAGAGCTATGGAGAAGGCTAAGCAGGTCATTAAGGAGGTTGATGAGGAGTACGGTAAGATAACGGGTAGAAAGTATGGTGGTCTCATTGAGTGCTACAGGTGTGAAGACGCTAAGTACTTTGTGATAGGTATGGGTGCTTGGTGTGGTGACATGAAGGAGGCTGTAGATACTTTAAGAGGTGAGGGTTACCCAGTAGGCTTACTAAGGCTTAGATTCGTTAGACCATTCCCAAGGGAAGACCTAAATACGTACCTAAGGAGCTGTAAGGGCGTAGTGGTATTCGATAAATCAGTATCCTTCGGGTCTGCAGGTCCTCTATACCTAGATGTGATTACACACACATATATCGATGGGATTAAGGGTATGCAAGTAAAGAACTACATAGCCGGTATTGCTGGTATGGATGTTAGCTACAAGGACTTCACTAAGCTAATTAAATCAGTGGTAAACGAGGTTGAGGAGAAAGGGTTTATTGAGAGAAAGGTTGAGTGGTTCCTTGGGTGAGACCATGCCCATAAGAATTCAGGACTTACCTAAGAAGAAGTATGTAATGCCTGGTAACGCTGCGTGTCCTGGATGCCCACTAAACCTTGGGTTAAGGTATTTAGGTATGGCTATAGGTGATGAAGCCATCCTAGTAATACCTGCAGGGTGCACTACAGTCGTTCAAGGGCTTATGCCTAAGTCAGGTATCAACATGCCCATACTTAACGTCGTATTTGCATCAGCACCAGCAACAGCTGCAGGATTAGCTACTGCCCTAGCGTTGAGAGGTAAGAAGGCCGTTATTGTTTCATGGGCAGGTGATGGTGGTACAGGGGATATAGGGTTTGCTACATTAAGTGGTGCTGCTGAGAGAAACGATAATATAATCCACATATGTGCTGATAATGAGGCGTACATGAATACAGGCATTCAGAGGAGCTCATTAACCCCTTATGGCGCTTGGACAACAACTACGGTTACGGGTAAGAGGGAGTTTAAGAAGGACTTACCACTCATTATGTTAATGCATAGGGTTCCCTACGTAGCGACGGCAAGCATAGCTTACCCACTAGACTTCATAGAGAAGGTTAGGAAGGCGGTATCCATGAAAGGCTTTAAGTATATACATCTACATGCGCCATGCCCAGTAGGTTGGAGATTTGAACCATCAAGAACCGTAGAGATAGCTAAGTTAGCTGTAGAGACAGGTATGTGGATACTCTTTGAGGCTGTTAATGGTAAATTAAGGATAAGCCCACCAAGTCAGCCATTTAAAGATAAGAAGAGAAGGAAGCCAGTAGCTGAATACTTAAGAGCACAAGGAAGGTTCGCTCACTTAACTGATGAGGACATCAAGAGACTTGAGATGTATGTTGATGAGGTATGGGAACTATATAAGAAGTTAGAGTCTCTCTAACCTCCAGGTAGTCTCAGCAGGAAGTTCATCAATATAACGACTCCTATGAACATAAATGAGACTATAATAACCATTTTAGGGCTTATAACGAAAGGCGCTTCAGTCTCCTCAAAGAACCTAACTAAGCCTGCGGCAGCCATAGGGCCTCCGGCTTCCCTCCTTCTTCTCCTTCTCCTTGATGACATACTAAGCCCCTAAGTAGAAAATCTATTTTTTAATTTTAAGCTTAACTCCTTATTTGGTGGGTTCATGAAGATTAAGGAAGCTCAAGAGTTAATTAGGGAGGAGTTTTATGAGACAGACTCCAAGAGGGGTCTATACCCTACGTTTACGTGGTTTGTTGAGGAGGTTGGCGAGTTAGCTGAGGCTTTACTTAGTGGTAAGAAGGAACTCATTGAGGATGAGGTTGCTGATGTCTTTGCGTGGTTACTCTCCATAGCTAACTTACTAGATATAAATGTTGAGGAGGTCTTTAAGAAGAAATATGTTGACGGTAAGTATAAGCGTCACTCACCCCTGTAAAGTATTATGAAGTAATTGCCTGTGAGTAAAGCAGCAACAACTATTGAGGCAGCAATAAGTATGCCGACCACATTAGCTATAACCGCCTTCCTATACTCAAGATTCAGAATGTAGGCGGCTAAGGAACCTGTCCAAGCACCGGTGAAAGGTAATGGTACCCCAACAAATAGTGCTAAACCAATATAACCCCATCTACCAACGTACCTACCAGCTCTTTCCTTAACACGTAATATGTACTTTACATAGAGCCTCTTAATAAAGTCCATTAAGGAGTTACTGCCTGAGTAATTAAGTATGTACTTCTCAAGTATTAAGAGTATGTATATCGCTATGAAAGGGACTATTAAGTTGCTAGCTACGGAGATAGCCGTCAGTACTGCAAAATCAAGTGATGCACCTCCAGATAGTATGAACGCTGTTATTATGGCTATCCTACATTCAGTAAGTGGTGATATACCTAATAAGAAAGCTAGTAATGCATGCTCAATCTGCAACAGCGAACCCTAGACTTACCTCTTCTTAATAGCCTCAATAATCTTCAGCGCCTTATCAAGCCTATCTTCAATTATGTTCCCAGTAACAATGATGTTAGCACCACTCTCACATATCTTTAGCGCTACCTCAGACTCCCTAATACCACCACCAACTATTACGTAAGCATTTTCTAGACTCCTAGATACAGCACTAACGACCTTAGGAGGTACAGGTCTTGGGCTACCTGAACCTGCCTCGAGATATACGTATCTCATACCTAAGAACTCAGCAGCTAATGCGTAAGCAATAGCTAATTCAGGCTTCTCGAAAGGTATAGGTCTGGCTCTACCTACGTAACCAGCAGCACCTCCGTAACCTATTATTAGGTAAGCGGTCGGTAGTGCCTCAAGTCCATACCTCTTAACTATTGGTGCGCCTAATACCTGAGCACCTATTATGAAGTATGGGTCATCAGAATTTAGTAATGACATGAAGAATATGGCGTCAGCGAATCTAGAGATGCCGGAGACGTTCCCTGGGAAGAGTATTGAGGGCATGTCGAACTCATCAACTAACTTAACTATCTCATCAACATCACTTTCAGAAACTCCTAAGCTACCACCTATTAAGAAAGCATCAGTACCTGCCTCCTTAAGTGCCTTAATAACCCTCCTTAAACTACCTAAGGAACCTGCTTTTGCAGGGTCGATAAGTGAGAAATGAAGAACTTCGCCGGCCCTTACTTTCCTAGCTATGTAGCTACTAACCTTCCCTCTCCATCTCAACTCTTCTCTCCTCTTCCTCCTCTTCCTCATCACCGTAAGTTACTTCAATAGCACCCTCAGAGAATAGGTCAAGGAACTTGGCGTAGACATCGACCTCCTGATATATCTTAGGCACGTTATCGAGCTTAGCCCTTAACCTACATGAAGGGTTGCTACATGCTATGAAGGCCATGTTAGTGTCCCTATCAATGCGTATGGATATCGATACCGCTCCGCAGGCAGGGCATTGAAATGTCTTTGGTAATTTCTTAACTACTTTACGCCTAACCTTATACGTCTTCCTTCTCCTCCTTCCCATACACACACCCTACTGAGTTAGTAGTTCTTTTCAGTAATATAGGTAGCGTGACTACTGCCTAAAGCTTCCTTAAGAAAAGTAATTTCCTTAAGTGAGGACTGAAGTTCTTATGAAGTATTTCATTAATTATTACGTTAAGTTCTTCGAGACAATCTATATGGAGGGTTACGTAAGCACCTCTCTTAACGGCTAACCTCTGAGCTAGTAAGTGGTAGCATGACTGTTTCGTGCCCCTAAGTAATACGTTAAACTGGAAGTCAGGACAGCTACAGAATACGCACGGCACTATTATATAGTCATGGTTCTTACCCCTAAAAAACCATAACTCCTTATCACCGTACGTAATCTTAATTAGTCTCCTCTCAAATATAGCGTCACGTACCTTCTCATGATACCTAATCAATGACTCATCAACCTTTTCACAAGCACTAGCTAGCTCCCTAAACCTCCCTAACCAACTCTCACGGGTACTAGACAGCCAACCCACCTCTATATGGATAATACGTTAAGTAAAGTAATGAAGGTTAGGTAATGCCGCCTTTAGTGATTATGGAGACCCTACCATCCTTAAACCCGACCACCAAAACATCAACAAAACCAACGAAAATGCCTGTCTCAACAACCCCAGGAATATTTTTGAGAGTTTCATGAAGTTTTAATGGGTTATCTATAGATCCTGTAAAGACGTTTATTAAGAATCCGTAGTTATCACTTATTTCAAGACCATCTTTATTGCATGACATTCTAACTTCATACTTAAACCCTAACCTCCTTAACTCCTTAATCACTAAGTTTAAGGCGTAGGGGACTACCTCTATAGGTACTGGCTTAGTAGTACCTAACTTACTAACTAACTTCTCTTCAGTAATTATGAATATCCTTAACTTAGATAGTGAAGCAAGTACCTTCTCCCTAGTTAATGCACCACCCCTACCCTTAATCATATTTAAATCCTTATCAACCTCATCAGCGCTGTCGATGTAGATATCAACCTCCCTACCCATACCTGTTTCGTAATTCCTTAAACCTAGCTCATTGAGTTTTAATGATGTGTCGTATGAGGCAGTAACTATGTTTTTAACCCTTAAACCCTCCTTAATCATCTCCTCTAGAAAGAGCTTAACAGTGGATCCGCAACCTACACCTAAAACCTCTATCGGTTCGTACCTCCTTAGGAACTTGATAGTCTCCTTAACAGCTAGTGACTTATGCTTCATAACGCAACCAAGAAATTATGGGAATCACTCTAATTTTAATCTTAGTGTCATACCTAACTCGTTCTCTAACCTCCTTAACCTCCTAATCTTCTTCTTGACATTACTTGCATACTCCCTAGGGACCGTTATCACTACCTCATTACCACTAATAGTTACTTGCGCGTATGGCATGGTTCTCTCAATTAACTTCCTAATCTTATTCTCTACTGTCTGCATCCTTAATGTCCTAACCGGGACTATCATTGTCTGCTCACCGAATGTATATATCTCATACTCTAACTCACCAGTAAGGAAGTCCCTAACTTCGACTACAGGCCTGCTTAGTTCTGCCTCCCTAAGCCCTGTAGGTAGTTTAACGGTCATCTCTAGGGTATAGACCTTACTTACCTGGCCCCTATCTATGAATATTACTGTATCTATAATGCTAGGTACCTCACCTAGGTCAACCCTCCTTAAGAACCTCTGTATAGCGTCTATTGGTGTTGTTGCGTGAACAACCCCTATCATACCTATGCCGGCAAGCCTTAGATCGACATATAGCTTAAAGTCCTCATCATTCCTTAACTCATCAAAAACCGTATAGTCAGGCCTACTTAATAGCAGTATGTCGTGGAGCTCCTCAGGTGATGCGTAGACCTTAGAGTACTGGGTTGCTTCCGGAGGTAAGTACATGTCTCTAGGTGATTCTATAGTCTTAATGACCTTACCCTTCCTCAAGTAGTACTCAGCAAGTGCTTGGGCGAACGTTGTCTTACCCATGCCTGGAGCTCCAGCAATTAATATGCCTTCAGCCCTCTCTTCAAGCCTTCTAAGTAGCTTTGGTGGTAGGTTATACTCCTCTAACCTAGGTCTAGCTAATGGTCTTACAGCAGTTATTTCCCAACCATCACTCATCGGTGGCTTAGTTATTATGATCCTATACTTACCTAGCTGGACTATCGTCGAGCCAGCCCTATCTATCTCTATAAAGCCATTGCCCATCCTAGCAGCCTCAAGAACCTCATTAGCGATGGCCTCAAGCTCCTCCCTAGTAAGCTCCCTATCACCTATTACCTCAATCCTCCAATCACCGGGCCTCCCTTTCTTAGCCCTAGGTAACGTACCCTCCTTTAGATGTACACTCATGGTTTCGCTATCGAAGAACCTCTCAATACTTAACCTTATCTCCCTCACAGGCCTTACGAAGATTACGTCAATACCCATACTCTCAGCTAGTGCTGCCTGAACCCTATTAGCAGTTATTAATGTAGCACCCATCTCTAGAGCAAGCTCCCTAACATCAACATCGATGTTATTACCGTACCTACGCCTACTATCACCTAAGATCTCGAAGGGTATGTCTAGGGAGCTACATAGCTTCTTAACCTTCCTAATTTCGTCAAGACCTACGTAACCTATTGTCTTACCCTGGTTAGCTAACTCCTCAAAATAAAGTAGTAGCGCCTTATGTATGACTATCCTACCCCTAATCCTACCACTCTCAATTAGTCTACTAATTATCCCCTCACTAATCGCTGAGGTATCGGGTATGTATATACTCATACCTACAGTCCTTACAGACCTACTACCCACCTTCAACCACTCCTATACACTCTCGTTATTCCCTACCTAAATGCTTACCCAACTTAAAAACATTATTGAACCTAACCAGCCAATAGAGCAGTACTTAAGGTATGTGGTTTCTGGTGATGGCTTCCCGGTACCCATACCTGCCGGTAACTACTTCGTGAGTTATGACTTTATGGGTCACTTAATGCTCTTCCAAGAAGGGTACACACCAACCCCGCCGGTGGTTAGTGAGGTTCTTAACGCTACCGTGTACTTCATACTCACTAACGGTTCTAGGGTAGGTCCTGTAGGTGGGGTCTCTATGAACCCGGGTGAGTCAGTCACATACCTAACTGAGTACCCCGTCAAAACACTAATTCTTAGGGTTGAGTCTACTGGTGATGAGTTAATTATTGAGTGCCGTGAGGTGGTTATGAATGCGTAAGTCACGTACCCGTAAAGCACAGGTAGGTTACGTAGCCGTCATACTGTTCTTGGTTGTTGCCGTACTCTTCGTAGCACTAGCTATGTCTTGGAGGGAGGAAATACTTAAGACCGCCGAAAGAGGACGTGAGGTAGTTGAGTCGGCTAAGGAGCAACTACTACTCCTATGGGACGGGAATGTTACGCTAAACATAATCTCCCAGTGGGGTGGTTACACACACGTATTCAGCATACTCTACATACTGAGTAACGGGTCAGCACAACTAACTAACCTACCACCCCAACACAACATAACGTTAGGTCCGTATGAAGCGAGGAGAATAACGCTAGGTCAGTACCCAGCAACACCCCCACCACCAAGCAACACAAAGACAGTCTGCGTAGTAACATACCTACAGCACCTATTCTGCAACATAACCATCCCTGAAGGACAGAACAGCAC
>CAZFJX010000016.1:0-36126 GCA_964519505.1 uncultured Desulfurococcales archaeon
GAAAAGTTTAAATACTGGTTTGCAGTGTATTACACTGGGTGAGTGATATGCGTGTGAAAATAATCGAAATACATGGTGGTAGTTCGGGTACTGAGTATGTTTACTTTGTATACGGTAATGAATTAAGGCATGTGTCTCAGATTAGAGGCGCTGTGGCTGAAGTATCTAAGGAGAGAGGTCGTAGGAGGAGGGAGGTTGTTTGGGAAGTACCTGCTGATGAGATAGCCGGACGTCAGGGTATTATCGTGACATTTACACGTAGAGGGCGCTATCCCTTGGTATTCATGTTTAAACTACCTAAAGATATGTCAAACATTAATGAACTCTCCTTTAACGTACTCTATGATAAGGGTTTAATTGATAAGGATATCGAGGACCCGTTAAGGTATCTCAAAGATAAGGTTAGATTCAAGCTATTCGGGCCTGAAACCCACCAGTATTACCTCTATGAGGCTGTAGTTCCTAAGTTAGTTGATGATTTACGGAAAGACCTAAAGTCCATGGGTATAGATGATGTATTCATTTATAACCATGCGGAGAGACTTGGTGAAGTTCTTAGGGATCCTGGCTATGCCTTAATGCTTTCGTTAGTTCTACCGACGCCTCAGGGTAGGATTAAGTCCCTACATGAGAAGAGGGTTAGGTGTTATGAGGTTTGGATTATGGGTAAGGTAATTAAGGCACTATATGAGTTAGGTGCTAAGCCACTAAGTAGCAAGTTAGTACTGAGCTATACCGTAAATAAGCCAGCAATCATTATGGAGCTTAAAGGTAAGTACATACACGTACTTTACCAGCCATCAATACTACCACACACCTACAACCTACTTCACGAACTAAAAATACCTAAAAGAGTTCACGTACTGCCTGACGTAGTGCTGTTAATCAGCAAAGAACCTCAAGAATACATTGAATGGGGTGAGCTATACAAGTACAGTGACCATATACCGCTAATCGTTGAAGCTAAGTTCTCGCTGGCTGGTAGGACTGAGTATGAGACTATTGACGTTGCTAAGGCGCAGGTAGAGACATATAGGAAAATACTCAGTAATAAGCCGTACGTGATAGTGCCAATATATGAGGAGAGTCACGTAGCGACATGGATCTTAAGCAAAATACCCAACACAATACCGATAGACAGAGTAAACCCAAGGAATGAGACAAGAATTAGGGAGTTCATGGAGAAAGTCAAGGATATTGTTAAGAGATATATCTAAATATATCTATCTATAGATATGTATGGGGTGGGGAACACGGCCCTAATTAAGGGGCATGGAATTCAGATACCTAGCTGGGTGCTGTCTGACGGTTGGTATCACTACTTACCTAGCCGTAATTACTTAGTATCGTTAGCAGGGCTTAGAGCTGAAGTATGCTTAACTACAAGCGATGTCGTTGATCAGGTATGCCCACCTAAGAAGAAATGCTATGATAAGGAGGTAGCTAGGGAGACTAAGCGCGTAATGGATAGGGTTTATGATATCCTTAGCGGTTGGACACGTGAGTTAATTAGAGAGGCCCCAACCCCACGTGTTGAGAGGGAATGGAGGGAGTGGATTGATAGAGCCTTAAGTGAAGTCGGTAAGCTCATAGACGGCTTTAGGCCTGAACCAACTATGTGTAAGGTCATAGAGGCTCTGGGTTGCTACGTAGATAAGCCTAAACCATCCATATACATAGCTATGGATAGACTTGAAGACCTAGCACAAGAAATCGAAGGTAGGATAGGTAAAAAGTGGGATCAGTACGAAAAGGATAGGTTAAGGAGGGAGTTATTAAGATCTATAATCACACATGAAATGACCCATAGCTTTACTCATGCATGTAGCGGTGTTAGCCCATCAAGAACTATAAGTGATGAATTCACACATGAGGTTATTGAGGAGAGTTTAGCTACGTACATAGGCTTTAAGCACTTCGATTACGGTGAAGGAGTTAATGAGGTATATAAACATAAAATAATATATGAGGAACCTCTAGAGTACTCCGTGTTCTGGGTATGGGATTACTTAGGTAAGACAATAGACGTAGATAGCATATTAGGGCTTTGGGCAGGCTTAGGGGTTAAAGACTATACTTATCTGCTATGGGCTCTCACGCTACTAAACCGTAAATTACTGATACCAATGCTATTACCCATACATGACCCGCGAGTAAGGCACATCTTAAGGAGGCTTATATGGGTGGTAGACGTAGATGAGCTACTATGGCTTGTTAGAAGATACCCATGGATACTTTTACTGACGGCTCCGCCATTTACATGGATAATGATAATTGAGAAATTAGGATCTGAGAGGTTATGGAAGCTCCTTGCTATGACTATCGCTACATACGCGTTAGAGAGGGCTTGATCGGCTTGACTATTTATGAGTGGGTTGTTCCTGGGTCTTGGGTTTATGATGTTAGGGATTTCTTGAGGCCTTTAGGTAGGTATTACGGTAGGGGTAGGTTCCCTAGGAGGTGGTATAGTGTTCATAGGGCTTACGGACCTACAGCACTACCTGCATACCCAAGACTTAGGTTCCTAGGTATTGAGGAGCTTTACGTATTCGTTGAGGTATCTAGGGACTTAAGTAGGGAGGAGCTTATCGAGTTCTTCTCAGGTATTGGTGAGTTATGTAGGGAGGAGGTAATGCAGGGGTTCAGGATCATATACTTCACAGATAAAATACTGGCCGAACACCCCCATGAGTGTGCGGCACCACCAATACCTATTGAGGAACCGCCGAAGCCTAATGGTGAGGTAAGGACCAGTTTAAGGGCCGTTATCGATAGGTTACGTAAGGAGTTCATGGCGCCTATGGCGCCTAAGGCGGTGATCTTACTCACAACCCTATGCTTTAGTGAGGAGGAGATTAAGGAATTTAATGAGCTACTAATCCAGCAAGCAATCAGGGGTGTGTGGGTCCTACCTAAAGCGGCGTGTAGAGATAAGGTAAAGTATGCGCGGGACTATGCCTTAGTCGTTAACTTAAGTTAACTGTTTTTAGTTAGGGCTTAAGAACAACCAAGTTCTTTAATCCTTTTCTCCTCCTCTCTATAAGACCTTTATTCTCTAGCTTCGTTAGTACTGTGCTTAATGTGCTTTTTGGTATGTTTAGTTGTTTTGCTATGTCTGATTGGTACATGGTCCCTCCGTTCTCTATGAGTAGCTTTACTATGTCTTTCTCTAGTCCTTTTAAGTTTCTTAAGGTTTCCTCATACTTAGTTATGTCTATGGTTTTCTTCTCTTGTGTTGGTTTAGTTGTTGGTGTTAGGTATATGAGTGTTGCTGTTATAGATGCCACGGCCGTTACCGCCACGATCATTAGTACGTCGCTTAACGTATATATGTGGGGTACTTCATAAACACTTACTGATCCGTCGGTGATTACGAAGTATATGGTGCTTGGGGTCACTAACTTAAGCGCCAGTATGAATACTGAGGCGGTGAATATGGCGTAAAGCAGTAACGACCTACTACCCAAACACTAAACCCCCAACTACATAATCCCTAAGTAAAAAGATAACCTTACTCCAACCCCTAAGTAGTTAGAGCACGTAAGACCTCACTACCTTAACCTCACCACTCTCTAAATCAACACTTAAGTAGACGTAACTACCTCCCTTCTCAAGAACTATTAGACCTCCGGAAACTCCATTAACGTAGATTACCTTCTCTGATGGGTCGAACCTTATGTTGAACTTAAGTATTATATTAGTAACTACGTACCCCTCACCCACATACTTCTTAAACACATCACTGGACTTAGCAACCTCGAGAACCTCCTCCTTAGCAACCTCAAGATCCTTAGGTAGCCCCTTAAGGACAACCCTAGCCTTAACAGGCTTAACCTCAGGAACGCCACCAAACATAGGTATGGGCTTAGAGACTGAGACCTCAATTGATTTAGCACCAGCAAACACTAAGTACTCACTACTAGGTAACCCAGCAACTATAGACACAGCTAAAGCAATAACAAAGCAAACAACCACAATGGAACCCAACACAACTAACCCACCAACACCCATACCCAACCACCGAGAACACCAACACATGAACAAATAATAAAAACAGCGTTCACAAACAAATAGAACTAGTTCAGGAGTTAAAGCTAGTTAAGCCGCATCTACAGAGCTTACTTAATGTAACCCTCTCTTCAATATAACTATAGCTAACGCAGTAACTACAACCACCGCAATTAACACTATTATTGCTTGATTCACCCCACCCACTACGGTTGTTGTTTTGGTTGACGTTACAGTGCTTGTTACTGTTCTACATAGCGTTACTGTTGTGGTCACTGTCGTTACTACGGTCTTTGTCTCTACCTTAGTTTTCTCCATGGTTTTTGTTATTACCGCTGTCTTGGTGGTTGTTACTGTTATCATGATAGTTGAGGTTTGTGTGAGAGTCCTAGTTTCAGTCTCTATGGGTGATGGTAACTTAATGATGCTTAATTTATTTGAGCTATGAGGTTCAGGTTCTATAACCAGTACGTCATTACCATACCTGATGACGGACCTACCGACAGTTGATGGGTACTTAGTGATTACTGAGGCTATGTAGGTTAATGAGTTATTAACCACCTTAACGTAATGTACCTCCCTAACCCCGCTATAAGCGATTAACCCATTACCAATTAAGGTGACTTGAGGAACCCACGTAATCTCAGGTAAGCCCTTAGCAACGTGAAGTACCCTTCCTTCACTATCAAGAATAAAGCCCTTAACCGATCCACTATCCCTGTCATAGCCTAGCAATACCCACGTGCCCTGGAGCGGGTAAGTAATGCCGTACTTATAGAGTACTGGCTTGATATCCTCAACATCCTTAACCCATAATACACCACTTTCAGCAAGTAAAGCCACCTTAAGCTTAGGTACATCACCATTAAGGGCATACCAAGCAACTAAAACACCTTCAGAACTAACCGATACTACCGGGTATGTACTGTAGGTCTCACTAGCTAAAACACCCTCAGTAACGACCTCTAGTCCAGGTAGGGTCATTACCTTATAAAGTAGTAAGGACTCATTGCCAGGAGCTACCTCATTAATGTAGAGTAGGTATAGCTTACCATCATAAACAGCTATGGCTGGGTCGCGTAAAACACCTCCATCAGCCCCTATAGTTAGGTTGCTGATTATTGCGTAGTTCGTGGGGTCCAGTACCGCTAGACTTAAGTCATTACCTGACTCCCAAACTAAAACTAACTTGCTTGATACCCCATCAAAAACAACCCGTGGGTTCCTATCATTAATACCGTCATTACCTAGCCTCTTAACTAACTCAACCCCATCACTACCAACAACACCTACGTAAACATCAAAGTCACTACGCCACCCATCACTTAACGGACCTCGATACCCCCATACAGCAATGACTTCATCATTAACTATGGTGGAGTCTAGGCCATTAAATGAGGGTATGTAGTTAGGTATCTTATTTAAGTCCCACGTAGGTGATACATATACCTCAAAACCTAACTTCCTCCCCTCCTCAAGTACTTTAAGCACGTGCTCCATCTTGGTGGCGTAATCAAGGACTATAACTTCCTTACCGTAATCCCTAGCGTAGCTAAGCTAGTATATGGCGTAGTCACGCTCCTCAGTATCTACGGCCTCATCACCGCAATACCAAACACATTCCCTAAGAACTATGTCGATAGAGTTGAGGAAGTCTACGTCCTTAAGTAGATCTAGCCTACCACCCATATTGACCACGATGATCGCGTCAGGCTTTAGGGACTTAGCATAAGCAGATAACTCCTTAACCAACCTAACCATCGCGTCAGTAGCGTTAGCCACTTTAAGTATGTCAAGACCGTACTCTTCCGGATTTTCCCAAATATCACATGAATCAATATTATCGAATATAACACCATCAAAACCTAACTCAATAATCTTCCTTAATTCATGCTTAAGTACATCAACCCAACCGCCCGGGCCCCAGGCACCCACATGCCAGTATTTAACGAAGTACTCACCCTCCCAACCAGGGTACTGAACCCACGTAACCCACTTAGGCTTCTCACTAACGATATAGCTCCAATAATCCCTCCATTCCTCAGCAAAACCTATGTTTAAGTAAGCAATAACGGAAGTACCAATGGCCTTAATCCTCATTAAATCATTTGGAGACCACGGTAGGTCTCTAGGTCCATAATCAGGATCAACCAGTACATACCTAACGTAAGAACCCGCTATAGTATCTGCATCAGCATCACTATACCACACAATAACACCCTCAATAAAACCATGCTCATCACATGAATACCCACCCATCACTAGAGTAAATAATGAGGAAGAAACAAGGAGAAGCATTAAGAGATACCCTAAAAGATCACGGAGCCCTACACCCTTACACATGGAATACGCCTTAACTAACCATTTAGACATCACCTTAATCATAAATCACTACCACCAAGTGATTGCTGGCGACCCATTAATTAGGTTGAGGGCACTCTCAGCGTTTCTGGAATACCATTACGTAGTAGGGGAAGAAAGGCACTACTTTCCAGACCACCTTAAGGTTAGTTGTACCCTTAGGTAGCTCCTTCACCGGCGGTAAACTGGCGTATAGGGCGTTCAGTCTTAGTAAGAACCTACCTACTAGGGTATTCCTCTTACTTGGTTTTAAGCCCTCATCCACTATGACTATCCTACCTCCATGCTTAGCCACACGCACCATCTCATTAAGAGCCCTAGACTTCTCACCAAAGGTATTTATACCCCCAACATGCATTACACCATCAAATACCTCATCCCTAAACGGTAAGTACGAAGCATTACACCTCATTAACACAACATTACCTAAACTACGCGCCCTCCTCTTAGCTACCAATAAGGCATTCCACGATATATCAAGCCCAAAAATCAAACCCCCCTTACCCACAACCCTAGCGAGGAAACCTAAATTCCTACCAGTACCCGTAGCTACGTCAAGAACTACAGAACCCCTCCTTAACCCTAACTCCCTAACCCACATGAACCTCTCAAAAGGCTCAATACCTAAGCTGAGGAGCGGAAATACATAAGTCATTAATATATCATACTTTAAAGCCGTCTTATCATAAGCAAACATAACCTCCCTATCAACCTCATTAAGTATTTCGTGAGTAAGGAAATCGGCTATACCATCCCTAATGCGGTAAACCCTACCGCACGATAGGCATCTTAGTAAGCCTTCAATAACATCATCACCCATAATGACATTAACCTCAACATCTAGCCGACCGTGGCATATAGGGCATGCTAGGAACTTCAGTGAGTCCTCAAGCATAGTGTACTTTCCGTACTTACTAAGGGCACATACTTTAATATGTAGACCCTTATACACCTTTACACGCTTTAATACCCTCCGTTGCACATTACTTATTTAGTACTGCACCTAAGGTGATTACCTTGGATTTACTAGCAATGATTGGAATGTTCATTAAGGGTGTATTCCCCACTAATATTGTTGGTCAAGCATTCTTGGTTGCGTCCATAGGTGCGGTATTAACAGTGGTTGGCGCTATACCCGCATTGATAGGGGTGAAGTTTAGTGAGGTGTTCATCGATATCGGTATGGGTTTCTCCGCCGGTGTTATGTTAACTGCTTCATTCACATCCCTACTAATACCTGCTATGGAGGTTGGTGGTGCCCTCCCTACGGTATTGGGTTTCGTGCTTGGTGTTACTTTAATGGTTGTTATGGATAAGTTCCTACCTCATGAGCACCTCATAAAGGGTTATGAAGGCCCGCCCGCATGGAGGCGTAGGTTAAGGGTTGCTTGGCTTATGGCTTTCGCCATAATAATACATAACATACCTGAAGGCGCTGCCGTAGGCGCTACGGTTGCTGAGGACTTAAGGGACGGTATCATACTCGCTATAGCCATAGGAATCCAGAACATACCTGAGGGGTTTGCTGTAGCTCTTCCGCTAATCACTATGCAGAAAAGGCCAGGACTCGGCCTTGGTTTAGCTACATTCAGTGGTGTGGTGGAGCCTTTAGCCGCCGCTTTAGCCGCTACTATAGTGATGTTTTCAAGGCAATCACTTCCATACGCTCTCTCCCTAGCTGCTGGGGCTATGGTGTACATAGTGAGTCATGAGATAATCCCTGAAACACATAGATACGGTCATGAACTACACTCAACAATAGGCTTAGTTATCGGTCTATTACTAATGTTCATACTAGACCAGGGCTTAACCATAGATCCGTAAATTAACTCTTTAAGTACGTATCCAATACGCGCTACTTAAGAGTCTTATAGAGTAATTCAGCAGCTCCCCTCACTTTCTTCATACGTTTGGTTCCCTGACGATGCCGTGCTATTTAAAGAGAGCTTAAATAATTTTTAATAACATAATTTAAAAATAAACTATTTATGGACTTAGCAATTTGAATACTATATGAGGTACTTTTTAACTTCTTAACTTCCCTTAAAAGGTTTGTATTTATTAATACTCTTACTAACATATTATTGTGAGGTGAATTATGTGGTATCTACCAAGGTTCTTATAGGTATTGTTATCGTAGTTGTCATAATCGCTGGTTTAGCAGGTTATTACGCGGCGATAATGTCTAGACCCGCGCCGTCACCTACACCCACAGTAACAACCCCGAAGAAGGTTAAGATGGCCTTCATATTCCCAGGAAGCATAACTGATACCGCATGGAATGAAGCCGGCTATAGGGGTATGGAGGCATTTAGAGGTAAGCACCCTGAAGTAGAGATTGCTTGGGTTCAAGGCGTTTACGATCCGGCGCAGATTGAGTCAACTATTAGGAGCTACGTAGAGCAAGGTTATAAGTTGATTGTTGGGCAAGGTTTCCAGTTCGGTGAGCCGATGGCTAAGTTAGCTAAGGAGTATAAGGATGTTTACTTCCTAGCAGTTGCTGGAGCACCTAGCTACGTAGGTCCACAGGTAAGCGTCGCTGATGTTAGGACAGACCAGAGCTGCTTCATAGCTGGCTACTTAGCCATTAAGTTATCTAATACAAAGCACGTAGGATTCGTTGCAGGCATGGCTGTGGCCGAACTATCTAGATGTGAGGTAGGTTTAAGGCACGGTATAGCTTACGCGGGCTATAACCCAGATGAGGTACTCCACGTAGTTTACGTAGGCGACTTCCACGACGTACCTAAAGCCAAGCTATCAACAACCACACTAATAGAGCAGTATAAGGTTGACGTTATTAAGGCAATGGGTGATGGCTGCCAGTTAGGTGCTATATCAGCATCTAAGGAGGCCGGCGTATACGCAATGATGAGCGGTACTTACCACCCAGAGGTATATCCGGAGGGTACAGTACTTTACGAGGTGTGGCACTGGGAGGTTGTTTACGAGCAGTTCTACCAGGACTACATATCAGGGAAGCTTCAGAAGGAGGGCGGTAAGATATACTGGCTAGACATGCAGAACGGTGGTCTAGAGGTAGTACCAGGCGCCGGTACGCTACCTAAGGAATTATGGGATGAGGCTCAACAATTAATTAACAAGATACTTGCTGGTGAAATAGATACAGGGTTTAAGCCTGAGTAAGTCCTTATGACGAAATAAACTACATTCTTTTTTAGATTTTTAAGTTATGTACCTCATGATTAATTAGGTAAGGTGGCATTCGTGGGTAATGGACGTAGAGTCATTGTTTCTATGAGGGGTATAGTTAAGAGGTTTCCCGGGGTTGTTGCTAATGACCATATAGACCTAGACATATATGAGGGTGAGGTACTTGCACTACTGGGCGAGAACGGTGCTGGTAAGACTACGCTCATGAATATTCTCTACGGTCTTTATACACCTGATGAGGGTGAGATATACATAAACGGTAGGAGAGTCGTTCATCGCTCACCACGTGATGCAATTAAAAACGGCATAGGCATGGTTCACCAGCACTTCACATTAGTAGAAGACCTCACCATAGCTGAGAACGTAGTCCTCGGACTTGAAGAACTGGGTTTACTAGTAGATGTTAAGAAGGTAGCTAGGGAGATAATACCTGTAATTAATGAGCTAGGGTTTAAGCTTGACCCACTACAGAAAATATGGCAGCTCTCAGCAGGTGAGAAGCAGAAGGTTGAGATTCTTAAAGCACTATATAGAAAAGTGAAGGTGTTAATTCTCGATGAGCCTACATCGGTATTGACCCCTCAAGATGTTAAGGAGTTATTTAAGACCATTAGGAAGCTAGTTAGTAAAGGTATATCGGTCGTCTTTATTTCTCATAAGCTACATGAAGTTATGGAGATAGCCGATAGGATAGTAGTTCTTAGGAAGGGTAGGGTTGTTGGTAGACTTAAGAGAGAGGAGGCTAACCCTAGACTCTTAGCTAAGTTAATGGTCGGTAGGGAAGTGTTCTTAGAGATAAACAAGCCGCCAGCTAATGTCGGTAAGGTTGTTCTAGAGGTTAAAGACCTTAAAGCGTTAAGTGATAAGGGGGTACTAGCGCTTAAGGGAGTATCGTTTAGGATAAGGGAGGGTGAGATACTAGGTGTTGCTGGTGTTGCTGGTAACGGCCAGAAGGAGCTTGCTGAAGTATTATATGGGTTAAGGAAACCGTTGAGTGGTAAGATATATTTCCTAGGTAAGGACATAACTAACGCGTCCATATCTGAGAGGATAAGGTTAGGGATCTCACTAATACCCGAGGAGAGACTTAAGTTCGGCATTGTTAGTGAGTTCCCCGTAGCAGATAATTTCATTATTGAAGTAGTTGATAATGAACCATTCTCAGTTAAAGTACCATTTATCTCCGCATTAGGTGTTAAAATACTTAACCATAAGGCAATACTTGATTACGCTAAGAAGTTAATAGGTAAATACCGCATTGTGGCCCCATCACCCAATGTTAAGGCTAGGACATTATCTGGAGGCAATATACAGAGGTTAATGGTTGCTAGGGAGTTTGAGCGTAGACCCAGACTAATTATCGCTGAAGAACCAACAGCCGGCCTCGATGTAGCCGCTACTGAGTATGTAAGAAATCTTCTAGTAGAGATGAGGTCTAAGGGACATGCAATACTACTTATCTCTAGTGATCTCTCTGAGGTACTGTCATTAAGCGATAAGGTTATGGTCATGTATGAAGGCGAAATAGTCGGTGTTTTCAGGCCTGGCGAGTTAAGTATTGAGGAAGTAGGTTTACTCATGGCTGGAGCCAAGAAAATGCCTAAGGAGGAGGTGATGAGGAGGTGGTAATCTTACTTAAGGTGGAGGAAAGGAGATTACCTAAGTATATGTTCATGGTCATTCCGGTAGTTACGTTCGGGTTAGCGTTTCTTATAGGAGCTATACTTATGTATTGGGCTGGTGTTGACCCATTAAGTGGTTACTCAGCATTCCTTGAGGGATCGCTAGGGTCTCCTACAGCCATCATAAACTCCTTAGTACGTATGACCCCATTCCTGTTCATGGCCGTCGGAATAGCCTTCTCCAATAGAGTTGGGGTCCTTAACATAGGTGCTGAAGGGCAATACATCATGGGCGCGATAATGGCTACATGGGTAACACTCATTTTTCAAAACATAACGCATCCAGCGCTCTCGATATTACTATCATTGATAGTAGCCGCAATAGTAGGCGCTCTCTGGGCTATGTTCGCAGGGGCTCTTAAGGTATACCTAGGTGTTAATGAGATAGTCACTACAGTGATCATGAATTGGTTAGCGTTTAAGATACTTCAATGGCTACTTAGGGGGCCATTAAAAAGCCCTGAATCAGAGATGTGGCCCATGTCACCACCCCTTAAGGCTCACTTCCCATACATAATACCGGGCACTAGACTCCACTTAGGTTTCTTAATAGCCCTAATACTAGCTGTGGCGGCATACTACTTCCTATTCAAGACGAATTTAGGATTTAAGTTTAGAGTGACGGGCTCAAGCCCTGAGGTAGCTACGTATGCTGGTTACGACGTTAAGAAATTCGTGTTATTTAGTATGGCTTTTAGTGGTGCCATGGCCGGCTTGGCAGGTGCTTCCGAGGTGTTAGGAGTCTTTCACTTCCTATATGAAGGTATTGCTGTAGGGCTTGGGTATACATCAATAATAGTTGCTTTAGTAGGTAAGAACCATCCACTAGCAATTATAGCGTCAGCATTCATGTTTGGAGTAATATATAATGGGGTAGTATTCCTGCAATCAGCTACCGGACTGACGTACACGTTCTCCAAGGCTATTGAGGGACTAATATACCTATTCTTCATAGTATCTGAAGTACTCGTCCTCTATAGGATAAGGACAATTAAGGTGAGGTGATGGCCCTGTGATAGACATACACACCATAGGTTCTGTAATAAACTTAGGTATTGTTATGGCAACACCCCTAGCGCTAGCTAGCGTTGGTGAGGTATATTCGGAGAGGGCGGGGATTATTAACTTAGGTATTGAAGGCATAATGTTGCTGGGTGCTTTCTTAGGGTTCCACATAACCTACCTAACAGGGAATATACTCCTAGGCTACCTCTCTGGCATAGCGGTGGGTATGGTTTTAGGTCTAATACTAGCGTTCTTAGTAGTTACGTTAAGGCTTAATCAAGTAATTGCTGGTATGGGGATATACTTCCTAGGCTTCGGACTATCTGACTTCATATTTAGAACAATATATGGGGCTAAACATGTAACGATACCTAAGAGTACTCAAGTACCTATACCGGGGCTTTCAGCCATACCGATAATCGGTGAGGGACTCTTCCATCAGTACCCAATGGTTTACTTAACCTACATATTCATACCTCTACTATGGTTCATACTGTATAAGACTAAGTGGGGTTTATGGCTTAGAGCGGTTGGTGAGAACCCTAAGGCGGCTGACACCATGGGTGTTGATGTGTTTAAGGTTAAGTACCTAGCATTAATATTTGGTTCATCACTAGCAGGCTTAGCTGGTGCTTTCCTATGCTTAGGGGTAACGGGTGTGTTCTATGAGAACCTCACCTTCGGCATGGGCTTCATAGCCATAGGCCTCGTTTATTTCGGTAAGTGGGACCCGTTAAGGGCTTGGGCAGGTACCATGATATTCGGATTTACATGGTCCATATCGACAACCCTACAGGAATACTTCATAAAGATGGGAAGGCCTGAAATGACATACTTCATGCTAATGCTACCCTACATAGTGACCATAATAGCCTTAGTAGCTGTATCAAGGGGTGCTAGAGCACCTAAGTCGCTCGGGATACCTTATTCAAGGGAGTGAGTCCACTAACTCAACACCATTAAACTTAAATCCTTAAACTAGTTGTTTTTATGGTGTGATTAGCTATGGTTGATAAGAATAGTTTTGAGGCGTTAGCTAAGGAAGTTTATGTTAAAGCATTAGTTAAGGATGCCTACCCAGTATCACCTTCTGCAGGTAGGTTGTTCTACATAATTACCTACTTAATAGCTAAGTCTAAGGGCAGGGTTAATGTAGTTGAGGTAGGTACTGGCTACGGTTACTCAACGCTATGGTTTGCTAAAGCAATAGCTGACTCCGGATGTAGCGGGCATGTATATACGTTTGAAATTAGCGAGAAAAGAGCTAAGGTGGCTATGAACTTCATAAGGAGAGCTGGTTTAAGTGAGTACGTTAAGGTTGTGGTTGGTGATGTTAGGGACTACATAAGTAAGCTAGGTATTGATGAGGTCGATATACTCTTTATAGATGCTAGGAAAGAAGAGTACTTGGATTACCTAAACGCTATAAGACCGTACTTAAGGGACGGGTCATTAATTATAGCTCATAACGTAATAGCCCCTAAACCCCATGAATTAAGTGATTATCTGAAGATTGTGCTCGAAGGTTCTTGGGTTACGGTCATAACCCAAGTAGATTACGGTGGGTTAGGAATAACGCTCTTCAAATCCTGAAGAACTAAGTAATGTTTATGTTTAGGGTTCCGTCCATATGTGTTGAAATCCTTGAAGTAAGTACATGTTCTTAATATGCCTTAACTTCTCATGAATATCTGTCTTTAAGGTACTTGCTATTTAGGTAAACATTAATATTTTATAAAGTTGTTTAGATATGTGGTGGGCCTTTTGGAGTGGAGTATTGATTATAGACCTGCTTACAGTATATTGAAGGTTAAGTTAAGCCCTGGTGAGGAAGTTACTTCAGAGCCCGGTGCTATGTTGCTGTATAAGGGTGATGTAGAGATAAAGACACACACCGCTGGTGGCGCATTCCGCGGTCTTCTTAGGGCTGTAGCTGCCGGCGAGTCTTTCTTTGTCAATACGTATAAGGCTAAGTCACCTGCAGAGATCTGGTTTGCACCGTCAATACCTGGAGACATAATGTATATGGAGTTAAGTGATGAAGGCCTGGTAGTTCAGGACACTAGCTACCTAGCTCATCACGGTGATATAGGCTTATCCATAGCTTGGAGAGGGTTAAGAGGGTTCTTAGCTGAGGGTGAGTTATTTTGGCTTAAGGTCGCTGGCAGAGGCGGTGTATGGATTAACTCCTATGGAAGTATCGATAAGTTAGAACTAAAGCCTGGTGAGAGGGTCATTATTGATAACTTCCACTTCGTAGCGCTCACTGAAGGGACCAAGTGGAGGATAAGGAAGTTTGGTGGTTGGAAGAGCTTTATCTTCGGTGGTGAAGGACTCGTAGTTGAGGTTGAAGGCCCAGGCACTGTCTACGTGCAGTCAAGAATACTACCGACGTTTGCTAAATTAGTGAGGAAGTACATGAGAAGGTAAAACTATTTTTCAACTAAACCCCTGTGACTCTCTAAAGCCTTCCTCAACTTCAACCTATTCTCTATATCTATAAGTAAGGACCTTAAGTCCTCAGTTACCTTCCTACCAACGTCAACCTTACGTTTAACTCCCGGAATTAATGCTTCAGGGTAGTCAAGAGCCTTTAACGCGTCGCATATGGTGTCCATAAGCTCTAGGTAATGGAACGCCTTATCAAGTTCCTCCTTAGCCACAGCATTTAGAGCAAGCCTCTTTAATTCACCAATAACATCAGCTAACCCCTGTATGTAGGGTACGTAATGGATGCCTAAGTCCTCATGCGATGGTATATTGCTTGACGTCACTATGGAGTAAAGTATAGATGCCTCAGCAAACTCTGAGAGTGCATTATATACTAAGCCCGAATACTTTATGTCAGGATGGTCTTTAATTACTTCTTGAAGACCTCTAACTAACTCACGGCACTTCCATAACTCATTGGCTGCTTCATCAACCTTACCTAAGTGTATGTAGGTAACTACATAACCTGAGTACCTAATTATGTCTCTAGTAACCTTGATTACCTCTTCCCTCACACTGTCCTTAACCTTAAGAACTTCATTAATCTTAGAAACAACCTCACGGACCCTATCCTTAGGGGTTCCTTGATGCGGGGCATCCTCACCAATCGGTTCCGGAGTTATAGAGACATCCCCCCATTAAATAACGTAGAACTAGCTTAAATAGAACCCATAACTATCTCAATACTCTTAAACCTATTGAATAACCCTAGAACACCCCTTACATTTCTTTCTTTAATTCTCCTAATAACCTCCCTAAGTAGGTATACGTCATCAATTAATAACATAGACCTCCTGACTATTAGAGATATACATGTAGGTCCGAGGATAGCCCCGCCCAAACCCCCGTGGGACATTATTAGCTCTAAATGCTCTAGGTCCTTATGTGATGGGAAGCAACCGTGAGGGTGCGTATGTGATGTCGCCACTATATTTTCAAGTACCTTAAAACCCATAGGTAACGAAACCCTTTCCCTTTCACCCTCAAGAACAACTAATTCACCAGACCTATTGACTAATAACACGTACTCAATACTAGTTAACTTAGTCTTTAATAGGTGGGGTCTAAGGTAACGTATTGTTAAATTCTTAATTAAGTCCTTACCTAAACTCATTAACTCACGGTAACTAAGGTAATCCCTATATCCTTCCTCACAACAGAGCCTAACCTTACACCCTAAACTATCTTCAAGTATGGAGATATATCTAGGCTCTACACTAGGTTCGCTGTATTTACATCCCTTAAGCTCTATACATACATAAGTAGGTAGGAAAAGACCTTCTTCAAGGAAACCTTCATAAATACCTATACCTGCATCTACGCATTCACAATCCTCAATAAGGAACTCAAGAAGACTAACTAAGTTACCGATAATAGATAGCGAACGCACCATAGAGTCCGTATCACTGAAGTAGCTATATCTCAATAGACGCCAACCCTTACCTACCTATAACATCTTTAAGTCCTTTTAGGTTAAATGCGTAACTACCGGTATGGCCATAAGTAGTAGGAAACCTAATGACTTTAAAGGTAGATAGGCCTTCCCATCATCACATCTTCTTAAGTTGGGGGTTATAATTACTAAAACTGTAGTAAAATCTACTGCCATTAAGGTAAGGTATGAAATTAACCTACCTACCTCACCCATGAGTACATAAACGATGTATGCTGCCACTAACGATACGTATATTAAGAAACACATCACCTAATCACCATTAAGGCACGTAAATACATAAACCATCAAAATAATCCTTAAAACTAAGTAGGTAGCTACTGCTATGAATACCTTACGTAGTGTTGCTACAGGTAACTTAGCTGTGCTAAAGGGATCTAAGTAAGCGCCTATGAACCGTAGGCCCTTTATAAGTCATTACCTCATGTTTCCTGAAAGCCATGGTGAATATGACTAAGAGAATAGCTAAACCGAATACGATACTCGGGATTTTAGGCTTAATAACCCTCAATGTTAAGGAATCAAGTAGCACCCACTACCGTAGGTATTAGAATAAGGTCGTTAAGTCTTCTTTAAGTAACCTTAAATCCTTATATCTCAACGTAGATATCAATAAGGTAAGTACTACAGCACCTAAGCTAGCGATAACCACATTATTTAAGTACCTAATACCGTAACAAGCCGTAAGCAGGGGCATCAGGCGAAACCACCACCCCTAAACCGAGCATAGGGCCAGCAAATCCAGTAGCTGCCCTAGCAAGGGACACCATCAACTCTAATTCTCATGTAGGTAGGTGAGTTAAGTACTTTTACTCCTTTATGTATGGCTTACCTAATGCCCTAGGCATTCTAGCTCTCTTAAAGAATATACCGACAATAACTAACGTCGTTAAGTACGGTATGGTCTTAAATAGGTATGAGAGACCAGGCATCATCAGTATTATCTCTAAGTACCTAGCTACAGCATCTGAGAAGCCAAAAATGAACCCGCCAACTAGGGCGAAGAGTGGGTTCCAATTACTGAATACTACGTTAGCTAACGCGATGAAGCCCCTACCTGACGTTATTTCCTTAGTGAACTGACCTATATAGTCAACAGACATGTACGCACCTGCAAGACCTGAGAATGCAGCGCCTACCGTGGTTGCTATTATACGTACGAGCTCTACCTTAACACCCATAGCCTCAGCTGATCTAGGGTCTTCACCACAGGCCCTTAACTTAAGCCCTGCCGTAGTCCTGAATAGGAAGAAATACAGCCCTATCCCAAGTAGAATTGTCAGAATGAATATTGGTGAGACCGCGTAAGTACCTACACCTACCCTAGGTATGCTACTTAATGGGGCGCTCTGACCGTAATTGCCCCATATATATACTAGAGCAACAACTACTATTCCATAAGCGAATATGTTGATACCTATGCCTGAAACTATCTGATTGCCCTTTAACTTAACACTTATTAAGGCATGTACGAAGCCTATTAGCAACCCAGTAGCTATACCTGCTAAAAGCCCTAGGTAAGGATTGTCGGTGTAGTAGGTAGCTATGGCGGCGGTCAATGATGATATGAGCATTATACCTTCAAGACCTATATTAACAACCCCTGCCCTCTCAGTAATTATCTCGCCTAAGGCAGCTAGAGTTATAGGTACCATAGCCCCGAAGGCTATGAATATTAAGTCAGCTATAGTACTTAACTCAGCCATTACTCAACCCTCATCCTCCTTATCCTAAAGTAACTAACTAGCATCCTATACGCGTAAGGTATGGCTAAAGCAACTATTATTATACCTATGGTCGCATCAGCTAACTCACGTATTATACCCATCTCCATCTGAAGACCGTGACTACCAACTATTAGTGCTGAGAAGAATATGGCTGAGAAAATTATCCCTATAGGGTGGTTCCTACCTAGTAACGCGACCCCTATACCGTCAAAACCCATACCATGCATGGAGCTTAACAAGACATCTATAGCGTAAGTAAACCCAATAACGTTTAAAGCACCGGCAAGTCCAGCCATGCCCCCACCAATCAGTACTGAGAGCACCGTGGGTTTCTTAGGGTCTATACCTGCGTATTGAGCCGCCTTAACGTTTAGCCCGCAAGCCCTAATGGTGTACCCTATCTTGGTGTAGTAAATGACTACATACATGATTATCGCTACAGCTACAGAGATTATGAAAATGACTGGCACACCACCTACATCACCTAACCTAGCTAGTTCAGGTACTGGTCTGGACATGTGGGGTATCATTGGGTTAGCAAATCTAGTTAGTATTAAGTACATCACGACATAGTAGGATATCCAGTTAAGCATTATTGTTGAGATAACTTCATTAACATTCCTATAAGACCTTAGTAAACCAGCGATAGCGCTGTATGCAACCCCACCTAAGATACCTGCCAATATACCTACTAATGGGTTAGGTACGTAGAGGGTTGCTAAGAGTGCGAAGAGCCCTCCTACGTACATTTGCCCTTCAGCACCTATATTGAATAGCCCAGCGAGTGCTGGTATGGAGAACGCTAACCCAGTTAGTAATATGAAGGATGCTCTAGCCATAACGTAATGGGAGTCCTCAAGAGCTGACCTAAAGAGTACTGCGTAAGCCTCAATGGGGTCGTAGCCAAGCACTATAAGGACAATAGACGCTAGTAAGAAACCTATGGAGGCTGAGGCGATTATCTCTATAGCCGTTGCTAAGTACTCATACCTAATGCTCTTAGCGAACACTTACACCACCCATGAGCAAACCCAACTTCTCTTCAGTGGCTTCTTCAGGACTTAACTCACCAACTATCTTACCCTCATAAATAACAGCTATCCTATCACTTAACTGAAGTATCTCATCAAGGTCTGTAGATATAAGCAGTACCGCCTTACCCTCATCCCTCAACTTAAGCAGTAACTTCCTAACATATTCCGTAGCCGCTACGTCAAGCCCATGAGTAGGTTCAGCAGCAATAATCAGCTTGGGGCTCTTCATGAACTCCCTAGCCAGGATAAGCTTCTGCTGATTACCACCACTTAAGTACCTAGCAGGTGACTTAACTGAATCAACAACCATCTCAAACTCCTTAATGGCCTTTAACGTATGCTCCTTAACCTCGCCCCACTTTATGACCAGGTTATTCTTAAGGAACTTACCTATACTTACTAGGTCTAAAACAACATTCTCTAACACGTTGAAGTCATGGATTAAACCTACGGTCCTACTATCTGGGATATAAGCGACACCTAACGAATATATCTTTGTTGGCGGCGCGTTCGTTACGTCCTTACCCATAAACTCTATCTTACCTTTAACAACAGGTCTTAAGCCAACGATGGCCTCAGCAAGCTCCTTCTGGCCGTTACCAGCAACACCAGCAACACCTAGTATCTCACCCTCATGAACAACTAAGTTAATCCCCTGAAGAGCCCACTCCCTACGCTCGCCACGTACCCAAACATCCTTAAGCCTAAGTACAGGTCTACCTCTCTCACGCTTAACTTTATTAAGCACTAAGAATACCTCCCTACCAACCATCATTCTAGCTAGATCTCTCTCAGTAATCTCATTAGCGTTAACGGTAGCAACAACCTTACCCTTCCTAAGTACCGTCACCCTATCAGCAACCGCCATAACCTCCCTTAACTTATGAGTTATGAAAACAACAGTAATACCTCTCTCCTTAAGTCTCTTTATAGTCCTGAAGAGTTCCTTAACCTCTATAGGGGTTAGTACTGATGTTGGCTCATCAAGAATAAGTACCTCACACTCCCTAAGTAACGCCTTAAGTATCTCAACACGTTGCTGAAGACCTACAGGTAAATCCTCAACGTAGGCGTCTAAAGGCACTTCAAGACCTATATCTCTCATTAACTCCTTAACCTTAGCCTCAACATCGCTTCTCCTAATGCCCTTAACAGTGTGTAAGGCAAGCACTAGATTTTCAAGAACAGTAAATGTAGGTACTAGGGTGAAGTGCTGATAAACCATAGCTATACCTTGCCTTATAGCATCCCAAGGACCTCTAAAAGACACCTTACTCCCCTTAACGTAGATCTCACCACGTGTTGGCTTTATCTCACCATAAAGTATCCTCATTAATGTTGTCTTACCAGCACCATTCTCACCTAGTAATGCATGAACTTCACCGGGCATTAGCTCTAGATTAACTCCTCTAAGAGCTACAGTACCGTCGGGGTATATCTTAACGATATTCTTCATCAGTACCTTGGGTTCCTTACCGCTCAACATTAGTCCCTTCACGTACCCACTTAATGGTTGTTCTGAAGTAAAAAATGTTTTACTTAATGATGTTTTAAGGAAAAATATTGTTTTTACCATACTCACTTCTCTAGTGCTGCGTCTAGGTTACCCTTCATTAACTCGTTAATTATCTGCTCATACTCCTCGTGGGTCTTCGGGAACTTGAACTTTATCTCGCCGTTAATTATCTTCTGCTTGATCTCCTCAACTATGCTCCAAGCTTCCTCACTTATGTACTTCCCTCTCATAGACTTAACTATGTTAACTACGTCGTCTGGGGTCATGTCCTTAAGCCTACCAGTCTCAGCGGCCAGCTCAGCGAACCACCTCACGGTGTCTAGGTCGGCTATGTCATGACCACCTTCCTTAATGCCTAGGGAGTAGGTACCTCCCTTAAACTCACCACTAATAGCCATCTTAATGGCCGTATATACAGCTACATCAACTCTTTTCATGCCACTTAAGAATATGTGGTGCGGGTCAATCCACTCCTGTGAGGCGTCCTGACCTATAGCGAAGCTTAGCACACCCTTCTCAGACATCTCCTTAACGGCCTCGAAAGCACCTAGGTGTGTAGCTCCAGCTAGCCCGTAGATCACTCTAACGCCCTGCTGAATCATCTGTAGGGCTGTCTCCTTACCCTTGGCCGGGTCTGTGAACGTGCCCGTATATATCCATACGAACTCTATTGACCTACCTGTCTTCTTCTCATAGTACTTAGCGCCGAAGAGGTAGCCTATGTGGAACTTCCATAGTGGTGGTATGTCCATGCCAGCAACAGCACCTATCTTGTTAGTCCCTAGGTGGTAAGCTATGTCTGAAGCTAAGACACCTATTAGCGACGCTATCTCCTGCTCCCTAAACACGAAGTTAGCTACGTTGGGGTAGTCCTTAGATGTTGCTGCATCAATAAGAGCGAACTTCTGCTGTGGGTACTTAGGAGCTACCTCCTCTAGAGGCTGGGTCCATAGGAAGCCAACAAGGACTAAGACAGCGTACTCACCCTTCTTAGATAAGCTCTCAAGTAGTGGTACCATATCAGCTAAGCTCTTAGGCGTTATGTAGTCTACCTCAACACCGAAGTCCTTCTTAGCGTTCTCAGCACCTAACCAAGCCATGTCGTTAAAGCTTAAATCACCCCTACCACCAACATCAAACAGAATAGCTATTTTCTTACCAACTACTGGGGGGGTCGTAGTAGGTGATGGTGATGTTGTCGGCGTTGGCGATGGAGATACGGTAGCGGTGGCGGTTACGGTCTGAGTAACTGTTTGAGTAACTGTTGAAACTACCGTTGTTGTGACAGTCGTTGTTTGTGGTGCTCCAGCGGCCGCATTATAGCCTGCAAAGTATGTACCCACACCAACTATTATGATTAATACTACCATAATACCTACAAGAGCTGTGGTTGATATACCTCCCCTCAGCTCCATGGAACACACCTACACTTAATAATACATTAAGAAAACAAAATAAACCTTTATTACATAAGAGAAATTTAAACGTATTTAACTTTTAATGGCGGAAGTATATGTACCTCACACCTTCACTTCAATAACCACTACTTCAGGATTAACCCATAATCTTACTGGTATGAAGGTACTACCTATACCTCTACTCACGATGATCTTAGTACCGTTAATGTCGTGGTATCCTTCAAAAAGCTCGGGTGGGCAACCTCTAGGTAAGTATAGGGGTATTCCGAAGATCTTCACCTGCCCACCATGGCAGTGACCGGTAAGTACTAAG
Organism: uncultured Desulfurococcales archaeon; assembly: GCA_964519505.1. Taxonomy (GTDB): domain Archaea; phylum Thermoproteota; class Thermoprotei_A; order Sulfolobales; family CAZFJX01; genus CAZFJX01. The sequence goes on from CAZFJX010000016.1 coordinate 22,182, forward strand.
CCCTTAAACCCCTCCTCAGACGCTCTTAAAGCCGCTGAAGGCTCATGCACTAGGAGTAGGCGTAGATCAATGTCAGGTAACTCATTAATTAATGTGTAGTTAGGGACTCCCCATAAGTAATCGTCAAGACCTATAATTCCTACCTTAATCCCCTTGACTTCCGTAACGACATAGTCATTAACTAATAACCGTATACCGCAGTTCTCAAGGATCTCCTTAACTTCATATTCAGTACCTGCCTGCAACTCCCAATTACCTATTATAGCATATATTTCGGTATCGTTTAATTTACTCCTTAGGTACTTAATAAAGGACTTAAAGAACTTAAGGTAGTTAACATCCTCAACATAATCACCAGTAAGTACTATAATGTCTGGGTTCTCATTAACCACTATATCAACAACTCTTTTCTCTTGATCGCTGAACCCTTTAAGGTGTAGATCTGAGAGTTGAACAATCTTTAGCTCCTTAACCCCACCTAAGTCGACTACGTATCTAGTTACAGTTACTTTAAATGAATCAATTAAACCTATAGCTAAAGTCAGCAACAATAACACAACGCATATAACAGCAACGAATATTAGTACCTTCCTTAAATGCACCAATTCAAGCCTCCTACTATTCTAGTAGTAATGTAAACATATAGGCTTAATAGGCTAAGTACGTAACCGAAGAGAAACATATATTTTAAGGTAATTAAGTGGCTTGAGGGGTGTTATTTAATATAATCTTAACGTAGGTAAGACCTTGATCCGAGCATGGGTAGTTCCTTAGTCATGAGTAGCTATTAAGTAGGTTATAGCTTATGTTATTTGGATGGTTACATGAGGGTAGTGGCTTTTGATTTTGATGGTGTTTTAGTTAATTCTTATGATTGCTTAAGGAGAGTGTATGATGAGTTAGCCTTACTGATGGGTGTGAGTGATAGGGAGTTATTCGTAGAGCTTATGCTTGCTTTCGAAGACGTAATGGATTATTTAGGTATATGGGATAGGTTTTCATGGTTTAACCTAATCCATAAGTCCCCACTAATAACTCAGAGGCTGAATGTTGATTACTTAGTCAGTACCTACTGGAGATTAAGAACTAGCTACAGTAAGGTAATCAATGACGCTCTCCACGTACTTAAGAAGTTAAAGGAACTGGGTATACCTATGTACATCGTTTGCGGCGCTGATGGGGTCCCTGGACTTAAGGAGTTTAGGGTTAGCTCTTCGGGTCTTGATAAGTTAGTTACGGATGTAATTACTTATGGTGAGGGGGGTAGGGTTAAGACACTTAATGACGCATTGAGTATTCTGAAGGAGAGACACATTAATGAAGTTATTTACTATGTTGATGATAAGCCGAAGAACCTTAATGAGTTAAACATTGATGGGGTTATTCCTGTACTTCTAAGGATTAAGCCACCGCTTCCTGGAGGTTTCTCGTGGCTAGTGCAATTAAAGAAAGATGTTAAAGTAATTGATAAACTTAGTGATTTACTCTATTTAATTAGAAGTTAATCAATGTATTTACGTAGCACTCATAACTCCCTTCACATACTTAGTTTATGGTGTATTGATGCGTTTAATACCTATAGGTGTTGTTAAGGTTAGGTATAGTGATGAGGAGGTTAAGGACTCATGGATTCGTGGAGGTGTTGACGGTGTTATTGAGGTATTTCCCGAGTTTGAGGCTGGTTTAGAGGGTATTGATGGTTTTTCACATCTAATACTTATTGCTTGGCTCCACAAGGTTAATGATGAGCAAAGGAAGGTTCTTAAGGTAAGGCATAGGAGATTATTACGTTTTGGCATACCGTATGAGGACCTACCTGAGGTAGGTGTTTTCTGTACTGACTCACCCCATAGACCTAACCCTATAGCTCTAACCATAGTTAAGTTAGTTAAGAGGGAAGGTAGGTTCCTCTATGTTGAGGGGCTAGATCTTTTTGATGGCACACCAATATTAGATATTAAGGCGTACACACCTGATAGGGCTGTCCACGACCTTAAGGTACCTGAGTGGTATGTGAGGTTAGGGGAGAAGGTGAAAAAATATTTAGGGGTTGAAGTAGCTCCTTAACCTACCTACGCCTGCAAGGCCTTGGTTAATGCCTCACGAACAGCTACACCACTAACTCTCACCGGCCTTATCCCTGAGCTCCTGAGTACTGCTAAGGCGTTAGGTCCGAAGTCCCCAGCAACAACTACGTTAACCCCTTCCTCAATAAGTCTCTGAACAGCCCTAACGCCAGCCCCCCTTTCAGCATAGAAGCCTGGGTTCTCAATTACCTTAACATTAATTACATTACCTACCTCATTAACCTCTACTATGGTGAAGAACCTAGCCCTACCGAATCTTTGACTGATAACTGCATCAAGACCTTCAGAGCCTTCTGTTGCGAAAGCTATCTTCATAAGACCTCACTGACTATTAGGTGGTAACACTATTAAGGCTTTATTACCTTAGGGATGTAAGGTATTGGTTTAACCCTATGTTCCCTCCTCCATGAATCCCAATTCCTCAATATCTTCAGAATCTCCGTACAGAGCTTAATGAGCCCTCCCGTAGCTTTACTCTCAGGGTACTGAATTATGAATGGTGTCGGCCTAGCCATGGAGAGAGGTATGTTGCTATCGTACGGTATGAGGGCCAAGACCCCGATACCCTCCTCCTCAGCGAATTTAAGTATCTTATCAGTCATGTACTGATCAAGGTCATACTTGTTTATGGCTAGTACTGAAGGTATTCCGAAATGTTTCGTCAACCTATGTATCCTCTTAAGGTCATTAAAACTCGTTGGTGTTGGTTCAGCCACAAGTAGGGCTAGGTCGGCACCTACTAATGAAGCAATCACTTGACACCCAATGCCTGCCGCAGCATCAGTAACTATGGTGAAACCCTTAAACCTCTCCCTGGCTAAATTTCTCTCCTCAGTAACTATCTTACCAGTATTAGCTCTACCAGGAGGTAATGAAGCAGTTATTAAGGGGAACCCAAACTCCGTAAGCCCTACCTTAACAATGCCTGAAATGACCTCATAAAGCTCAATAGCCTTCTTAGGACATACTAATACGCAAGCACCACAACCTTCACAAAGGTATTTATTGATTACACATTTACCACTAACTAACTTGATAGCCCTATTAGTGCATGCGTTTTCACATAAACCACAGCCTACGCATTTATCCGCATTTACCTTAGCCACCCTAGCAGACCTAATAACTAACTCGTCAACCCACTCCCTAACGTTAAGCATTAAGTGTAAGTTAGGTGCGTCTACATCAGCATCAATAACTACTAGATTACTTAGCTCCTTACCCATAATTACGGCTAGTGAACTAGCTATGGTTGATTTCCCAACACCGCCCTTACCACTAGCAACAACTACCTCAAACACCATATCACAAAACCTCATTAATCTCATTAGCTAATGAGAAAAACGCTCTCGCTTCATTAGTCTCCGGCTTGTAAACCACTATAGGCTCCCTCTTAATATATGATTCAAGAATATTCATCGAGTAGGGGATTTTCAGGGCTAACTTAGCCTTATACTTGTCCAAGACCTTCTTTATGGGTTTTGACGGGGCTATACTGGATCTGTTAAGAACTATCCAGTACTCTATACCTAAACCTGACGCTATCTCAAGTACTAACTCAAGGTTATGAGCACCTAAAGGGGTTGGTTCAGTCACAGCTATAACTAGGTTAGCCTCATTTATTGATGCAGCAACGGTTATGCTGCTCCCCGGTGCTGTATCAACGATAAGGAGATCCTTAGCGTACTTCTTGGCTCTCTCATCGGTCGCTATGACGACTGGGTAACTCCTTTCCTCACCCTCGATTAAAACACCAGTGACTAGTGTTAACCCTACATCGCCTATGTTTAGTGGTGTTAAGTATGTGTAGCCTATGACCCTTTTACCCTCATTAATAGCTTTGGTTGGGCACGCATATATACATGCCTTACAGCCAGAACATAACCTAGGTATGACTAGGGGTAGCCCCTCACTCGTAATCACTATAGCTGACTCACTACATACTCTACTGCATAAACCACACTTAACGCACTTACTTACATCTATGAATGGTAAGGCAACACGTACCTCCTCCCTTTCGCGTAAATCACCATAGTCTAAACCCATGAGTATGTGGTCATTAGGTGCTTCAACATCTTCATCAGCTAGAATAACATCCCTAACCTTAGCTAGTGCTAAAGCTAGGTTTACAGCAACAACGGATTTACCGGTACCTCCCTTACCGCCTGTAACAACAACTTTCTTAACCACGGGGAACTCCATAAAGTCATAGATTAACTAGACCTTAAAGACCTTAATGTTAATAACACTACACAGTGCTACTTAATTGAGTGTTTTGAGTACTTAACTTAAGTTTTTATATTTCTTGAGTAAGATAAGATACGGACTCCAAATGAGTGAACAAGAAGATAGGGAAGTATCTAAAATACTTAATAGAATAGTAAGATCCTTAATTAAAGAGAAAGAAAAGAAGACTCTCCATGAGGTAGTTAATGAGAAAAGCCCTCATGGACTGTACATATTTGATGTCAGTAAGCTAATGTGGAGATATATTGAGAACCCTGGAGGTGAGGCGTGGGTACCTAAGGAGGATGGGTACTACATAATCTACTTTGATAACACCGCATGCCCTGCATGTAGGCGCTACGACCCATCATGGTTTAGTTTCACTAAAAAATACGCACCTAGGCTTAAGGACCATAAGTTCGTAATCATACTTTGTGAATGGTTCGCAAGGAGGTGTAAATCACCTGTAGCGTCAAAGACTTTTAAGTACTTTGAGGTTCATGCATCACCAACAACTATGCTTGTAGGCGTTGTTAACGGTAAGATAGTCCATAAAGAGAAGTATGAGGGTGTTCTTAAGTATGATGAGTTAAGTAAGGTAGTTCTCGGGTTTAAGGAGAGAGTAGAGAAGGTATTGAGAGGAGAGCCTGTTGAGAAGCCACTTAAGAGTGAGGAAATACCTGAGGAAGTTGCTAAGGTACTTGTCGCTCTATTATCAGGTGATATAGAGAAGGTTAAGGAATACCTCTATAAGAAGGAAGGACGTAAGGGTTAAGTAGCTAGCAAAGGGTTTGGATAACACCTCATTAAGTGGTGATATAGCTTTTTCTGAGATCTTTTCTTAACCTTTAACATAGACTTAATTATCCTTGTACGATATGCGTAATTTAGCTCTACATACCATATGATCATTCCCGCAACACTAACTAATTCAGGTATTGCAGTTCCTGGGCTATTTATTAGGAAGTGAATGACCCATGATAAAACACCTATGAACAGTACTGTTAATGTTGTTAACGACCTCCCCTCAACTATGTATATAGACATAGTTATGGCCACGGATATGAAGAAGGCTATGGAGATTAAATAATGAACACCGCCATAAACCTCATTAAGCAACGCCACTAACTGCATGAAGTAGCCATTGACGCATAATGCCGGGCCCGTAAACGGGAATACCCTACGTAAGTATATTAAACCGTGAATGATTAGCAATAATCCAGTAATATGTAGTCCTGAATTGAATATTATGGCTACGACGCCCCTCCTTGCATGACCCAAATCACTTAATGCATTATTAAATATATCAAACCAGGGTGATAGGGCTATCGATAACGTTATAGTGAAGAGAGGTGTCAGAACTATGAATAAGCTAAGAATTAGTGACTGAATATGTGGTGTCCTTAGTAGGTACCTAAGCCTCAACTCGCACAACCTGAGTTTACATGAATTTATTTTGTAAAGACTTTTAAGCATTAAGTAATCGCGCAACTAACAAGCTATAAAGGTATGAATTTAATTTTCTGAAGGTCCTCAATAACTATTAGACCTTCATCCTTTACAGGGCTTATCCTTAACCCCTTAGAACTCTCTAAGTAATAGTCAATAAGTGTTGATGATGAGATAATAATTGCCGACCTATCACCCTCTCTTAATACTTCGATTCTATATAGCTTATAGTAATCACTCCTTAGTTTACTTAACCTAACCTCCTCACCAACTACATAACTAGCTATAAGCATAGGCTTAAACTTTATAGCCATTAAGAGACCCGTATTTAGTGCCGAACTCATAATCACGTACTTACGTAACTCGATGTATGCGTCCCTAACCACCTTAAGAAGTTCCTCATTACCCTTACACACCTTACTCTCAATCGTGTGTGCTAAGTACTTACTAGCTAAGGCTGAGTCCGTAAGTTCATGACCGAGTAACGTGATGTGTTCTCCCTTAACCTTATTAAGTAACTCCTCCTTCTTCAGCAAACCGTTATGGGCAAACCACAGCGTACCGCATGATAGGTTCTCCATGTATGGGTGGGCATGTTCCTTACCTAATGGCAGATTACGTGATGCTGCCCTACTATGTAGGAGTAGGTATATGGTTTCATAAGCACTTAATAAACTGATAAACATCTTTATTAACTCTTTAGACTCCCTAACATATATTGGCATGCCCATCCTATAGTAAATACCCTCAACCCCTCTCTCCTTAACCATTAAAGCAGCCATGCCCCACCCATCACTGTGGGATGCCCTACCACCAGTTAATTCACGTAGGTAAGGGTCTTCCTCACTAGACTTTATGAAGAGCTCAATAAGGTTAGAGATAAGCTGAAGTTCCTCCCTACTAAAGACGGACATAAATAACCTACACATGGTTCCCCACTTAACCAATACCTTAATTACGCAGCTAAGGAATTAATGCTTACTCATCTCACCTAAGGAAAACCTCTACACGTATTGCCCGCCTTAAGTCTTTTCCCTTAATCAAGTAATTAAGTCATTAACCTACCTATATTAAGTTTTATTACTTACCGCTCCCTACATCTCAATATGTGGGTGTTCTGATGGGTAAGAAGGTAGTTATTGTTGGATACGGTACTGCAGGTTCAGCTGCCGCAGCATATATTAAGTTGTTCTGTAGGGATTGTGACGTAACCGTTATTGAGAAAAGGCCGTACCCCGTCTACCACCCGTGCTCAATACCTGACTGCATATCTGGGGATATAGAGTGTGAGAAGCTTATTGAGCATGAACCATTAACTAAGGGTATAGAGTTCATAGCTTCAGCTGAAGTTAATGATGTTGATACCTCAAATAAGGTTGTTTACTTCACTAAGGAAGGCTCTAAACATAAAATGAACTATGACTACCTAATCTTAACCACAGGCTCGAAACCTGCTGTTCCTAGGGTCTTAGCACATGCCTTAGAGGTTGATAAAGTATTTACTGTTAAGAATATTGAGGACGGTATCGCCATAAGGAAGGTGGCTCTTCAGTCTAAGGAAGCTGTAGTTATTGGTGCTGGAGCTATAGGTCTGGAGATAGCTACTGCACTTAAGAAGTTAGGACTTAGGGTCATACTCATTGAGGCTTTAAGTAAGATCTTACCGGCCTTACTAGATGATGACGTAGCTAATTACGCCTTAGAGAAGATCAAGGCTTACGGTGTTGAGGTTGTTCTAAATAAGCCTGTAGTTCATGTTGAGAAGCACGGTGGTAAGGTTAAAGTACAGACTAAGGACGGCAGTGAGTTCGTGGCTGACTTCGCCGTTATGGCCATAGGCTTAAGACCCAATATCGACCTAGCTAAGAAGATAGGTCTTAAGATAGGTGAGTTAGGTGGTGTTGTTGTTGATGAGTATATGAGAACCTCCATAGAGGGCATTTACGCTGCTGGTGATGTCGTTCAGGTTAAGCACTTAATAACTGGTAAACCGACCTTAGGTCTATTCGCATCAACAGCTTTTAAGGAGGGTAGGGTTGCTGGGCTCAACGTCTCAGGTATTGAGGAGAAATACCCAGGCACACTAATACCTTGGTTAGTAGCTACTGAACCAATAAACATAGGCGGTGTAGGTCTTAGTTACGACCAATGCGTTAGGGAGGGTATTAAATGTACGTTCACAGCTGTAGAGACTCTCGATGTTGAGCCCTATGAGAAGGTAGTCAATAGGGTACTCATGAAGTTAATCGTTAGGTCTGACGATTATAGAATTGTCGGCGCTGAAGTTGTAAGTAAGGCTAATGTAGCTAGGTACGTGGATATGCTTACAGCCCTCATAGAGGCTGGCAAGACTGTAGAGGACATCGTGCGTTTAGAGACGGTTTACCAACCAAAGCATGCAGCACTGTTGTCTCCGGTATTTGTAGCTGCTGAAGCACTATATAGGAGGTATTTAAGGATTAAGAAGAGAAAAAAGAGCTGATTTTTTCCCTATCCCTCACTAAGGGCATTCCTTAATAAACTCTTTAAGCTATGGGGATGCTGCTCCTATCTGCGTAGTTGACGGTATAGTACTTGGGTTTTAATACCTTGAGTATGTAGTTAAATGCCTTCCAAGGATCTGCTTTTTCGCCGCATGTATATATGTCTAAGGTTGCGTATCTATATTTAGTCCATGTGTGTAGAGTTACGTGGGATTCGAGTACTATAGCTATTATCGATACCCCTCCCTTATCTCCAGGTATTTTCCATGACTTTATCTCTAGCAGAGTGGCTCCAGCCTCATTAATAGCCTCCATAACTGTCTTTCTAAGTAATTCCTCATTATCAAGTATTTTCGGGTCGATACCATATAGGTTAGCATAGACATGCTTGCCTACTATTCTTTTGAGCGGCTCTCCCTCCTTAACCCCTAAATCCATCTAGATCCCGACCGTAATATTTAGGTTCAAAGGATTTATGGTAGGTAGGGATTTAAGAACTTTTCTCTCTTACCTAACTAACCCTCAAGTATAGTACCTAAACCTTACTTAACGCCACCAATAACCCTACTCAGTATTTCGTCTATTACCTTACCACCATAATTCCTTACGTAGTGAACTAAAGCCTCGCTGGCTTCACTACTTAACTCAGTATCAACATAACTAGATATTAGGTCATGGAGGGGTTTATGCCCTATAATTAAGACCTCCTCAACACTTACTAACCACCTAACCTCCTTCTCCCTAAGTAATGCATCAATAACATCTCTATCAGTAGCTGTCTCGGGTAACCTAATTAATGCTAGGTAATGATTATCTATGTAGTGAGCGATTATTTTACCTATTAAAGCCTCACCCCTATAAACCTCCCAAATACATATTTCAGAATTGTCTGGTAAGATAGTGTGTTCCCCCTCCTTAACGCTATATTCCTTACCTACATAGTTAAGTAGTGAGGTTAGGTTCTTGATACGGATTCTCCTCACTAAAACCATACGTAACAAACCCTAACTACGTATGAGTGATTAATAAGGAGTTAAAAACCTAGTGGTTTGAGTTGTTAACCCTTCTTGAGTAACTCGATAACATAGAACCTCTTATCAAATAGGTATGTGTAATTAATTAACTTTAGGTTCTTAGGTAGGTATTTTAGGATTACCTTATCCTTCTCCCTTACTCTATCGATGAATGTTACTTGATCGTAAATAACTACCTTAGAGTTATTCTTAACCACCCTCGATACCTCCTTTAAAGCTCTCCCAACATCACCGAAGTAGGTTATCCCACCAACAAGTAACCTATCAAACATATCCGACTTAAACGGTAGGTATTCAGCATACCCAAGAACTAACTCTATATTCCCCCATGAGTATTTCCTAATTTTATTCAAGCATGTACCTAGCATTCTTTCAGATATGTCTAGACCTACTATCAACCCATCAGTGTATTTCCTGAAGTAAGGTATGTTACCTCCAGTCCCTACAGCTATCTCTAAGACGCTGTGACCTTGTTTAATATCCATCCTTGAAACGATTTCATTCCTTAGGTCCTCTTCCTTAAATCCCGAGAGTGTGGCTAATTTTCTCTCAACAGTATCGTGTAGTGGTGCGTAAATGTTGTAGAATATTTTTGAGACTTTATTAATTGTTTTAAGATATTCCTTAACGATGAAGTTAGGGACACCATTCCTTATTGGGTATAGTCTACCACAAACCTCACATACCAATTCACCATAGGTAATCTCGCCCTTGGTCGCTGATGCTTTTCTTAGGGATAATGAACCACCACATACTGGGCAACATAGATAGCCTAGCAACTCACTTCTCATCCTAGTTAGGCACCTTGATTAACCATGTATAGTATCTAGTTAATCCGTTCTTAAACCTAATACGCTAAATACTGTTTAAGTAATAAATTACTGTAATACCTTAAGTAATGATGGCGGTGCTAAGGATGGAGACTAGGGATGTTTTGGCTAAGGTTAAATTAGTGCTGTGCGATGTTGATGGTACATTAACCATAGATAGGGATACGTATAATCTTCACCCAGAAGTCGTTAGGTACGTTAGGATACTTGAGGATGGTGGGGTTAAGGTGGGGTTAGTATCGGGTAATGCCTTACCAGTACTTTTCGGCCTTGCTAAGTACTTAGGGTGTTCAGGGGGGTTAGCTGCTGAGAATGGCTCAGTTATTCTGTATGGTGATGAGATAATAGTTACGTGTCCTATATGTGGTGAGGTTCTTAAGATAGCTGATTTGGTGGAGAAGGAGGTGTGTGATGTTGCTTGGAGGACTTGGCAGGATAGGTATAGGTTATGTGATGCCGCATTCAAGGTCAAGGGTTCTTTAAGTTATGATGAGTTAGCTAAAGTCATTGATGGTGTCATTAAGAGGTTAGGGTACGGGGACTTAATTCAGGTTAGGTCATCAGGGTTCGCTGTTCACTTAATACCTAAGGGTTGCGGCAAGCATTTAGGGGCTCTTAAGTTAATGGAGCTTAACGGTGTTAATAGGGGTGAGACCTTAGCTATAGGTGATTCAGTCACTGACTTAGAGCTACTGCAGGTTGTTGGAGTGCCTGTAGCTGTTAGTAATGCTGATGAGGAGTTGAAGAAGGTAGCGTTGATAGTTACTAGCAAGCCTAGTGGTGAGGGTTTCGTAGAGTTGGCTAGATCCATACTTAGGGCTAAGGGCTTACTGTAGTCATATATCCCTTAGCTATAGTCCTACCTAACTATTATCACAGTCGTCGGTACGTTAGTAACTACAGATAGAGCAACGCTCCCAAGATTAAGTTCCTCACTAATCGTTCTCCCTCTAGCACCCATAATCACCATATCGTAACCCCCATTAATCACTTCATCAATTATGGCTTTAGGTACGCTACCCTCATTAGGGTCTACCTCAATAAGCTTAAACTCTACAGGTACTCCATATCCACTAACCCTCTCCTTAGCCTTCGAGAGGGGATCCTCAGCCTCACTGATGCCCTTAAACCTTATGTGAATGACGGTTACCTTAGACCCGTAGCGCTCTGCTAGGTCTATAGCTAGGTCTAAGGCCCTTAAACTATTCTCACTACCGTCTATGGGGACTAATATCTTTCTGTATAGGAAGCTTATCTTATATGTAGGTTCAGGTACGTACTCCCTAACCAATTAACTCACCTCTCAATAAACCTAGGGATTCATCAGTCATTCTTATGGAGTCCCACTTACTAGCTAACCCTGTTAGAGCCCTTATAGCGTCTATGTTCTCGGGTATGACTATGGACTCTTGATGAACTGCTTGGATAAGTACTACCTCATCACCATCAGCATGTATGAGGTCTTCCCAGATAACTAACTCAGGTATGTCATACCTTAACCTACCTAAGTCCCTACTAAGCTCGACTAACTCAGCAGTACTCCTTATTGACGTTCTCTTAGAGTTAATGAGGACTATCCTCGGTGTTTCCTTAAGCACCTTCACAATATCCTCAACACGCACTTCATGACCTAACCTAAGATTCACTACGTGAACGTGCATTAACGTCGTTGGGACACTAACAGCTACTGTAAGTATATCTAGCCACGGGAGTACTGTCTTCGCATCTAGTCCATGATGGCTGGGTATGCCCGCCTTATCCAGTACTATGGCGTTTATAGGTCCCTTCTTAACCTCCTTAGGATCAGCACCCCTCCTAACTATGACCGCTCTAACTGAACGTACCCCAAAGGCGTTGTTTAAGGAACATATAAGTCTTAATAACCCAGTAGTGTTACAGCTAACTACCCTTACAGTATTCTTACCTTGTGCTTCTTCATAGTTACATAGGGAGTTAAAACTCACTTCAGCAACATCCGCCTTCTCCCCACCCTGGAATACTGCCTTTACATCATACTCCCTATACATATTGAGGTACTTAGCCCCATAACCGGCTGGTGTTGCATCGATAATTACGTCAACCTCACTTAGTAAGTCCTCTAACGTGCCAGCAACCTCAATACCTCTATCCCTGAAAGTAGATACCCTATCACTCAGGGTGTATAACTTAATACCCTTTTTTAATGCTGTTAATGCTGAGTAGTCAGGGCTTACCTTAACAACACCTACTAACTCCATATCGCCCTGCTTAATCACCGCATCAGCAACCCTCTTACCTATGGTTCCATAACCATTGATACCAACACGAACTACCCTACTCATAATCACCACCCAAGAAACTTCTTAGCAGATAAGTGGAGAGCTTCTAAGGCGGGTAGGGGCTCCCCCGATAGGAATATCAGTAACGCACCACCACCAGTAGATAAGTGCCCTACATTCTCCTTAAGCTTTGATCGCTCAACAATCACTGTTAAGTGCCCACCACCGAATATCGTGTACGCACCGCTGGATAGAGCAGCATCAACTAACCTCTCAGTACCCTCCTTAAACCTGGGGTCCTCAATAACGCCTGCAGGGCCTCTAATGACTATTATCTTAGCTTCACGCATTAACTCAGCGTACATCGATATTGTGTTGGGTCCTAAATCCCTAATTAGACCTTTAACATTCCCCACAACCTCCTCACGCACATCACCGTTAATGACTGTCTTAAAGTCTATGGGTGTCTCTATAGGTGCTCCCTGAAGTAGTATCCTCCTAGCCCTAGGAATTAGCGAGAGTAGTCCTTTCTCCTCAAGGAACTTTAGGTTTTCCTTACCTATATTCACTGCTTTAGCGACGAGGAAGAGTTCAGCTATAAGGCCCGTCGTTAATATCCTATCAGCTATCTTATTCCTAACTAAGTACTCTATGATCCTTAACGTGTCATGTACCTTAGCACCACCTAGTACGAATACCTTAGGTGATTCACCGCCCTCAAAAGCCTTCTTTAAGGCACTTACCTCACGCTCCATTATGGGTCCGGCAACCGAGGGCATTACTAAAGGAAACCCAACAATACTTGGCTGACTCCTATGGGCTGTAGCGAACGCATCATTAATGAATATATCGAAAAGAGGTGCTAACCTCTTAACGAGGTATGTCCTTACCTGCTTCTCAGGTAGTGCCTCAATAAGCTCCTCAGACACTAACCTAAGATTATCAAGTAATAACGCCTCACCCTTACCTAACTTCTTAATCCTCTCCCTAGCCGCTGGGCCTATAACGTCATCAATAAACCCCACATCAATACCTGAGTACTTACTTAGTAACTTAACGTGCTCTTCAAGACTAATGAAGTCTGGACCGCCTGGCCTTCCCTGATGTGAGATAATGACTAGCGAAGTACCGTACTCCTCTATGAGTAGCTTAACTGTCTCTGCATGAGCCCTTATCCTTGAATCGTCAATTATCTTACCTGTCTTAGGGTCTATGGGGCAGTTAATATCCACCCTAAGTAGGACCTTCTTACCCCGCACGTCTAAGTCCTTAAGTGTGGGTATCTTAGGTATCCTCAACTTAGGCAGGGAGAAACCACCTAGCTATAATACCGGGGAACCTATAAAAATATTTACGGGCGTAAATATTCCCTAAATAAACACTATAGACAACACCAATAAATTCAATACAACCAAATAAACACATTAATCAAACCACATAAGAAACTATAACTACGAGCGGAAGATTTTTAGGCTCCGGTTATCTGTGTAGTAATGAGCCGGGGTAGCTCAGCCGGTAGAGCGCCGGGCTGTTAACCCGGTGGTCGGAGGTTCGAATCCTCCCCCCGGCGCCAATGCACAT
>CAZFJX010000017.1:0-33881 GCA_964519505.1 uncultured Desulfurococcales archaeon
GGCCCGCGGGGATTTGAACCCCGGACCTCCGCCGTGTGAGGGCGGCGTCCTAACCGGGCTAGACGACGGGCCCACCAAACACACTATCTGTATTTAGGGATTTAAAAAATTGACTGGACTGACTTACCTAATATACATTAATAGCTTCTTAGCGTCCTCTACTATCTGTATACCACTACTAGTTCCTAAGATGTCAGCACCTAAAGCTATTAGGGTAGCTGCTGTTATTGGGTCCCTAATACCTCCTGATGCCTTAATTCTTATCCTATTGCCCACAAATCTCTTGATTAAGAATACATCCCTTAACGAAACGCCCCTAGGTCCGTAACCTGAGTTAGTCTTTATGGAGTCAGCGCCTTCCTCAATAAGTATCCTTGAGACATTCCTTAATTCCTCATCATTAAGTACGCTAGTCTCAACAATTATTTTAATACCTAAGCCTAACTCATGGGCCCTCCTAACTAAAGCCTTCACTTCCCCCCTTACATCCTTCCACTTCCCGCTCTTTACGTTATTTATATTTATAACTACATCTACCTCCTTACCTCCGCCTGAAGCTATATCCTCAATTTCCTTGAGCTTAGTACTAAGTGTATGGTATCCATACGGAAATCCAGCAACACCAGCTACAGGTAAGGTACTTATTGATGAAACTAACTTAACGTAAGTGGAAGGCACCACAAGAGACCTAAAGTTATATGGCGCGGATCTATTAACGAACTCTACATAGTCTTTCTCAGTAACGTTGTATTTAAGAAGCGTTTGATCAATGTACTTATTAATATTTAATAAGATGCCCCTTAAGTTAAGTGAGTACATATTTAACACCTAATAAATACATTTCTTAAAGCCTTTATTAATAGGTGTTAGCCAATCCAGTCCTTGGTCTGAATCTTCCCAGGTATGTATGTATCCATAAGGAACTTAAGTCCTTTAGAGGTCAATGCCTCAATCTCAAGCTTAGATTTCTTACTTAAGAATATCTCAAGCTCTATCCTCCACCTAGGTGTCTGAAACCACTTATAACTCATTAACTCCTTAGCCCTCTTAATGTCTGTTGGTTTAGCCTTAATTACGTAATTCCTACGCTCAGCCTCATTCAAGTAGGGCTTCTTACGCAACTTCTTATGCCCATATATGTCAACCATAGATACGCCCAAGAACTTAGCTTCAGGCGTCGCTAATCTCTCACTTTCGTAAGATAGAGTTATCGAGCCTATCCTAAAGACGCTATATATGTACCACCCATAGGGGTCAGCATCAGTTAGTATGTATATGGGTAACTTAAGCTCATCGTTAAGTCTTCTAACAAATCTTCTGGTAGCCCTATCTGGTTGGCCAGCGCTAGTGATTAATATAGCCTTATACTTCCTCCAAAAACCAGCTCTATGTAGCTGCTGGAATACGGCGTCTTTCTCAACAACCAAGACGAATTCGGCATCGACGTCAATAAACTCGATTAGATCTGGTGTTGGTTCTATGGCGTAAGCTCCATGGCCCATCTTACTTAGGTCTATGATGTCATCACCGCTCCTAATTCTCATGTTACCAACGACCTTACCCTTCTCCTTGCTTAGTATTAGCATCTCCTCCCTAAGGAGGTTAGTGAATACTTCAATATCCCTGATAACGGAATCAGACTCCCTCTGCTCATCCCAAGTATTTTCCTCCTTAATTCTACCTTTAAAGTCCCTAAACCTAATGCTATGCTTCCCTCTGTAGTAGAGGTCACGGATCGTTGGGTACTCATTATTAATTAACGCTTCATATATCAGACTAGCCATAAGGACGGTCTGCATGAACTTTTTAGCTTCCCTAACGTCATAGAAGCTCCTCTCTAAAGTATCGCTACCTAAAAGGAGTAACTTCCTTTTCTCATCGTATATAGTATTGCTCAAAGTCCTCTTAGGTATGATTAATGTTGGGTTCTCACCCTTCAATATCTGATTTATTAACGTCTTAAATCTCTCTCTAAGTATTTCAGCAGCCCTTAAACGTGCCTTAACATCTATTTCTGAACTAACCCCACTCACCATAACCACCTCACTCTATAGAGACCACCACTTCATCCAGACTCTTTATTATGTAGTCCTTAAGCCTCCTATTAAGCCCCTTAAGCAACGCCTGCGTTAGTAGTTCATAATCGATTAAGCTCTTACCTACCTTAAGATCAAATGCTAACTTAGTCAGGCTCCTTGCAACATCAGGAATGTACTTAGCTATATTGACAGCCTTCCTAGCTAGTTCCTCCTCCTTGCGCTTCTTAATTATGTAACTCCTTAATTCTCTAGCAGCTTCACGTACAGCTAACTCTACTTCACTCTCTATCTGAGGTACTTCAGCAATGCTTTCCTTTCCGGCACCTTTATAAGGTATCTTAGTACTGCATATATGCACCAAAACAGCGAGTGGTGCTGGGAAGCTTATCCCATAAGCACTCCAGTTAATTCTTTCAGTAAGTACTTTCCATGAAACATCGGATTTCTCGTCGTATAATAACGGTATTTTATTAGCGAACCTAAGTAAAATAGGTGATTCTGAGTAAGGTATGGCGCCACCATAAGCGATACCTACTTCAACTATGAATGCATGCCCTTGATAAGCACTTGGCCTCCTACTTATAGCCGTGACAAATTCAGGTTTCAGTATCGATTTAAGGCCTGCAATAATTATCTCCTTACCTAAGGGTGATAAATGCGTTCCTTTAGGGTTCTTAAACTTAAATTCCCTTAACATACGTGCTAAATACTCTATCTCCTGCCTAGTGAGATGCTTAGGATCCTTATCCAGTGGCAAATTAGCGAACTTAAGAAAAGCCTTGGCGGTTGCCTCACCAACACTACTGAACTCAGTCTTTAAGAACTCAAGTAATGTTGTGGCTTTAGTTTCTTGAACCAGAGATTTAAGCACCTCTAAGTCAATGCCGTGGGGATGATACTTGGTCACCCTAGGTGGTTTAGGCAACATAGTTATAGATCTCTTAAATATGAGGTAATTACCTTCAGGATCCTTAAACAATATCTCAGCATAAGGAGCTATTATGGCCGTTCTCCTTATGTACTCATATATCCTTGACTTAGCCCTACTCCAATCACCTTCTATAGTGACCTTGACTATTGTACCATGCCACCCATTATTCTTCCTCACGGATTCTTGATGGAGAATTATTGGCTTATTGGTCTTAACATCTATTAGTATCCTAAATATGTATATCCTATTTGAATTTATAGTCGATGAAACTACCTCAACAGGTTTACCCGTAGTTATCTGTCCATAAAGCACTGCCATCTTTGCTCCTAGTCCGAAAGTACCTCTAGTTTGTCTTAGTACGTACTTAGAGCTGAATAGTAATTGACCGAAAGCTCTAGGTACGTATTGCGGTGGTATACCTATACCATTATCCTCTACAGTTATAGTGTAGAACATAGGTCTTGATGGGTCCTGATCAATCATTACCTTAACGTTTGGTAATATTCCATGAGCGTCTGTAGCATCAAGAGCGTTTTCTACGAGTTCACGTATGGTCTGATATAGTGCTCTAGCAGGGTTTTGGAACCCAGCAATCTCTTTATTACGGAAGAAAAACTCTGCTGGGCTAATCGCCTTAAACTTCTCTACCGTTGCTACCTCAGCGACAGCACCCATGCTACCACCTTATAAGCACACATCACCCTAACCTACCTGCTTAAATTCTATTTCTATGAATTACTTAAAGCACTACTTACTAATAGATTCAGTAACTTAAAAGCATTCTTTAAGATACGTTACCGTTTTAAGTACGTTATGGATATTTTTGATAGGGGATTGTTATGAAGATAACTTTCGCGGATGCTAAAACGTGGCGTTACGTGATTAGAAGCATTAGTAAGTTTATAGAGACTGGTGTGGCTAAAGTTACTGAAGACGGCTTTAGGTTTAAAGCCCTTGACCCGTCTAAAGTTATATTACTTGACTTCATAATACCAAGAGAGTCCTTCGAGGAGTTTGACTTAGATGGTAAGGAATCTGTAGATGTACCGTTCAATGTTGAGGACCTAGCTAAGATTTTAAGGACTGCTTCAAAGGATGATAAAATATCGCTAGGTATGGAGAGAAATAAACTTAATGTAGCCTTAATTACTAAGGGGGTTGAGAGAATATTCACGCTTCCCTTACTAACTCTTGAGATGGAGGAAGTACCTGAATTGAGTGGTTTAGAGCTGAAGAATAGGTTTAGGATGTTAGGACCTACGTACTATGACGTAATAAATAGCATAGAGGATTTAGGGGATATGATTAAGCTAAAGGGTACTGAGGATAAGTTGATAATAATGAGCATTAGTGACTTAGGTGAGGCTGAAATAGATTTAGACATTGAGTCAGGTACTTTAACTGAGGTTATTGTTGAGGAGCCTGGTGAGGCATCATATGGTATGGAATATTTCAGTAATTTAAAGCAGGTCGGTAGGGTAGCTGAGACAGTCCTCATAGAGTTCTCTACCGCTATGCCATGCCATATGGTCTTTGAGTTAGCTCAAGGGGCTAGGATGGAGGTTTATGTCGCACCAAGAACTGAGTAAGCGAAACAAACAGTTAATTAAGCAGTTATTTAGGGAGCACTATAAAGGTATCGAGCTTAATCTACCAAGTAACTTCATAATGCGTGAATTCGCCTTTCAAACATTCGATTCTGAGACCTACATAAGGCATAAGGCATTTAGAAGCACTGATGAGTTAAGGGACTATATGGTTAAGATAGTACCTAAACACGCTTACTTCTCTAGCGCTATATATGAGGACCCCGCAGCTGAGGATATGGATTCTAAGGTATGGTTAGGTGCTGACCTAATATTTGATATAGATGCTGATCACGTACCGGGTTGTGAGGGCTCATCCATTAATGTATGTTTAGGGAGGTGTCTTGATTATGATGAGTTAGGTATGTGTAGAGAATGTGAGGGTGATTATGTAGGGATTACCCATATAACTATCGAGTGTCTAGAGAAGGCTAAGGAGCACTTAATTAACCTCATTGACGTATTGGTAAATGACTTTGGTTTCTCTAAGGATAGGGTTAAAGTATATTTCTCAGGTCATAGAGGGTTTCACGTCCATGTTGAATGTAAAGGTAAATGGCTTAAGTTAGACTCTAGTGAGAGAAGGGAAATAGTGGATTATATAAAGGGTGTAGGTATCGATGTATACATTCTTAACTTAAGTATAAGGAGGAAAGGTAAAGGTAGGAAGAAGACCGTAATTGAGGTACCCCCTAGAATAATCGATGGTGGCTGGAGGAGACGTGTAGCTAAAGAAATACTTAATTTAGGTATCATTGAGGGTGAATTAGTAGACTTTATTAGAGGGGTTAAACCTTTAACGAGAAAACCTGAATACCCGCCGCTGGATTATAGTGAATTAATTCATGGGTTGGGTATAGCTATAGACGAGAAAGTAACTATAGATATAAAAAGGCTCATACGTTTACCGAACAGTATTAACGGTAAAGCAGGATTTAAGGTCGTAAATATAGATATAGATAAGTTAAGTGACTTCATTTTAGATCATGCGCTATCGCCGTTTCATAACTACTTAATGAAAGTATACATCCCATTCAGTTTTCCTCAAATAAGAGTTATAGATATAGATATCAAAGGGGTTGAGGGTGAGAAATTAGTACTGCCTGGCAGCGTGGCTATGTACTTAGCACTTAAAGGTCTTGCATTCATATTAGATATTAGTTAATCAAGGTAGTAAATCATGGACCTATACGATTTAGTATTTAAAGAATTAATTTCTAAAGAAGCATTAGGAATCTCAAGGGCTGATGTTAATGACCTAATTAAATATACCCAGGATGTGATTAAGTGGTGTGCTAGGGCGGGGGTTTATGCTGTATGTAATAGCTATATGGACTTGCTAGATAAAGTTGTTGCTGAATTAATGACTTTAAGAGTTGTTAAATTCCTTAACTACGGCACCACTAAAGAAAGTTTTGATAAAGAATTCCTTAACTTAATAATTAACTTTATAGATAGGTACTATAAGCTAACCTTAAGTGGTTTCATCGATAATGAAGGAAGAGTTCCTATAAAGGTCGTTAAGGAGTTTAGGACTGATGCAGGGTTTTTTAGAGAGGGCACAGTCACTATGGTTGAGCTAAGTAGAGCCATTCTTCTTGAGTATTTAGGGTTATGTGAAATACTTGACTTAGAGCTAAAAAGCTTAATTAGTAGTTTAGTAAAAAGCTAAAAAGGTATATCTGAAGAGTAGTTAAGGGTTGATAAAGATGAAGATACCTAAAGTAGTGAGGAAGTACTGCCCTCGTTGTGGTAGACATACTGAACATTCTGTCACTATCTATAAGCATGGTAAAAGGAGGAGTTTAGCTGAAGGTGAACGTAGGTATAGGAGAAAACAAGAGGGTTACGGCAGTAAGCGTAAGCCTGAGCAAAAGAGGTTTGCTAAGGTAACTAAGAAGGTAGTCTTGAAGCTTAAGTGTAGGGAGTGTGGTTACATATACCATCTGGAGGGTATTAGGTTGAAGAAGGCTGAGTTAGTTGAGGTGATAAGAGGATGAAGAAAAGGAAGGTTCTCATACCTGTTCCTAAGAGTAAGTTCGTATTAGTTCGATGCCCTTCATGTGGTCATGAGCAGGTAGTATTCGATCACGCAACATTTCCAGCACGTTGCTTAGTGTGTGGTACGGTATTAGTAGTGCCCACAGGTGGTAAGGCTAAGATCTTAGGGGAGATAATTAGGATTTTAGGTTAATGAGGTGTTTATTTGGTAAGAAGAAGGGAGAAACTACCTGAGGTTGGCTGGTTGGTTATTGGTACTGTAGATAAAGTATTCGAATATGGTGCCTACTTAAAGCTTGATGAGTATAACAACATGCCTGCATTTTTACCTTGGAGCGAGCTATCAAGTAAGTGGGTTAGGAATATACGTGATATAGTTAAAGAGGGCCAGAAGGTTGTTGTTAAGGTCATAAGGGTAGATAGAAGAAAAGGGCATGTTGATGTATCTCTTAAGAGAGTTTCTGAAGGCGAGAGACGTAGGAAGATACTTGAGTGGAAACGCGCTCAGAAGGCTGATAAGATTCTTGAGATAGTGGCTAAGAAGATAGGTAAAACCATTGATGACGCATATAGTGAGGTTGGTTGGAAATTAGAAGATGTTTATGGCGAGATCTATAAGGGGTTTGAAGAAGCTACTATCAAGGGTGCTGAAGTACTTAGGAAAGCTGGAGTTCCTAATGAGTGGATAGAGCCGTTACTTAATGAGCTAAAGAAGCATATCGAGGTCAAGAAGTTAAAGATTCAGTACGTACTCAGTGTAAGGTCTTTAAGTGGTGATGGTGTTCATAGAGTTAAGAAACTTCTTTGTGAGCTTTATCCTAAGGAGGAAGATAAGGAGGTTAAAGTACGTATATATACTGCAGGCCCACCACGATATATACTTGAGGTAGTCTCCACGAACTTTAAGAAAGCTGAGGCATTATCTAATTCACTACTTAAGAGAGCCGAAAGGTTAGCTAAGAAATTAAATGTTGAGTTTGCTTACCAAAGGGTTAAGTGATTCAAATGAATTTCTTAATCAGGAAATGCCCTAAATGCGGTACTTACACCCTAATGGATAAATGCCCTAAATGTGGTTCTCAGACAAAAGTTGCTCATCCACCAAGGTTTTCTCCCGAAGATAGGTACGTAAAGTATAGGTTCGGTATTAAATATGGTAAAGCCTAACATCATTGTCATATCCGGAGTACCCGGTGTAGGTAAGTCGGCGGTAGCTAAGGCTCTAGCTAAAGCTCTTAATGGGCATCACGTAGAGTTAAGTAAGGTAGTAATAGATAAAGGATTATACTTAAGCTATGATGAGGAAACATTATCATACATAATTAATGAAGAGAAGGTCAAGGAGTACGTACGTGAATTATCAAGACAACACGAATTAGTGATCATAGACTCGCACTATGGGGAAATTATAGATGATGACTTAATAATAAAAATCTTCGTCTTAAGGATGAATCCGCTGAGGCTAATCAAGAGATTGAAGAAGAGAGGTTGGCCTAAGAAGAAAGTGAAGGAGAACCTGGAGGCTGAGGCTCTTGGTGTATGCCTGATTAATGCGTTAGAGTCCCACCCTGAAGAAAAGGTTTGTGAAATAGACGTAACTGGTAAGTCCGTTAAAGAGGTCGTAGACATCATTATTGAGATGTTAAGTACGTCTTGTAAGCCTTTATACATAGACTGGTTTAGTGACCCTAAGGTTGTTGAGTTAATAGCTAGGCTAGACCTAGGCTCTTAGGACATTCATGTCTATTTTTACGTACTTAACGCTACTGTAGTTGGGTGCTGATATTAGAGCCTCACCTACATCTAGATAAGCAAGTCTCCTTCTCCACTCACTGTCTAAGCCTATTGAGTCACCAATGATCTCAGAGTCCTTCCAAGACTTTATGCTGTGAATTATCTTAGTATTTGTGTTCCTAATCATGTGTTGAGAAACAAGTGATGGTGATTGAGTTACGGCTATGATGCCCACACCCTTCTTCCTTATCTCCCCAAATAATCTAGCGATTAAGTTAGTATTGGATTCGTTAGTAAATATGTTATGTGCTTCATCAACAACTATAACCAGAGGCGTTAGCGAGCAACTACTTACGTTTTTCTCTATATACTTTATCGTGAGCAATGATGTGAGCCTCCTTAACGAAATACTCCCTAATGTAGATAGATCGATAATAGCCAGTTTCCTCATTTTTAAGTAATCCCTTAGGTCAATAAACTCCTTCTTAAACAAGCTCTTAAATAGCGGGTCATCAAGTAGCGATAATTTCCTAACCAGTGATAACTTACTATCATAAAACCATCTAGCACTATGCTCCATAGACTCAATAACGTCAAGAAGCTGCGGTATGGAACTTACTTTAGATTCCTTTAAGGCTCTCATAACTATGTATGACTGTGTTGGTGTTAAGTCAAATACTTCCTCAAAAATCTCGACGAACTCTAAATCTAATGTTGAAGGATCAATACTTAACTTGAAGGGATTTACACCCCCCACAGTTAAAACATTGTCCGTACTTAGTAGGTCAGCGTATTCACCATGCCAATCTAGCACTAGTATGTTGAATCTATTGATTAATTGCTTAATTATTACGGCAGTTGTTGTTGTTTTTCCTGAGCCTGTAGTTCCAAATATCCCTATGTGTCTAAATAGATCTATACTCCTTAAAAATACCCTACTTCTAGTCCTTAAACATCTACCTAGATAAATATCACCAAACTTGCCTTTATCACCCAACATACTGACATTCTGGGTAAGTATGTTGATTACAGGATCTAAGATGCAGTCATCATCACTTAATAAATTAGTTCTTGACTTATTTAAGAAAAAATACTTTATTACACCCAATATCCTTTAGAACTAATGCACCATTACTAACGTCATCAAGGGCTTTTTGCATGGATTCAACCATATATTTGAGTTTTTCGTGATTATCAGAACCTCTCAATTTACTAATTGCAAATACCACACTGCTTGACTGGCTATCTAAGCTCACAACCATATACACTCTATATTCATCATTTGACAGTAATCTAATGAAGTTTATAAAGTCCTTTAGACGTTCTAAAGAACTAACCTCCTTCTTACTCTTTAACTCTAAACACTTTACTAAGTAGTCGTTACCCTTACTACACGACCCCATTATTTTAAAGCGCAATCCACCACCCTAAAATTAAGTAAGTATTTAAAGTGAAAGGTTATGCTCTAAGCCAATCAAACTTTTCTCATCTTAACGTAAACTTTATCAACATAGCCAAAAGTATCGTGTAAGCTTTTATCTTTAGAGATTAAGATAACTAAGAAGCCCCATAGCGATATGAGTAATTTATATACATCACTCTCTTTTCTTTTAGTGACTATGTGCCCATGCGCCACAAAGTCCTTACCTTTTTCAAAGGATGGTTTTTCCCTAGTGATTAGAACCTCAACCTTATCTCCTACTTTAACCCTCCATAAATCCTTTACTAAATCCATCTTCATGCTTATGTTAGGTCCAGAAATTTCTATAATACTTACATTAGGTATGACTGACCTGCTTATATTAGTTATTTTACCTACGAAGTTTATTATGCCCTCACTAATCACGCTCTTTCCACCCATTAAGACACCTAATAGTTGTTCTTAACTAAGGTTTTTAAGATATCATGGGGCATTATCAATAAGCGTGTAGATAGCTTTTAATTGAGTAAATAAATATTTTAAAAGGTCGGTAAGAATGTCCTTAACACCTAGGGATGCGTTAAAGAAGTTCATGACTGAGCTATCAAACTTTCTAGAGAAAAATGTTGCTGTTAAGTTAGTTGATGGACAAAGATATGAAGGCACCTTAATAGGTTTTGACATAGGTTCAGAACATTCAGGTTTTCATGTGCTTTTAGGTGACGCTATTGACCCCCAAGGCAATGTTTACCATAGGATATTCATAAACGGTGCTAGAATCTCGGAGATAATACTTAAGTCACCACCACTATTTGACCCTAAGGAGTTCGCTGACGTATTACAGAGGAAGTTGAATCTACCTGGCGGTGCTGTTAAGATAGTTCCTGAAGCTAATGCTGTTATTGTTTATGAAAAATATAAGGTTACTGAGAGCGGTGTTGAGGGTGCTGGACCATTAGCTAATAAGATATATAGTGTATTGCAGGAGTACTTAGAGCATAAGCAGAAAGGGATTAGGTAATTGAGCTTTGAGATACGCGATAAGGACTTAGCTGGGCGTATAGGGGTATTAGAGACTAAGCATGGCAAGGTAGAAACACCTATTTTTCTCCCTGTAATCAATCCCGTAAGACAAGAAAGAGATCTTCCTCTCTCAGAGATCGCTAATATGGGTTTTAACGCCATAATCACGAATGCATACATACTGTACAGAAATTACGGTAGGGAAGTATCTAAGGTAGGTGTCCATAAGTTCTTAAGGTTTAATGGCGTTGTCATGACTGATTCAGGCGCTTATCAATTGATGCGTTATGGATCTATAGATGTAAGTCCTGAAGACATAGTTAAGTACCAAATCGAAATAGGGTCTGATATAGGGGTCATATTAGACATACCAACTACGTATGAGGTAAGTTATGATGAGGCTAAGTTTAGTGTTGAGGAAACATTAAGAAGGGCTATGGAGGTATTAAGGTATGTTAAGGATAGTGAGGTACTTTGGGTTTTACCTGTTCAAGGAGGTATTCATATAGATTTAGTTGAGTATAGTGCCAAGGAAGCATCCAAATTTAGCGAATACTCCATGTATGCTGTTGGTAGCCCAGTAACTCTCCTTGAGCAGTATAGGTTTGAGAAAATAGTTGAGATGGTATTCGTTGCTAAGAAGTATTTACCCTTGGATAAGCCGTTACACTTATTTGGTGCTGGGCATCCATTAATAATACCTTTCGCTGTGGCCTTAGGTGTCGATACTTTTGATTCAGCTTCATACGTACTTTACGCACGTGATGAGAGGGTAATGACTTACTCAGGTACCGTTAAGTTAAGCGAGTTAAGTTATTTACCGTGTAACTGCCCCGTATGTTCCAAGTATGGTGTTGAAGAGCTTAAAGAGTTAAGTAAAGACGAACGTGTAAAGTTGATAGCTAAGCATAACCTCTACATGCTCCAATTAGAGATACGTAGGGTAAAGCAAGCGATTAAGGAGGGTAGGTTATGGGAATACCTAGAGGAGCGCTCAAGATCACACCCATCAGCGCGTAGAGCATTTAATGAGCTCCTAAAATATGTAGAGTTCCTAGAGAAACTAGACCCTAGAACTAGAGGCAATATAAGGGCATTATTCCTCTACGACTCAACGTCATTAAGAAGACCTGAACTAACCAGGTTAAAAAGCTATGTGGTAACTGGCTTTAAGCTGTATAAGGAAGGTAGCGACGTAGTCCTAATACCTGCCAACCCCCTACTAAAGCCTTTCAATAAAGCGGAGACCTTCATGAAACTCCTAGAGAAAAGACCTAGCTTAGAGTCCGGTAACGTGTTTTTCATCATACCTTTCTTAGGTTTGGTACCTATTGAGTTAGCTGAGACATACCCATCATCACAGTTCGAGATGCCGTTAAACGTTAGTAAGGAAGTTATTGATGACTTACTTAACACCATTAAAGCATTCCTAGAGAAGCGCAGACACATAATAACTAAGGTAATAGTGATTGCCGATGAATCAGTTAATTGGTTCAATGATATCATCATTAATAAATTAGTCTCTACAGCTAGGGAGTTAGGTATTGGGATCAAGGTAGAGAAACTCAATTAAGCGTAGATACTTATAAAACTTTTTAAAGTTACTACTCATTAAGGGATGCTAAGTGAGGCTTATAGGTATAGTTGGGAGCGGGGCGACAACTTCGAAAGCCCCATTAATAGTTAATGAAGAAGTGGAGCAACTAGCAAAGGAGGAGCAGCTAGTTGTTATAGACGATGGTAGTAGAGGTATCAAGTACTTAGGGGTTTTAAGGGAGGTACAGCGTCTAGAACCATTTCTTACGTCATGGAGAAGAACTAGCTTTGTAGATAACCCTAATCTTGTTGAGAGTGGAATCCTACCATATTCACGTGCTTCAGTTTTCATAATAGGTGTATTAAGTCCCTTAGGAGAACTTAGTGAGCCTCAATTACCCCCTAATCCGGGATCTAAGGTATTCGTTATTGAATCTCCTAAAGATCTTACGTTAAACTTAGGTCTAGCTGAAAGCATTATGGTCGGTACCCATAAGTATAGCGGTATTGAGATACCATTACGTAGTGATGCACTCCCCTATCATATAGCTGTAGTTGGGACGACGGGTAGTGGGAAGTCGCGATTAGTTAAGGTACTTATAGATGAGATCTTAAGCAGGACCGATTATTCAGTGATAGTCTTTGATCATACAGGTATGGATTACGTACCTTTCTACGAAGTCAAGTACGTCATTAAAGCTAGAGACGTAGTACTAGAACCTACATTAATAGCTAGCTTAATCAGTTCTCGATGCGGGTACGACGATAGAGAAGGGTATTTACTGCTATCAGCTATAATATACATACTGAACTATTTAGCATCATTAAGTGAGAATGTAATAAGTGACGTAGTAGACTTCGAAAGTACAGCAGGAACAGGGGCTAGAACCACATTAGTAAGTACTAGAACGCAGCCACGGAGATTGGGTAATTTCAATGTGGAGTCATTGATGAAATTAAGGATAGACTTTGACAAACTCTATGATTACATGGCTAAGTACCCCATTAAATGGAATATTCATGTCTTTAAGGATATCTTAAGTAAAGTTACTAAAGAATTAAATGCCAGAGGAAGCACAAAGGTAAAGCTACAGGTGGCAGTAAGTATTAAGGCTGGTACACCGCTTTTCGAATCACTAAGCGGTAGAAATATTCATCCGAGGAACATAGTTCTTAAAGCCTTTAAGGACAAACTATGCGTAGTTGATTTGAGTGGTGAGGACCATCTAGTTAAGAAGTTCATTATAACCTCAGTACTTAATGAGTTATGGAAATCCATCGAATCTGAAGGTAAGGCAGTAAAAACTGTTGTAGTTATTGATGAGGCGCATAATTACGCATGTAGGTACTGTGGTGAGTCATTGAAAGCCATAGCACGTACAGTACGTGAGGGAAGGAAGTGGGGTTTAGGACTAATACTAGCTACTCAAAGAATTATGGATATAGATCCTGAGGTTAGGAATAACTTAAACACGTTATTCTTTAGTAAGCTACAGACACCAACAGATTTTAATGAATTAAGAGGATACATGGACCTTGCTGGTATAAGTGAAGCTTCATTAGCCATACTAGGTAAGAGGGAATTCTTTGTTGCTGGCTTAATGAACCCACTAAAAATACCCATACTTATTAAGGTTAAGGAGGTGAAAATCTAGTGAGCGAGTCTATTGAGAGTATTGAGGAATTTACTGAGGCTCACGTCGTTAGGGTTGTTACCGAATGTATAGAGCAGGAAGCCACGAGAATCGCTAAGTTAGTTGAGTCGTCATTAAGGGAACGAGATAAGAAGTCTTTAAGAGATTTAATAGGTAACGAACGCATAAGGAAAGTTTCATTAAACCCTAGGTTGAAGAACCTATGTTCAGTAGCTGTTGATACAAGTTTCACAACACCGCCATTAGAACTTACTGGAGGCAAGTTAGTACTGATAGTTAGAGGTCATGTTCTTTACGGGAATTGCAGTGCTGCATGCATACCTAGAAGTGATGCTAAAGGTTATGTGAAATTTATTCAAGAAAGTGAAGGTATCGCAACCCCATTATCAAAGATTATTGAGAGGAAATTTATTATTGAGTTACTTGAGAAGAAATTAGAACATAAGGCTTTTTTTGACCTGATAATACTTGATGGGGAATTATTTCCAAGAGTACCTCCAGGATTTATTAAGAGAAGTAAGGAAAGTGTCAGCTTAAGGATAAAGCTTTATGGTAGGTTAATTGAGTTAACGAGTAAGATGCTTAGATTAGCTGATAAGACAGACACGGCATTAGTTGGTATATTAAAAAGGGCATACGGTTCTGACTTAGCCATAATCTTAAGAAAACCCAACATTAGGTTAAATGATAAGGTCCTAGCTAGCTACGTATTAAGTAACGGAGAGTATATAGTTCTTGGTAGTTATGCAGACCTTTATGATGATCTCTTAAGGCTCGTTAAGGATGAAAGTATAGATATACCTGCATCATTAAGAAGAACACTTAACGAAAAAGCGTCCTGGCTAAGAGCTTCAATAAGGTATGTAGACCATGTAGATTCAATAAACTTAGTACTATATAAGGGTATAACACCATCATATTTCACGCTAGCTACTAAGGCTGAGGTGTACGTGTCAAGTATATTAATGCTTGATGATATAGTCTCTTACCTTTCAATGACAACCGGGGTTAATGGTGTACCTTACCCAGTAGACGTGGTTGATTCTCTATGTAGGATAACATCTAATCTGCTATTTAATGCTCAGCAACAATTATTTAAGGAACTATCAGAGAGATTAGGTGATTCTAAGTTAGCGATGGCCATAGCTGGACTAACGAACCCTGAGAAAATGTATAAAATAGGTATTAAGTGAGTTTTCCTAGATGATGAAATTTCGGTCGTAATGATTGATGATCGCTCTTCCTCCCACTGATCTTAAATATGTTCATCAATTTCCTTTAAGCTTTCGTAAACGGAAATCATTATTGAAGGTATAGTAATAACTATGAATATTGTATACAAAACAATCCTTAAATCCATAAATACGTATACTTCAATACCTTCCCCTACGGGTACACTAATTGTCACCAAACCACCCTCTAGTAACTTCACCAATACTAGGAATGCTAGTAGGTTACCGAATACATTTAGTAGCACCCCATAAGGTCTATGTTTAAGTGCGGAAGCCACAGCAAAGATAATTATGAAGAATAACATTATTAGAAACCACTTTAACTCAAAGAACGTTGGCACAGTAAAGATCTCGGCTGTTGTTAATGAATTTACTATAAATGGGATAGTCAACACGTAAATTAGCCACATGAATAAGCCGTGAATAATTCCCTTCACTATCTTCTTCAGAATCATTAGTACTTCATTACCTTCCATAATTTAACACCTCTAAATTCTTCCTTAACCTTTACAGATATTGGATATATGCCGCCAATAACGCCTTTAAGGGTTAGTGCTACGTACTTAGCCTTTATAGCGTTCTCTAATGGTATAGTTAACTCTAGTATGAGGCTCTCATTAAGTTTCAATACAGATTTAGTTACGCAACTACGTGCTATACTTTTATTTTCTTCACTAAGTATCTCTACGGTTATATTAAAATCATGAATCTCCGCACTATTTAGGTAAGTTAGGTTAACCCTAAATACTATGTGTGTCCGGTTTACATGACTTATTGAGTAACGAATACTAAAGAAGTTGCCGTTCATGGAGTCGTAAACGAAGATTATTAATGGATACGTAACTATCAGAAGTATTGATAGTCCAACTAGGAAAACTATAACTCTAAGCACTTATCTCGCACCCATTAATTAAGTCTTCTCCTTCTTCTCACTAACTTTCTCTTCCTTGATCATCCTAACCCCATATTTCAGTACGACAGCGGCTGTAGCTAAACCCATACTCAAGAAGGTTATCTTAATAAGTAAACCTAAAAGAACACCTGCGCTTCTTCTAACAATATCTATTATATCTAGACCTTGAAGCTCTATTCCAGGGAATGCTAAGTACTCATTAATTGCATAGTAGAATACAAGTACAGCTAGTACGCACCCGATTACTATTAATGAGAAACCAAGTAGCTTATCAATATTCGGGGGTAGTTTCACCATTACTAATACCCCTTACGCTTTAATGATTAAAGAACTAAAAAATATTTATTACGTAACTTAAATATTGATGTACCAAGGACCTTAACTCATATATATGTCCTCATTCCACGCTCCTCAGTCTGTAGCTTCCTTTCTAACTCCCTTAACTTACTCTCAGTCTCTTCTATGACCTTAGCATGTTCGAGTAACTCGCTTACAGGTATATTTAGGTTTAATAATTCATTTATTTTACGTATAGCAATAGCCGCAGCCCTAGGCTCAGGTCTTGAAGGCTCAACGAACGGTAGCAATATAAGTGCTGGAATACCCTCACTTTCAAACACGGTTATCAGTGAGGCTAATGGACCGACTATGTAAAGCCCTTTCTCCATCCTAGGCTCTTTAAGCCTCCTTTTACAAGTACTTGTAGTTAACCACATTAACTCCCCTTTACCTTCCTTAAACCTTATATCTAAACCACCTATGAGGAAAACCTCCTTAACACCGATACTCTTAAACCACTCGGCTAACTTTATCGAGAATTTAGCCCTATACATGGTTTTAGGGTTTATATGGTTAATCACTATGATTATCCCATTCTTAAAGTCGGCTAGTATTTCGTGAGGTGATGCGAGACCATAATCATCTATGAACGTAAAGTCAGGCATTCCTGTAGCTATTATGTTACCTATCTTGATAGCACCTAATTTAACAGCTATATACCTACATGTTATGTAGCCTGTAAATCCAAATCCTGGAAACCCTGTTATGGTTACCCATTCTCTTCCTTTTAATGAATCCCTAAATTCCCCCTTAACTAAGATCTTAACCATTACCATTCTTAACACCACCACGTACTAATACGGCTAATCCACGTGTAAAAAACATAGTTTCAAGTGGTGATAACTTAAGCCTACCATAGCCTAATAATTCATCGTCCTCATTAACAACTATTACCTCATCGTTAGCTCTTAAGTCCTCATCTATAGCTATGACATGTCTAGCGAAAACGTTTCTGCCCTCTCTTATGAACTCACTAACCTCATTCACTACGATAACCCTATTCTTTGGGGGCTTAAGTAACTTATGTAGCCTAATAGCGCTTAACTTAGTTAGGTTAAACATGTAATCTGATGCTCTAAGAACCAAGAGCAGTCCTCTATTGTTAGTCAATACCTCACGTATTTTACCAGTACTTTTTGAAACCTTCACATATACGTCACTAGGTATCAATTCATTACCTATGTTGGTCCTAAATTGGTAATTGGCTATGGCTCTAAGCATTCTTAACTCAAGCAGTGTCGGTCTACGTATTATCAAGCCCCATCACATCATTCCACTTCCCTTCTTACCATATGGGAGCCCGTAGAGGTTAGCGTAGGGTCTGTATCTACCTTTTAATACTTTATTGATCGCGTTAATGAAATCTTTCTGAGTGACTCTTAACCTATTAGCCCTTAAAGCGTTATAGCCTGCCTCAGTGCATATGGCCTTTATATCCGCCCCCGTGGCTCCCTCAGTTATTTTAGCTAAATACCTAAGGTCAACGTTTTTATCCAACTTCATTTTACGTGTATGTATCTTGAATATCTCATACCTACCTTCCTCATTAGGTAAGGGTACCTCTATAAGCCTATCAAAACGTCCCGGCCTCAATATAGCTGGGTCTAGAACGTCTATTCTATTTGTTGTTGCTATTACCTTAACCTTATCTAAGGGGTCAAAACCGTCTAGCTCAGCGAGTAACTGAGTTAATGTTCTATGAATCTCCCTCTCACCACTGGTACCCACATCAAGCCTCTTAGCCGCTATAGCATCAATCTCGTCAATAAGCACTATTGCTGGGGCCTTCCTCCTAGCTAATCTAAATACCTCCCTAACTAACCTAGCTCCCTCACCAATAAACTTCTGAGCAAGTTCTGAAGCTACAAGCCTTATAAAAGTAGCATTACTCTCACCAGCAACCGCCTTAGCCAGCAACGTCTTACCGCAGCCCGGGGGTCCATAGAGCAATACACCCTTAGGTGGCTCAATACCTAACTCCCTAAACCTCTCAGGGAACCTTAACGGTAGCTCAATAACCTCCCTTAATTCCTGTATCTGACTACTAAGCCCACCAATATCTGAGTATCTGACGTTAGGTCTTTCAGTGACCTCCATAGCCCTAACCATAGGATCCTCCCTATGCGGTAGGACCTCAACAATGGCTGAACCCCTCTGATTTAATGCGACATAAACCCCCGGCCTTACTTTAGACCTATCAACTAACCCTGAAATATGGACTATGAGATTAGGCCCTGTTGTGCTCTTGACAATAGCCCTATCATCATCTAATACCTCAAGAACTACTGCCTCAATAAGGGGCGGTGAAAGTAGCTTATCTATCTCATTCTTATAGAAGTCAACCTCCCTCTGAAGTACAGTTATTTCAGCCTCCAGCTCCCTTATCTTACTCTCTAACCTCCTAACATAATCCAAATCCACGAAATACCCTTCATGCTCTTCATGCGATGATGTAGTTGACACAGAGTTCACCGTCTAAGAACTCATGTCTTAGATTACCTATATAGGTTTAGCCTAATCTTTTACCTAGCTTAAAACTACCCATGATTTAAGTGAGGAACATTTTCCATGTAGTTTTATATAGTTAATTAGGTATAACGTAATTCTAGAGGGGGAAGCTTGGTTAATAGGCGTAAAGTGCTTTACTGCGAGATGTGCGGTATGGCTATAGACGCTTCACTAGCTAAGAAAGCTCTAGTTGATGGTGTACCCCTCACTCTATGCCCATCATGCTATAGTAAAGTGATGAGGGAGAGAAAGGTTAGTGATGTAAGAACTAGAACCCCCACAAAACCTAAACAAACTGCTAAGCCCGTAACTAAGAGGATAAAGCCCGTAAGGAAGGAAATAATGTATGCCCAGTTTGAGGTTATTGATGACTATGCCGTGAGAATAAGGAAGGCTAGAGAGAGATTAGGGTGGAGTACCAAAACGTTAGCGATGCTGGTCAAAGAGAGTGAGAATACCATAAAGAGGATAGAAGCAGGTAAGTTAGTCCCACCTATAGATCTAGCTAGGAGGCTTGAGGATGTACTTAAAGTAAAATTGCTGGTTCCAATAACTGAAGAAGATATAGGCCCGTTCATGGCTAAAGAATCAATGAAGGAAGTCACTCTAGGGGAAATCGTGAATATTAAAGTGAAGAAGAAATGAAGAGAGCAGGTAATGAGATAAACGCTATATTAATCATTAACCGTAATGAGGATGTTAATGAAGCCATAGCCCTAATGAAGACTTTAGGATATAATGTAGTCGACACCTACGTAGTTAAGGGAGTACCTGATAGTAGGTTCTATATTGGTAAAGGGAAGTTAGATAGATTAAGGGAATTAATTGAGAAGGAAAACATTAGTAAGATATATATCTATGACAGTGTCAAACCTCGTCAAATAGTTAACTTAATGCGTGAGCTTAAGGTTGAAGTACTCGACAAAATACAGCTAATCCTCGAGATATTTGCTCAACACGCGGGTTCTAAGGAGGCTAAACTACAGATAGAGATGGCTAAGTTAAAGCATGAGTTACCATTAATTAGGGAGTGGGTAAGGAGGGCTAAGCTGGGTGAATTGCCCGGGTTCTTAGGCCCTGGCGCTTACGCCATAGATGCGTACTACAGGATGATGAGGAGAAGACTCTCTGTAATTAGGGAGAGGCTAGAAAAGCTTCGTGAAAGGCGTAGGAGGGAGAGGGAGAAACGTAGGAGGTTAGGCTTACCTCATGTCTCTATTAGTGGGTATACAAATGCGGGGAAGACCACCTTATTTAATGTAATAGTTAAGGAAACTAAATCTACAGGTAATGAGATGTTTACGACGTTATCACCTAAGGCTAAGGCAGCAATCATAAACGGGTGTAAGATCGTATTCGTTGATACAGTGGGGTTCATACGCAACGTACCAGTAGAGGTTATTGAAGCATTTTACGCAACCCTTGAGGAGATAGTGTACTCGGATCTGAACTTACTCGTAATAGATGGCTCGGAACCCATCGAGTTAATAAAACATAAATTAACTTCTTCAATAAATACACTTAAAACCATAGGGTTTATGGGTAAACCAATGATTATAGCATTTAATAAAATCGATTTAGTAGGTAAGGATTTAGAGAATCGAAGAGAGCTCGTGGAGAAAATAGCTAAAGAGAATTACCCATTAACCACAGACGTGATCCCTATTTCAGCATTAAAGCGCATGAATATAGATACCTTAAAGGGGAAAATTTTAGAAGCCATTAAGTAAGTTTTTACATCGGAATTTTAATGGAAGCTTAACTACTTTCAAAACACTAATTTATGTGGGTTTAGCCTATGGGTGTTGACGAGATCTTAGACTTCGTTGAGGTACTCGTAGGGCCTGAAGCTAAGGATGTACTTAGGTTCTTTCTTAATAACCCAACAATTGAGATTACAGATGAGGAGTTAGCCCAAAGACTCGACATGAACATTAATGAGATAAGGAGGGCCCTCTATAGGCTTTCAGGTTACGGGTTAGTAACATATAGAAGACATAGAAATGAGGTTACTGGCTGGTATACCTATTATTGGAGGATATCACCAGAGCAGTTAAATCAGATCTTACTACAGAGGAAAAAAGCAGTACTTAAGCGTCTTGAGGAAAAGTTGCGGTTCGAGGAGAGTAACGAACTTTATTTCTGTCCAACAGATAATTTAGTATTCACGTTTGATGATGCTTTTGAGAATTACTTTAGATGCCCTAAGTGTGACTCTCCTCTTGAGAGACTAGAAAATAGTGACAATATAGAGAAGCTTAGGGAGATCATCAGGAAGTTAAGGGAGGAAATAGCTAATGAAGAAAGGGCCCTTAGTAGTTGATCTTTTCTGTGGCGCGGGTGGTTTTTCAAGAGGGTTTAAGGATGTAGGTTTCAACGTAGTTTTTGGTATCGATGTGGATTCGGACTGCTGTAGGACGTTTAAAACAAACTTCCCTGAAGCAACGGTTTTAGTTGAGGATATTAGAGATGTGTCCGCTGATGACATAGCGCACTTGATAGGTGATAGCAAGGTTGATGTAGTTATTGGCTCACCACCATGCGAACCTTTTACAGCAGCTAATCCTAATCGTCTTAAGGAACCCTTAGACAGGCTCTATAAGGACCCTATAGGTTCCCTAGTACTTAACTTTATCGAGTTAGTAGGTAGCTTGAAGCCTAAGGTATTCATAATGGAGAATGTTCCTGCCATTCTTGATAATGGTCTTAAGCACGCACTTATTAAGGAGTTTAGGTCTGCAGGCTACGATGTGTACTTCAATATTTTGAGAGCTGAGGATTACGGTAATCCTAGCCATAGGGTTAGGGTATTCATATCTAATGTTAGGTTAAGGCCTAAGAAAGCTAAGGGTAGAGTTAAAGTTATTGATGCTATAGGTGACTTACCGGAACCTAGTAGGGAACCTGTGATACCTAACCATGTAGTACCTCCTAAGTTAAGTCAGAGAAAGTTGAAGAAGGTTAAGAGACTTAAATGGGGTAAGGCTTTAATTAGGTATAAAGGTGCTAAAAGGATGTTACCAAACCTAATTAAGCTGGACCCTTACGACATAGCTCCCACGGTCTTAGGTTCATCTAGGTTTATTCACCCATTCGAAGACAGGTTGTTGACAGTTAGGGAACAAGCTAGGCTTATGGGTTACCCAGATAACCACGTGTTTATGGGTAGTATGGACTCCCAGTATAACCAGGTAGGTGAGTCTGTACCTGTGCCTTTATCGAGAGCTATAGCTAATTATGTATTGAGTCTTATTACCTAAATACGCTTAAGGTATTTACGGTGGTTAGATGAGGAAGGAGCTACCTAAGATATACTTAGCTATACATAACATATCAAGCCCTCAGAGACTTACCGACGTAGCTAAGATCGTGTTTAGTGAGTGCTCACCTTTTAATTGCTTGATAATTAGTAAACCAACAGGTATGGCAGCGCAGGTAGGGGTTCCGGACATTAGTAAGATGGCTTATAAGTTAGGTAAGAACTTATTAATAGTCTCATCGCTTCAAGACTTAAGTGAAGTTATCGATGTTGGAAAAGTATATATCGTTTACCCAGCTGAAGGTGGTAACTACATATCATTAGATAAGTTAAGCACAGATGACAAAACACTCTACATTATCTCAGGAAGCGATGTAGGGTTTACGAAGTCTGAACTAGCTTTAGGTGAAGTAATTTATGTAAAGCCCTTCAAGAAAAGTATAGGTGTTGTTGCTGAGACGACATTAATAACCTACGGGTTAATGATGAAGTTAGGGCTTTGTTAGGGTTAATGATTATCCAGAAATGGTGGGCCCGCGGGGATTTGAACCCCGGACCTCCGCCTATCTGAGGGTTCAACACCACGTCAGGGCGGCGTCCTAACCGGGCTAGACGACGGGCCCTCAATACCTTATAGTGGGGTTTGGATTAATAAGTCTATGACTAACTTAATTAACCAGGGTTTAAATGCTTTCTAAACCCTGTTATTACTTGGTGATGAACCTACCCTTGCCTGAGCTGGTGATGCGAAACTGCGGGACTGATTAATACTTACTTACACTACCTCTAAGCTTAGTAGTGGGTTCCCACCTAAATCTCCATAACCCTTTACCTGCTGACTCTATAGCTATACCTAACTCATCGATTAATAAATCACTTATTAAGCACTCATCAGCTAAGGGCGAGATAACTAGGTCAGCTTCAACTTCCTTAGTATCCATATCATTTACTAAGACCTTAACCCTAATAGCTTTAGGAACCACCCAAACTCTCAATGGACCGCCTGCAGTATCAAACATTAGTTCCTTGGCTTCAGGAGGCGGGGGCCATTGCTTCAGTCCTTTAGCTATAGATATAGGCACCATCAACTGCGGTGTGTCCGCCTCATAACCGCTATTAACCACGGCTGTTGATTCAACACATGCCTGGTTCTTACATATCCTTAGCCTTAACCTCACCACCATAACTACGCACCCTACCTATAATGCGTCCCACCCTTACTCTTCTTGCCTTAATATACCCAACCTTAACCATAGTACCTATGTTAAAGACTGTAGGAAAACCTATATTTTTAATGCTAGGTTATGGTGCCTGCCTTAAAACCTTAATATGTAATGGGTCGCTATTAACGTCGCGAATACTAGAGATATTACAGACATTAACTTGATCAGTATGTTTATTGATGGGCCAGCAGCGTCTTTTAGTGGGTCACCTACGGTATCACCAACTACAGCAGCCTTATGCGCCTCAGACCCCTTACCACCGAACGCACCTAACTCTATGTACTTCTTAGCATTATCCCATGTATTACCTACATTGCCTTGGAATAGACCCAGTATTAGCCCTGTGACTATAGCGCCTATTAAAGCACCTGCTAGGGCTTCAGGACCTAGTATGAACCCTATGACTAAGGGGCTAATTATCGCTAAGAGACCTGGAAGTAGTAGCTTCCTTAATGAGTATCTAGTAGCTATATCGACGCATCTAGCGTAGTTGGGTTTGGCCTTACCTTCAAGTAATCCCTTGATCTCCCTAAACTGCCTCCTAATCTCCTCAACAAGTACGAATGCGGCATCGCTAACGCTACTAATGACTAATGCCGTAAATAGCGCAGGTAGTGTAGCACCTATGAAGAAACCAGCGATTATCTTAGCGTCGAGTAATAGGATCTTTGAGGGATCAAGACCTGCCGCTGCCATATAGGCGAATAATAGTGCTAAAGCAGTTAGTGCTGCTGAGCCTATGGCGTAGCCCTTACTTATTGACTTCATGGTATTACCAGCTGAGTCTAGGGTATCTGCTAAGTCCCTGATCTCTGGGTCTAACTCAGCCATTTCGGAAATACCCGCGGCATTATCAACTATGGGTCCGTAAGCATCGGCAGCAACTATTATACCAGTAACCGAAAGCATCCCTACAGCGGCTAAGGCTACCGCGTAAAGACCTCCGTAGAACCCACCAACTGAGGAACCCATTAGGAATGCTGCGAGCCCTGATAGGCCTATCGCTACCGTGGGTATGAAGACGCTCAGGAATCCCATGGATAGCCCTGTTAGTATTGTTAATGCAGGTCCTGCCTGTGATAGTCTAGCCACTTTCTGTGCTGGCGGCTTATCCTTAGATGTAAAGTAGTCTGACGTAAAACCTATTATTGCTCCAGTCACTAGCCCTAAAACAATACTTAACCAGTATGCGAATACAGCATTCATGTCCGGTAATGTCTTAGCTAAGTATATGAGCGACATTATAGCTGTTAAGGCTATCGCAGTGACGGATACTGCTTGAAGTACTGTTGATGGCTTACCCCTAACTAACTCAAGTATTTGGGCTGCTATTAACGATGATACTATACCTATGCCTGCCACAATCAACGGAAGTACCACTAACTGCTCTCTAAACGTAGTTACTAAGAGACCTAGAACCATAGCTGATACTATGCTACCTACGTAAGACTCAAAGAGGTCAGCACCCATGCCTGCACAATCGCCTACGTTATCGCCTACGTTATCAGCAATCACTCCTGGGTTCCTTGGGTCATCCTCAGGTATACCTACCTCAACCTTGCCTACTAAGTCAGCACCTATATCTGCCGCCTTAGTATATATACCACCACCTACCCTAGCGAAGAGAGCGACAGTACTAGCACCGAAACTATAGCCTATAACGTCTCTTAACGCTTGAGCAACGCTCTCCATGTCCTTAAACCACCCGCTATATATCAGCGTCAGCGCGGCTATGCCTAAAACACCTAAACCAACAACTAAGAAACCAAGAACTGAACCACCCCTAAACGCTATCTTTAAAGCCTTATGTAGCCCGTAACGGCTTAAGGCAGCCACTGTTCTGGCATTCGTATTGACGGCCGTATACATACCTATGATGCCTGCAGCAGTCGAACTTAACGCCCCTAAGAGATAGGCCAAGGCTAGCCTAAAACCAAAGAGCACTAGTAGAACTATGTCTATCGCTATAATGACTGTGAATATTATCATGTACTGCCTTTTAATAAACGCCTTAGCACCCTCCTTAATGAACTCATGGATCTCAACAACCCTACC
The DNA here is from genome assembly GCA_964519505.1 of uncultured Desulfurococcales archaeon. Taxonomy (GTDB): domain Archaea; phylum Thermoproteota; class Thermoprotei_A; order Sulfolobales; family CAZFJX01; genus CAZFJX01. The sequence goes on from CAZFJX010000017.1 coordinate 25,455, forward strand.
AGTACCCCTCTCAGCCTTTAAAATCATGTACATAAGTAAACCCACATATAGTAACGCTATCAGTGGTACCAGTAACGCGAATGATATCAGGGTTATCATTATTTATCACCTAACCAAATTGTTAAATAGGGTATTTTAAGCGTTTATTTAAATACACAAATTGAGTGGGAGAGTAGCTTTATATGTTTTACTTAAACATTCTTATTATGAGGTTTAATTGGCGTGTTTAACAATGCGTAAGGCAGTTTCATCTATAACGGCTATAGTTTTATTGATAATCGCCACAGTAGCTATAGCATCACTTCTATATATCTGGTCCTCAGGATACCTAAGCACCCAGACATCCCAGATAGGTAAGCCACCGACTACAATAGTTATTGATGAAGGCAACGTAGCCGGTTCCACATTAACACTATACATACGTAATATGGGAAGTACAAGCGTAACAGTGAAGGACTTCTATTTAATCTCAACTTCAGGAAAGGTAATCAAGTTAGAACCAGCAATCGCAAGCATTAAACCATCCGAGGGTATTTGGGGAGGTGATGTATGGGTAGTTAAGCCCAACACGTTAGAACTCGTAAGGGCTGTTAAGGGCCTGATTGTAAGTGATAAGTTTACTGACCCAAACCCTGCTGTATGGGATGATGCTTACGTAGACTATAACAATGCTTGGAGCCATATATATTACGACCCAGACGGGCTCAAACTACTTAGCATAAGCGATGACGATTGGGCTGTCAGAGGATTAATAACTATGTCACAGATAATCAACTTACAGAATCTGCCAGTAGTTATAGAGGTAGATCTGCAGAAAACGAACTATAACGTCCCTTATGGTGATGCTGCTGGTTCTCCCTTCGCGGCATGTCTATACTTAAGCCCTAATAAGAATCCCAACCCCTATTACGCAACCCCATGGTTCGCTGCCAAGTTATATCCTAGAGCATACCCTAGTAGGACTGAAGCCCAACTAGTCACTCGTTCAGCAAGAGTTGAATTAAAAACCCTATATACGTGGTATAGCGCACCTAATACTCAGCCCAGAGGAATATTCCTCCTCATATTTAATGAGACCAATAAGGTATACTACTACTTCTGGCGTGACTCACGTACAGGTAAGCCTTACGCTAGTGGTTCATGGGCATCTACAGGGCTTAGCCAAGTATTTTCTTCGGGTCAGCTATACGTGTATTTAACCATAGATAACACTGTTACGGAATCCTCTAGGAAAGTTCATGTCAGATACATACAGGTTTATAGGGGTACCGAACTAACTGTTAAGGGTTTACAACCTGGTTGGGTTGTTCAGTTAATTAAGGATTCTGAGGTTGTTGCTGAGAAGGTAGCTACAGGTAACTCAGTTACTTTTGACTTATTAGATATCATTATAGATAAGGGTATGCCCATAGACGCTATCAAGGTAATTACATATGAAAAAGAGGGTGGTGGGTGGACCATTGAGCCGGGTGAAGTTAAAGCTGTGAAGTTAGACATAAGTAACGTACCCCCAGGGCTCTATACAGTAAAGGCAGTAGCTGAAGACGGATCTATAGCCGTATACCACGTGAAAATCAAGTGGTGATTCTGAGAGTAACTGTTGGTGCGGGGGGTGGGATTTGAACCCACGCAGGCCTGCGCCAGCAGGGCCTAAGCCTGCCCCCTTTGACCTGGCTCGGGCACCCCCGCACTACTAACTACAATAATACGGTAGGTAATTAACTTTTATAGAGGTTACTCAAGTTTATCTATAGTCATTAGGGCACGGTGATTTAGTTGGGCTTTAATACTTGGGTTAGAGAGCTAAGTAAGTGCTTAACTAATGTTAGGGAATGGAGTAAGTGCTTACGTGATGTCGCTATAGAGAAATTCGTTAGAACTGACTCCATTATCTTAGTATCCTTAAGTAGGTATAGGAGTGCTCTATACCCGTCATACCTAGCCTTCAAATCACTCACTAAGGTACGTGTTGAGTATGTTGATCCAGACACACTCATATATTTCATCGGTCCATACCGTGAGTTAATGCCTAAAGTACTACTTTACTTTGATGGTGAGGCAAGGAGGTTAGGTAGGTTACTAAGGGTTATAGATACATTAAACATGCTGAGAACTAACTATACACTCATAACACCTAAGATACCTGAACAATTCATTAAGAGGGCCAGGGGTGATGTAATACAGACTAGTGAGGGTGTTGACCCATTAATAGCTATAAATTACCTGCTCCTAGACTCTATAACCACCTCAAGAAACACGTGCTTAGCTGAAAAGAGGTGCGGCAGGTTAAGCGAGGAGTTAAAGGATATGCCCTCACTAATTAATGATTTCCTAAGCTACTACGGTGTTAGGTTAAGTACGTTAATTAACTCACTTAAAGAGCTTGTAGGGACGGGTTCTGTAGTGGCCTTAGTGTCAACTCCCTCGTTACGTATTGTTTCTGAGGTATTGAGTGATTACTTAAGTAGGTGTAAGATAGTGCCGTTAAGTATTAATTACTCAATAAATGTGATGCCCATACAAGGCCGTATAGCTAAGATAATTACGTTAGTTACAGATGTGGAGGACGCGTATGTGAAGGAGTTAGTACCGCCCATAATGGTTAAGGTACCCATACACGAGTTAAGAATAAGAACGGATCCGCTCACAGCCCCTATCTACGGTTTACTACTAACTAAGGTTATTACAGGTAGTTTAAGTAGTTAATTACTGCAAGGGATATAGACTTAGATACATGTCTTTCTTTGGGGTATTAGGCATGGGTGATTACGTATTAATTACTGGTGCTTCAGGGTTTTTAGGCTCATATATAGCTATAGAGCTAGGGTTGAGAGACCATAACCTCATACTCCACTTCAATAGGAATGAATTAAGGATAAAAGAAGTAATGAGGGAGGTATTAAGTAGGTATAAAGTCGATATAGTCACGGTTAAGGCTGATTTGAGTAATTATGAAGGCATATATACGCTTATCAGGAGAGTTAGGAACTATGAGCTTAAGGCATTGATAAATAGTGCCGCCATATACTTAGAGAAACCATTTAATGAAGTTACCCACGAGGATTGGGAAAGGATACTAAGAGTTAATTTAGTAGCTCCCTTCATACTGTCAAAGGAGCTAGGACAGTTAATGAAGGAAGGTGGTGTTATAATAAATATTTCCTGCCTTACAGGGATTTACGGTTTCAACGTATATAGGTGTTTAAAGCCGTCAATACCTTACATAGTGTCTAAGGTAGGTTTAAACATCTTAACTAAGTACTTAGCTCAAGTACTAGGTCCTAAGGTAAGGGTTGTTGGTATAGCTCCCGGATGGATTGAGAGGCCCGAGGTAAGAACTAATAAAGTATTGAGTAAGTGCGTTGAGGAAACAGTGGTCTTAGGTAGGGCAGCTAAGGTAAATGAAGTAACTAGACTTATTGCTGACATAGTTGAAGGGAGACTTAACTATGTCAATGGCTCGGTGATAGAGGTCGGTGGCGGTTTAAGAATGTATTGAGTGTCAGCCGCGGGTTCTCTAAATCACTAACTCATCCCTTGTAAGCCACATCATCCATTAAAATTAAATGTTATTAACTTCTTAAGTCTTTATCCTAATGAAGTCACGATGGGGAGTGAGGACCTAGCGATTTTAGTTCCTTACTCAAGGGATAGTAGGTATAGCTATAATGTGCTGCTAGCTGCACTAGAGAAATTCCTCCATGAATTACCAGACGTATTTATTGTCCGCATGAGGAACTATAGCTTAGGACTAACCAAGTTCATAAACTCCCTAACCAGCCTTTTAACCAAGTATAGGCGGGTCTTAATACCCATAAGTTTTAAAACAACAGAGCTAGATCAAGCCCTAACACTCATAAACAAAATATTTAGAGTCAAGAGGAAGGTATGTAATAAAAGACTAGTATTTGTAGGTGGAGGCCCGCACCCATCTGGTGACCCTATGGGGTCTTTAAGGCTGGGTTTTGATGCTGTATTTATTGGTGAGTCTGAAGATTCTTTTGTAAATTTCGTTAACTCGTTGATGGAGCTCCCTAAAGAGTTGCCTATCGTTGATGGTATGGCTTGGCTTGAGGATGGAGTTATGTGTTTTAAGCCTAGGAGGAGCTTCATCGATATCAATAACTACCCAGCGTTCTCTACGCTCCATAGATTATTTAATCCTATAGAAATAACTCGTGGGTGTAGTGGTAGGTGTTTCTTTTGTCAAGTACCATTCATGTTTGGTGGGGTCTTAAGGCATAGAACCATCGATAACGTGGTACACCATGTTAAGTTAATGACCAAGTTTAAGTTATGGGATGTTAGGTTCATATCGCCTAACTCATTAAGCTACGGTGGTAATGGCAGGGAGGTGAGAGTTGAGTTAATAGATGAGCTTCTATCACGCATACATGAGGTTTTAAAAAGGAGTGGCGGTAGGGTATTTTTCGGTACGTTCCCTAGTGAAGTAAGACCTGAAATGATTAATGATGAAGTAGTTAAGGTCATTAAGAAGTACATAAGCAATAAGAGAATTATTGTTGGTGCGCAGTCCGGTAGTGATGATGTTTTGAAAGCCATTAATCGAGGACATACCGTAGACGACGTTATTAACGCTGTATCTACACTGCTTAGTAATGGTTTAGGTGCTGACGTGGATTTCATATTCGGGCTACCCTTTGAGGATGATGAATCTATTAATGAGACCCTAAACGTGATATATAGGCTCGCATCTATGGGTGATGTACGTATTCACCTACACTTTTATATGCCCCTTCCAGGGACACCGATATTTAAGCTTGGTTATAAGGAGTTACCTGAAAATGCTATGAGGAAGGTAATGAAGTTGCTAGGTAAGGGTAAGGCATATGGTTACTGGTTGCGTCAGAAGGAAATAGCGGAGATGATAATGAAGTATTATAGGGATGGGGTCATATTAACTAGAGATATGTATGAGGTTAAGGTAGTCTAAATTGTCGTTATGTAAAGAGGTAATAGGGTTTATTTCAGCGATCATATACTTCATACAGAGATATAGGATCTCATTCGATAAGGCTTTTCAGTTGGCTAAGAAGTCATACCCTAAATTACTTATGCATTTTGACGTTAGGAAACTCTATGAGCTTTCATGCAGTGTTGTTAGGGATTACGTTAAACTCGTAGAGGTACTGAAGTATTTAGGTCTTACCGCAACACGTAAGAACATAGTTAAGCTATGGTTCTTAATCAATATGGAATCAAACTTAGTTACTGATGAATTACGTAGTTGCTTAAGGAGGGAGGTAAAGCACCTTAAACATTACCCTATCGATACCTCACTTAAGGCACTAACGCAGTCCATGGACTTAAGGTCATTGTCTATAAGGTACTCAATACCTAAGCCCATCCTTGAATTACTTAGTAGGTATGGTTCACTTAAGTTCGTTGAGGAATTCGCTAAGAGCGTCAGTGAGAGAGTCTTATGGGTAAGGATTAATACTTTAAAGATAGACGTTGATAAGGCTAAGAAACTCCTTGAGGACTTAGGTTTTGAGTTTATTGAGGATAAGGACTTTCACTACTTGATTAAGATTATTAAGTTTAAGAGGGCGATAACCTTAACGAGGCTATTTAGAGGTGGGTACATAGTACCTCAAGACAAGGCATCCATAATTGTGGTTGAAGCACTTAACCCACAACCCAATGATAAAATCATAGATTTCGCCGCTGCCCCAGGTATGAAGACTTCACTAATAATGCAGTTATCTGAAAATAAGGCTAAGGTTGTAGCTATAGATATATCGAAGAAGAGACTTACTAAGATGAAGGTTTTATTAAGGAGATTAGGTGTTAATACGGATCGTGCTGACTTTGTACTCAGTGATTCAAGAATAATTAAATTACGTGGCGACTTCGATAAGGGACTTATTGATGCCCCATGTAGTGGTAGTGGTACCTTAATTAAGGATGTGGCTATGAGGATCATACTAAGTAACGTTAGTAGAGATAAGTTGATGTATTACAAGAACTTACAGGTAGGAATATTAAGTAATGCGTTAAGACATGTTAATGAAGCTATCTATGCTACATGCTCCTTATTCCCGGAGGAGGGTGAGGAGGTTATTGAGGAAGTTATAAGGAGGTATGATGTGACTTTAGAAGTACCGCATAAAATAGGGATTCCGGGTTACCCAAGGTTTAAGGTAAGTAATTATGTTAGAAGGTTAATGCCGCATATCCATAGTACTGAAGCATTCTTCATTAGTAAGTTAGTAAGAAGTCAGTAACACAGGCCTTCATCATGGATCAGGAGCGCGGCAGTCTTCATCCGATTCCTTATGGGATTCAAGGTTTATATAGATGCTTAAGTAATTACTGGAGGGTATGACGTTAATATTAGTAACGACACGTTACGCTAAGGAGGATGTAGCTCTTCTAGAGATAGGTGATGCCCTCTTCCCTTACGATAACAAAGTATCGGTAAGTAAGGTAGAGTGTCATAGAGGGATCTTGCTCATTAAGACTAAGTTAAGCTTTAATGATGTAATTAAGATAATTAAGCAATACCCGCCATACACTGTTGAGAGATTGATAAAGCTCGATAGATGCTTCATCAATATTAATGAATTAATCAGTGATTTACGTGGCAGACTTAAGGAGGTTGACATACGAAATAAGACCTTGTGCCTAGAATTCAAAACCCCAGAAACTATTAAGAGACATATAAAAAGTGAGTTAGGTAAGTACTTACTTTCGCTCAGGTCCTTAAGCTGCAAGAATTACGACCTAAAACTATTTACCTTATATGTATGCGGTCGGTACTGTTACTCTTTAAGTGATAGAAGTTCAGAATTTTCGTTAAGGAAGTATAGGGAAGAGCTTTTGAGGAGGATAGTTGATATAAAGTAATACTTGCGCAAATAAAGTTAGGCGAAAGTGTGAGTAATACCCAAGAAATAATAGAGAGTGTATTGAGTAAGGTCTCGATATTTAAGAGTAAGGAGAAGCTTTACCCTGAGTACGTACCTAATGTCTTACCACATAGGGAGAGGCAGCTTAGGGAGTTAGCATCAATATTTAAGACAATACTTCTTGAGCCTGGATCAGTAAGTCAGAGAGCGTTACTAGTTGGCGGTGTAGGTACAGGTAAAACAGTTACAGCTAGAGCCTTCGGTAAGGACTTCACGTTAATAGCTAGGAGGAGGGGTATTAATCTTAAGTACATACATGTAAACTGTCATAGAGATAGAACACTTTACGAAATAACTGTAGAGACTATCAAGCAGTTAGGAGCTTCAATACCTACCAGGGGGCTATCACCTCAGGAAATGTTCTCCGCCATACATAATTACCTAGACCGTGAGAATATCTACATTATCTTAGCCCTAGACGAATTCGATTACTTCATAAGTACAGCAGGTAATGATGCAGTTTACTTCCTCATAAGGATATATGATGAACACCCATCACTCATCAAAAGAATTAACTACATATTTATAACTAGGTCACTAACCAGTCTCTCACTCCTTGATTCTACAACTGAGAGTTACCTAATTAAGAGAATAGTTAGGTTTGAGCCATACACATCTAAGGAACTCTTTGATATTTTGAAGGTTAGGGGTGAAGAGGCTTTTTACCCTGGTTGCGTTAGTGAAGACGTTCTTAACTTCATAGCTAACTCCATAGGTGTTGATAAGGGCGGAACAGGTAATGCTAGGGCGGCTCTTGAGCTACTATTGCTTGCTGGTGAAATAGCTGAGCAAGAGGGATCACACATGATAACTTATGAGCACGTACGTAAGGCTTACGCTTACGTAGATCCTAATGCCGTCATTATTAGCGATATAATTTCTTACCTTAAACTACAGGAGTTACTCCTTCTTAAGGCGATTGTTATCGCCTTAAAGAACTCTAACGAGTTTGAGGTTACTATGGGTACAGTCGAAAAGGAGTATAGGAAGATATGCCGTAGCTATAGGATAAAACCTAGGAAACATACGCAGGTTTATGAATACATAATGAACCTTAAGAAGCTAGGTATAATCTCAGCTAGAGTATCTGGTAAGGGGTATAGAGGTAAGACAACGCTCATATCGATAAGTGCCGTTCCTCTAGACGTTCTAAATAAGATGGTTACTAACGCTATTGATAAGCTAATAGCAGGCGAATACGTGGATGGCCATGCTTGATCAGATCTTTAAGTCTAAGGGTAGGCTGAAAGTGATTAAGGTCATATTCAAGTACGGTGAGGCTAATATAACGAAGATAGCTAACGAGACTGGGTTAAGTTATGAAAATGTTGTGAGACACTTAACTGAACTAGAGAAGTTAGGCATTATCGAGGAGGTTAAGGTAGGTAGGGTGAGGATATTTAGACCTGCCTGGATAAATAGTACCGTAAGGTACATCTATAACTTATTGAAATCCTTAAATGAGATTTAACCTAAGAATGCCCCTAAACCACCC
>CAZFJX010000018.1:0-32000 GCA_964519505.1 uncultured Desulfurococcales archaeon
AGGTAGGATACCCAATCCATCAATGTCGGATCTATTTCACCATTACTTATTTTTACGTGGGTTACGTCTTTGAAGCCTACATGCATGAGTATATTAGCTAGTTGATCAGGTTCGTACTCTACATCCTTGGTAGTAACTCCCAGGGCTTTCATTATTTTATCCTCTATCCTAGAAAACTCAATAAGAAGTTCATGTGCTCTACCACAGGTTTAAAAGTAGGATAATTTTCAGTTATAACAAGCATGCCTCCTGGTTTTAGTACACGATGCATTTCTTTAAGTACTTGAAGTGTTTCTCCCGGTGTTACAGATTCTATAGTATGCACAGTGAAGTAAAGATTTACAATATCAAAATAGTTCTCTTTTATAAAGTCTAACTTACTCAAATTAGCTTTTTAGCTTTAATAAATACTATTCTATCCAATACATTCTCTTCTACAATATTTGTAAGCATCTCAAAGGCGCTAGGATCAACATCTACTGTTACTACAAGCCCATTCCCTACATGCTGGGCTAAATACTTAGCGGAGTACCCTACACCCGTACCTCCATCAAGTATCTTTAAACCCGAAAGATCTATACCATTATAGACCCTGTCAAGCGTCACAAATTCTAATCTTTCTCTTTTCCGCCACGATTCTTCATCAAACTCATAACCATAAACGGAAATTTTAGCCATTAAAGACACCGCTACATCTTATCTATCTTACATATAATCGATATGACAAGATACTTTATAATCTGTAACACTATGCAACAAACCACCGTAAAATATCGAATCATAACACATTTAGTTTGTAAATCAGCTCGGAAAAGTGTAATACTATATGCTAGCTTATACCGAGTACAGGTAAAATAGGGTTCATTTTATGGTGGTGGGGCCGCGGGGATTTGAACCCCGGACCACGGGGGCCCAAGCCCCGCATTCTAGCCAGGCTAAACTACGGCCCCTCACTCATTCTTTTTGAGTGAGGTTTATAGTATTTACTCCGCTAAGCAATTTGGTGATGCCTACGGCTTTAATTCTCATGACCTTTAAACCCGTGTATGCCTTGGAGATTGTCGATGGCCTTAAGAAGTGTGAGGTTAGATCTTACCTAGGTAGGTTATCTAGAGGTGACTTAATCCTCATCTACGCTTCAACACCTATTAAATCGTTAATAGGTGAGTTCATATGCGGTAATGTGTATGTAGGTAGTTACTTATCTATAATTAAGGTGCTTAAGGAGAGGTGCTTACCTATGAGTGAGGAAAACCTAGGTTTTATCAAGAGAAACTACTCATTATCAAGAAAGAAACTAATCCTAATAGAGGTACTTAACCCAGTCAAATACAGGAATTACATACCGTTAAGTAAGTTAAGGGAGGTATTGGGTAAGGGGTTTAAACCACCGAGGAGTTACTTAAGAATACTTCCGGGTTCTAGAGAGTATCGTGAGTTAATGGAGTTGAGGGAAGTAGTTAGGTAGGGTATTACTTTCGGTTGGGTCTCCCCCTACGTACTAGCAATATAGGATTTACTTATTTATTCTCATTAATGAGGTTGACATGTGGGAACATGAGGATAATCACATTTAAGATAGATAATGAGCTACTTGAGGTGATTGATTACTTAGCGCTAAGGAAGGGAGTTTACCGTAGTGACATCATTAGGATGGCGTTAAGGCAGTTAATAATTAGGGAGTTAGAGAGTGGTGTTCTTAAAGACATTAAAAAGAAGGTTTTAGAAAGAGGGATGAGGTTCTGAAAATTAGCGTTTCTTAGAAGCTAGTAAGTTCTCTACAGCCTCCTTAATCCTGTCAGTACCCTTATCTATGGCCTCAAAACTTGATGCAAATGAGAATCTAAGGTAGTCTTTACCAGCCTTATCAGGGAAAGCCGTACCAGGCAGTACTACTACGTAATAGTTATTTAGTAAGTAATCAACGAATTCCTCAACATTCATACCGACCTCATTAAGTAACTTAGCCACTCTTGGGAACATGTAGAAAGCTCCCTTACTCTTCCATACTTCAAACCCGGGTACCTTACTTAACTTACTGGCCATGAGGTCTCTACGCTTCTCAAATAACTTAACCATCTCCTTAACAGGTCCCCAATCACCCTTTAATGCCATTACTGCTGCTTTTTGAGCGAAGCTTGTTGCACATGAGTATATGTTAACTGCTAACCTAGTTAATTTCTTAGCAACGTCCTCCTTAACAACTAAGTAACCAAGCCTCCAACCAGTCATTGAGAATGTCTTACTAAAGCCATTAACGTAGAGTACATAATCACGCCATTCAGAATCTGTTAGGAAGCTCTTAAACTCAGCATTATCGTATATGAAGTTATCGTATATTTCATCAACAAGGACTATAAGTTTCCTCTCTTTAGCTATCTCCATAATCTTTTCAACCTCCTTAGGTGAGAATAGAGCACCGCTTGGGTTTTGTGGGTTATTAACTACTATCATCTTAGTCTTTGGGGTTATTGCCTTCTCAATAAGTTCAATATCTAGGGCGAAGCCGCTCTCAGGACCTAACCACTTTAAAGGTATGAAGACGGGCTTAGCACCTATAAACCTAGCTACCTCAGGGTACGCTGGATATGAAGGCTCAGGAATTATCACCTCGTCACCAGGACCTAAATATGATGATATCGCTAGGAATATAGCGCCCTTACCCCCGGGGGTCACTATGACCTCCGTAGGTCTAACTCCAGCACCGTACCTCTCATTTAAGTAGTCAGCTATAGCCTGCCTTAACTCAAGAATACCCGCAGTCTCTGTATACCCTGTGAACTTCTCATCGAGAGCTTTTTTAGCAGCGTCAATTATGTGTTGGAAAGTAGGTATATCAGGCTGGCCGACACCGAAAGATATGACATCATAACCCTTCTTCTTTAACTCGTTAGCCCTAGCTATATATATGAAGGCTAACTCACCAAGGAGCTGAGGAACTATCGGTTTCAGTCCGTCAGTTGGTGAACTCAAAAACACTCACCTTCAAGATATGGGAATTAACCTAAATAAACTTTAACTAATTTAAAAAGTAAAATCATGAAAATACTTTTATGTAGTATTATTAGGTCTTTACTTGAAGCCTGGTGGCCTAACTTTAACTACATCCTTGTTAACTAATGTTGGGGGTACTTTACCCTCATAGAATGCTATTAGGTTATCAGCAACTAATTGAGCCATCTTAAGCCTTGTTTCGTAAGTAGCGCTACCTATGTGAGGTACTAATATGACGTTCTTAAACCTAGTTAGTGGGTGGTTAGGCGGTAAAGGCTCCTGCTCAAACACGTCTAAACCGGCACCAGCTATCCAGCCCTCCTCAAGTGCCTTTACTAACGCCTTAGTATCTACTACAGCTCCGCGTGCCGTATTTATAAGTATAGCTGTTGGTTTCATAAGCTTAAGCTTGCTTTCATTGATTAAGTGGTATGTCTCTTTAGTTAGTGGGGTATGAACAGTTACTACATCACTCTCCTTAAGTAGAGTCTCTAAATCAACGAACTTAGCACCTAACTCCTTCTCAACCTCAGGTGGTGCCCTAACTATATCGTAGTAAAGTATCTTCATGCTGAAGCCCTTAGCCCTCCTAGCAACTGCCTTACCTATCCTACCGAACCCGACAATGCCTAGGGTCTTACCGTAAATCTCAATACCTAGCATCATCTTAGGATGCCAACCAGTACTCTTTCTCCACCACTCACCCCATCTAACGAAAGTATCAGCCTCAACAACCCTCCTAGCAACACCAAGTATTAATGCCCATGTAAGGTCAGCTACAGCCTCAGTAAGAACGCCTGGTGTGTTAGTTACGTAAATACCTAGCTTAGTAGCGCACTCGATATCTATGTTATCGTAACCTACGGCGTACTGAGCAATTATCCTTAAGTTCTTGGCCTCCTCAAGTATATCGCACGTAATCTTATCCGTTAGTAAAGTTGATGCAGCATCAATCTCCTTAAACTTCTTCCTTATGACCTCGGGTGGTGGGGGAGTATACCTATCCCATACCTCAACGTCATAATACTTCTTTAAGCGCTCAATGACCTCACTAAATAACTCCCTCGTTATCCATAACTTAGGTTTAGCCATAAACGCAACACCGATATTAATATTACCTTAACTAAAAATAAAGATTATTAACATTAAGCAGTAACGAACTGGTCAAGAAATCTTAATCTCTTAGCTGGATGCGGATGTGATGAGAATATCTCTAGTGCTGACGGCTTCATCCTCTTAATCTCCTCAACTATTTTATCAATATCGTACCTATACCCCCTAACTACAATACCCTGCTCCGGATCCTCAATAAAGAATGACTTAAACTGTGAGTACTTACCTACGTTATACCCCATAGATTTGAGTGCCCCAGAGATAAGTAATATCCTGGCCAAAGCCCTTTGCAACTTCCTAGCACCATCCCTAACGGTTAACGCTGCATGCGAATCAGCGTAATACTCCCTTAACCTACTTAAGTATAGGGTTATTAGGTTAAATACGAAGCTCAACGCTATAAGTAAAAGACCTAACAGTAAGAATAATGCTGGAGCAGCGCCAGCCTCACGCTCCCTACGACCACCAAGGAATGCTGAAAATATGGCTACCCGGTAGAGCATCTGACCTAACCAGTATATAATGGCTGGTATAATGCTTATTATCATCATGACAACTATGTCCTTATGTTTTATATGCCCTATCTCATGGGCTACTACAGCTTCAACCTCATCTATAGGTAGGTTCTCGAGCAACCCCCTAGTTAAGGCTACCTTGTAACCCGAAAATGGAGTTCCGTAAGCGAATGCGTTAGGTATCTTAATATCAGCGTACATTAATTTGGGTACTTCACTAAGTCCCGATACCTCACTAACCCTCCTAACGATGTCTTTAAGTCTATGATATAATGGTGAGTCCTTAGGAAACTCCTTAACTCTGTATATAGCTTCAATAATCTTAGGACCTATTAACCACTGAATTATATGTATGGCTACAGCGAACAATAACGCATAAATCATTAAGTACTCAAACGATGTGGCCGGCATTAAGTACATGAATATAGCAGTTAATATGAGAGTACCTAAGCCAATAACTAATGCTAGTACACCAACCATACTTAATCTTAGCTTAGCTAATGTTAATGTAGGTTGCATACTCACACCCCTACCTCACTATATTTTATTTAGGTCTTAAGCAGTTTAAAAGTGAGTGGATATGGTGAAGATAAATTACAGAGATACGTTTAGGTACTTGATTAAGGTTAAGGAAGCGTATCTAGGTGCTGATGTTAAGGCCTTAAGTAATATGAGCGTGCTTTATGGCTTAAGACTTAATGTTAATGGATGTTGGTATATCAAGATTTCTTCAAAACCTATAGGCACGGATTACGCTAGTACGCTTAAGCCATCTAAGGCCTTCTGTGGTTACTGGGTTGAGGATGCTGAGTTATTTAAGGGCACCGTTAGTATAGGTAAAGACGTAGATATTGATGAGTTAATAATGAATGTGCAGGAATTAATCAGTGAGTTCCCATCTATTAACTCACTAAGTATTAGGGCGGTAAGTGAGTATAAGGAGTTCATGAGTGACTATGCTAATGCGTCATTAATCAGACATAGTTACTTCGTAAACGCCTCTATACCCGTAATGGGTATGGAATTAAGACTCTCGTTAGGGGTCTTAGGTACTTATAGGAATCTCATAGACATCTTTAAAAGACGTGTCGAGGAAGTTAATGAGGATGTAAGGAGTTTGATTAGGGGTATTAGGGGTTTAAAGCCGCATGAACTAGGCAGGTGGTTAGTGATTTTAGATCCTGAAGCATCCGTACCTCTACTGAAGTTTATAAAGAGGTTTTTAATTATGAGTAAGACCAACTTAAGGTTATTGCGTAGGAAGGTATTTATTAAGTCTATAGACATAGTTGATAACCCCATGAATGACGTCAGCATAAACACCTCATTTTTTGATGATGAGTGTGTAAGAACTACTAAGAAAGTCTTGGTAGAGGATGGTGAGATTGTGTCATTGCTGTCGAGTAGAGTTAGTGATGTTGAGGAATTACCTGAAGATGTAACGCCTGGTAATGCCTACGGGATTACTAACCCACCTAAGCCCGACTTCACAACGATGGAGGTACTGCCTGGTGATTGGAGTTTAAGAGAAATTATTCAGGAGAGTAAGAGAGCTATACTGATTAAGGGAGTTGAGTGGTTTAGCTTCTCAGGATCAACCATATACCTAAAACCACGAACTGCTTGGTTAGTTATGAATGGTGAAGTCAAGGAGCCTGTATTAGTTAGGTTAGTTAGGCTCGTATTCCCTACGTCTTACTTAAAGGTTGATTGCGTCAGTAAGGAGGTTAAGTATGTATGTCTTAATAGAGAGACTTATGTACTACCTTACTTAAGGACTATTGGGGGTATAGAGTAGTGCGTGATGTTTATGAGAGATATTTGATAGCGTTTGTTAGGGCGTTAGGTAACTACCTTAGAGCTAATGGCAAACGCATAGCCTCGATATCTAAGCTAACGGGACAGAGGAAGGTACTACTGAGTTTTAGGGGTCTATTCAGGTATCATGATCCGTCAACAGGTTACTTAAAATTCATGGATGCATGGGATGAAGCTATAGAGAAAGGGTTTTTAGATGTTCTTAAGTCTAAAGGGATAAGGTACATACCTGGTGAAGAACCATATCTAGAATTCCCTCTGGGCATTCTCGAGGAATTAGTTAGTATATGTGATGATGAGAAGAAAATACTTAAGTTTCTAACTAATGCTTAATCCGTGCTCCTTAATTAACTCTCTTAATCTGATCCTTAATTCTTCAACTACAGGTAATAATTCCGTATCTGCCACCTCTATAGGTCTAGTTATATGGGGTGCCCTAATAACCTTAATTACGTGATGCTTACCATCCTTACTTAAGGTTACCTCAAGAACTATATTACTCATAGTTAACATTGAAGACGGGACCTCATACTTAGCTTCAGTAACTCTATATATTCTAAATGTCATAACCCCTAATTTAGAATCAGTCTGATGATATATGGCTAACATTTTATTTACTTCGTCAACACCATAGAATTCAGCAAATTTTTCATAACCGGTAACGATAAGTATATCTACTTCTTCAGGCTTACTTATCCATTTCTTAACTAGATGATGAGGTATTTGCTGCTTAATAAAGTCTACTTGGGCAGTAGCGCAATTTTTACCTAAGGCCTTAGCTAACAACTCCTCCTCAGGTAATAGTTCACGGGACCTTAACCCATAGTAAGCAACACCTACCTTTAACCCCTTAATTAAGGCCTCAATACCTAGTTTAAGTACTAGATAATCCTTCAGTAAACCTAAACTTATGGCTGGATATCTAACAATAACACTTACCTGGGTGCCAGGCACTAATGCCTTACCAAATATTTTCTTAGCGGGTTCCTCATCTATTACTATGGTTTTCCTCCTTCTCCTAACCCTTTGAGCAAGTACATCACTAACTAAGTTTATGGGTCTTAAGCCATCTTGAGTTATAATGAAGTATATAGGTAAGTTAGGTGTTGGTCTGGCCCTAAACTTAACAACTTCTAAACTCCTAGGAAATACGGATTTAGGGTTAAACCTAAACTTAATCACAACATCAGATAGATACCTGAGTAATGAAATATCTGGATCATCCTTAACTAAAGTGTCTGCAACTAATATTACTAGTACATTCTTTACCGAGGCTATCTTATAGAGTAGTGTATGTAACCAGGCTCTCTTCTTAATGTATGTCCCTAAGATATTAAGTATAGGCGTCACACTATCGATGACTATCATGTCATAACCCTCAATGATTGCTTTTGTTATTCTGTCACTAACAGCATCTATTAGATACTCATCGCTTAAGGTAACGCACTCAAGGAATTTCAGCCTATCTCTAAGACCCCTCTTTTCAAGCTTCTTTAAATCACAGCCTATACTTCTGGCTATAATGGTTAACTTGTCAACGCCTTCATTAGTGGTAACGTATAAGGCTTTAGACTCGAGTCTGACTATGTTTCTACAAACCATGTTTATAGCAAAAGAGGTCTTCCCCGTTCCTGGATCGCCTTCAAGTAAAAGAACATAGTTGTTGGGAATTCTACCGAGGAGCTCATCTAACTCAGGCATGGCGAATAATTTACCGTTTTTATCCTCTTGAGTAGTATGCATACTTCCATTAAGTTACACAGTTAAGTTAGTTAAAAGCTTAATGAGAAGTATTTAAGTAAGTATTTAGGTATTCGTGTAAATACTTAAGGAGGTGAAGTAACCTATGGCGAAGTCAATAACTTTAGGGCTTTTACAGTTCTCAGCAACCCATGATAAAATAGAGAATTTAGAGAAAATAAAGAACATAATCATGAATAAATGGAGATCTGCGGACTTAATAATACTGCCGGAGTACTCTATGTTTAACCTAACAGGCATGGACCCTGGTAAAGTCTATGAGTTAGCTGAAGGCGTTGAAGGCAATTACGTCAATTCATTAATAGGTATCACGAGGGAACTTAATGCCTTTATGATAGTGACCTTATTTGAAAGGTCTAATGAGCCTCCTAAGGTCTTCAATGAAGCACTAATAGTTTCTGACAAAGGTGATGTATTGGGCGTATATAGAAAGATACATTTATTTGATGCTTACGGATACAGAGAATCTAATTACATAAAGTCCGGAAATGAGCCTTCGCCCATAATTGATGTGAAGGGTATTAAGATAGCTATAGCCATATGTTTTGATATAAGATTTCCTGAGTTATTCAGAATATATGCGTTAAGGGGTGCTGAGTTAATTACCATACCGGCAGCATGGTATAAAGGCCCGCTAAAAGAAGAGACATTACTATTCCTTGGTAGGGCTAGAGCCCATGAGAATACTGTTTATGTGGCTATAGTTAACCAGTATGGTAAAGACTTCACCGGTAGGAGCACTGTAATTGACCCCTTAGGTAACGTGGTGCTTGACTTAGGTATCGGTGAGAAGTACGTTGAGTTCACCATAGACTTAGACTACATCAACGAGGTAAGAAAGACCCTACCAGTACTTAACTTAAGGAGGCCAGACATATATAGTAAGTTCATGGACTAGGAGAAACCCATTACTAAACCCATACTTAGGGGTGTGAAGCTACTTAATTATGTAGTACTTAGTTCAGTTAGGTGTTTTATCAGTATCAACGCATATTGTGAGGACTTTTACTTCCATACATTATTACTAAACTAGGTAGTAACGAGATAGAGGTTTCTAGGGTTCTCTATGTAGGCTTCATTATTTATCCTTAGTAAGTCCCGTAGCTGGATGGCTAAGTGATTCAGTGCTTGGAGATTATTAGCTATAACATCGTTGCTTATAGCTGTCTTAATACCTCTTTACCCTTTATTAGGGAGAATTGAAGAGAAAATCGCATCGAGAATCATCCAGGCATTCATAAGCACCTTCAGCATAGCTTCATCATTAGCTATAGTTAGCTATGGCTAGTTGAGTAAGTAAGCGTGGGAGTTTAGGCATAAACATACTCGATACATTGATAAACCTAACATTCACACTAACACCCTTCCTAGAGCCTCTAGCTATACCTTACAGCCTTAAATTACCCCTCATACCGCCAATAACTCTACTAGTATTCTCAGTGGGTTACCTAATGTTAGGTGATAGCCGCTTTAAGTTACATAACCTTAGGTGATTCGGACATTGAGCGCTGTGTAACGTAATGCTTAAAAATTCATGGGTGAATTTTTACATAAATCTGTAAACCCCATTAGATTTAGTTTAAGGTGTTCCGGATGGTGATAAACGTATCTAGACCCCAAATTATGGTTGAACCCCCAGGCCCTAAGGCTAGAGAATGGATTGAGAAAGATCATCAACTACTCTCTACATCATTAACAAGAACAGCACCCCTAGTACCTGCAGAGACTTGGTATGTATGGATTAAGGATGTTGATGGCAATATATACTTAGACTTCGGTTCTGGAATAGCTGTAGTTAACGTAGGTCACAGACACCCTAAGGTCGTCGAGGCTATAAAGAAGGTTGTTGATTATTTAGACCATACAAATAGCTGCGACTTTTACAACTACCTACAGGTAATCTACGCTGAAAGAATAACTAAGTTAACCCCAGGGAACTTTAGGAAGAGGGTATTCTTCGGTAATAGCGGTACTGAAGCTGTTGAGTGTGCACTTAAGGCTGTTAAATGGCATGCTAGGGGCAGACCTTACATAATAGGGTTTGTTCCTGGGTTCCACGGAAGGACTATGGGTTCGTTATCATTCACAACGACTAAGCTTTCAGCTAGGAGAGGGTTCTTCCCAATGATGCCTGGGGCTGTTCATGTACCGTTCCCCAACACTTATAGATGCCCATTTAAGGGGCTTGACGGTGATGCATGTGTTGATGCTGTTCTTTCATACATAGAGGACTTCCTCTTCAAGCATGTAGTGCCTCCAGACGAGGTTGCAGGGCTAATTATTGAGCCTATCTTAGGTGCTGGAGGTATAGTCGTAGCTCCTGATAGGTTCCTTCAAGAGCTATACAAGATAACTAGGAAGTATGGTATTTACTTTATCGACGACGAGGTACAGACAGGTTTTGGTAGGACAGGTAAGATGTGGGCTATCGAGTATTCAGGAGTGGTTCCTGACGTAGTTACCCTATCCAAAGCCATAGCAAACGGCTTACCGATGGGCGTCTGTGTAGCTAAAGCAGAGTTGCTGGAGTGGGACCCTGACTCACATGAGAATACGTTAGGTGCTAACCCGATAGTAGTGTCTGCAGCCTTGGCTGTTCTAGACGTAATTGAGGAGGAGAGGTTAGTTGAGAACGCAGCTAAGGTTGGTGCTTATTTAATGAAGAGGCTTAAGGAGCTTCAAGAAAAGTATGAGCCTATAGGTGATGTTAGGGGTAAGGGCTTAATGATCGGTGTCGAGTTTGTTGAGGATAGGAGAACTAAGAAACCGGCTGTAAAGCTAAGGAATATGGTCATTGATGAAGCGTTTAAGAGGGGGCTAATAATACTTGGTGCAGGCATATCGGCACTGAGAATACAGCCGCCACTGGTCATTAAGGAGGAGCACGTGGATATAGCTATCGAAATACTTGATGAGGCTATTAGGGCAGCTATTTCAAATTGGGGTAAGGAAGTACGTAAGTAATGGGGGTTAATGTGGGAGCTAAAGAACTTAAACCACTTTTTGAACCTAAATCTGTAGCTGTTGTTGGTGCTTCTAGAGAACCATGGAAGACCGGGCATATAATCCTCAAAAACATCATTGAGGCTGGATATAAAGGTAAAATATATCCTGTTAACCCTAAAGCAAATGAGATATTGGGCTTAAAGACATACCCGAAAATAACTGCTATACCTGACGATGTTGACCTAGTGGTTGTGGTCGTACCTGCTAGATTCGTACCTAGTGTTATGGAGGACGCAGGCATAAAGGGTGTTAAAGCAGCCGTGATAATCTCTGGAGGATTCGCTGAAACAGGCCCTGAAGGGGCTAAGCTCCAAGAAGAGGTCAAGAAGGTAGCCAGGAAGTACGGGATTAGATTCTTAGGACCTAACTGTCAAGGTGTTAATAACCCACACATGGGATTATGTGCTAGCTGGCCATTGATTAAGAAGGCAGGCCCCTTAGCAATAGTGTCCCAAAGTGGTACTGTAGCAGCTACGTTCGAGATATGGGCTGAGAGGGAGGGTGTGGGTATTAGTAAGATGGTTGCTTTAGGAAATAGGGCTGACATTAATGAGATAGATGTACTTGAGTACTTAGGTGAGGACCCGAACACTAAGGCCATAGGGATGTACATAGAAAGCGTTAGTGACGGTAGGAGGTTCCTTGAGGTAGCTTCTGAAGTTACACGTAAGAAACCTGTGGTCATACTTAAAGGCGGGAGGACGGAGGCTGGTGCTAGGGCTGTGGCCTCACATACAGGTTCTTTAGCAGGCTCGTACGCTATTTACCTAGCCGCATTTAAGAAGGTAGGTGTATTACCCGTAGACTCTATTGAGGAGCTTTATGACGTAACTAAGGGCTTAGCACTACTACCACAACCTAAGGGCAATAAGATACTTATAGTAACCTCATCAGGGGGTTCAGGGATCATAGCGACTGACTACTCAGAAATGCTAGGTCTTAACGTAACATCGTTAACGAACAAGATTGCCGCAACACTTAGGGAGAGACTACCGTCTTATTGTATAGTTAAGAACCCGCTAGACCTAACAGGTGACGCAACCGCTGATAGGTACGATACCGTCCTTAGGGAGGTAGTTAATGACCCTAACGTAGATATAGTGCTCACGATATTTGGTGACCCCATACCTAAGGCTAATGAGGTTATTGAAAAGTACTTCAGACTAGGTAAGACCATAGTCCCGGTGTATCTTGGTGGTGGTGATGTTGAGGAAGTCGAGAAAGAGTTAATGCATAGTAAAGGCATACCCGTATTTCCAACGCCTGAGCGAGGCATAAGGGTGATTAAGGCTCTCTATGAGTACATGAGCTACTTAGCCAGGGTTAAAGGTAAGTGACTTAACTAATAAGTTAACAATTAGATTTTTTCCTTCCTTGATATTAAAAACTTAATATTCCTAACCCGATACTTCTTATTGTGTAAGGTGTTTGTTTATGACCCACATAGTAGCTCTTGATGAGCCAGGCAAGAGGGTCGTATTGACGGGTAATGAGGCTATCGCTAGAGGAGCTATCGAGGCCGGTGTTCAAGTAGCTACCGGCTACCCAGGCACACCATCATCAGAGATTTTAGAGACCCTTGCCGCTGTGGCTAAGGAATTAGGGTTCCACGCTGAGTGGTCAGTTAATGAGAAGGTAGCTTTCGATGTAGCTGCCGGTGCCGCAATAGTCGGTGCTAGGGCCATAGTCACTATGAAGAACGCTGGTGTTAACTGGGTTATGGACATGTTCGCCACGTTACCGTATACAGGTGTCCGCGGTGGTTTCGTGTTAGTAGCCGCCGACGATCCCGACGCTTTCTACTCATCAACAGAGCAAGACACACGCCCCCTAGGTAAGGCTGTGGGTGTGTTAGTACTTGAGCCCCTAGACCAGAATGAAGCTAAGGAGATGGCTAAGGAAGCCTTCGATTATTCAGAAAAGTTTGAATTGCCGGTAATGCTTAGGTCAGTAACCAGGGTAAGCCACTCAAGTGGTGATGTAACTTTCGGGCCTATAAGGAAGGAGAGAAACCCCATAGCATTCGATAGGCATTGGAAACTACCCTTTAGATGGAATGTTTATGGGCCGACACCCTATGGTGGTAAGGTAGGTCCTGCAGCAAGGCATGCATGGCTTATTGAGCGTTTCGAGAAGATTAGGTCCTTCGTGAATGAAGTAAAGTTTAACTGGATTGAGAAAGGCAATAGCGACTTAGGGATCATAGCTTCAGGAATAGGCTATGCTTACGTTAAGGACTCACTAATTAAGTTAGAACCTAAGGAGAGGCCATGGATACTTAAGATAGGCACCCCTAACCCAATACCACTTAAGCTACTTAAGGAACTACTTAAGCACGTAAATAAAGTCCTCGTCGTTGAGGAGGGTGACCCGTTAGTTGAGGAGCAAGTACTTATGTATATGAAGGAAGAGGCACCCGATGTTAAGGTCTTAGGTAAGTCATTAAATAAAGTATTTAGACCTTACGGCGAGTTAGGTATAGACCAAGTAGTTAATGTTGTAGCTAAATTCTTAGGTATAGAACCCCTGAGAATACCTAAGGAGAGAAAGAGGTTAAAGGAGGAGATAGCCCCCTTAGTAGCTCCTAGATCATCATCTCTGTGCCCAGGTTGTCAGCACTTAGGGACTTACTGGGCTTTACGCTGGGCTCTACTTAAGATTACTAGTAAGTTTAAGGGTAAGATGAAGGGTGTTTGGATCATTAATGGCGACATAGGTTGTTATGAGCAGGGTGGATACGGTATTTTTGCTAAGGAGATAAAGCCAAGTATATCTAGGGAGTCCGTAAGGTATGAGATCAACAACCCGTATGAGATCCTGGACACGAACTACATCATGGGTGGTGGTATAGGGCTTGCTCAAGGGCAGTTCCATGCAGGGTATAGGGACGGTCCTATAGTAGCTGTTGCTGGGGATTCAACGTTCTTCCACGCATGTATGCCGGCGTTACTAAACGCTACTTTCAATAAGGCAGGCATAACATTTATTGTTCTTGATAATGCATGGACAGCAATGACAGGCCATCAGCCAAGTCCTTCAGGAGGCATAACTGCGGTTGGTGAGAAAAGTAAGGTTTACCCGATTGAGGAGGTGGCTAAGGCATTAGGTGTTGAGCATGTACGGGTTGTTGATCCCTACAACCTTAAAGAGACTGAGGAAGCCATCATGAAGGCTCTAGAGACCACGCTAAGTAGGGGCGTGACGACCCTAGTAGTCGCTAGAAGGGAGTGCGCTCTACAAGTGTTAAGAAGGAAGAGGAAAGCTGGTGAACCGATACCTAAGTATGTTGTTGATGAGAGTAAGTGTGTTGGCTGTAGGCTCTGTGTTCAGTTAGGTTGCCCCGCTATAGGTTTTGATGAGGGTAAAAAGAAAGCGTGGATAGACCAAATATTATGTGTTGGTTGTAGCATGTGTGCTCAAATATGTCCTGCAAAAGCAATTAAGCTGAGTGAGGGGTGAAGGACATGCCCGAGAAGAAATTATTTTATAATATCATGATAGCTGGGGTTGGTGGCCAGGGTACAGTACTGCTCTCTAGGATGATAGGTGATGCAGCAATAAAGTTAGGGCTTAAGGTAAGGATAGGCGAGACCTTCGGTGCTGCCATGAGGGGTGGTGCTGTACATAGCCATGTGAGAGTAGGTCCTGAAGTTTATGGTCCGTTACTCCTTGAGGATGAGGCTGATGCCTTATTAGCCCTCGAACCTCTTGAGGGGTTACGTAGAGGACTAAAATACCTAAAACCTGATGGTATAGCCATAGTGAATACTAGGAAGGTATATCCTGTAGACGTTAATGTTGGTGCTGCTAAATACCCAGACGTTAATGACGTAATTAACGCATTAAAGAAGCTAACGAAGGTAGTACTGGCCTTTGATGCTACTGAAGTTGCGGAGCGTATAGGAGACCCTAGGGTCATGAATGTTGTAGTTCTAGGCGCGTTCGCTAAATTCTCTGAAGTAACTGGTGCGCCATTCAATAAAGAGGTGTTATTGGAGGCTGTAAAAGGTAGAGTACCTACAAGGACTTTAGAAGCTAATATTAAGGCTTTTGAAGAAGGGTATAAGATAGCTACTGAGTTTATCGAAAAGAGTAAGGACTTATTTAAGTAATTCTCAAGTTTTTCCCCATTATATCCTTAATTAATTTCTTCTCAGCTAGGGTAGTTACTGTCTTAATTCTGGGCATATGCACAAAATTTATAAAGTGTGCAATATCTCAGAATATATGGGTGAGTAACGTGTTCTGGTTCCGTGGAGGTGGATTTGGTTGGAGAGGAGGTAGAGGAGGTTGGGGTAGATGGTCGCCATGGCCAGGTAGAGGGCCATTTAGTCACTTACCACCATGGATGAGACCTGGATGGTTATTTGGCAGAGGTTCCTGCTGGTTCCTCTTTGGATGGCCTTGGGGACTAAGGTGGTACTACCCATTCTGGTATCCCTACTACTGGTGGCCAACACCTTACTACTGGTGGTTTACGCCGGGTTGGTATTCCTGGTGGTATAGCCCATATATGACTTACGGTTGGTGGTGGTAGCCATGTACCCATGGTATTATTGGTCCTACATGACTTACCCGTTATACCCGCCATACTGGTATATGGCTGACCCACTGACATTGATGTACATGACGATGTATTGGTTCATGATACCGTACTACTACTCAATGTACTTTGAGCTCTATAAGTCAGTTATTGATGCTTGGAAGAAGACTCTAGAAAGTTTAACTAAGAGCTTAGAGATTAGTAAGACATAGAGGGTGCCAGAAATGGCTTGGTACTGGAGATGGTTACGTAGGATGTACCAATACATGCCGCCACTCCCACCCCCGCCACCACCAACACCTTACCAACCACAACCACAGCAACAACAGCAGCAACAACTCCAGACACAGCCTTATCCATACCCCTACTACCCATACTACATGCTACCTCCACCACCTCCAATGCCTCAAAGTCCTGAAGAAGAGTTAGCCATGCTTGAGGACTATAAGAAGGCACTTGAGGAGGATTTAAGGGACTTACAGGAGGAGCTAAGGAGCGTCGAGGAGAGGATTAAAGAGCTTAAGGAAATGTTAAGGAGAGCTGGTAAGTAGGCTTCATAAGTTAAATCAATATAAAGTATTTTTCTTAAGCTTTATTTACCTAACACTCTGAGAATTAGTTTAGGGTTGATGTTATGGGTTATGGTAGAGGGCGTGGGCATAGGCATGGGCATGGTTGGTGGGGTGTTAGGCGGGGTTTCATAGGTAGGCACCCGATACCGAGAGTTATTAGAGGACCCATCAGAGGACTTACGTTCGTTCCATTTGATATTAATGGTACTGAAATCGTTGGTGAACCTATAGAACTTCATCCAGATGAGGTTGAGGCACTAAGGCTTGTCTATCTCGAGGAGAGAACTCAAGAAGAGGCTGCGAGACTTATGGGTATTTCAAGAGGGACTCTTTGGAGGTTACTAGCTTCAGCTAGGAAGAAGGTTACTCAAGCAATTATTGAGGCTAGACCCATAGTAATCATAGGTATGCGTGAGGTTAGTGGGGTTTAATGATTATGCGTAAAGAGAACCTAGAAGATAAGGTGCTTAATATACTTAAGGAACGTGAGTTATCAATACCTGAATTAATAAGTATTCTTGATGATGAAGGCATATATATGAACCCTGTAGAGTTACGTAAATTAATCAGTAAGTTACTTAAGGAGGGTAAGTTAATTAAATTCCCATCGAGATTGGAGACGCGTTTTAAGTTTAAGGCTAAAGAGTAATTGTACTAATGTGATGGTTCTGAAGTAAAGTTATTTTAGTTAAGGATAATTAAGTTTTGGTGAAGTGATTTGTATGGTTGGTTAGGTAAGATTCTAAGGATAGACCTAACATCAGGCAAGGCTAGTGAGTACAAGTATGATGAAACATTAGCCATTAAGTTCTTAGGTGGTAGGGGCTTTGCAATCAAGTTACTTTGGGACTTAGTGAAGCCTGGTACCCCGCCTTTATCCCCTGAGAACAAGTTAATCATAATGCTAGGACCCTTAACAGGGCTTCCCCTACCTAGTAGTGGTAAGGCAGTGATCGCATCTAAATCACCCTTGACTCATGGTTATGGTGATGGTAATATAGGTACTAGATTCTCCGTTAATTTAAGAATGGCCGGCTATGACGGCATAATTATTGAAGGTAAGGCGCCTAAGCCTTCAGTAATATATATTGAGGGCAGTAAGTGCCAGATATTACCAGCAGATCATCTCTGGGGCTTAACTACTGACATAACTGAGGAGAGATTGAAGAAGGAGTTTGGTAAGGAGGTTGGTGTATTAACTATAGGCCCTGCCGGTGAGAACTTAGTTAAGATATCAACGGTCATATCGGAATTCGGTAGGGCTGGCGGAAGACCAGGCATGGGTGCTGTTATGGGTTCTAAGAACGTTAAGGCAATAGTTGCCCGCGGTACTGAGGAAATACCTCTTAAGGATAAGAAGACGCTCATTGAGGAGGCTTCTAAGGGTTATGAGGAAATAAAGAAGTCTAAGGGTTATGAGTTTTGGTTAAGGCAGGGTACTATGATGACCGTTGAGTGGGCTCAAGCGAATTCAGTACTACCCACACATAACTTTAGGGAAGGTATTTTCGAGGGTGCTAAAGGGATTGATGGGTACAGAATGGAGAAGATGAAGGTAGCTCAGAAAGGTTGTCCTAACTGTAATATGCCTTGTGGGAACATAGTTGAGTTCACCATAGATAGTGAGGAGTTGCGTGCTGAGCTAGATTATGAGAATGTAGCTATGTTAGGCTCTAACATAGGTATAGATGATTTGACTAAGGTTTCATACCTTAACTTACTAGCTGATAAGTTAGGTTTAGACACAATAAGTTTAGGTAGCGTCATAGGTTTCGCTATGGAGTTAAGTGAGAGAGGGCTTATCGAGGAGAGTATTGAGTGGGGAGACTTCAAAACAGCTAAGGAATTAACCGAGAACATAGCGTATAGGAGAGGTTTAGGTGATTTACTTGCTGAGGGTGTTAAGGCAGCCTCCGAACACGTAGGTAAGGGGTCAGGTAAGTTTGCTATGCATGTTAAGGGATTAGAAATATCAGCCTATGATTGCCACGCAGCTCCTGGCATGGCGTTAGCTTACGGCACATCACCTATAGGCGCTCATCATAAAGATGCTTGGTTCATCTCCCTCGAGATTAAGATGGGTAGGTTTGAGTATACGAGAGAGAAGGTAGAGAAGCTAGTGTGGATGCAGAACATTAGGGGAGGGTTATTTGAGGCATTAACGACGTGTAGATTGCCATGGATTGAGTTAGGGTTTAACTTAGATAACTACTTAAAGTTCCTATATTACGCTACTGGAGTGAAGTTTACGTGGGAAGAGATTTACGAAGTTGCTAACAGGATATATACGTTAATAAGGTCATTCTGGGTTAGGGAGTTCGTGGCTGAAGGTAAGGAATGGAGTAAACGCATGGATTACCCACCAGCACGTTGGTTTGAAGAACCATTAACCAAGGGGCCGTTAAAGGGTAGTAAACTCGATTATGGAGGCTACGATGAGATGTTAATGTGGTATTACGAGTTACGTGGCTGGGATGAGAGAGGTATACCAAGGAAGGCCACATTAAGTAGACTAGGTCTTGACTACGTAATCAATGAGTTAAGTAAGTATGTGACCTTAAGTGGGTAAAGGGATAAACGGCATGTTCACGGTGGCTTTATACGGTGTTGGTGAGATAAACAAGTTAGTTGCTAGGGAGCTCGTAAGGAGAGGTATTGAAATAGTTGCCGCTATAGACATAGACCCCAATAAGGTAGGTAAGGACTTAGGACAACTCGTGGGGATAGGTAAGGATTTGGGGGTGACCGTAGTCGACTATGACGACGTTCTCCTAGACACTCAGCCCGATATAGTGGTTCACGCAACAGGCTCCTTCCTAGATAAGGTATTTGACCAGATAATTAACTCGGTAAGGGCTGGGTGCAATGTTATCTCAACATGCGAGACCTTAACATACCCGTGGTATAGGTACCCGGTACTGGCTAGGTTAATAGATGAGGAGGCAGTTAAGTACGGGGTAACAGTACTGTCTACAGGTATAAACCCGGGATTCTTACTCGATACTTTACCGTCGGTACTTACTTTACCAGTATTTGAAGTCAAGAGAATAGTAGCTATCAGGGTATCGAACGCTGGTAAGCGAAGACAAAGCTTCCGTAAGAAGATAGGGTTAGGATTGCCCATAGAGGAGGTTAAAGAGGGCTTAAAGAAGGGTGAATTAACAGGTCATGTAGGGTGTGCTGAGTCTGTGTTACTTATTGCTGATAAGTTAGGTATACAGCCAAGTAAAGTTGTTGAGTTCCAAGAGCCTATAGAGGCTAAGGAAGACATTGAGGTAGGGGGTATTAAGGTAGGCAAGGGCTATAACTTGGGTATTAGAAGTATTGGTGTGGCTTACGTCGATAATGAGGAATTTATTAGAGTTGAGTTCATAGCTAAGCTAACTAAGGATGAGTATGAGGAAATAGTTATTGAGGGTAACCCAACACTCAAGTGGAGATCTGAAGGGACCCCAGGGGATGAAGGTACTGCGGCCATTCTAATTAATCTCTTACCAGAGGTGCTTGATGCTCCAGCGGGACTAATAACCATGAATGACCTAAACTACTTAGCTAATACGGAAGCCGTGGTCGGAATCGGAAAGAGTTAACTAGAGCTTAAGGAATTTATGCTTAACTTAAGTAACTCATGGTGTTTTTCCTCGTCCTCAATTATATAATTTAGCAATGCTTCAACAACCTTATTCTTCTCTGGTAACATGTTAATCACGAACCTATAGAAATTATACGTTATACTCTCCATGCGTTCTAATTCTATTAAATAATTACTTAAGGTTTCAGGCGTACATGGAAATTCACCACTCTTAGCCTTCTTGACTAGCTCTATAAGTAATTTCTTAGTGTTTACTAAGTCATTCCTTAAGTTCTTTAACTTATTGATAAGTCTTGAAGAAGACTTTATAGCTTCGGTGAGTTCTTCCTTTAGCTCATTTAGCACGTTCATGTGTTTGGAATTATCAGTCATTATATACCTTAATATAGCCCTAACATTACGTGACTCACATTTATCGACCAGTAACCCGTAAAGCGTATTCATTAGATCTTCAATCTCTATGGCTAAGTCAATTACGTATTCGTATATGGTGACCATTACGCACCACTTCTCCAAGTATTAGAAGTAGTCGAATCTCTATTTAACTTTAACACTGAAAATATATACCTATGAGCATAAACAACATGGCGAATACCTTAAATATTTAGGATACCGCAGTATTATGTGGATGAGCGGAGCGGCCGTAACCGATAGGTGAGGAGATCGGCGGGCTTTTGCGACACCTTAGGCATTAAGGGATTAGTATTTTAAGCCATCTCTGTAAATCTAAGAGAGGGTTCCATTAATGAGTAGGAGATATAGGAAGGAATACCCTGGTTACATATTGTTCTTCTTACTAATAGTCATTATAGTAGTGTTCTCGGTCCTAGGGTACTTAACTACTTACGGAAGCCCCCAAGCAACGCCTACGTCACCAGCAACCACTACAGGAACACAATCATCAACACCAAGCGTACCCACAAATACAAGCACTCAGACAGGTACGTTACCCACAAACGTAACTACTCAAGGATAGAGAGTAAGGTCTCTTTTAACTTATCGAAACTTACAGCACCAACTATTCTATCAACTTCCTTACCATCCTTAAAGAATACTGTTGTAGGTGTTGCTTGAATCTCATGATTTAGAAAGCTCTCGATTATGTAATCTGGGTTAGGTTTTAGTTCGCTAGCTGATATTATGTAGACCTTAACATCCTTAGGACCACTTTCTTTAAGCCATGAGCAGAACTTGATGAATTCAGGGTCGAAGTATATGCATGCTCCGCATTCTATCTGTTTAAAGTAAGCAACTACAACTCCTTCTTCATCAGGTACCCACGGCTTTCCAGTACTTACATCTACAAACTTATCGTCCTTAAATAGAAATATCCCTATTTTCTTAGGCATACTTATACCCCCTATTGAGGTTTCTGACGTTTTCGTGGTTGTGGAGGGAGTTAGCGTGCTACTGCTAGGTTTTTGTGTAAGCATCACCCCAACAGCAAGCAATGTAGCAATAATGATTACAAATATTAACGTAGCGAGTACCTCACCTCTACCCATGAGTTAAACCCTAACTATTCAATTCACGAATTAGAGTTTTAAGCATTAAGTATGTACGAGTTATTAATTAACCTACAGCATTAAAGCTTAAATTATTATCCTAGTCAATAGCTATAGGTGAACTTAATGCGTTTCAAGAATATCACCCCTATAGTCATTACGCTCATACTAATCACATCATTAATGATTATCCCGAACCTAGTGTCCTCCCAAAAACCTTTCTTAAGCTATAAAGTTAAGGAGGGCAAGTTTACTGTTGAGAACCAGTACTATACCATAGTCATAGACCTTAACAAAGGTGCTAGAGTAATTAAGTGGTTTAGTAAGGAGTCGAACCGTGACTACATACCCTATATAGTAAGTAAGGAAGGTAACATTAGTGGGACCCAGATAGAGGTCCTAGCACCTAACCCGGTTGGTGAGTACCCTTACGTATTAATGGATAGTAAATGGGAGTATGAGATTCTGCATAAGGATAATTTCACATTAATAATTAAGTTTAAACCTAAGCTAACTGAGGATGTAAGGAAGCAATTAGGGGGTTTAGAATTTAGTAAGGTATTTACTTTCTATGATGATGTACCTTATGTAGATATCGAGTATGTAGTTACTAACCCAACTGATGAGGTGAAAACTGTATGTACAAGCCTTCAAGGCGAGTGCGATGTAGGCTTAGTCATTGAGTGGGGCTCAGGCAATAAGACTGTTGGTAGTGTTGAGTACTATGTAAAGTATCAGAATTCCTCAGGTATATTTGTAAATAATGGGACTTTAGGGAAGGTAAGTTTAGGTCCTTGGGAGGGTAATTACGAAGGTCTCTTCTGGGCTAGTATATATACTAAGGTTATTAAGGATGTGGCCGCCTACCTAATAATGCAGCCTTACACAGTACTTAACGCCACGTTAACGGTAGTCCCAGGAAATCAGACCTGGATAAACACAATAATAGTGTTTAAGAAGGTTGTTTTAGGCCCTAAATCAAGTATTACATACGGTCTTAGGGTTTACTATGGACCATTCAAGGTTAGGTGGTTAGTTGAAGGCGGGTTCAAGGGGCTTGCTGAAGCTATTGATGAGGCAGAGTTCAGTAAGTACTTAAGTATAGTGTCTGTAGGTTTTGACCTACTTAAGGAGAGGGATAAGGCTATCTCAGAGCTTAAGACAGGGCTTAACACACTAAATCTATCACTACAGACATGCTTAGGTCAGCTAAAGACCCTTCAAGGTAGTTATAGTAGCTTAAGGAATGAGTATAATGACCTTCAGGAGAAAATAAAGAGTGTTGAAAATAATCTAGCCCTATATACCGGGGTGAGTTTAGGCATAGGTCTAGTAATAGGTGTTGCTGTTGGTTACTTAGTTAGAAGAAGAATCAGCTAAACTCCGCCATCAACATCGAATTCAGTGATCGAGGACTTCATCACCTACATCTAATATAAGATTAAATTTTAATAAGTATACCTCTAAATAGGTACCTACATGAACGAGCTTAAATGCACTAGGAACGTAAGCAACGTTGCTAAGAGCTTAATAAAGGTACTTAAGAAATCATTAATCATGTGCTTAGGTAACGAGCTTAGAAGGGATGATGGTGCAGGCTTAGTATTTTGTAGAAAGTTAAGGGAAAGCAACATCGGAATCACCAACATGATCTTTGCTTATACATTTCCATTAGCCTACGTTGATAAGATTAGGGATAGTAAGGTAAAGGACTTAGTTATAGTTGATGCAATCTATGGTTGTAAAGAACCTGGCGAAATACTTTTCACAAAACTTGATCCACTCATGATTATTGAACCAGAGTTAGTATCGACGCATAATATACCGTTAAAATTAGTCATAGATTACTTAAGAAGCGAGTGCGGTGACATAAACATATATCTACTAGGTTTTCAAGTTCGTAACGTCGACTTCGGTTTGGAGCTTTCTCCAGAGCTCACGAAGGCCATTAATAACTTAATTAATGAGTTAAGAAGAGTTAAGTAATGGAGGCCTTTAGCATTAGTCGGTTACGATTAACATAGTTTATTTAAATGTAAAGCTGTAACTACTAATTTAGGTACGCGCTATGGACGCCATCGTCGTTAGGGACTTAGTTAAGAGATACATCACTAAGAAGAGGCTTGGGCTACTTAAAAGTAAAGTCGAGGTAGTTGAGGCACTTAAGGGGATTTCTTTTAGCGTTAGATATGGTGAGGTCGTTGGTCTATTAGGACCTAATGGTGCGGGAAAAACAACCACGATAAAGATAATAGCCACATTACTTATCCCGGATAGAGGAGAGGTTTATGTTAATGGTATTGATGCATTAAAGAATCCTAGGGAAGTTAGGAGGAACTTAGGTCTTATGTTAACTGTTGAGAAGGGGTTCTATGGTAGGTTAACAGGCCGTGAAAACCTTACATACTTCGGTACGCTTTATGGTCTTACTGGGCAGGCACTTAAAGAGAGGGTTGAGTACCTAATGAAGTTACTTGAGCTCGATAAATTAGGGGCTGCTGATAAGCTTTATGAGGAATTTTCTTTAGGTATGAAGGCTAGATTAGCGTTCGCCAGGTCATTACTTCATGACCCACCAATACTACTGCTTGATGAGCCTACGTTAGGTCTAGACCCTATTAGTGCGAGGAAGATACGCGAGATAGTTAAGAGCTTAGCCCATGAGCAAGGTAAGGCAATTCTCTACACTACTCACAACATGTTTGAGGCCGAAATAGTTTGTGATAGGATACTCCTAATAAATAAGGGCATGATCGTAGCTGAGGGAACTCCTGAGGAGTTGAAGAGTAAGATACCTAAACTTAAAGTGATAAGACTACTAGTAAAGCCGAATAATATTAACTATGAGAAGTTGATGGATAGGGAGCTAGGTCTCTTCTGGGCTAGTATATATACTAAGGTTATTAAGGATGTGGCCGCCTACCTAATAATGCAGCCTTACACAGTACTTAACGCCACGTTAACGGTAGTCCCAGGAAATCAGACCTGGATAAACACAATAATAGTGTTTAAGAAGGTTGTTTTAGGCCCTAAATCAAGTATTACATACGGTCTTAGGGTTTACTATGGACCATTCAAGGTTAGGTGGTTAGTTGAAGGCGGGTTCAAGGGGCTTGCTGAAGCTATTGATGAGGCAGAGTTCAGTAAGTACTTAAGTATAGTGTCTGTAGGTTTTGACCTACTTAAGGAGAGGGATAAGGCTATCTCAGAGCTTAAGACAGGGCTTAACACACTAAATCTATCACTACAGACATGCTTAGGTCAGCTAAAGACCCTTCAAGGTAGTTATAGTAGCTTAAGGAATGAGTATAATGACCTTCAGGAGAAAATAAAGAGTGTTGAAAATAATCTAGCCCTATATACCGGGGTGAGTTTAGGCATAGGTCTAGTAATAGGTGTTGCTGTTGGTTACTTAGTTAGAAGAAGAATCAGCTAAACTCCGCCATCAACATCGAATTCAGTGATCGAGGACTTCATCACCTACATCTAATATAAGATTAAATTTTAATAAGTATACCTCTAAATAGGTACCTACATGAACGAGC
The DNA here is from genome assembly GCA_964519505.1 of uncultured Desulfurococcales archaeon. Classification (GTDB taxonomy): domain Archaea; phylum Thermoproteota; class Thermoprotei_A; order Sulfolobales; family CAZFJX01; genus CAZFJX01. Next base: position 24,965 of record CAZFJX010000018.1, read on the forward strand.
TTAAATGCACTAGGAACGTAAGCAACGTTGCTAAGAGCTTAATAAAGGTACTTAAGAAATCATTAATCATGTGCTTAGGTAACGAGCTTAGAAGGGATGATGGTGCAGGCTTAGTATTTTGTAGAAAGTTAAGGGAAAGCAACATCGGAATCACCAACATGATCTTTGCTTATACATTTCCATTAGCCTACGTTGATAAGATTAGGGATAGTAAGGTAAAGGACTTAGTTATAGTTGATGCAATCTATGGTTGTAAAGAACCTGGCGAAATACTTTTCACAAAACTTGATCCACTCATGATTATTGAACCAGAGTTAGTATCGACGCATAATATACCGTTAAAATTAGTCATAGATTACTTAAGAAGCGAGTGCGGTGACATAAACATATATCTACTAGGTTTTCAAGTTCGTAACGTCGACTTCGGTTTGGAGCTTTCTCCAGAGCTCACGAAGGCCATTAATAACTTAATTAATGAGTTAAGAAGAGTTAAGTAATGGAGGCCTTTAGCATTAGTCGGTTACGATTAACATAGTTTATTTAAATGTAAAGCTGTAACTACTAATTTAGGTACGCGCTATGGACGCCATCGTCGTTAGGGACTTAGTTAAGAGATACATCACTAAGAAGAGGCTTGGGCTACTTAAAAGTAAAGTCGAGGTAGTTGAGGCACTTAAGGGGATTTCTTTTAGCGTTAGATATGGTGAGGTCGTTGGTCTATTAGGACCTAATGGTGCGGGAAAAACAACCACGATAAAGATAATAGCCACATTACTTATCCCGGATAGAGGAGAGGTTTATGTTAATGGTATTGATGCATTAAAGAATCCTAGGGAAGTTAGGAGGAACTTAGGTCTTATGTTAACTGTTGAGAAGGGGTTCTATGGTAGGTTAACAGGCCGTGAAAACCTTACATACTTCGGTACGCTTTATGGTCTTACTGGGCAGGCACTTAAAGAGAGGGTTGAGTACCTAATGAAGTTACTTGAGCTCGATAAATTAGGGGCTGCTGATAAGCTTTATGAGGAATTTTCTTTAGGTATGAAGGCTAGATTAGCGTTCGCCAGGTCATTACTTCATGACCCACCAATACTACTGCTTGATGAGCCTACGTTAGGTCTAGACCCTATTAGTGCGAGGAAGATACGCGAGATAGTTAAGAGCTTAGCCCATGAGCAAGGTAAGGCAATTCTCTACACTACTCACAACATGTTTGAGGCCGAAATAGTTTGTGATAGGATACTCCTAATAAATAAGGGCATGATCGTAGCTGAGGGAACTCCTGAGGAGTTGAAGAGTAAGATACCTAAACTTAAAGTGATAAGACTACTAGTAAAGCCGAATAATATTAACTATGAGAAGTTGATGGATAGGGAGCTAGGTCTTAAGCCTCAGGTGAGAAATGTTGGGGGAGGCGTTGAGCTAAGGCTCTCAGTAACTAAGCCTGAAGAGGTGCTTAATGAGGTGCTTAAATTACTCGTACCTAAAGGTATTGAAGTAATTAGGTTAAGTATTGAGGAACCTAGCTTAGAGGACGTATTCATATACTTCGCTAAAGGGAAGTGATAATGAGGTTTAGTGAGTTCATTGAGCTAGTTAAGGTAGAGTATATGATGGTTGCTGCGGAAATACTGCGTAGGAAGGCAGCGCTATTTACCATTGTGGCTTGGCCTTACGTGCTCATGCTTTTTGTAGTCATAATAGGTAGTATTATGGGGGGCTTCACTTACTTCCAGCAGAACGTCGGTGTTAACCCCTTACTCTTCTTCATAACAGGTAGCTACTTATTAATGACATCCTTAGCGTTCTTTGATGAAATAGCTAGTAGGTTCCTTTATGATGAATTTATAGGTACTTTACCTTACGTCATAATTTCCCCTACATCTAAAGTTGTTTTGGCATTAACTATGGGTATACCAAGGTTAATTATAAATGTCTTAATGGGGCTCACATCACTAATACCTATATATGTATACTTAAGAGGCCCTCAAGGTGTTTTAGATGCGTTCGTAGTTATCTTATTATCTATCTTCAGCGCCTTAACATTTGCAACATTAGCCGTGATATTCGCTTCAATAGTGCTTATCTCTGGTGGTAAGTGGAGAGCTATGAATATCTTAAGGCCATTAATGCTTCTCCTATCAGGCGTTATGTACCCTAGGTACTTATTACCCCTAATAACGAAGCTTATTACTGGTTTCGTACCACTAGCACATAGCGTTGAAGTTATTCAGCTATTTATTAGGTATAACACTTTCTCTGAATACATGTTTATGCTTATGGGTATAGCAACTGCGTTAGCCATTATATATTTGCCTATATCTATGAAGGGATTGAGGGCTTGGGAATTAAAGTACATTAAGGAGGGTGCTAAAACATGAACTCTAGATCTATTAAGGCGTTATTTAGGTGTGCATCAGCCTCGCTTAAGGCGTATTTTCTCTCAGACCTAATTAGAGCTAAAGGAGCGGTCTTCGGACTTATAGGATTAGGTATTTGGTTAATAATATTTATCCTACCGATGACTCTGTTCGCGTCAGCAACTACGGATAGGTCAGTAATAGCTGCTTACATGCTTAGCGGTATAATGGTGTTCAGCATATACTCAATAGGTACTTGGGATTGGGGTTGGGAAATGAGGGTATTAATTAATTATGGCATATTTGAGTACGTAATGGTTACTGGGGTACACCCCTTAGTTATTTACTTAGGGTTGGTGCCTCTATCACTTATCTGGATATTAGTTATCATAGGTATAGGGTATAGCGTTATCTCAGCCTTCGTAGCCGTACCTAAGATTATCATAAGCAACATACCCCTATTCCTCCTAGCATTTCTGCTCCTCATAGTAGTGGTCCTTAGTTACGCATTAATACTAGGTACTACAACCATGTTGACAGGCACTTCCGGCATGGTTGTTGAGATAGTCTCATGGATACTGCCGATGGCTACCGGAGGTTTTGTGCCTCTTAAATTAATGCCCGAGCCACTAAGGACTATAGCCCTATACACACCGTTTAGCTACCCAGCTGAAGTACTTAGATATTCTATGGGCATATCGGAAACAGTAATGGACCCTAACCTAATGTTCATTATAGGGTATGCCTACGCATTAGCATTCTTAGGTTTCGGTATTTTCTTATATAACTACGGGTTAAAGAAGCTCTTGAGGGAGGGTGTTAAGACGGTTTCAGCTTGGTAACCTACTTAACCCTACACCTATTAGGTACTGGCTTAACATTAAGTAGGTCAATATAGTATTGCGTATTTATTAAGAAGTCATTTAAGTGATGTATAGGCACTAAGAATACATTATTAAGTACCTTAACATTTATGGGCATTGCAGTAACTATTACAGGGATTAAGTAACGAACTCTATAGAAGTTCCTTATCTTACCCATAAGCCATTCGCACTTATTATTTAGCTTAAGGACTCTCTCATAATGCCCGTTAGTTATATCCTTAACTCGGCTACTTAGTCTAAACGCCCTCATCCAATGCTTACAGTCAATTACATAGGCAAACCAATTAATGATATTAATACCTAAGACATCTACCTCAATACCTCTCGGTGGCGGTATTCTAACGTTCTTATAGACTTGAAGGCTGGATTCACTAAGAATAGAAGCAACAACACTCTCGAATAACTGCCAGTTAATTAGCTTAACTATTTCCTCACTTGAGTACCCCTTCCTTAGTAGATGAAGTAAAGTTCTTATTGGATCACGTAAACATACAGCATTACCTATACCCTTACGGATAAAACCCTCATTAATTAATGAGTTAAGTGCATCATTAAAGACCTCGTTAGATGCCCTAACTAGGTTTCTCACTACATTAACCTCTAGACAGTATTTAGGCCTCCCTAGCTTTAGGATCTTAAGGAGAACTTCATCAGCTATGTTATGCACGCTAATCAGTCCTTTCGATTATGGAATTCCTAAACCCAAATTAATATTTTAACTCAGTAATCATTACTATGGTGAATGTGAATGGTATCATTAAGTAACGAAGAGTTAGAGAGGTATTCTAGGCAGATCAAGGTTCTAGGTGTTGATGCTCAAAAAAGGTTAAAGAGTTCAAAAGTCCTTGTGGTAGGTGCTGGTGGTTTAGGTTCTGCTGTACTTACGTACCTAACCGCCATAGGTGTTGGTGAGATTAAGGTTATTGATAAAGAGGTGGTGGAGTTAAGTAATCTTAATAGGCAAATAATTTACGATACTCAGTCCATAGGTATGCCTAAAGTTGATGTGGTTACAAAGAAATTAAGAGCTTTAAATCCTAATGTCGTACTTAAAGGATATCGCTTAGATGTTTTGAAGGATGATATCGATGAGTTGGTCAAGGACTCAGACATAATTATAGACTGCCTTGATAATTGGGGGTCTAGATTAATTCTTAATAAATTAGCAATTAGATACAGAAAGCCCTTAATACATGCCGGGATTGAGGGCTTTTACGGACAGTTAATGGTGGTCATACCTAAGGAGACTCCATGCCTGTCGTGCATATTTCCTAAACCACCTAAAGAGATCAGAGAAATACCCGTTGTTGGAACCGTAGCTGGGTTGTTGGGCATTCTTGAAGTTAACGAAGCTATTAAGGTACTTACCGGTGTTGGCGAGGTATTTAAAAATAGGTTACTCTTAGTTGATCTATTAAGAACTGAGTTCACCGTAATTAATGTGAGGAGAAATCCTAGATGCCCTGTATGTTCTAAGTAGCTACAGTAACTTAAGTATTTCATGAACCTTCATACCTTCCCTAATGCCTAATTCCTTAGCCTTAGAGGTTACTGCATATATTTCCTTATCCAGTATTTCATCAATTGTCTTAACACCCCTAACCATGGCAGCTATATCACCTAATTTCTCAGCTACATTAATGTTTAGGTATCCACACATGACGTACCCTCTTTCACCCTTAATTATGAGTAAAGGCGCGTTACCTAAATCTACTTTAATGCCGAAGAACTTCTTACCTTCTTGTTTAATGAGTTTAACCTCAATAATAGATAACGACACGTATACCACCATAAATAGTTAATCAGCAATACAATTTTTACTTTACAGTATTGAAGGTATTTTAGTTTTGTAGGTATATGGTTAAGTGAGAGCTATGAAAGAGGCACTACTATACAGGAGAATTAGTGATGAGGTTATAGAATGTACTGCATGCCCGAGAAGGTGTAAGTTAAAGGATGGACAATTTGGTTTCTGTGGTGTTAGGTGGAATTTCTTTGGTAAGTTATGGCTTGCTGTATATGGCAAGTTAATAGCCATTGCTGTTGACCCAATAGAGAAGAAGCCCTTAATGCATTTCCATCCAGGCTCTATGGTTCTATCCATAGCGACTACAGGATGTAACTGGATGTGTATGTACTGCCAGAATTTCGATATCTCACAAAGGAGGCGTGTTGAAGGTTGGAAATTCTCGCCGGAAAGTATTGTTAGATTAGCATTAGGCGTTGGTGCTCACGGAATAACTTACACATATAATGAACCAACGATATTCGTTGAGTACGCATATGATGTAGGTACTTTAGCTCATAAGCATGGGCTATTCAATACATTCGTAACCAATGGCTACATGACTGATGAGACCATAGATTTAGCTGCTAAGTTCCTAGATGCCGCAACCGTTGATTTTAAGGGTAATGCAGATCCTAACTTTTTAAGGAAGTACGCGGGTGTACCCAACCCTGAAGAAGTATTCCATGCGGTACTTGAGTTAAAGAGGAAAGGGGTATTCTTAGAGATAACGGACTTAGTGGTTCCTAGAGTTGGCGATAACTTAGACTATGCAAAGAAGCTAGTTAATTGGGTTGTTGAGAATTTGGGCCCTGATACACCAATGCACTTCCTAAGATTCCATCCTGACTACAAGATGATTGACTTACCGTGGACGCCTATAAAGACTCTTGAGAAGCATGTAGAGATAGCTAAGGAGGCAGGGCTTAAGTACGTATACATAGGTAATGCCCCAGGACACCCCTATGAACATACATATTGTCCTGAATGTGGTAGGTTAGTGATAAAGAGGTATGGGTTTGATATACTTGAGTGGCACTTAGATGAAGAGAATAGATGTAAGTACTGTGGTTACAGGATAAACATAGCTGGTAAACTCCATAAAGAGTATAAGGTCGATAGATTCGTATATATACCGGTAAACGCGTTTGCTGACTACGTATCGCTAGAACCTAAACAACTAAGAGAAATAGCCTCAACACTAATAAAGCGGACTACCTAAGTACCTTTAGATACGTAATTAATTACCTTAACTATTTAAAGCTTTAATTTAAGTTCTACTATCTTATTTAAGGTGTTAGCATGGAGTATATAGGGTTCACATATATACAGCCGGTCTCTAAGTATTCAGCAACAATAGTTAAGCTAAGGAAGGTCATAGCTACACGTAAGTCTAAGTATCAGTTTATTGAGATTATAGAGCTTGAGGAGTTCGGTAGGTGCCTAGTACTTGATTACTATATACAGTCATCTGAGGTTGATGAATACATATATCACGAGTCCTTGGTTCATCCAGTAATGGTTGCACACCCTAATCCTCAGCGAATACTCATCATTGGTGGTGGTGAAGGAGCTACATTAAGGGAAGTACTTAAGCATAAAACAGTTAAGGAGGCTGTTATGGTCGATATAGATGAGGACGTTATAGAGATGGCTAAGAAGTACTTACCAACATTCCATGCAGGTGCTTTTGATGATCCAAGAACTAAGTTAGTAATAACCGATGGCAGAGAGTTCATTAAGAAAGACAAAACATTATACGACGTCATAATACTTGATTTAACAGATCCCTACTCATCACAAATAGCTAAGGAGCTATATTCTAAGGGGTTCTATAGCTACGTATTTAAGAGACTTAAGGATGACGGAATCATGGTTACTCAAGCAGGTAATTCATTCTTCTTCCAGGATGTCTATGAGTATGTAGTGAATAATGTAAGGCAAGTATTTCCCATAGTTAATGAGTATGCTGTATGGATACCTTCATTCGGCTATGCAGTTAACTA
>CAZFJX010000019.1:0-14133 GCA_964519505.1 uncultured Desulfurococcales archaeon
TTTATGGGTTAGCATTCCTAACTAAGGAAGTACCCGTGATTAAGGAGGGCGTTATGGATCTCTATAAAGGTGCGCTATATGTTAGTGAGTTCTTAGAGTTCGCTAAAGTGATGATTGCGATGTCGATTGCAGCTACTGCTCTAATATCAATAACTTGTTTATCACTTAAGATTAGGGGCGTAACCACTGGTGCTCTATACCGGGATGAGTATAGTAGGGTCAAGGCCGTAAGCCTATATATACTTAGCAGGTTGCCCACACTCAACCACATACGGGTTTGGGGGTGTGGATGCTATTACGGTAATAATAAGCCCGACAATAGGGACTGAGCTTGTTTGGTCAGCTAACCCTACATGGGAGGGCGTAAAGACATCTACATGGTACTTCATTAAGTGATCCTCAGTCCTATAGGATATCAGCACCACCAAGCCTATACCCCCACATAGCAACCATTGAATCAAACGTATTGATAATTGCTGACTTAACATACTTAACAGATATAGCTAAAGACGGTGATCCACCATTACCAGTACCTGAGATAGTTATTGTAGCTTTAATAGCTGGTTTATTAGTTGCTGTAGGAGCCATTAAGTATAGAGGGGAGTAACCTTAAATCACGAACTACGGAACAAACCGTAACTTCTTTTAAATTTTCTAAACCACTTAATGACCTTAGCTATACCCTCCTTAAGCTCGATAATGGGTTCCCAACCGATTTCTTCCCTTATCTTCTCTATTGACGCGTAACTATGTCTTATATCTCCAGGCCTCGGGGCTTCATATATAGGTCTTAAGTTGAGCCCTACAACCTCCATCATTAACCTAGCTAATTGATTTATAGTTATAGGCTTCCCTGTACCCACGTTATATGTCTTACCTATGGAGGCATCGCTCTCTAAGACCTTAACCACTGCCCTAGCTACGTCAGTTACATATATGAAGTCTCTAGTTTGCTCACCATCACCATATATGATTGGTGGTTGACCCCTAAGTAGTCTCTCTGCAAACTTAGTAATCACACCAGCATACGAGGGGTTCTGCCCCGGTCCGTAGATATTGAATGGTCTTAGGATTGTTGGCTTAAGCTCCCTATAGGTCGTGCTTAATGACTTAATAAGTAGTTCTGAAGCAACCTTACTAACACCGTAGGGTGATATAGGGTTTAGTGGGTGCTCCTCATCTATAGGTAGATACTTAGGGTCACCGTAAACAGCTGCTGAACTAATGAAGATGAACCTATGGATACCGCGCCTTAAGCAAGACTTAAGTAACCTTGCGGTACCCACTACATTATTATCCATATAGGTATCAGGCTCCCTAACAGACTCCTCAACATCAACGTACGCAGCCGCGTGGACAACAGTATCAACACCTCCAAGAACATCACTTAAGTCATCCCTAACATCCTTAACAACAACCTCAATTCCTAGATCCCTAAGTAACTCGATACCGTAACCAGCCCTAGACATGTTATCTAAGGCAATAACGTCATAACCACGCCTAACTAACTCATAAACAATGAAACCACCCAAGAAACCACCAGCACCAGTAACTAAAACCCTCACACAAACACCAAAAACATAAACAACAAACAAATAATTAAATCCTAAAACCAATGTATGAGCATACTTAGAATTAATAATGTAATTATTACTGTAACTATAAGTAGTCTAATGGGGTTTCTAGGCATAATTACACCATAAGTGATTACTGAATAGACCCGATATATAGACCTATAGTTCAGTCTTTACAGTATTCATACCTAACTAAGCATTCTTTAGGGACGTACTTAACTAGCCATACCTTATTAGTGGCTTTAAGTACTTTAAGCCCGAACCCCCTTAAGCAATCAGCATCTACCTCAAGAAATACTGCCCTACCACCATGCCTCCTACCAACTAAGCAGGCGTCCTCGACACTTACTGAGAGGTGTACGTAATGTCTGCGCATGGGTTTAATGCCTTCCTTCAATATACTGCTCAAGTTACTTAATGAAGTACCGTGGTATAGTGCCTTAACCTCCCTATCCTCTTCATACTTAATAACTACGGAAACACCCCTACTATGCCCATACCTAGCCCTAATCATGCCTCTCCTAACCTCAAACCTACCCTTAGGGTCTAGGGTAGCTAATGCAACAATATGCTCCTTAGTAACCCACTGATATAGGTGCTTATTCCTCCATACATTCTTAATACCGTAAACTAAGTCAGAAATCCTTACCCAACCATCCCTACTTAGTTTAATACCAGCCTCCTCAGGACCGTGCCTCAGTATGAAGGAGATTAACTTACTTAACGCAACCCTCCTAGAACCATTAAGGACTAGCTTAGCCTTCTTACCACAGTGTGTAGGGGTTTCAACATACTTACCACAAACCACGCACCTATAGATATCTTTCAAAGATCTCACCATGACGTTACTATGTACATTAACTCACCATGTATGAATCCACTGTAATTTCTAATTACTTAGCTAAGCTTATTTAACTTAAGTATGCTTATATGTGTGGTAGTACTGATGTCGAATAACGTAGGTAAGTTATTGAGGAATGAGTGGAGGCTTGTTAGGATCGCTGGTGAAGCTAGATTCGTTGTTTTTCATGATGGTGAGAAGGTAGTTAAGTCTTACTTCATATCTACGGCGCCTGTTAGGGGTTTTGAGAGGTTAGTTCTTGGTAAGAACCCTATTTTCGTTGTTGAAGCAATCATGAGGATATGTGGTTTATGCCATGCAGCACACGGTATAGCTTCTGCTGAGGCATTCGAGCATGCTTTAGGTATGGTGCCCCCTAGGAATGGCTTACTACTTAGGGAGGCTGCCGGACTCGCTAATAGAATTCAAAGCCACCTACTCCACCTAACGCTAATCACTAGGGACTTAATCAAGTACGAGCACTACATAAACCTCCTCTACAAGGTATTAGCACTTGTTGAGCATTCATCAGCCATACTTACAAGGCTAGCAGGAACACCGACACACCCACGTAACATAACGTTAGGCGGTATGGTTAGGGAGCCCCCTCAAGCAGCCATTAATGAGGTTAAGAGAAGGTTAGCAGTCCTAACTACTGAGTATGGAAAGTTGATGGAGGTTCTCCTTGATGAGGATAAGTGGTGTGAGAAGGCGTTAATCCTGAAGAAGGTGGTTAAGCATTTCAAGAAGTTAGCATCACATCTCTTTTATGGCGGTAGGTACAACATAGACGTAACTAAGGTTAAGGTGCTTAATCCTTGGGAATACTACGCTGAGGGTAAGGACATAGTTAAGGACTCAACATCAAGAATAGCCCTATACGGTGAGGAGCGTGTTGAAGTAGGTCCGAGAAGTAGGTTAGAGACCTATATGTATTTTAAGGATGATACATTGATAGGTGCGCAGATAGCTAGGCTTAAGGAGTGCTCTTTAATCATTGAGAGGCTTAAGGAGATAATTGAGGAGCTAACCCCTGGAGCACCTGTAAGGTCTTACGAGATTGTCTATCGTGCTGGTAGGGGTGTGGGTGTTTATGAAGCACCTAGAGGTACCTTAATACACTATGTAGAGCTAGATAGTGAGGGGAGAGTCAGGAACTACTCGATAGTAGTACCAACAATGTTTAACATACCCATAATGGAGGAGGCATCTGCAGGGATCCCTAAGGACGTAGCTACCGTAATCCCACGCCTCTACGACCCATGTATACCGTGCTCAACACACCTCATACATATAAACGAGGTCATCAAAAGGTGATAGTCATGGGTAAGGAAACCTTGATGAAGAATACTCAGCAAGGCAAGCTTAAGATACTTCAGGTAGACATAGGTGGTTGTGAGGGATGTGCAGTCAATATACTACGTTCATTACCCTTAATCAAGGATGATGCCGAGTTAGTAAGTAATTACTTGGTTGAAGAGGAGTTACCTACATCAACAACGTATGACATGGTGTTCATAACTGGCTCGGTATGTATTAATGACCATCACATAGTTGAGTTGGTTAAGAAATTGAGGGAGGTTGGTAAGGTAGTCATCTCCTTCGGCTCATGCGCGACTTTTGGAGGTATCACTAGGTTCTGTAGGGGTGGTCAAGAACCTAGACCCGAACACAGGACTTACCAGCCAGTATCACACGTGATTGAGGTTGATTACGCAATACCTGGTTGTCCGCCACCGCCGCAGTTCTTGAGGGCCTTCATAACGGCTTTCAAGAGAGGAATAACACATCAGTTAAGGGTGTTTAAGGCTGCGGCTAAGGTTAAGAAGTTAAGTGGTTTTGACCTACTTGACGACGTAGTACTGCCAGGCCTATGTATGGGTTGCGGTGCTTGCGAACTCTCATGCCCTACTGGGGCGATATATTTAGTTAATAGGAGACCTGACTTAATAGTGGAGAAGTGTATTAGATGTGGGTCCTGCTACATTAGGTGCCCTAGAGCCTCACAAATACTGGTGGGTAGATATACATGACCCTCCCCATAACACCCCAAAAACCCTTAGGTGAGTACATTAACGTATACTTAGCTAGGTCGACGGACCCTGAGATAAGGAAGAGGAGGATAAGTAGCGGAGGTGCTGTAACCTCAATAATATGTTACTTACTAGAGCATAAGATATGTGATGCAGCAGTAGTTGCTAAGAGGACAGTAGGTCTTCAGGGTGAGGTAGTGGTTGCTAGGACTAGGAATGAGGTTCTTGAAGCCGCTGGAGATAAGTGGAGTATAGTCCCATTCACATCTAGGTTAAGGAGGATTATTGAGGATGAGGGGCTTAGGAACGTAGTCATTGTTGGGTTACCGTGCCAAGTACAGTTCTTAGGCCATATGAAGGCATTCCCGATACTAGAGACAGACTTCGGTGAGAGAATTAAGGTGTTGATAAGCCTATTCTGCATAGGTACGTTCGCCCACGAAGTATTCCTAGCCTATCTAAGGAGTGCTCACGGCATTAGGGCTGAAGAGATTAAGGGCATGAGGATATCTGGTGATGACCTAATAGTCACTTTAATCAGTGGTAAGGAAATACCCATACCTATACGTGAGGCATACCCATACCTACAGGCAGGTTGCTTACTATGTACTGACTACACAGGAGTCCTGGCTGATATATCAGCAGGTACAGTACAATCTAAGCGCGGATACACAATACTCATAACAAGAACTAAGCTAGGTGAGGAGATAGTTACTAAGGCAGCTAACGAAGGCTACATAGAAATAACTGAGGGAGGTACTGAAGTGGTTAACGAGGTAGTTAAGAACGCGCTAGAGAAACTAGCTAGAGCACAGAAATATGCTGTTCAGCTACTATAACCCCATGTAACAAGCCCTTTAACTAACACCGCCTTAAAACATTAACAACCCAACTTTGTTTTTATTAAGTACGTTGCGACCTATATCTATAGGGAGTACTTAATGAGCATGACATTCACGATCAGATTACCAAGAAGTTTAGTAGAGAGACTTAAGCATAAAGCTGAGGGATTAGGCATTAGCCTAGAGGAATACACGCTAGAACTACTCCTTAATGACTTAGATCCTCAAGAGAGAACCCAAGAATATATTGAGGTCGCTAAGGACTTACTTAACCAGGCTAAAGAGGAGTTAAGTAAAGGTGATGTTAGGCAAGCTGCTGAGAAGGTCTGGGGCGCTGCTGCAATGGCTGTTAAAGCATATGCTGGGTGGAGAGATGGAAGGAGGCTAACAAGCCATGGAGAATTATGGGAGTATTCAAAGAGAATGATAAATGAATTCGGTAGGTGGGTTAGTGATTCTTGGGCTCATGCAAATGCCATGCATATATGTTTCTACGAAGGGTGGTGTACGGATAGACATGTAGAGGAGGCTATCAGGAGGGTAACTAAACTCGTAAACGAGTTAGAGAAGAGGGTCTTAACCTAAATAACACTCCACATGCGAACTCATTACCTACAGACTTAAGTACTTCATGAGGTGCCTTGCATACACATGCAGTAGGTGAAGAATTAAGCCTTAAACCATAATAAGTTTATTAGGTGATGTGCATGGGTATCACAGTATTGATACCTGAGTCATTAATTAAGAAGGCTAAGGAGAAAGGCATCGCTATTGAGGACTTAATCATAGAGTTACTCACTAGTAAGCTGGGATTAGATCCTAAGGAAGAGGCAGAGCTTCATTTAGAGCTAGCTAAGAGATACCTCAGGGAGGGTGAGGGGCTTATCGATAGAGACCCCATTCAAGCATCCGAGAAGCTTTACAAGGTGGCTGAGGAGTGTGTTAAGGCCGTCGCTAAGTTGTTAAGGGTTGAGGATGTAGTTAAGAGGGTTAGAGAGAGGGGGAGGTGGGTTCTTAAGGATCTTGAGTACGTGGCTATGATATCTAAGAGTAAGTTAGGTGAGTCATTCTATATTGGGTGGGATATGGCTTGCTTCCTACATGTTTGGGGCTTCCATGAAGCTAAGCTAGACCCCGACTCCATTAGGTCTAGATTACCATACATTAAGGGGATGGTTAGCTCTGTAGAGAAACTTTTATGTGGGGATAAAACCTAATTGGATCACTTCCTTAAGTTCCAGGAGTTAACTACTTCCCATAGCTTACTTATCATTTTGTTTAGGTTTTCTTCAGTACTGCATGCATAGACTATGGCCGTCCTATCCCTTACTGGGTCATAGAATGTTATGAAGAAACCCCTAAGTACCACCTCCTCATAGGGCTCTACGTCGCTACGACTAACCATGCCGCCATACATTAGGTACGCTTTATAGCCGTTGAAGTCTATTTCGGTAATGTTCACGACTAGGTCTACGTACGTGTATGGTTCCTTACACCCATGTATTCCTAACCAGAAGTTCTGGTCCCATATAGCGAACTCAGCAACTAGCCCTAGGTCCTTAGGGTCTCTATAGCCCTGAACCCAGTACATACCTATCCATACCTGATAGCCCGGTGAACTCCTTTCGAACCTATCGTGCGGATAGTAGTAGTTATTAATGCCTTTCTCACCTAGGGGTAGCCAAACGAAGTCCATCTTCGTATGGAACCTCTTAAGCCAGTCATGGTCGGTAAAGCCCTTAGTAATGCCCCACTCGTTAACACTTACGTAACCCCATGAAGCACTCATAACTATCAGTAAGGCAACCACACCAACTAGCAACCATTTAGTACTGCAGGTCGAGAGCCTCTTACCTACAGCTAAGTAAGCGACGTAAGCCACTAAGAAGGATATTAAGGCGTCAGCAACAAGTATCCAGAAACCCCTCATACCGATGAATAACCTCATATACATCAACGTATTAGAAATAACACCGTAAAGAACAAACCATAGGAGGGCGTAGATAAACGCGAACACCACAGCGAAGACGTACATGTACCTAAATGCCTTCCTCCTAATAACGAAGAACAACACACCAATAATCACGTAGATCAAAGCAGCAGGTAGGTAGATCACGTAGTAGATCGATAGGGCTAAAGGCGCTAAAATAGCAACTGCTAAGCTAGGTAAAGTACCTAATACGAGGATACTGAAATAGATACCTGTTAAGTCATAGAAACCAGGAACATGAACAGCATCGGAGACTAACCTAGCAGTAAAGCTTATCAAAATACCTAAAACAATGATGAGAATAGTCCTTAAACCAAACCTCAACCTACCACCTATAAGGAAATCAATATAGATATTTAAAGCATTACGCTAAGTACACACGATGCTAGGAGGATTTACCTTATATATTCAGTAAGAACTATGCCTTCAAAATTAAGAATAGTGTATGGTCATTACTTCAGTAGTCTTCTTATAGCTTCCGATATACTCCATACCTGGATTATGCCATGATTCTTTAGTTCCTGAAAGTCTTTGTCATTCGTTATTAGAATAGAATTCGTTTTAAAGCATGCTGCGGCATGATATATGTCTGCAATCTCTGTTTCCAGCATATAGGGTCTTACAGCCTCGATATGCTCCTTCCCTGGATTCTCCACCTTTACCTTCGTCAGTATTAAATGGTATAGGAGCTCAGCTTGCTTCTTTATCTTCGGTAGCTTAGATGTGAGTAGGTTAAACCATTTCTCGTACTCCTTAATTAGTACATCATCCGCTATTAACTCTATCTCCGGGTCTAAGAGAAGCTTAATTAATAGCTTAGTAGTAGCCGTATAACCTGACTTAAATGCGGCTATAAATACGTTAGTATCAATCATGAATCTTCTTTGCAAGCCTATTAGCCTCCTCCTCTACCTTCCTTCCCAACTCCTCTAAGTCTAACCCTGCCTTAATTACCTCCTCAGCTATGTCCTTAACTATTCTCTCAACGTCAACCTTCTTTAAAACGAGTAAATCGTCTTTAAATTCTAAAATTATGAACATATCCCCTTTCTTTAACTTAAGCTTCCTCCTTAACTTACTAGGGATCACGATACGCCCTCTCTCATCAATAACTACGATACTCAACCCATATCTCCCATATATCCCATAACTCCCACATCTAATAAACCATTCTAACTTAATAAAGGATTAACAAGCACATTTCCGGGTTATTATTAACAGGATAGCTCAATACTCAAAAGTAGGTCCTAAAGACTTAAATTCTGATCGTACCACTACACATTGATTTAGACCCTGACTTAGGTTAGGTGATGCTTTGGTGTGGTATAATGAGGTCTAAGGGTATTGCTAAGGTGGTTTCCTACGTGTTTTCAGCCCCCCTATATGCTTCATACTTAATTATCTACTTAATCCTAAAGACTAAGTACTTAATGCATGCATTAAGCATTGCCTTCGCTTTTCTATACCTCTCTATACTCCCTGTAATCACTATAGTTATAGATAGTGTTAGGGGTAGGACAGACATATTTGTTTCTAAAGTAACCCATAGATATAGGTACTTCATCCACGCAATTCTCGCTTACTTCGCTGGGTTCCTAACCTTTATGTTATTAGGTAATTACTTCATGGCCCTCTTCTCACTTACCTACGCATTAAATACTGCTGTAGCCATGGCTCTATCATTAAGGGATAAGGTTAGTGTACATATGGCGGCTATAGCCGGGCCAAATACTTTCTTAACGATGACCTTAGGTATTGAGCATTTAGCTCTATTCACTATTCTACCCATAGTTGCTTGGGCTAGGCTTAAACTAGGTGCGCATACTGCTAAGCAGTTGGTTGTAGGTGCTTTAGCATCAATTATAACAACATATGTAGTAGTTACGTTATTTACACCTATGGTGTCCTACACCTGAGACAAAGGCTTCTAGGTGCATCAAACCTTAATGTTCTATGCATTAATGTTTTAACATCTAAATAACTATACATATACCGGTGAAGGGAGTGAGGCGTAAGGCATACTTAACGTTACTGCCGCTCATAGTCCTAGCTACGTTACTTACTGGTATAGTAGTGCCTGCAGGTAGTGACATAGTTGTTGAGAGGGGGGAGAATGATACATACGTCGTTAAGGCTAAGGCACCACTATTTAGGAGTGAGTCAGTAGTAGCTACTAAATTCGCCGTCGAAATACCTTATGAGCGGATAGGTCTGGACATGCCTGGGGCGTTGGACATAAGCGGCTTCGTAGAGATAGGTAAGGCTGAAGAACCCGGTGCTCATATGTTTAACGCGTTCTTAATGGTATGTAATGAGGGTGATAAGACAGTAACAATGAGTTATGGGTACCCAATAATGGATTTAGAATTTATTGATTCTGAAGGCAACACCATCTATAGGTGGAGTGAGGGTAAGGTCTTTATCCTAGCACTTTACGCATCACACATAAAGCCTGGGGACTGCGTGAACTTCGACCACGTACTTTACGGTAATGTAAGTAGTGACTTAGTTAGGAAGCTCAATTCCTTAAGGATATACATAGCCTTCAGCATTGAAGAAGTAAATGTTAAAGTAGTTATTGATGCTGTAAAGGAGATTGAGGTCACCAGCACTACGGTAACAATGCCCGACGAAACAGCATCAACTACCTCACTAACCATAACACCGCCTCCACCACCAATACTAATGCCTAAAGCGGTTGTCGTAGTACTCAATAGGACTGAGGACATGGTTGACTTAAGCTTAGCTAACCCTGAACTACCTAAGTCGCTAACCACGTACTCGTATATTAGGAATAAGGTATTCGTAACTGTTGTAGATGTGTCTAAGGAATTCGTTAAGAACATCACTGAGATAATCCCAGAATTCCCGATGGTCATAGGTACTGTAGGTAAGCCTAAACCATCAATAGCTTCTGACCTAATATTCAGCATTACGTTTAGTGAGGATGTAGATATAACTAAGGTGCTGAAAGAGGAGCTATCGGGCCTAGCGGCTAAGGGCGTGGTTAAGTTAAGTAGGCATGACATGAAGGGATTAGCTGACGTACTAACCATGCTAGGTGAGTCTGAGGAGTGGAACCTAGCGATCATATACTGGTCAGAAGATAAGGGTGAGTGGCTTTATGAGGCTCAAGGAGTACCATACACATTAGCATCACCCACATATACTCGGAAAGTAACCATACCGATTCACACACCTAGCGGTGTAATAACACCCACAATAATCACCATTACTAAGGTAGTGACAGTAACTAAGACAGTAACCAAGACAGAGACATCAACAACTACAGTAACAACGACCTACACACCAGAACAAACAAGCATGGCTAAAGAGTCAGAAGCTCTAAATACTGCATTAAAGTACACGACCATAGCTGGCTTGATAGCCATAGCTACGCTAGTGATAATCCTAGTAGCTAGGTCACCTAAGTAAACACATTAACCAATCATTTTAAGTCTAAAACATGATTTTTAGATGAGTACTATGGGGTTGTTAAGGAGTATTCTTGAACTCGATGTAGCTAGATATGAGGAGTACTTTAGGGAGCTTGAGGTTAGGTATGGGGAGCCCATTAAGCCACCATTCATTATTAGGCTAGATGGTGTCGGTTTCGGTAGGAGGTTATCTGGGTTTAAAGTACCTAGGGATCTAAAGGTTCATAAAGCATTGGTTAAGGCAGCTAAAGAACTTATTAAGTACTTCAACGCTGATTACGGGCTAGTTATAAGTGATGAGGTAAATATACTCGTAATGAATACTGTGCCTTACGGAGGTAGGTATGAGAAGATAATATCTATATCCTCAGGCATAGTATCCACGTACACATCACTATCACTTAAAAAGAACCTATACTTCGACTCAAGGATAATTAGATTAAGAAACATTAATGACATATTAACGTACTTCACCTACAGAATCAGGGTAGGGTTCAATAACTACGTCTCATCACTATACCATAAAGTATTTACCGATAAAGAAACACCGCATCTAAAGGTAATGATAGATAAGTTAAGGTCTAAAGGTATTGACGTAGGTAAGGTAAGTGAATGGGAACTCTATGGTACATGCATACTATGGGAAACATACATGAAAAAAGGCTATAACCCAATAACCCATGAAGAAGTAATGACCGTACGAAGAAGGTTAAAAACCTTAAGAAAATCCAGTAAATGCCTTAAACACCTAATAAAATTATGCTCATCAAATCAGGGCTACTAATTAAGAACTTAGCTAAAGATGTTGAATTAGATGCTACGCAGAAAGCTTTCCTTGAGGAAGCGGCAGTACAAACACCTAAGATAATCAGCAGGTCCTAATAAAAGAAATGACTAGACCTATATTTATGTTTATTTTATAAAGTATATAGCTATTTATAAAGTTAAAAAAGTGAAGTATATAGCGCGACTAATTAAGAATATATCGGAGAAGTGAATGTCTCAAAAACTTCAAGCATCAATAATTATTACGATACTATCTGTAATTTTAATCAACATCGCTATTCTAGCTAATGCACAGCAGGTCTTTCATGCATGGGCTAGGGATGGGGTAATTGACGTTGTTGGTGCTAAAAGTAACGCTATAGTTAGGATTTTAAGCCTATATCCTACGCAAAATAATGGAATAGCAACACAAGTTGGGCTTTACTATTATGATCCCGGAAGGCAGGACTCTATATGGTTCTTAATAGGCTTCATAAGGCATATCAGAAACGGTAACTTGGGTCCCTTTAATCTTTACGGTGAGTATAAGTTTTGGGGAAAGGATGCCTCTTATGCTTTCACTAACCCAGGAAATATGAGTACGTACTATGAGTTAGAGGTGATATTGTTCATAGGATATACTGCTAATTACGCTAAATTTAGAGTTAATGGTGATACTATGGCGTCTATACCTCTTCCTAATCCTGAATATTTAGAATATGAATATATTGCCATAGTTCATGCTGAAAGTGAGTCTGAGAATAATTGGTTAAAAGTTGATTATACATCACTAAGACATACAAGAACACCTGAGGGGATGGGATCAATACCGAATTGGGTAGCTTGGGTGGATCCCGTAAGGCTCGGTGCGGACGATAATCTTTACGTAATAATAATCTCAGATGATTATATAAGAATAACCCAGAACCTATGGTGATGGATCATGTTTAATCTTAAGACAGGTAGTTTAATTCTGTTCGTTATATTAATATGCATACTTACTGTCTCAGTATTTATCCCTGCCAGCAACTTACGGGAAAACTGGGATGTTAGTGCAAGCATAACTAAGGGATCATTTACCGAGGTTAGTGAACCTCCTGGCGGCCCCTCTAATCCGCCGCCTTTAGAGGTTATTTATCAGTTTGGGTATAGGGTGGTTACTCTAGATGAGCTTAGGTTCTATGAGGAGGAGTTCGGTGTTGAAATACCTTACCTTAAGGAGCTGATTGATGGCTCAAAACTTAGGGAAGTTATTGTTGAGGCACCTCAAGGCAAGTTAGTCAGGGTTATATTTGAATACACCTTACAGGAACCTGGAAATTTCTTTAACACCACTATATACAAAGGTGCTAAAATACCCATACCTCCTAAGAACCCTAAGTTAGCTCACAAGAGGCTTATTAAGTTAAGTTCCTTAACTGTAAGCGTATGGTTTAGATCACGTACATGTAAGTACTGGGATATGCTTGTTGATACTGCATTAAGAAATCCTAACGTTACGGTATTCGATATTAATAACCTAAAGGCACTAATGTACATACACCACCATGTATACGGAGATATATATGAGGTAAAAACATGCTTATCAAGTAATAAATCAATAACTGTGACTGCATGGGGAAAAGACCCTATTACAATCTTAAAAACCATGCAACAATTCATCGAAATATACCTAACAAGTAAAGAAAGTTAGCTAAAAATAAAACATAAGATATTTTACTGAAGGAGTAACCCAAGTCTATGCAGTGACCTAA
Organism: uncultured Desulfurococcales archaeon; assembly: GCA_964519505.1. Taxonomy (GTDB): domain Archaea; phylum Thermoproteota; class Thermoprotei_A; order Sulfolobales; family CAZFJX01; genus CAZFJX01. The sequence continues at coordinate 13,237 of CAZFJX010000019.1, forward strand.
TTAACTCAACAGCCGTCTTACGGGACTTAGTCCTAATAACTATATCTTCACCAACGTGGTCAACAACCACATCATTAAAGCGCTTAACAATATCAAAACCCTTACCCTTAGCCAAAATAACATAGAAACCCTCTGGGTCCCTCCTCGAAAGTATAGACCTAATTAACTTGTCTAATTCCAAATTCCCCACCCCAATTAACACCTAAAACCTAGTCTTTAAACCTAGACACCAATTCTACTTTAATCATCACTAATTGACAATTGATTACTGAGATGATAAACTATTGGAGTATCTTAAGACTATGATGCGATCTATTCATAATATGGGGTATTTCAACATACTTCATTTCTGAAGTTCACTCCGATTTCTATGGTATAGTAATGTCGTAAGCCTTAATGTGAAATGAAGGGCTACTGTGACTACTGTGACAGTAAGACTTATAATTAAAGGTAACTCATAAGCCCTTGGTAATCTATGAAGGTAAATATATATGTTACCAGAGAGTTCGAGAGATTGTTTAAGAGGTTACCTAAAATAACTAAAGGTAAAATCTTAGACTATTCGCTTATTTGAGTACTTAGGGTATTTTGGAAACTTCGGGAACGCTACATTTATATTCTTCTTCTACAATTTGAATAATGAAGCCATCAGGCTTAGCCGATGACGGCATAATCCCGTAACCCGCACCCTGTGGTGTGCGGGGATGTAGCTCCCGATGAACCACCGATGGGTGATGAGGTGGCTGAGAGGGGAAGCCCGTGCATGGTATTTTAGGTATTTCCGCTATTTTAGTAACCATGCACGGGCAACCACCATGTAGGTATTTTGAAGGATAATCCACTAGCTGGTAAGCTCCTTAAAGGCTACTATACCATTAAAGTTGAGGATCAATATAT
>CAZFJX010000019.1:14233-26241 GCA_964519505.1 uncultured Desulfurococcales archaeon
TAGCTGGTAAGCTCCTTAAAGGCTACTATACCATTAAAGTTGAGGATCAATATATCAGGGTTAAACTTAGGAGTCTTAGGATAAATGATTACCGTATAATTTACTGGTATGATAAGTTAGGTAATAGAGTCATATTACTACTTATAGGGCATAGAAGGTGGATCTATAAATTACTTAGAAGATTCCTTTAATTCCTTGATAAATTCTTCTAATGACTTAATATTACCTTCAATCACATCCTTAATAGCGCGATCAAGCGATTCGAGAGCTTCTGGTGTAAGTTCCTTAAATCCTCTTCTCTTAATTTCAATAACCTTAGCCTTACTCAATTTCAGCCTACCTCAAGTAAGAATTGTGAACAGACTATATAAGACCTTCCATACACCATACATAGGTATTAAAATCGGTACTTTGAGCACTTTAAAGTATTAGTATTTCCCCTACCTCATCTTCATATCTACTCTATTATCCATTAACTAAAACCATCATAACGATATAAGGAAAAGTTAAGGAATCAAGATACATAAATGAGGTTAATCAGAGGATATATGAGGGTGATTTATTTAAAGGCTTGGAATATCAACAATTGCCATTTCAGTGCTCACTCCTAGCTATGGATATCTAAAGTATAAGTACATTGCTATAGTTCATGTTAGAGTAGATCTGAAAAATATATTGAATTGAAGCATAAAAGCGTATAACGGTGTCTAAAGAAAGGGATCAGTACTAAGTTGGGAGCCAAGGGTGGGCGCTATAAGGCTTGGTACTAATAGCGATAATCTTAGGTGATCATATAAGGATGACTCAAAAACCTATGGTGAGATCCCATGTCTAAGTTAGAGATAAGTAATTTAGTTTTGTTCACTATGCCAATTAGTCTATAATCTATAGAAAAATCAGAGTGTCAAAGGATGAGGAGAGGAGGTCGTTTACGGAAGTTAATGAACCACTTGGCGGGCTGTCTAATTTATCATCTTTGGAGGTTATTTATCAGTTTGGGTATAGAGAAGTTTCTCTAGACGAGCTTAAGTCTTATGAAGAGAACGTGAAAACAGCATTGTATAGCCTATTAAGAACCCATAGTATGTCGAAGGCGTCCACCCATGTTAGGTCTGGGGGTGTTGGTGTCTCTATATTGAAGCCCTCCTTCTTAATCACTTTGTTTAAGTACTTCATTAGTTCATTAGTTCTTAAGGGTTTCTTAACTAACCTACTTAACTCCCTGATTGTTATGGCTATGAACTTTACCTGACCTACCTCAACTATTCTGGGGTTGTTAGTTAGGTCTAACTCGAATGTTGTTCCGTCAGTATACTCGGTAACTATCTTGAACCCCTTAGCCCTTACCTTCTTAAGCCCCTTAATACCCTTAAACACCCTCACTCTAGGTGGGCTATACTCCTCCTGATCAAGCCCCTTAAGTACTTCCTTAACCTTCTCGGTTATGTCTTGAGGTATGTAGTTCTCCATAAGCACTACGTGATCGGCGTATCTAAGGAGCGATGGCGAAGCACTAACTACGGCTATTACTGAAGTACCTGTCTTCTTAATTAGATCCCTCACCTGCCTTGATAAGGGCCTTATGGGTTCCTCCCTAATGATACCGTACATGACCTCATCCTTAAAGAGTAAGTTAGTAGCGCTTGTGTCTTCATCTATGAGTAGTACCTCAGCACCTAACTCAATAGCCTCATTAATTGATGCCGCCATACTTGTTGAGCCACTAGCGTCTAACGTCGTGAAATCCCTAGTATCATCACCTGAGGGGAGCTTACTAATGAACGTAGATATGTCTACGTGATGAACAAGGCGCCCATCCTCAGCCTTAACTAAGATAGTGTAACCCCTAGAGACAACGAGTTCACGTCCATCGCCTTCAATATGGTTATAGATACCTTCCTGGATAGACTCAAGTAGCGTTGTCTTACCGTGGTAACCACCGCCAGTAATTACCGTGAATCCCTTAGGTATCGCCATACCGGAGACTGACTTACCACTGGGTAGCCTTATGGTGACCCTAAGGCTCTTAGGTGATTTGAACGGTACTGCATTAGGCATAGGTCTCTCAGAAATACTTGACTCCCTAGGTAGTACGCTACCATCAACTATGAAGGCAACATACCCATTCTTACATAGCCAGCTCCTAACGAACTCCTGATCAAGGTAGTTATTGACGTGCCTCTCTATCTTACTAATCTCTTTCTTAAGGGATGTTATGGAGTTAATGACCTTAGGCACATCATTAAGTAGTAGATTACGGGCCTCCCTCCCAAGAACTCTCCTACCACGTGCTGGTAACCCAATAAACCACCTAAGAATTAGGTCATCACCACACACCTCAACGCATGATCTCTTAAGTATCCATGGGCCCGGCTTAGGTATGCCTAAGTAGCAGCTATACCCAGTACCGCACTTTCTCCTTAACCTCCTTAGTACCACGTACAGCGCCCTAGCTAAGTAGTCCGTGAGAGGTACTGACTTAGGCTCTGTTAGGAGTTCTTTAGGGAAGCCATGGCTGGATTTAGAGATTACTACCTCAATAATTGATGGTGGTGCATGAGGGTCTGGCTGAACCTTAGTGAACCTAGCTTTAGCTACCCTATAATCGATGACTATACCCTTTAACCTCTTATAAGTACTGAATCTCTTACCGTCAATACCCTTTAGTAACTCCTTAAGACCCTCTAAAGACAACAATGTACTACACCTATGACTGTAGTACCGTAATAAGCACTTAAGCATTAAACATTAAGTAGTACCTATCCTAACAGGCCTGCCCAAGAGTGATACTATTTTATCTCTAGATGGGTCATAAGTTAGTGCCCAGTGAATAACTAAGTCCTTACCTATTACGATGTCATAGCCATCTATCTCTTTAGAATTAACTACATGAATGGGTGCTGGTACATCAATAATTAACCCTTCAATTATGGCTGAGTCAACAATGCAGACACCACTAATGATTAACTCACCAAACCCTTGTACATGAACCTTAAATGCCTTATCTAGATGTTCATAGCACCTTAACTCCCTAGCTATCCTACGGACCATGACACTGAAGTTACTCCCTAAGACTACCGTAGCTCTACCGTAGGAAAACCTACCATCACTAAACAGACCTATTAGGAAAGGCTTTAAGAACCCACGGATGCGTACCGCCATCTTAACTACCTAAACTAAATTACCTCTAGCCATAGGAGTTAATAATCGTATATTACGAAGACTAAACCGCTCAATGATCATGCGAGGTTGCCCTAACATAACTTAACGTAGATGGATGACGTCTCCTGCCTCTATAGTTCTACGTCTACCCGACTTAGTCATCAGTATGAGCCTACCGAAGTTATCTATATCTATAGCCTCACCCTCAACCTCACCGCTTAAGAAGATCACCCTAACACGCTTACCTAAAGTCCCCATATAGGTACGTAACTCGCTAAGTATGGACTCAGTACTCCCTCTGAGGAGGCTTACATATACCTTATCGAACTTAGTTAAGAAGGCTTTAAGTACATGAATCCTAGGTACCTCTCTCCCTAATATCTGCTTAAGCGATACTGCAATATGTTCAATTTCTTTAGGTAACTCGTTGTTTACATTTATTCCTACACCGACAACTACGTAATTAACCCTATCTAACTCAGCTGAAGCCTCAATGAGGATGCCAGCTAATTTCCTATCCCTATATATAACGTCATTAGGCCACTTAAGCATGGCCTCAATATCAAATAGATCCCTTAAAGCCTTAACCAATGCTAAGCCCGTACCTAGGCTAAGGAGCTGTAATGACTTAAGGAGCTTAGGTCTAAGGATGATGCTAAACCATAAACCACCTCTAGATGCGTACCAAACCCTACCTAACCTACCTCTACCTCTACTCATCTCATCAGCAATAACTATAAGGCCCTCAGGAGCGCCACTCTCAGCTAGTGACTTAGCTATATCCTGAGTTGATGTGCATTCAGGTACATAGTGAGCTATGAACTTAACCCTAGTCCTTAAGTCAGCTATGTAGGTATTCACCATGGAGAGATCATCAATACATAGTAGCTTATAACCCCTCTTAGGATGTGACTCAATAACGTAACCCACCCTCCTAAGTGATTCAATAGCCTTATTGACCATGACCCTAGAAATACCCAGTCTACGGGCTATCTCAGTACCTGAAACGTAATCACCAGCACTCAACATCAAATACTTAAGTACTTTCTCAGCAAGCTCTTTACTCACAAGACCACCAGCATATAAATAAGTTACTTCACCTTTCATTAACTTTTCTTTACGTAACTAAGTCCGTAATTTAATAAATGTAACCTCGGCTAACTCAACGGATCTAACAACCCCATTGCATGTTAGTGAAGTCGCTAGCTTACGTAAGAACCATAATTTCCTTCTACCCCTTAGAAGATCACCATAGTTAACTCTGTACATACCGTATATTTCTAAGGAAGTATTAGCTAAGGTATAGATCATCTTGAGTGAGAGTACTATAGGAAGTACTAAACGCCCTAAAAAACCACTATTACTAACTTGAATGTACTTACTCATTGGCGTCGTAAGTATTAGTAGCGTAGTTAGTTCTATAAGTATAGCCATCTGAGTAAGTACCTTAACCAAAGACAGTAAATCAGCATAACCATTAAATAGGAAGCCAACAATTAAAGCCCCAATAACGTAGGTAAGTAAGAACGGTACAGATAGAGCCAAGCACTTAAGTAACCTACTTAGCTCCCTAACCAAACATGCAACAACAATTAATGAAGCAAAGAAAGATAGCAGTAAGTACATGCTATCAGTAACTAAAGTAATAATTGCCATAATAATTAATGACACGATCTTAAACTTGACGTCAATACTACTTAGTAATGTATCTCTAGGCTTTATGACATCATTAAGCCATTCCAGTATAGACCCCATCAATTTAACCACCTAAGAGATCCTCCCTCCATGATCAAGACATGGTTAGATACTCTCTTAGCGAACTTTAAGTCGTGGGTAGCTATCACGAACGACTTACCTAAGTCCCTAAGCTTCTTAATAACTACTTCTAATACTCTTAAGGAGCACTCATCAAGACCCAATGTGGGTTCGTCCATGATTATTAAGTCAGCGTTAGAGATGTAAGATATAGCTAACGATAACCTACGTGCTTCACCAACACTAAGAGAGTACGGGTTCTTAACTAAACACTTAGATATCCCAAATATTTTAGCTAAGGCATCAATACTTACACGCGCATTAAATATGTCTATGTGGTCAGCTAACTCATCACGTACTGACCCCTTAGAGAACCAGTAGATAGGCTCTTGAGGTATATAGAAAACCCTACCATACCTCTTAATAACACCTCTATTAGGTCTTAAGATACCAGCCATAAGCTTAAGTAAGGTAGTCTTACCTACACCGTTTCTACCAACTATAGATATTACCTCACCACGCCTAACAATTAAGTCAATACCCCTCAATAACCAATCGAAACATGAATCATACCTAAACCATAAATCCTTAATCTTAAGCATATACATATCGTCACTTCTTAAACAGTCTTTAACGAGAGCTATAGTTCCTAATACCTCACCTAAATCAGCACAGGCGGTTTGACTTAATTCATAAACCCTATCGATATATTTCTTAAGTACCTCATAGCGATGATCAACTACAACCACAGTCAATTCCCTATCAAGGGCTAAGTCCCTAACATAATGCATAAAATCAGTTAAAACCCATGGATCTAAATGCGTTGTTGGTTCATCCAGAAGTAGCACCTTCACCCCCTGGAGTAAGGCTAAAGCTATTAATGCCTTATACCTCTCCCCATCAGATAACTCATAAAAAGTCCTACCACATACGGACTCAAGGCCTAATTCACTAATTAACTCATGCCCATTATTAACCCCTAAGATACTTAATTCATCATTTAGAGTGAATGTCATGAAGTAATTAGACACTTCTTGAGGTACGTAGGTAACTATCTTACGCCTTAAAGCATCTAGGGGTGAGTAACCAAGAACCCTTATAGTACCTTCAAGCTTAAACCCCTGGTAGAGGTAGGGTATCAAACCGCATATAGACTTAAGTAGTGTTGACTTACCTGAACCGCTAGGCCCCTTAACAAGGATTACTTCACCAGCATCAACATCTAGGTTGATACCGTCAAGTATGTACTTACCACGGTAGCTAACTCTTAAGTCCTTAACAACTAATGATTTCATATATCTAGCCCCACACCACGCGCCTTGAGGATCTTAATTATTATTGGTGCTATATTTACGGCTAGTAAGTGATCTATGAGTATGTCTTGGGGTATGAATATGAGTACTGCAGTAAGGAATATGAGTGTGGTGACGTCGCTAAGTCCGTAAATCATTGAGGATACGTCCCTAGACCAGTTAAGTAAGGACTCCCCAAGAGGTGTTGGTGAGGTAGCGTAGTAAAGGAAGACGAGGAAGCCTAGGATGTACATGGGAATTACAGCAATAAAGGAAATGAGGAGTAGTACCAATCTCTTAGAGAAACTCATAGGGCTTAATGACTTAAGCCCCTTAAATTTAAGGTAGTACCTAGTGAGTAATGACATAAGGTATGAGGCTATAGGGAACCCCCATAAGTAACCGGCGGTATAACCTATCAGCACATGAATACCACCTCTCATACCCGAGGCTAAGGGCATACCTAAAGCTATTAATAATAGGTAAATCAGCTGGGACATGAGGGCGTACTTAGGCGTAAGTACTATACCACTCAGAATAACGGGGAAATTCTGCATTGTGTAAGGTACTGGACCAACATTAAACCTTATTTGGGCAGAAATACCTGTCAAAACACCAAACAATACCGCTAACGTAAAACTCATTAGTGGGTGAGGACTCTCGTTAGATGACGTCATTTAGTGTCCCCTTAATTCAAAATTTTACAGTTAATTAATTCAGTAAGGGAGGTATTATAGTTTAGGTTTGAACAAGTAATTAACTGTAAAGGATTAATAAAGGGTTAGGCTATTCTTCTAACTTGCTTAGAACTTTAGTCATAACGTCATTGGGTTGTTCAGTATTTTTGGGTCTTTCTATGAGTCCCCACATAGTTGCTGCAGATATGACCTCCTTACATACTATAGGGTTAGTACTGCAGTCTATATCTCCCTCAATAATTACCCTAGGCCCTTTCTTAGGTACGTAAATCACGTATAACTTCCTACCTAACTGCCTACTCCTAAGTATGGCGAACCCCTTCCTCACATTAACCCTAACTATATCAGCGTTAAGTACCTCAGCAAGAGTTACAAATATCTCGGTAAGTCTTAACCTACCCTCTCTTAAAGCCTTACTAATAGCTTGCTTAGTAATGCCTAACTCCTTAGCTATATCAACCTCCCTAACCCCCTCCTTAGAGGCTGTTAGAAGTATCTCCTCCATCCTATCAGGTAACTTAAGAATCACTAACCATCACCTTACTAACTATTAACTCAATTAACTCCCTAGCCTTAACCTCATTAGCTGATGCTATAGCGTAGTACCTCCCTCTAGAGTCCTCAATAATAATTACATGGCGTTTAACAGCATTCACCAACATAGCTACGAAGAATATGAATAGTAATATCTCAGCAAGCATTAGGGGTATTAAGGCATTTAAATCCCTAGTTATGAACCCACTATACAGCCTATGGTACTCTATAGCTAAGAAGAAGTTAATAGTGATAAGTAAGACCACCAAGACACGGAGCACATTTTGAAGAAAGGCCTTGTAGCTACGTGAGCTAACCAAGAAATAACCTATCAATGCAGCACCAACGAATATAGGTATAGCTAAAAACATTGAGTATTGCAGAGGTACTGAAGCACCTTTAATTAGTACGTAAAGTAGTGGGAAAGCAGTAATCATAATGAAAGGCACCAAAACTACCTTAAAGTACTTAAATAACTTACCCCTCTCTAAAGCATTTATATCAGCGATATGTACAACCTCCTTAACCCTCACCTTTATGAGCTTAAAGGGATAACCGTAAGTCAGTAGCAACTCACCATTAGTGATCTTAACCTCATTACCTATAGACATAAGTGCTAAGACTATACCAGTAAAGAACATCATAAATACGTATATATCGCCTACATTACCTACCAACATAAGTAGTGTTACTGTAAACAGTACTATAGATATTGACTGAAGTACGGCTGGTAACCCGCTATATGCGCAGGGCCAGTAGTCCTTAACCAGAGTAACCACCAGTAAACCTACTCAGGTTTACCTATATAAACGTTTCCCTAATCAGCACGTAATAACTTATTTTTATACTCTAGATACGTTACTATAAGTGGATGATCGGGACTTCCGACTCTGATTAGTGATGAGGTCCTGCGATGGTGATTACCTAATTAAAGTAAAAGTATAAGTTACTTCTTGCGTTTATGTAGTTAAAGGTGTTAGTTATGAGTACGCGGATTAAGGATCCATCATTAGCTGGTAGGGGTTTAGTCCAGATTGAGTGGGCTGAGATGCATATGCCTGTACTTATGGAGTTGAGGAAGGTCTTTAAGGATAAGGAACCTTTTAAGGGGTTAAAGGTTGGTGCTGTACTCCATGTTACTAAGGAGACTGCCGTTCTTGTTAGGACTTTGAGGCTCTGTGGTGCTGATGTTTTCTTAGCTGCTAGTAACCCACTATCTACTCAAGATGATGTTGCCGCCGCCTTAGCTAGTGAGGGTATTGGTGTATGTGCTTGGAGGGGTATGAGTAGTAATGAATACTTCTGGTGTATTGAGCAAGTAACTAAGTTCGGGCCTGACTTAGTTATTGATGATGGTGGTGACTTACACGCATTCATACATAGTAAGGCACGTGATGTTGGTGAAGGCATTAAGGGAGGTACCGAAGAGACCACGACAGGTGTTATTAGGTTAAGGGCTATGGAGAAGGAGGGTGTGTTACTATACCCCGTAATAGCTGTTAATGACGCATACACTAAGTACCTCTTCGACAATAGGTACGGTACTGGGCAATCAACCATAGACGGGGTATTGAGGGCCACCAACGTCTTAATAGCTGGTAAGGTAGTTGTTGTTGCTGGGTATGGATGGGTAGGTAGGGGTATAGCTATGAGGGCTAGGGGGATGGGTGCTAGAGTCATAGTTACTGAGGTAGACCCCATAAAGGCCTTGGAAGCAGTTATGGACGGGTTTAACGTCAAGCCCATGAAGGAAGCGGCTAAGGTAGGGGATATATTCATAACGGCTACTGGAGACATAAACGTAATAACTAAGGAGCACTTCAAGCTAATGAAGGATGGTGCGATACTAGCTAATGCAGGTCACTTCAACGTTGAGGTAAGCGTTAAGGACCTAGAGGAGATAGCCATAAGGAAGAGGGAGGTAAGACCTAACGTAACTGAGTACGTACTAAGTAATGGTAAGAGACTATACCTCCTCGCTGAAGGTAGGTTAGTAAACCTAGTCGCTGCTGAAGGTCACCCAAGTGAGGTTATGGACTTAAGCTTCTCAGACCAGTTCATGGCCCTAAAGTACATAGTAGAGAACGAAGGTAAGCTTAAACCAGCGGTATATAGGTTACCTAGAGAGCTTGATGAGGAGGTAGCTAGACTTAAGTTAAAGACCATGGGTATAACCATAGATACGTTAACCGAGGAGCAGAGGAGGTACTTAAGCTCATGGAAACTAACCTGAATGTAGGTATCGAAACCCCTAAAGATAAGCTAGAGTTAAGGACAACTATTAAGGAGTTTAAAGATTTTTACGGTTACGAACCCTACGTAATCTCATCGAGCCCTGGACGTCTAGACTTCCTAAATACTCACCAAGACTATAAGGGGTTACCAGTAGTCGGTATAGCTGTGAATCTTAGGGTATACATAGCGTTAAGGAGAATCGAAGGCTCTGAGGCTATCATCGCTTCAGGTAACTTAATGGATCAAGGGGTTGACTACGTAGATAGGTTTGACGTTAGTAAAGTTATGCTTAGAAGGGATGGTTGGTTCGGTGATTACTTTAGAGCTACCTACATGTACCTTAGGGAGATGGGCTATACGTTAGGTGGGGTTAAGGCTTGGGTAAGGAGTTGGGTACCTATAGCCTCAGGTCTTGGGAGTAGTGGTGCGCTTATCACGGCATTTTTAGGTGGTCTTAACGAGGTATTTGACTTAGGTTTATCTACCAGCGACATAGCTGAGGCCGCTTACAGGGTTGAGCATTACGTAATGGGGATCCCTTGCGGTAGGCTTGACCAATACACATCAGCTTATGGTGGTGTAGTACTGATAAATACTAAGCCGCCATATGATGTGAGGAGATTAAGGTTTAAGGAAGGTGTCTTCGCTGTTCTAGACTCATGCATTAAACATTCAACCATGGATGTACATAGCATCAAGCAGAGAGAGTTACGTGAAGCATTAAGTAAGTTAATCACCATAGCTAACGATGAGCTAAGGAAGAAGCTAAGTACGGACTTAAGTAGGGTTTCATGGGAGGAACTTACTGAGGAGGAATTAATGCCCTACTTAAGTAACTTACCTATGGAGTTAAGGAATAGGGTTTTATTTACCTTAAGAATGCATGAATCAACTAAGCTAGCCTTAAAAGTTATCGAGGGTGTTAAACCTAAGCGTAGTGAGTTAAGTAGAGTTCTTAAACCCATTAAATGTAGGGTTTCCTTACGTAGTAGTGATTGGTTTTTAAAGGTTATTGGTTGTGTAATGACATACCAACACATACTACTTAGAGATCTCTATGAGGTCAGTACACCCGAGCTAGATAGGCTTGTTAGGGTCTCAATCCGTTATGGGGCTTACGGGGCTAAACTATCTGGTGCTGGTATGGGTGGTGTTGTCATAGCCTTATTTAAGGATATTGAGGAAGCTAATAACCTAGTTAATCACTGCTTAAGGAGGAGGTATGCATGTAGGGGTTACGTAGTTAGTGTTGATGAAGGGTTAAGGACTTGGCCCCCATAGGGCTTATAGGGTTACCTATCCCTTAATTTTAATGTCTTAGCTATCTCTACTACTAATCTCTTTACCTCCCTTAACGTATCTTCCACGTCCTCTTTCGTTGCTATGTCCTCATAGAAGTTCTTATGCATAGAATCAGCCTGCCTAAATACCGCACGAACCCAATCCCCAAGCTCCTTAGCGACCTCATTCTTATATATCCATAAATCACTATGCCTCTCAATCCTCACACCTTTCTTAGCGAGGGCATGGGCTTTAATGGCTAATGCGCAAGCATCCCAAATCTTCTCACTAGCTTGCCTTAAGTTACCCTTAACAATTTCCTGCCTCGCCTGCTCAAGAAGTTCTTTAGCACTCCTCAAATACTTTTCAGCACCCTCAAGGGGATCAACGTCCCTTACTAATATATCAAGTAGGTACTCCTCAATAGACACACCAGCCCTATCAGCCCTCCTCCTAAGTTCCTCAATAATAAACTTAGATATCACCATGCTTAACTCCTCCATACCCGTAATCAACTATTCAAATATCCCTATATCATTAACTGTCCCTACATCCTGAAACAGCCTTTATTGACTAAAGAGGGGCCCTTCGTTGTTTACTAGCTTTCCCTTCGAAAGGTTATGGTTATATGTTTAAGTAGTATGGTTTCGGTATGTCTTTGGGTGGGGTATTGGGTGATGTTTTTGCTGAGCTTAGGTGGGACCCTACACTGAAGGAGTGGGTGCTTGTTTCTAATATACGCGAGAGAAGGCCGTGGCAACCAAGGAATTACTGTCCTTTATGCCCAGGTACTGAGGAGACTGGTTATGGTTGGGATGTACTGATAATCGAGAACAAATACCCTATGCTCATGGAGTGTCCTCCAGAACCTTCTAGGCATGATTTCTACGTTACGTCTAAAGCCATAGGTAAGTGCTACGTAGTTATTGAGACGCCGAGGCATGACCTAGACGATTTAAGTGACTTAAGTCGTGAAGAGATAGTTAAGGTCGTAAACGCTGTAAAGGACCTCATGTTTAAGCATGTTAATGAAGGTATTTACGAGTACTTC
>CAZFJX010000020.1:0-19681 GCA_964519505.1 uncultured Desulfurococcales archaeon
TCCTCCTCTTACGTGCAGTTCTTTTAGCACCCTCCCCCTCCCTCATCAACCTCCTTAATCTCTTAACCTCACTAATTATTACTGAGGCGTTCTTCGGGCTTAAGAACTTAATTGCATTATTTGATAGTCCTAAACCTAAGGCTAATCTGGCAGCGTATTGCGGATTAGTTTCAAATATTACCCTCAGTATTGGTAGTACCTCGGTCCTTGCTCTAGCCTTCGATATAAGTAAATGCCTGCCTATGATCGTGGCTATTTCTTCTCTAATCTCCCTCACTTCCTTAGTCTTTGAGAGCATCAGTATTTTCTGCGGGAACCTATACTTAACCCATCTAAACCTTGGGTCATTCTTTCTCGATAGGGCAACACCGGGACCCATTAGGTCCATGGCGTAAGCGAGAAGATCCCAACTCCCTGACTTAACTATTCTGCCCAAGTATACGTCAGCCCTACTTAATGCTTCGTAAGCTCTCCATAAATCCTCAATGTCGGTGATTTGGTTAGGTATATTCTCATTAAGCCACTCGACGAGTTCATCGTAGCTTAAGTCAGTCTGCATTAGCGCCTGCTTAGCCTGCCATGTGTACTTAGACATGAATAAGTGCCTTAACGTATCAAATGGGTTTCTCTCCCTATCCCTAGGTCTTAAGACGGTCTTCACGAGCTCTAGGCTAACGTACCCATATCCTTCAGCAATTGCTTGAAGATCATTTATTGCTGACCTTAAATCACCTTCAGACCTCTCTGCGATGTAGTTTAGTGCTGCTCTATCACACTTAAGTTTCTCACTAACGCATATCCTCTCAAGCACCTTAATGATATGTGTCTTACTTAATTTCTTGAACTCAATCATTAGAACAACTTCCCTAAGAGGTCTTAACTGAGGTGCCCAAGGGTCATTAGCAGTCATTATTACTGGATTCCGTGTAGCCTTCACTAATTCCAGTATAGCGTCTAAAGCACCTGAATCAGCTACGGGCGATATACCGTCTACCTCATCCAGCAGAATTATCTTTCCCCTACCGAATAAGCTCCGCTGTACTGCAGCCCTATAGGCTATGCTCCTTATATCACTCCCCTTTCTATAATCACTAGCATTTAACTCAAGTACTTCAAAACCTAACTCATTTGCTATAGCCTCAACAGCTGAGGTCTTACCACAGCCTGGCGGCCCGTAAAGTAATGCAGCCTTTTTCTCAGGCATCTTACGTTTCCACTGACTTAACCACGCTAAAAGAACCTTCTTAGCCTCATCCTGATCTACTAACTCGGTAATCCTCTTAGGTCTGTACTTAATTACCCAAGGTAATTTCTTCATGACCCTTACCTACGTGAGGATATTACTGAGCTAAACTTACGTCCGAGTAATGCGAGTCTGGCTAGTAAGGCGTTTAACTGTATCTCGTCATCAGCACCTTCAACAAGCCTGAACTGTATTTCACCTAGGTAGTCAGCTATTATGACCCTAAGTTCCTCAGGAACTTTAAAGTCAGGGCTGAAGATCTCCCTGTGCAGCTGCTTAACTACGTCTAGTCCCGAAAGTCCGTAATCTATCATTAACTGCCTTAACTTATTCCTAGCCTCTAGGAACTTACCATCGAAGGCTAACTTAATCATCTCCCTAATCTCCTTAGGATGTGCGAGCCCAACAACCTTATAGACAGTAGTTACAGTCACTTTACCTAAGGCAGCTGATGCTTGAAGTAGGTTTATGGCTCTCCTTAAATCACCTTCAGATAACTCAAAAATAACCTCTAATGCGTCATTATCGTAACTGACCTTCTCCTTCTCAGCAATCCACTTAAGCCTAGCAATTACGTCTTCCTTCTTTAGCGGTGTAAATCTAAATACCGCGCACCTTGACTGTATGGGCTCTATTATTTTACTCGGATAGTTAGCTATGAGGATGAACCTAGTGACCCCAACATACATCTCCATAAGCCTTCTGAGGGCTTGTTGAGCATCAGCAGTCATGTTGTCAGCTTCATCAAGTAGGACTATCTTAAACGGTATCTCAGCAGGTAACTTACTCCTAGCGAACTCCTTAACCTTAGATCTTATGACATCAATACCTCTCTCATCAGAATTATGTAGCAAGATCGGTATAGTCCCTGCGAAGAACGTTTCATTACCGGGAACGCTTATATCATATACATAATCGCCATAACTAATTACTTCTGTATCTGTAACTTTAATCACATGAATATCGGAGTTTATGAGGGTAACTAATTTTTTATATGTCTCATATTCTTCCTTATTAAGTTTACCTATGTCTATAGATTCCATAATACTCTTAAGTTTCTCTTTAGGGACTGTTTCCTTGCCCTCATATAGTTGATGCCTTAATACATACCTCCAATTAATGTTTATAGCCTTCTCGATTTTCTTAAAGAACTTTATGAAGGGTTTAACAGGGAGTAGATCTGATTTCTTATACTTCATCCTTCCTTTCCATATAAGCCTGACTTCATTATCATATATCGAGCTCTCAATACCTGTGATGCGTGCTAGCCAAGCAAGATCTATTAATAGGTCCTTAGATTTACTGACTATCCTAACTACACTCCCCCACTTACCGGAACCCTCACCCTCATACACACCCTTTAAGAAAGCGATTCGTGCCTTCTCATGGGACTCATATATCATACTTGGTACGCGTTTGAACCTAGCTATTCTTCCCTCACTATACGCTTCTCTCATGAGGTATCTAGCTAAAGCTGTATTCAGAAGTCTGATCTGCATAGCCGACGATCTTTCTCTATTAAATCCTGATCCCACTAAGTTAATGTATATGGGTATATCATAACTTAGAGCAGCATCTATGACTTTAGTTGCGAGGGATATCTCCTTTGGGTAGCTAACCGTAATCATAGCTTGGCCACTGGTTAGTATGTTACTTATTGATTTCCTAAAGCCTAAAGCTCCTTCAGCAACGTATAATCCAAGAAGCCATGCTGATTTCTCATTGAGTATTAAGTGCTTCTTAGCCTTAATCCTGCTGTGATTCCTTATTATATGCTTCTCTAGGTCAATTACTTTTCTATCTCCCTGTAACGTAGTGACAAACGATATTAGGTAATCATCCGGCCTTATTTCACTCGCTTTTTTCTCTACAAGGTTGCCATCCTCATCGATAACCAAGACCGAGTGATTGCCTGTTAACTTAATTACTCCCCCTCCCTTAAGAGTAATTTTAACTACATACTTCGCTTTATGCCTAATGATCCATGATGCTTTAAACCACTTAACCTTACCTGTACTCTTATCGATACCTAATACATCAAGATCATTTACCTTGACATATTCGCCATCATATAATTTAAGTACTTTACTATCGTTATTGAAGTATAACCGATCTAATTCCTTAAAGGTAGTTCTACATGTCTTACCATTAACTTTAACTAATATAGGCGTGTCCTTAGTCACCGAGGCATTTAACTCAAGCATGTACATACGGTAGTCTGGACCGTAAAAGTCATGGGCTAATGCATGTGCTGCGGTTGTTTTACCTGTACCTGGAGGTCCGGCAAATAGTAGGTGAGGCATGTTGCGCTCCTTAACGAACTGCTTCAACCTCTTAACTATCTCCTCTTGATTAACCATTTCGTCTAAAGACCTAGGTCTATACTTCTCAGCCCATAGTAATTCAGCTTCTACTGAAGACACGTAATCCCCCAAACATACATTCACTTTACTTAATTTAAAACCGTAACACCTTAATGGATTAAGTAAGAACCCAAAACACGTTATAAACTCTTTATGAAACAACTATAGTAGTGGGAAGGTAATCAAATGTTAAGGAAGTATATTAAGTCATGTGAATTGCTACATGAATTAGATAGAGTTAGGACCATAGTGATTAAGGACTTAGATGAAGTCCCGGTATCCCATATAGAGGCCTTATCTATAACACATGGTAGTGAGGTAGACCTACCTTACTGGTTAGCTAAGGCGTTAAGTAAGCAAAAATACTGTGAGGTAAAGGAGGTCAATGACTTAGTCGGCCTATTAAGGAAGTTTAAGTTCCTGGAATGGACGACGACAACCTCAAGACACATACTTCATAAGCTCCCTAAAGACATTTACTATAGGATAAAGGAGTGTGTAGAGAAAGGTATGTTAAGTAAGAATGACCCATTAGTATATGACTTAAGTAAACTTAGACTAAATAAATTGATAGATATATCTAGGCTTGGTGTGAAGGAGGAAATACTTCAGAATTTAACCATAGAGGAAAGGGTTATACTAAACATATTGAGCACAGTCATTGGTGAATGGATCAATTACTTAATGAGGGGTGAGATTTAATGACAGAATTAAGTTATGAGGAAGTTAAGGAAGAGGTCATTACTGAGGAAAAACCCTTAGTTGAGCAGTTAAGTGAGTTTCTTAAGTCGTTTAAGGATAGACATGGAAGGTTGAAGTATAAGGAGAGAATTAAGGAAATGATACTGCTAGGTAAGAAGAGTTTAGTTATTGATTTTGAGGACTTACTTGAGTTTAATCCGGCAATAGCTGATAAGTTAATTAGGGAACCTGATGAGGTACTAAAGGCTTTTTCAGATGCTATTAGGAATGAGGTCTCTATAGAGGACCCTAAATACGCCGAAGAAGTTGAGAGTTTCATAGCTAGGATTAGAGGTATACCTGAGAAGGTTAGGATAAGGGACTTAAGGAGTGATCATGTAGGTAAGTTAATATCCATTGATGGTATATTAGTTAAAGCAACACCACCTAAGCAGTTGCTATATAAGGCTGTCTTTAAGCACATTCATCCAGAATGTAATCAAGAATTTCCGTGGCCTATGGAAGGGGAAATTAAGGAGGCACTTGAAAAACCTCCTTACTGTCCTAAATGTCTTAAGACTGGTGGTTCCTTCAAGCTAATACTTGAGAAAAGCAAGTTTAGGGATTGGCAGAAGGTAACTATTCAGGAAAGACCTGAAGAGCTTCCGGCAGGCCAGATACCTAGATCTATAGATGCCATATTACTAGATGACATAGTTGATGCGGCTAGGCCCGGCGATAGAGTGACTGTGACTGGTGTACTTAGGCTCTATAGGAGTAAGTCTAGCAAGAGGGTTTCTAAACCAGTGTTTGATTATTACCTTGACGTGAATTACATAGAGGTTTCTCAAAGAGTTCTTGAGGAGGTGCAGATAACTCCTGAGGATGAGTTAAAGATCAAGGAGTTAGCTAAGGATCCATTAATAAGGAGGAAGATAGTCGCCAGTATAGCACCAACGATACATGGGTTATGGCCTGTAAAAGAAGCTATAGCTCTCCAACTCTTTGGAGGTAATCCAAAGATAGCACCAGATGGCACTAGGATTAGGGGTGATATCCACATCCTCTTAATAGGAGATCCTGGTGTAGCTAAGAGCTTAACCTATAGTGAGCATATACTGCTCATAGATTGTGATGGTAAGTTAAGGTATGAGCCTATAGGTAAGCTTGTTGATTACTACTTCGATAAGTATAGGAAACTAGTTAGGAAGTCAGGTGAGAGTGAGGTTCTAAAGCTACCTGATATAGGTACTAAGCTATATACGTTCTCGATAAACCCAATAACTCTTGAGGTAGAGTTAAAGCCTATAAAAGCGTTAATAAGGCATAAAGCACCACCTAAGGTAGTCCTCATAAAAACAAGGTATGGTAGGAGAGCTATCTTAACTAAGGATCATAGCCTAGTAGCTCTCGTAAATGGTATTCTTCTACCAGTAAAACCTGAGGAAGTTGCTAGAGAAAAACTACCGGTACCCATATTGAGAAAAATAAACATACCTAGTAGGATCATTAGGGACAAGGTCGTCATAGGTAAGAGAATTATTGAGTTAAATGAGGATGTAGGTTACTTCATAGGTTATTTCATAGGTCATGGCACCATAGTATCGGCGTCGGATGGTGAGAGGGTAGAGATAAGGTCTGGCGAGTCTAGGGTAATTAAGAGACTTAAGGACATAGCTAAGAAAGCTTTAGGTATTAATGAAGCACATATACAGGACTTTGAGAATGAGGGGTATTCTAAGAAGTTAGTGATAACTGATAGGGAATTCATAGAGTGGCTAAAGAACTCATGCTTCAAGAACGCATATGGAGAACATGCTCTAAGACCGAGTAAAGTACCTGAATTCTCTTATGTTGCCCCAGTAAACTACATTATTGGGTTAATTACTGGTTTAATAGATTCCATAGGTACTCTACATAAAGTAATTGATGGTGTCTCCATTAGCGTAAGGGAAGTGAGGATCGGCCCTGTCAGTAAGGAATTAGCTTATGGTATAACAGTGCTGTTGTCTAGGTTAGGCGTGACATATACCATAAGTCCTAGAGAGCTTAGACATGAAGGTAAGGATATTGAATATTATGAGTTAAGCATACTTGATATTGAAAAACTACTCAATCAAATACCAGAAACTCTAGAGGGCAAGCTACTTGAGTTAAGAAACTGTATTGTGAAGAAAGATGTGGGTTACTTAGGTAAGATACCATTACTTGAGGAGGACACAATAAGTGTCTTAAGGTATGGGGATTTAGCTAATAGCCAATGCCGATTACTAAGTCCCGAAGCCATAGGTGAGATACATGACTTTAAGGCTGTAGATTTAATTAGTAATGCCGCTTTACCCGGTGATGCCGTGACGTTATTCGATGAAGTAATTACTTGGGATATTATTGATGAAATTTCTGAAGTAGATATTAAGGATATTGAGGTTAACTACGAGTATGTTTATGATATATCCGTAGAGGATAATGAGAATTTCGTTGGTGGGTTAGGGCTTATATTTCTACATAATAGTCAGTTACTCCAGTTTGTTGCTCGCATAGCACCTAGAGCTATCTTCACTACAGGGAAGGGCTCTACTGCAGCTGGACTTACTGCAGCGGTAGTTAGGGATAAGATGTCTGGTGAGTTCGTGCTTGAGGCTGGCGCTTTAGTACTTGCTGATGGAGGTATAGCGTGCTTACATCCAGAGACTAAGGTCTTTATTGATGGTAAGCTCATCCCAATTAAGGAGTTGTTTAATGGGGTTAAGCCAGTAAAGGCCTATTCTAAGGGCGAGCCCATAGAGTTAATACATCTAAATGTTTCAACGATAAGCCTAGATACAGAGAATGGACTCTTATGTACAGCACACGTATCTATTGCCCGCAGAAAACGGTGGAGGGGGCACTTACTGAAGATCGTATTAAGTGATGGCAATGAGCTAATGGTGACTCCTGACCATCTACTGATCGATGGGGAGTCATTAAAGTGGAGGGAGGCAAGGGAGTTCAAAGTAGGTGGTACCTTACTGTCATTGAAAGATAATGACTTAAGAACACCAACGCCTATTGAGAGTAAGATCGTTAGCATCGAGGAAGTGCCTTACGAAGGTTATGTTTACGACCTATACGTACCTAACCACCACAACTTCGTAGCTAATGGGGTTATAGTTCATAACTGTATTGATGAGATAGATAAGATGAGGGATGAGGATAGAGTAGTTATCCATGAGGCTATGGAGCAGCAAGTAGTCAGTATAGCTAAAGCAGGTATAGTAGCCAGGCTTAACGCGAGAACATCCATATTAGCGGCTGGCAACCCGAAGAGAGGTAGGTACAACCGTAAGAAGACGTTAATAGAGAATACGGACCTACCACCTACGATACTATCAAGATTTGACCTGATCTTCGTTATTACTGACGAGCCGCAACCAGAGAGGGATAGGTAC
Organism: uncultured Desulfurococcales archaeon; assembly: GCA_964519505.1. Taxonomy (GTDB): domain Archaea; phylum Thermoproteota; class Thermoprotei_A; order Sulfolobales; family CAZFJX01; genus CAZFJX01. The sequence goes on from CAZFJX010000020.1 coordinate 7,716, forward strand.
TTAGCCCTACATATAGCTGAAGTCCATGGGGCCGCGGAGAGGCTTAAACCACCTATAGACCCGGACCTACTTAGGAAGTACATAGCCTATGCTAGGAAGTACGTGAGACCCAAACTGACTAAGAAGGCTCGTGAAATGATAAGTGAGTTCTACGTAACCATGAGGAAAGCAGGTGGGGGTGAAGTAGGTGGTGAAGCACCAATAGCCATTACTGCTAGACAATTAGAGGCTTTAATTAGGTTAGCTGAGGCTCACGCTAAGATGGCTTTGAAGGAACAAGTCACTGAGGAGGATGTTGCTATGGCCATACAGTTAATGAAGTATGTACTTGATCTAGTAGGTGTTGACGTAGAGACGGGCGCAATGGATATAGACGTACTCATGACAGGCAGTACAGCGTCTCAGAGGAGGAAGTTAGAGACTATTGAGGAAATAATTGGAATTCTATCTAGGAAAAGCCCTGAAGGTTGTGCTAGGATAAAGGACATAATAGAGTTAGCTAGGAAGTATGGGATAAGTGAGGATTTCGTAACTACGGCATTAAGAACTCTTAGGAGGGAGGGAACGGTATTTGAGCCAAGAGCTGGTTGTTACGCTAAGGCCTAACTTAAGCTTATTAGGTAGTACTTAAATAATGGTAGGAAGGTGCTTAGGTATGGAGTGTAAGGAGTTAGTCGTTAGGGTGGGTGATAAGGAGATAGAGATTAATGAGGACGTAATTACTATACTGAATAAGTACGCAAGAACTGAGTTCTCACTTGAGAAGTTAGCTCAGGAGTTAGGGTTAAGTAGTTGGGATGAGGCTTACGAATTCGTTAAGAGAGTGCCTTCATGGATTATGTGGGTACCGGCCCCACTATGGAAATACGTAAGGAAGAAGCTATGCCAAAGCACGACTTAGGTTAAGCAATATCAAATTTAAACCGCCTTAACTCTAAATTACTGTTAGGGGGCCGTCGTCTAGCTTGGCTAGGATGCCAGCCTGGGGCGTAAGCCCCGCCCGGAACGCTGGTGGTCCCGGGTTCAAATCCCGGCGGCCCCACCATTCTCAGATAAATACCCTTATTGGAAAGATCTTGGCTAGAGCTGTAAGTAGTCTTAGGTAACTAAGTATGAATACGTTCTCCTTTCCGTCCTCGATTGCCTTAATAATACTCCTAACTACATGTTTAGGTTCAATACCCTTTTTGGGCTGAGTCATGCCTGCTCTTCTAAAGAACTCTGTCTTCACAACCCCTGGGTAGATACAGATTACCCTTATGCCGTACTCCTTAAGTTCCTCCCTCAATATTTGTGAGAGGTAATGGAGTGCTGATTTAGCTGCCCCATAACTTGGTAGCCTTCTTAAATAGACAAAAACGCCTGCTGTAATTACGTTAACTATAACACCTTCTTTAGATTTCAAGATTAAGGGTAGTGCTTCATGTATAAGGTTGAAGACACTAATGTAGTTTAGCTTAGTTATGTATTCAAACTCACTTACTGTATGCTCAATTAACCGCTTAGCTAAACCACCTCCAGCATTATTAATTAGTACATCGATCCTACCATAGTATTTCCTCACCTTAGAAATAGCTTCCTTAATATCCTCATAATTAATCAAATCACACTTAATTCCCTTAAAATTCTTACATAAGCCCTCAATGCGCCTCAACCTATCTAGCGACCTAGCTAAACCAATAACCTTAGCTCCTCTCCTACATAACTCCTTACTTAACTCTAAACCTATACCGCTAGATGCACCGGTAATTAATACGACCTTACTGTTCCATAAGTACATAGTGACTACCCTACATAAGAAGGTCTTAACTATATATTACCTTACCTAACTCCTCATTAACCTTATAGCCAGGATACCTCCTTATTAAACTCATTAATTCATTAGATGCCAACTCATCTATGAACCTCTTGACATACTCCTTACTTGACCTATCTCTAAGTATTATGAAGTCGTAATTCTCCCACTTTACGTGGATATATTTTAGGTTATATAGCTCGGCAGAACACCTAAGCATTAACCCAACATCTCCTCTTCCCTCAATTATTGCTTTAGCAACATCAACATGAGTTCTTACCTGAAGCCCATATCCTCTAATATTGCTCACTACGTCCCTATAGTTAAGTCCGTGATCCTTACAGAATCTCCTGATCAGCGTATCTAACAAGACACGTGTTCCTGAGCCTACATTCCTATTAACTAACCTTACCTCACCCTTAACCAACCCCTCCAGTATCTCATCAACGTCACTAAAGCTTAGACTTGGGTGATAAGCAAAGACAAGCTCCCTCTGATACCCTCTGATAACTACTACCTTACCATCGAGCCAGTAATTCCTAAGGAATGGTATGTTGTAAGTACCACTTACTTCATCATACAGATGTGCTGTAGCTATATCGGTCTCATTAAGCATGAGGGCAGCTAACCCTCCACTTGAACCTATCCATGAAACTTCAATATCAACCCCGTACTTCCTCCTTAAGTACCCTATAAATACCTCAAGAACAATATCGTGGCTGCCAGCGATCATTAACTGAGGGATACCCCTAAACCCTTTCTTAAGTTGAAGTTCATGAAGTCCGTATTCCTTCAGTAAGTCCTCATAGTACTTAAGCAATTTTCTACCATCATCCGTTAGTGATGTACCACCACCCTTCACCCCACCCCTACGTCTCTCAACAACCTTGATCCCTAAAACATACTCTATCTTAGTAACCCACTCCCACGCCCTAGAGTAAGGCACACCTAAAGACTTAGATGCAAGGAGTATCGAACCATACCTATCAATAAGCTTAAGAAGCTCAGCAACCCTCCTATCGAGAACTTTAACTCCATTATACTCTAGAAGAATATCAACCTTCTTAACTAGCTTAGGTAGTAGCTCATCAATAGTTACCGTCACTACCCCCCATGAACCTAATGTGAACGTAAAATATTTAAAGGTCGGTATCCGCTTTCTGATAACGGATGATAGAATGGTCGATTTAGGGAGAGGTAAGTTAATAGTTATAATAGTTCTAATAATCATAATTGCCGTAGCTTGCTACTTACTATACATCACTTACGGGCCCTCTGGGAAGGTTAAGCTAAGGGTCACTACAACGACTAGTTTATTCGCTACAGGGCTTCTTGAGGAGTTAGCTAAGAGGTTTGAAGAGAAACACCCCAACGTAGTTATTCAGTACATCCCTGTAGGTTCTGGGGAGGCTTTAAGGAGGGCTGCTAAGGGTGATGCTGATATGGTGTTTGTTCACGCACCTTCATTAGAGATTAAGTACATTAATGATGGAGTATTGATTGAGGGATCCATTATAGCCTACAACTACTTCGTCATTGTAGGTCCGGTAGAAGACCCAGCAGGAATTAAGGGCTTAGATCCTGTAGAGGCGTTTAAGAAGATATTTAAGGCTGGTGAGGAAGGTAAGGCACTCTTCGTAAGTAGGGGCGATAATTCAGGTACCCACGTTAAGGAGCTTTCACTATGGGATTTAGCAGGTTTAAAGCCTCAAGGCAGGTCTTGGTATATAGAGTCAGGTACGGGAATGAGTGAGACGTTGCTAATAGCTAATGAGAAGAGGGCTTACACATTGAGTGATATAGGTACATACCTTAAGTTAAAGGTTGATGGTAAAATAGACCTTGAGGTGCTAGTTAGTGGAGGTGAGTTACTGATAAATATCTACAGTGTCTATATAGTGAATCCTGATAAGATTAAGGGGGTTAATTATGAGTTAGCTAAGGAGTTTAGGGATTTTGTAATTTCTGATGAAGGTCAAGAAATCATAGGGAGCTACGGTGTTGATAAGTACGGTCAGCCGTTATTCTACCCAGCGAAGGGTAAGGTCGAATGGTTAAGAAGCGTTTGGGAGAAAATAGCTGGAGGCTCAACTAGTTAGAGTGATTTATAATGCTAAGTGAGGAGGTAGTCGAGATATCCTTAAGGTCACTATTTGTTTCATCTACAGCCACGTTTATGGCTTTAGCGTGGAGTGTGCCTACCGCATATAGGCTCTCAGCCTCATACTCAAGGCTTAGCCGCATAATCATCGGGATATGTAACGCCCTAGTAAGCCTACCTACGGTCATCGTGGGTTTATTCCTCTACATGCTATTTAGCCGTACAGGTCCCTTGGGCATCATTAACCTACTTTACACACCATACGCCATTATCTTGGGGGAGTCAATACTCATTACGCCATTACTTATTTCATTATTCCATGACGTATTCCGTGATTATAGGGGTAAGTACTGGGAGATGGCACTCTCGTTGGGGGCTACATCGAGGCAGGCAGCTACGTTAGTTATCAGAGAGGCACTACCTAGGTTAGTGACTGCTTCACTAATAGGGTTTGCGAGAGCGATTAGCGAGTTAGGTGTTGCCTTAATGGTTGGCGGTAACATTAGGGGGTATACTAGGGTATTAACAACCAGTATAGCTCTTGAGGTAGCTAAAGGCGAGTTCGAAACAGCCATAGTACTCGGGCTTATCCTACTAGCAATAGTTACGGCCATAGTACTTACAATAAGGGCCATAAAGGTGTTTATGGAGTGATTGAGGTAAAGAACCTATGGTTCAGATACCCTAACGGGACTGTAGCGCTTAAGGACATAACATTAACTATAAATGATGGGGTAACGGCTGTTGTAGGACCTAATGCCTCAGGGAAAACAACCTTACTCAAGGTTTTAGGGCTCCTATATAGACCTACGAAGGGTGATGTTAAGGTCGATGGAGTTAACTATTGGGAGTTAAGTAAGGGCTTAAGAGAGAGTTTTAGGAGGAGAATTGTTTATGTTCATGAGAAACCCATACTAATTAGGGGTACGGTCATCGATAATGTAATCTACGGTCTCTTAATTAGGGGGTATGAAAGAGATGAGGCTATTGATAAGGCTATACATGTACTTAGGGAGTTAGGTATTGAGTATTTAGTCAGTAAGCGTACTAAGGAGTTATCTGCTGGTGAAGCTCAAGCGGTAGCTCTAGCTAGAGCTATAGTTCTAAAACCGAAGTACTTACTTCTTGATGAACCTACAGCCAACTTAGATTTAAGTAAGAGGAGGGCCTTAATGAGGCTACTTAAGGAGTTAAGTGATGAAGGTCTAAATATAGTTGTAGCTACCCATGACCAGCTACTCGCTGCTAAGCTAGCTAAGTACGTAGTTGTTCTTGAGGAGGGCAGGTTAGTAAGTTACGGATTAGTTAATGAGGTTCTTAAGGGGCTCTAAACTGATTAACTTAGACTTAACATATTTAGGTAGGGCCCATGGTGAAAATATACGGTAAGTTAGGCCCTCTTGATGTAGGTGATGACCACCCTGTTAGGGTGGTAGGCGTTATTAATGTCTCACCAGAGTCCTTCTATAAGGGCTCCGTAAGAATTACTGACGAAGAGATACTCAGGGCTGTTGAGGAGATGATTAGTGGGGGCTGTGATGTCATAGATATTGGTGGTAGGTCAACAGCTCCTTACTTACGGACTGAGATACCTATTGAGGAGGAGGTTAAGAGGGTTGTTAGGGCGTTAGAACTTATTAAGTCATCATTTAGTGACGTAGTTATATCTGTAGACACTTTTAGGGCTAAAGTCGCTGAAGAAGCTCTTAAGCATGGTGCTGACGTAATTAATGACGTAACAGGTCTTAAGGGGGACCCAAAAATCATTAACGTCATTAAGGAATATGAGCCATCACTGATCGTGTGCGCTAAGGAAATCAAATCATGTGCTGGAGAACCCATAGAAAGGGTTATTAACGCGTTGAAACAGACTCTTAATGTCCTTAACGATATAGGCTATGATTTAAGTAAGGTGGTTATTGACCCATGTATAGGGTTCTTTAGGTATAAGGAAATACCTTGGTACATATGGGATTTAAAGGTAATAGCTAACTTAGATAGGTTAAGAATTCTAGGTAGACCTATAATGGTTGGGATTTCAAGAAAGTCATTTATAGGCGTCATTACTGGTAAGGAAAGACCTGAAGAAAGGCTCTATGGCTCAATAGCACTAACATCTATAGCGATAGCTAAAGGAGCACACATAATAAGAACGCACGACGTAAAAGAAACACGTGACGCCATTAAAGCTATAGAAGCCTTCAAGAAATACGGTATCAAGCTAGAAATAAATTACCCCTAAACCCATTACGGGAATATAAGAATAATTAACTCAAACCTATCAGTGATTTTAATATACAATATACTAAAATACGAAGTAATAGTATAGATATACTGAGGATACATATGAAGAGCCTATATAAAAGGCACGTAATGTTACTTATTCTTCTTTTAACAATCTTAAGCTCACTCGCCGGAATTAAGGCCTTCACCGACCAGGAAGACGACAGTTATAGCAAATTGTTAAGTAAACTTGATGAGCTGTCGGATAAGTTAAACATACCTGAAAACGCCGTTCTTAGGGTAGTGAAAAGAAGTAATGTAATCGGTATGGAAGGCTACTTAATTGAATGGGTAACTCCTCAAATGGGCATTATTGTGGTATTCCTTAATAAGGACTTAAGAACAGTGCTATATACCTATATACATGGTAAAAATTACTTAGTTAGACGTAGTAGTACATGCTTAGTTAATAAAGTAATAACTACGGATGAAGCGTTTAGTAAGGCTAAGGAATTTATTGCTAATACAGTGCCAAGGCATTACCTTAAACTCTTAAAACTTCATTACTCAGGCTTCGTTAAAGACATATGCTCCTATGTTTTTGTATGGTTACCTGAGGTCAATGGAGTATCCATACCTCAAGCTGAGGTTAGTGTCGTCATCGATGCCCTGAGTGGTCAGGTGATTGGCTGGAAGAATAAATTATATATACAAAATGAAGTTAAGGTCAGCAGAACTAATGTCACTATAGACCTAAATAAGGCTAGAGATATCGCACTTAACTACTTCTTAAGTAAGCCAAGAACCGTGGATGCTAGAGTTACGTGCCATACCTTAGGTACCTATAAAATTAATTGTTCATTAAGACCTGCTTGGCTAATATGTGTCGAGCAAAAACGGCTAGAGGAAATTAAGCTAAATAACGAAACAATAACTAAAAGACTATGCTATATTTGGGAAGTCTATATAGACCCATATACGGGAGACATACTTAAGGTGTTCCTTAGACCCTCTGGCTACGAGTGTTAATATGTTAAAACCTAAATTAAACAATGTTTTTTCACCATAAAGATTTACTTAACTATGACTTCATTAGTTATTATTAGAGAATGTGGTGGGCCCGCGGGGATTTGAACCCCGGACCACGGGGATATCCGCCCCTTAAGGTCCCGAGTCGGGTGTTTACGCATACCCCGCATCCTGCCAGGCTAGACGACGGGCCCTCAATTAGTTTTACTAGGTACTCCATATTTAAGCTATCCATGTAAGTTAATCTTAGTGTAGGTGGTTGCGTGGTTTCGAGATATGTTATTGAGCTTATAGCTAGGCGTATTGCTGGTGATATTGTTTGGAGTGATAATGTTGGTTCAGCCATGAGGAAGTGGAGGGAGATATTTGGTGCTTCACAAACAGATGTAGCTAAGATAATGGGTATATCGCCTAGCGTAGTAAGTGATTACGAGAAAGGTAGGAGGACCCCGGGTGTTAAGTTCATTAAGAGGTTTGTTGAGGCTTTAATTAAGGTAGATAATGAGAGGGGTTGGGTTGTCTGTAAGGAACTCATCAAGAGTCTTAACCTAAACCCTGAAGTCATCATAGACATTAGGGAGTTAGATAAGCCAATGAATCTAGATACGTTCGTAACCCTTGTTAAGGGGTGCTTACTTACAAGTACCCACTCACAGAAGATTATCTATGGCTATACAGTCCTTGATAGTATAGCCACGATACAGAGCCTAAGCGGCAATGAGTTCTGGCAAATAATGGGTTTAACGACTGAAAGAGCACTGATATTTACTAAGGTAACTACGGGTAGGTCACCAATGATAGCTGTTAGGGTAGCGCCAGTGAAGCCTGCTGCAGTTGTTCTTCATGGACCTAAGAAAGTTGACCCCCTAGCCATAATACTTGCTGAGAAGGAGAAGATACCACTAATACTCTCCCTAGCCTCGGACGTTAACGAATTAGTTAATTCTCTAAGGACCTACGCTAGAGTTAAAATAATTGTTTAGTTTCAAGACCTACCTAACTTCCTCTCCTCAATAATGAGTAAAGCCTTAGCTATATCGCCACCAGCCTCCTTTAGTGCCTGAATGGCCGTAACCCTATCAACACCCCCCTGCTCCATAACGAACTTAATATCATCCTCACTAAACTCAACCTTGGTGATGGACTCCTTCACCTCACTAACCCCTTCCTTAGGCACCTTACTCTCAGTACCAACGATCTGATATATCTTCTGTTGACCAGGCCCTGAAATGACTATTACTTGAGGGTTGGTTATGATTATTTCCTCAGTGCCTAAATCTATGACTACACTCTTAACGCCGCTTAACTCATTCATACTGATGCCCAACCTCCTTAACTGCCTCCTTAACTCCCTAGGTGATAAAGGGAACACTATCAACACCCCAAATACAGTATCTGACTTGACTCTATATTAACCTACCCTAACTTAAGGACTAGAAATATATGTGTGTTTTCATAATAATTTATTAGCTCCGCTTACCTAACACTTCCTCTAAGGAGTAAGGGGATGGAATTGGAAGTAAGGATCTTAGGCTCGGGGCGTGAGGTTGGGAGGGCTGCCATAGCTATCGGTAGTGGTGATAAGTACTTACTATTAGATTATGGAGTTATTTTTGATGAAGCCGACGTACCGATACTCCCTAACCATATACAGCCGAATAAAGTTGAGGCATTACTAATCACTCACGCACATTTAGACCATATAGGAGCAGCACCTATGCTTTACGTATCGAGAAAGATACCTGCCTACATGACTAAGTTCACTAGGGATGTAGCTCCACTAATGCTGACCGACTTCCTTAAGATCTCAGGGTACTACTTGCCTTACGAAGCCCAAGAAGTTGAGGCATTCATTAACTCAACTAACGTCATTGACTATGGTGAGGAGGTAGAGGTAGGTGACTTCAGGATTAAGGCACTGAATGCTGGACACATACCCGGCTCAGCTATGTTCACCATTCATTATAAGGAGCACTCAATACTCTACACAGGTGACGTAAATACTATAGAGACTAAGCTGGTTAGGAAGCCTAACCTCAACGGTATTGAGGCAGAAACGCTGATTATTGAAGGTACTTACGGCACGTCCAATCACCCACCTAGGAATGAGGTTGAAGACGACTTCATAAACTCAGTTAAGGAGGTTATTGAGGGTGGTGGTGTGGTTCTAGTACCTGCATTTAGCTTAGGTAGAAGCCAGGAGATCCTAGCCGTACTGGCTGAGAAAGCCCCGCATATAGACGTTAGGTATGACGGCATGGTTAAGGAGATACTTAAGTTAATGCTTAGGAGTAGGAAGTTCATTAATAGATTCGACCTACTAGCCAAGGCTAGGAAGCGCTTTGTTGAAGTTAAGAGCTTTAGGACTAGGAAGAAGGTGGTTAAGGAGCCTGGAGTTATTGTTGCTTCAGCAGGCATGCTTAAGGGCGGGCCAGCCGTTTACTACGCTAAGAAGTTGCAAGGTAATTCTAGGAACGCTATATTCCTAGTCAGTTACCAGGCTCGTGGGACACCAGGACGTAAGTTGCTTGAGGAGGGGGTTCTTGAGGAGAACGGTCCTAGAGTTAAGGCTAAGGTAAAGTGGTTTGATTTCTCAAGTCATGCAGGTGTTAACGGTCTTCTAGGGCTAGTGAAGAAGGTTAAGGGCTTAGAGAGAGTTATAGTTGTTCACTCAGAGCCTGAGACTGGTGAGGCCTTTAGTAAGTTAATTAAAAGCGAGGTCGGTGTTGACGTTATATACCCAACAAACGGTGACGTGATTAAGTTAGGTTAGAGCTCTACTATCTCAGCACACTTTAGCTTCTTCTTAAACTCTTCTAGCTTATCTAGAGGTATCTTATACGTGTATAAGTATCTCTTAGTCCTTGCCTTCACCTTAGCTATACCCTCCTTAACATTCTTCTTAATCCTACACTCAATAGCTCTTTCAGATATCTTAAGGAACTCCTCCTCATTCTTAATCTCTATAGGCATGCGGTTACACACCACGTCAATTTCTATTTAGGGTTTAAGTAATTTAATGAAGTTTTAGTCTATAGAAACAGCCATAGGGATAATAGTTCCTTAAGCCTATTAATGTCACGGGTGCTTAATTAGTTGGGTACATGTGATGTTCTCATAGTTGGTTCGGGTATTATAGGTCTAACATCGGCCTACCACATTAAGAGACTTAACCCAGACCTCGATATTCTAGTTATTGACCAGTTCAGTATGGCTGGCCAGGGGGATACTGCCAAGAGTGCTGGTGCTTTTAGGGCTTTCTTCTCATCAAGAACTAACTTCTTACTGGCTAATACGTCTATAGATTTCTATAGGCATGTTCAGGAGGAACTTAAGTTCGATTTAGGTATGAGGTTTAATGGTTACCTCTTCCTATTGGCTAAAGGTAAGTACGTTGAGCTTAAGGGGCTTATCGATGAGGTCGGTAAGAAGGGTGTTCCTTACAGCTTTGTAGATACTAATGAGCTTAAGGAGTATGGAGTTAATACTGAGGTTAGTCATGATGAGGAAGCGGCCTTAATGGGACTTGAAGATGTCTACGTAGGTTTACTAATTAAGAAGGCAGGAATTTTGAAACCTGAACGTCTTGTTGAGTTTTATGAGGGTGAGTGTAAGAGGTTAGGTGTTAGGTTCTTATTCAATACTAAGGTTAAGGCATTACTTAGGGAACCCCTAAAACCCTTAGGTATACCTGGTGAGCCATTCCCATGGCAAGACAGTGAGATTACTGGCGTTATTACTCAAGACGGTAAGATGATTAAGGCTAGAAAGAAGGTGATCTTAGCAACTGGTTCATGGACCCCCCAATTACTTGAGCCTTTAGGTTTACCTTCAGTCATTAGGTCAAAGAAGAGACAGATATTCGTTATTAAGGCAGAGACCCCTGAATTGAGGAGGTTACTATTCTATAAGGGCTTTAGCAACGAGGGTTTTGCACCATTCACTATTCTCCCTAAGCATATGTTCTTTAGACCATCACCTGAGGAGGAGTCGTTCTGGATTGGTTATGCAGACCCGTATACAGGGTTTAAGTTTGAGGAGAACCCACTGCCTGAGGAGAGGTTCTATATTGAGGGTATCTACCCAGTTCTAGTTAAGTACTTCCCGCAATTTACTGACATGAGACCATCAACGTCATGGGCAGGCCTATACGATGTAAACCCGGTAGATGAAGGGCCGTTAGTCTATGAGGTAAGCAATGTCATAGTCGCTGCAGGGACTAGCGGTAGCGGTATTATGAAGGCAGACGCCATAGGGAGAGTTGTTGCGGCAGTACTCAAGGGTAAAGATGAAGCAGAACTATTTGGTAGTAAGGTAATTAAGGTTAAGGACTTAAGCTTAAGTGACAGGTCCTTCGAGCCGGAGAGACTAGTACTTTAACCCTTACCTCACTCACTTTATACAAAAAATGATGGTTACTTTATACAAAACAGTACTAACACAATAAACTTATACATATTAAAACCATAGTCAGTAAAGGAAGAAGAGCTTAAAAGGGGTTAAATCATACTAAAGATACGGCTTTACGCCCCCGGAATCCCGCGGTTCCCGGCGGCGGCTGGGCCGGACACAGGGTAAAACCCTGTGTGTGAAAGGCCGGCCTCCAGCCGCGGGAACACGCATTAGGTTTATCAATATGAAGATGGGGACCCGAATAAACTGGGGTGCCCTAACCCCAGCACATTCGGGTCCGACTGGGGTTCGGTACGCCTCAGACCACGTGTTAGGTCTGGGCACCCCACCCCCGCGGCCTTGCGGCCGCGACTCCGGTTGATCCTGCCGGACCCGACCGCTATCGGGGTGGGACTAAGCCATGGG
>CAZFJX010000021.1:0-19668 GCA_964519505.1 uncultured Desulfurococcales archaeon
GGTATAGCCCGTAACTCATAAGCTTTACTGGGTACTCATCACTAAATACGGTTATTACCTTCACCTTATCTCGGGTGATAGAGTTCCTAAGTTCCCTCAACTGTTCCTCAGAGTTAATGCCGTAAGATTCAAGTTTCTTACCTATCCCATTATATAGCTTACTAAGCTTGGGAAAAGGATCCTTAGACTTAACTATATCCTTTAACTTCTCTATAACATCACTTAATTTCGAAACCCTAAGGAGTTTATAGATAGATTCCCTTACTTCAGCGTTATATGCATTACGCTGAATAAGGAAGAGTAAGTTTCTCAAAACTATAGAGGCGTAACTTAAGCTATATACACAAAATATTCACCCATCTATATACTTACAGTAATACAACGGTCATAAATGATGGTTAAGTTAAAGAGATCTTAAGCACGACGGTAATAAAAAGAACCACCTCTAGAACATTAGTAATTATGTAAAGCCTTAATCATAGTATCCAATACTTTACTCTGAGCTTAGTTAGGTATGTTCCCCTCCTGAGATTACCCAGCCACTTCCTTTGGGGCATATTAGCTCTACGTAGCCCTTCTCTAGGGTTTCTATCGGTATGTAGCATGTAGCGTAGCCCTTACCTTCAGCGTTTATGAATTCTAGCTTAACCTCCTTACCTTGAGTTACCACTACCTTAACCTCCTTAGGCTCCCTAACTAGTCCGGGGACTATTAGCTTGATTGTTCTGTCCTTATATGTTATGTCTAGTATGGCGTCGTACGTTTTATCGCTCGTCCTTAATACCTTCTTTATGGAGACCTTAACCATTAGGTACTACCTTACTAGATGACCATTAGGGCTAGGTCTTGGAAGTCCATCGGTAGTGGTCTGCCTGAGCTTGTTATTTTGTCGTAAGCCCTCTCAAGGAAGTCAATGAATACTGGGCAAGCCTCAAACTTACCGTCGCGCTCACACTTACCTCCTAACTTAATGAAGCACGTACCCTTCTTCTTATCGAAGTATGGGCATATCTTATGGTAGTGCCTAGCACTCCTAACCATTCTCTGAACCCACTTCTTCTTAGGGTCCTCCTTCTTCTCCCTCTCCTCAGTTATTAATGCCTTCTTAAGCTCCTCCTCTGAAACCTTAATTGATTTAGCACACACCTTAACCACCTCCAGAAAGGCTTTCTGGCTAGGAATAATATTGTGAAAAAATATTTAAAACTTAGCTTTGTATTGACCCCCCTCACTTAGATACCTGCTGGTATGAACCTCCCGTCAGGCTGTAGCAGTACCTTACCCTCATCAGCTAACTTAAACAAAGCCCTCCTAATCTTATCCTCACTAGCTATCCCTGAGAGTATAGCATGTAGCTCTTTAATAGTCATGGGCTTAGTTCTCAGTAAGTTCATCAGTATGTCCTTAAGCTCCTCCTCATTTGGTGCGGTCATGACAACTACTTCGGGGTCTTCATAAACAACCTTTAATTTTATGCGCGCACTTAAATCTGTTGTCTTCATCCCCATCACCTCTATCGGTCTGTACTACCTAGCATTATAAGGGTAAGCTTACTTATAAGTATTTTAATATAGAATTTATACCTGTGTAAATTAGGGTGGGAGAACGCCCTGTCCCTACTATAAGGATGGGCTATGTACGTCACCCTTACTGGGTGAGGAAGCCTCTGCTGATGTGGTTATTGAAGAGAGATGCTTAAGTGATAGTGAGTATAAGACTTGTAGGTTCTACGTGACTGAGGGACTACCTGAAGAAACTGCGTTAGGTATTGAGATAGAGAGGGAGAGAAGGAGAGCTCCCGAGAGAGATATCAGATTAAAGCCTTACATGCCTATACATGGGGTTGGTGCCGACATAGAGATTGGATGCCCCGAGGCGGTTATTGAGGAAGTGCCTGAACACCCAAACATAGTTACAGTGTTTTGTAGGGTGCTGGGTAGATTCATAAATAAATATGAGCTAGAGTTATGTGTTAGGTACTGGAAAGAATGCCCATATAAACGTTACGGAAGGTTTGGCGCCAGCTCCTCAACAGCTCCATAGTACATTAGTACGTCCTTAATGACGTCTTCATTAATTACTGAAAGGAAGTCGGCCTTAACAGACATTAGGTACCTACCATTGACATATATATCTGCCGCAGGCATCTTGAGTGAGTCAAGAACTTTCTTATCGTATTCGGGTATGTGTACTTCAGTAACCTCTACTAACCTCCTATATCTACTGAACTTACTTAGTAGGTCATTAACTAGTTGCTTAAGCATCAAGCTCTCATTGTCAAGACCTAAATAGAGAACTATATTAATCACTTATAACACCTACCTACACTCTCTAACTAGGTTTCATTAAAAGATTGATGGCGTATCGTAGGTGGTGTTACTGTGGGTTTAGACGCGATCGTGATTGGTGGCGGTGTTGTAGGGCTGTGTACAGCCCTTAAACTAGGTGAGTACGGCTATAGGGTTAAGGTACTTGAAAAGGAATGCTTGGGATGCGGGGCTACAGGTAAGGCTGCTGGAATAGTGACCAAACAGTTATTCTTGAAGCACGATATAGAGTTAGTTAAGGAGAGTATGGAGTTCATTAAGAAGCTAAGTAAGGACGCGAACACCCACCTTTATGAGGAGGTTAAGTCGTTACTCATAGTCCCCGAAAGTAAGTTAAGGTACGTAAAGCCCATACTGAATCAGTATAGAGTTACTAACGTACCATACATTACTTTAAGTGATGTTGAGTTAAGGAGGAAGTTCAACGTGTTTAAGTTTAGTGAGGATGAGATTGGTGTAGTCATTGATGGTGACTTAGTTATTGACCCAGGGAGTTTCGTTAATGCTTTGAGAGTGAGGCTTAAGGAGCTTGGTATCGAGGTAGCTGAGTATGTGGATGCTAAGTTAGTTAGCTACCGTGATGAAGTAGCTGTGTCTATAGGCACGGAGGTATTACGTGCTGATGCTGTAGTGGTTGCTGCTGGGGTGTTTACTAGCCAGTTACTTAAGGGCCTAGGTATTAGCTTACCTCAATTGCTGTATAGGTGTCAGGTACTTAGTCTTAAAATGAAGGGGTTCCCAAAGATATTTGTTCATGACCTAACTAACCATATATACATGGTTTGGGAAACCCCTGAGACCATACTTACTGGCGATGGGCATTATGAGACCATAAGTACTTTCGAGGAGGGCTTAAGAATCAGTCAAACACTATTTGACGAAGTTATTGAAGGTGTTATGTCTAGATTAAGTGAGGATGTGGATGTTGAGTTAATGAATATGTGGGCTTACCCTTGTGAAGTAACACCTGACGGATTCCCTAGACTCGGTAAGTTAAGCATGTTTAAGAATCTATACATAGCTTACGGATTTGATGGCTATGGACTCATGAGAGGCCCAGCTCTCGCCTTTAAACTAGCTAAGTTAGTAGCTGGTAAGGCAGATAAGTTCGTGAGTAAGTATAGGTTTATGTTTGATCCTGACAACGTACTTAATTACGGTGGTAAAGTAGAGGTTAGGGAGTTCCATACACCACTATCCCTACTCAGGTAGAACACCTAGGATAATCACATCGAGTTCAACATTTCCGTCCCTTAACAACTTAACTAGCTCTCTATTTAGGTCTATAGCGGCTTTATTTGATTTAATGCCTAAAGTTGCTGGGCATACGTAACTACTCCTCCTGACAATTAACTTACGGTTATCACTTAATAATAACTTCCTAGAACCATGAGCTACAACAACATCATAGACATTATCACTTACTAAGAATATCAGTATGATTAATGCATCATCATTCCTAATCAACTCCTTTAACTCGTCATCAAGGTCGCTAACAGACTTATCCGCCTTAATACCGACTATGCAATCACCATGTCTAGTTAAGTAACTGTCCTTAGTCACTTCAAACGTTGTTTCATGGAGTGCGGTAATATTGGGGTGGCCGTGAGCCTTAACAACATCTACAGCAACTCTCACGTAATCACCAAAACATATTCTTAAGGAATAAGATATAACGTTACTCTACCACTAAATCAAGTATCGGGTAGTATAGGGCTAGGATATATTTCACTATTTAAATATAATTAGAATGGGTTAGAGGTATTTGTATTCCATAAACTTTAAGAGGCTTCGTGAGGAATTAGTTGAGAACTTAGCTAAGGAGGGGATCATTAGGTCCGAGAAGGTTAAGCGTGCTATGCTTAAGGTGCCTAGGGAGTTGTTTGTTAGGCCTAAATACATAGACTTAGCCTACGCAGATACCCCATTACCTATAGGTTACGGACAAACCATTAGCGCGCCCCATATGGTTGCTTTAATGACTGAGGCCTTGGATCCTAACGTAGGTGAAAAAGTACTTGAGGTAGGTACAGGGTCTGGTTATCAAGCGGCCATCCTTGCCGAGATAGTAGCCCCCGAGGAATCTGAGGTTAAGGGGCATGTATATACAATAGAAATAGTTAAGGAGCTTGTAGAGTTCGCTAAGGAGAACTTAAGGAAGGCTGGTTATATAGATAGAGTCACCGTCATTCACGGTGATGGGACCTTAGGGTATAGGGATGCAGCACCTTATGATAAGATAATGGTTACAGCAGCAGCACCATCGGTACCTAAACCTCTACTAGATCAGTTAAGGGTGAGTGGTAGGTTAGTTATACCGGTGGGTGATCTATACATACAGAAATTACTAATCATAGATAAGGTGAGTAAGGATAAGGTAAAGATAACTGAGAGTGTGCCATGCGTTTTCGTTCCGTTAAGAGGTGCTTGTGGATGGCCTATGGACATAGATAGAAAGGGGTCAAGGAGATTCCTTTAGGAACTGCTTATAATGCTTTTAAGTCCTAATAGGATAGTTTATGGAAGGTGAATCCGCATTTAGTGAGTATAGGTTAAAGATAGGTAGGAGGGAGTTAAAGGCCTTAATTAGGGAGCTTAAGAAGTGGAAAGCACCTGCAACAGTACTCTTGAGTCTCTATATACCCCCAGGCAGACCGTTAAGTGACGTACTTAGCCTACTTAGGCAGGAGTTAGCTATTACTGATAACATTAAGTTAAAGAGGACTAGAGACGCTGTTAAGAGGGCCTTATCAGCTGCTATTGATAGGTTGGGTATGCTTAATAAGGTACCTGAGAACGGCCTAGTTGTCTTTTGTGGTCAAGACGTTAATACAGGTGATTTCATGTGCATACTTTTCTCACCACCAGACCCCGTACCAGTCTTCTTCTATAGGACCGATAAGTGGTTCCATACTGAGTTCCTTGAGGATATGGTTGAGGAGAGGGATGTTTATGGGCTCGTAATTATTGAGAGGGATGAAGCAACTATAGGTATGCTTAGAGGGTCTTCACTAACGGTTGTTGATGAGCTTGAGGGTTACGTACCGGGTAAGCACCATAAGGGTGGTCAAAGCCAGAGGAGGTTTGATAGGATTATTGAGCAGTTAGTTGATGAGTTCTTTAAGAGGGTTGGTGAAAGGGTTAACGAGCATTTCCTACCACTCCTTGAGCAGGGCAGGCTTAAAGGCATAATAGTTGGTGGGCCAGGTTATGCTAAGGTGGAGTTCATTAACGGTAATTACTTAGACTATAGGCTTAAGAGGAAGATAATAGGTGGGCCCATAGACGTTGCATACCAAGGTATTGCTGGTCTTAAAGAACTTATTATGAGGGCTAGTAACTTAATTAAGGGTCATAAATACTTAGAGAGTATTAACGTTATTGAGGAATTCAAGTACCACCTAGCTAAGGATGACGGTCTAGTCGCTTACGGTGAGGCTGAGGTTAAGAAGCTACTTGAGATGGGTGTTATCGATAAGCTAATAATACTTGAGGACCATCCAGAGTACGACAAGCTGTATGAGCTAGCTAAGAAGTATGGGACTAAGGTGTACCCAATATCACTAGAACTACCTGAAAGCCAATGGCTGAGGAAGACCTTTAACGGTATAGTAGCCATACTGAGATACAGAATTTACTAAGACTAATAGACAGTAAAAGCTTTATTTACATATTAAACATATATGATTACGAAGTTTGAGGTGATAGCGATCACGCTAACTAGAGGGGTACACAAGGTTATTAAGTTATTACTCATAACCTCATTACTCACGCTAATGGTTACCCCTTCAGTAATGCTTATAACTGTGGCTCAAGAAGGTTTTACCTACTTAGTCAGGATAAGTAATGAGGGTGTTGTCTATGTCTACATTACGGGTAAGGTTATTGAGGGGTTAAACACCATACAATTACCTATAGAGCCTGATGAAGCAAGTATTAAGATAACCATAAACGGTGAGTTAAAACCCGGTATATTGATGAATAATACCCTTTACATACCCTCATCGAGTAAGGGTGATGTTAAGGTAGTTTACTTAGCTAAGACCCAGGTAAGTAATGGTGTATTCGCGTTTAACGTAAGTAGTGATGCGGAGGTAACCTTAGTTTGTGATTCAATGGTTATTCTCCTCTCACTACCTAAAGAAATAACTGATGTGTTCTATAACGATAGCTCCCTAGTAATTAAGTTTAAGGGATTAACACTCATTAAGTACATAATTTCTGAGGTAGTAACTACGACCACCCCAGCAACAACCACAACCACGACCCCAATAACCACCACACCGACCACCACATCATCAACAACGCCTAGTGTACCAGCAACAGTAACGTCACCCACCATCACAACTACGCCACCAACCACAACACCAAAAACAACGACACCTATAAGAACCACTACGCCATCCTCACCATCTACGCGCACAACACCAACTAGGCCCTCAGGACCTTATGTGCCTTTAGAGCAGATGTTACTCATAGCGGTGGTAGCTGTCGTTGCTATAGTGGCTACTGTATTCGCCTTAGTTAAGAGGTCTAAGGGCCCCTCAATAGAGGCTGAAATAGTTTCGGGGCTTGATGATACTGATAAAGCTATCCTTAAGAAGATAAAGGAGTTAGGAGGTTCAATACTTCAAAGTGAGTTACAGAAGCAGTTAGGGATACCTAAGGCTACATTATGGAGGCACGTCAAAAGGTTAGAGAAAATGGGGTTCATAGAGGTGACACGTGAGGGTAGAACCAATAGGTTAACGCTAAAGAAGGATGTGCCTGAATAAGTTTTAAGTGAAACGTTCCGTATTAGTATTTCATGAAGTGTTTCAGGGGGTTTCTTAATAGAGCTACTTAGTAATTCCTTAAGTGGTGGTTAGGTATGGGTAAGTACAGGGCTTTATTCAAAGTGGTTGCTACCTTACTAATACTTGCTATAGTAGTGGGCCCCTTTAATATGTCTGTAGCAGCACTAACGACTTCACCCGCACCCACGTCCACCGTAACTAGCGGATCAAGCGAGGATACGGAATCAGTAATTAATTACATTAAGGTTAGGTTAGCCTTCATAAGTAGGATCTTGAACATAACACCCATAATACCTAAAAACATAACTGATAGACTTATTGAGATGGCTTCGTTAACGGATGAGGAGCTAGCCTCGATGAGCTACGATGAGTTGCTTAGCCTTAAGGAAGAATTAGACACATTATTCATTCAGACATTAACATATGTCAGTACACCTAAGAACATTACTGAGATTAACTTACTAGCTAAGCTTAATTACTTGATGAATGTACTAGAGGCTAAGGCTAAGGCATTAAACCTCAGTAATGCTGAGGAACTTATTAATGAAGCATACATGAAGCTAAGTAGTGGCAATATAACTGGTGCTTTAGAGCTAATAAACATGTCTAAGAAATTAATAATTCATATAGAGATTAATGTGACATTAGAAATCACCATTGACGTCCTGATAAATATAAGCGTTAGTAAGGTAGGTAAAATATATAACATCACTAAATTAATGAACGTTATTAATGAGTCACTAAACGAAGTAATTAAGTCGGAGACCTTTATCAATAAGCTCGCCAAGACAGTACCTAAGGAGCTTAAAAGTAAAGTTAATGAAACACTTAAAGAGTTGATGGCACTTAAAGATTACCTAGATACTCTACATGAGTATTTAAGTAACCTATCTAAGCAACTACCAACACCCATAATGCCGCCCCACATACTTAATAAGGTACTTAATGAAAGCTTACTAACTAAGTATGAGGATATACATGAGGAGCTAAGCGATTTATTGAGGAGCCTTGAATGTGTAAAAAGCGCCTTAAAGTTAAAGAACATAACGTCGCCAGAGATGAGTAAATTACTTAGTGATGTTGAGGAAGCTATCGATGAGCTTAAGGAGCTTAAGGAGGGCTTAGAATACTGTATTAATTCCTCAGACATTAAGTGTTTCATAAAGTACCTAAGGTTAATTATTGACCGCATCAATAGGACCAGAGTAATAATCATGGAGTTATGGGTGGGTAGCGGTGTTGATGAATTAATAGCTGAGCTTAACGAGACCCTAAACACATATAATGAGACGTATAGTGAGCTACTCAATGAGTTAAAGAACCTAACATATAATGCCACGCTAATTAATGATACCGAATTACTAAGTGAATTAGAGGGGTTAATAGAGGAGTTAATAGCTTATATAAAGAACGTGAGTAAGACCTTCAATGAATGTATTGATGTATGTGATTTAATCATAGCTAATAAGACATTAAGTGATCTAAGCAGTAAAATAGAGATAGTAAAGAACATGACGAAACACTATAAGGAGCTACTAATCAATAGAACCAAAGAGAAGTTTGAGAAGCTCATGGAGACTATTGAGGAATTAGTAGATAACTTAACAAGCATTAACAATACATTCTACGGACTTAAGCCGCATGAGTTTATCAACATAACACCTGAAATTAAGGAGCTTATAAACATGTTTAATAAGTTACTTAAAGAGGTTAATCAAACATTAAGCAACGCCACCGAGCTACTTAAGTCAGGATATATAGCCCTAGCCGAACATGAGATACATAGGGCTAAGAAGCTAATTAGTGAGCTTGGAAAGGTGATCTTTGACATTGAGTCATTAATACATGAAGTAAAGACTAATCCCAAATTCAGACTTAACTACCTAAGGAATAGGCTTGAGTCACTGAAACAGGAGTTCTGGAACTTAATAATGAACTATACTGGTAAGGTTACTAAGAGAATGGAACAGTTAATAAGTGAGATACAGGACAGGTTTGAGCTTGCTGAGACAGCATTAAATAATGCTGAGGCGTTACTCAATATGGGTTTTGTTGAGGACGCTAAACAATACCTTGACGATGCTGAGAACTTCATTAACGAAGCTGAACTAAAGCTCCAAGAGTTAAAGGCAGAGATGGGCTATACTTAAAGTGACTAATCCAACATAAATATTTATTTTTTAATCTCACGTATTTTCTTGGGTATAGCATATGGAGGTAGATACGGTTAAGTTACTGGGCGGTATTGGCTACATATTACTACTGATAGGGTTAGTGGGTTCTTTTGTGCCTTATGTTTCGATGATATCATTCATAGGGCTGATTCTAGTAGCGATCGCTTGGATAGGTCTTGGAGGTATAGTTAAGGATACTCTAATGAAGGCTTTCGGCATACTATCATTAGTCGTGTGTGTACTCTCGATAGTTATTGTTGTAGTGATTTTAGCCGTCTTACTGCCAACCACTATGATAACTAGCGTAAGCAGTATAGAGGTTACACCTACAGCACCATCAGGCTTTGAAGCACCACAAGTCCAAATAGAGAATATTGCGGGCGTCTTAGGCGGGTTAATGGTTGTTGGTATAGTAGCACTCATATTACTCATACTAAGTGTTGTAGTGGCTGTTCTTCACATAATAGCCCACTTTAGGGCAGCTAATAAGACGGGAATAGGGATGTTTAAATGGGCAGGCGTTACCCACATAATAGCGGTAGTTATAGGCGTCATAGGTCTAGTCATACTGATAGCTAGCGTTATCTCAATAACCCAGATAACAACAGCAGGACCAGCATTCACTCCTCCTGAGCACGCTATGGAGTTCTTATTCAGTAGGTTCTTACCAGCACTTGTGGTGGTTATCATATCTACAATAGTGCTAATAGTAGCGTATATATTAAGCGCCATAAGCTTCTTCAACCTAAGCAAGTTAGCAACAGCACCACCACAGCCATCAACCCCGCCACCAGAGACCCCACCATCTACAGAGACCCCATCAGTGGTTCAAGTAGCTGAAGGAACATACCTTAAGTAAGCATTTGAAGGAGGTATCGAATCAAATAGTTTTCATGTACCTACCTTGGTTTTATTACGTTAAGGTGTTGCAGTAGTGGATAACGTAGCTCTAGGTGCTTCAGCAGCGTTAGCCGCAGCCTTCCTTTGGGGTCTGAATGCCGTGATCATCAAGGTTGGTGTTGGTGAGGGTAAGGTAAATACTGTATCCTTTAACTCCGTTAGGATTGCTTCATCAATACCTGTCATAACGTTGCTAATGCTCCTAATTGGTGAGGAGGTTACCTTACCTCAGTATCCCCATGTATGGTTAGGGGTCTTAGTGGTTAGTTTTATAGGTCCTGGCGTAGGTGATGTTGCTTACATAAAATCTATAGCTAACATAGGTAGTGGTAGAGCGATAACCATAGGATACACATACATACTGGTAGCTCAAGCACTAGCTATAATATTTCTTAAGGAGGAATTGACCTTTACATTACTCATAGGTAGCTTACTAGCTATTACTGGCATCGGGTTTATAGCTTCTGAGAGCGGCTCATCAACTAAATTAGAGGTTCTAGGGGTTTCTGAAGCTTTAATAGCATCACTAGCTTGGGGTGTGGGTACCGTAGTTAACAAATACGTACTTAACTATATGGGAGCGCTCAACCTTGCCTTACTTAGGTCGTTAATACTAACCCCTGCAATAACTTTAGTAGGTCTTAAAGGACTTAAAACACTAACTAAGAAATCACTTATAATAGCCATAATTAGTGGTGCCTTCTCCTACGGGCTAGGTATACCGCTCTTCCTTTACGCAATGAAGCTCGCTGGAGTCTCACTAACTGTGCTTATAAATGCGGCAACACCCGTGATCAGTAGGGTCTTAGGTAAGCTCTTAATTAATGAGGAGGTGAGCTGGAAGGGTATTGTGGGTACTGCATTAACCATAACCGGCATAAGTACGGGGTTGATACATTACTAAAGGCACCTAAGCTTATTTACCTCAAGGCGGTATGAAGTAGTGTGCACCTAACTTTGGGGTTTAGTAATGGTTAAGAGGCATATCAATGAGTTAGTAATGGTCGCGATATATGCGTTAGCCGTGATTACCTACTACGCCATATTTACGCGTTATGAACTTGTTTACGGTATTGATGGGCCTTACTACGTAGTTCAAGTTAAGTACTTAATCACTCACGGACACCAGTACTACCTAGACCCACCACTTACTTTCTACGTTATGGCGTTACTGTATATGGTTGTAAAGGACTTCATGTGGGCTGTTAAGTTAGTACCTATACTCTTAGTACCTCTAGGCATATTCCCAATATACCTACTGGTTCTTAGGGAGACCCACAGTAAGTTACTAGCGGCTTCAGCATCAGCTATCTACGTCCTTAATCCCTACACCATTAGGTTATCTAGTGATTTAATTAAGAATGCTTTAGGATTATCACTATTCCTATACACACTATACTTTACTTACTTAGCCATCAAGGAGCGTAAGTGGGTTTACGTAGGTGTAGCTACGGCATTATCAGTCGCTGTAGGTTTAACACATATACTGGCTTTAGGTACTCAACTAGCGTTTATCGCCTTAGTCCTTACCTACCTAGCGTTAAGTGATAGATCTAAGGTTAAGTACGTAGTACCTATCTTAATCACTAACATTACCTTAGTTATTGTAGGTACCCAAACACCTCTACTTGGGTGGGATGTTTTTAAGGGATTAAGGTATGTTGAGGAATTAAGTGGTCTTGAGGAGCCCGGGCCCGTACATAGACCCCAATCACCATCGATACTTAAGGCTTTAGCCATAGAGAGAGTGTTAGGTATTTCGTTAATACCCCCATCAGTAATTATAGCGTTCAAAAGAAGGGCCACTAGGTTACTACTCATATCGCTCATAGCGTTACTAATATTTGCTAATAACCCACTAAACCCACCTGAATTTGAGTGGAGGTTCTTACTCCTCAACTCTATACTCTTACCAATACCTATAGCTTACTTAATTAATGAGGTTAAGGGGTTCTTAATCAGGATAGCTTTACTCATACCCATAGTCATGGTGCTGATATCGCAGGTAGTACCTATAGCCTTATTATACTTAAGACCTACGATTACGCAGCTAGAACTTAATGAGTTAAGGGAAATAACCCAAAAATTCCCTAATGAAACTATATATGTAGTCCCCAACGTAGCCCTTAAGTACTGGGTTGAGACCATAGTGAACCCTGAAAACGTAGTTAAGTCACCTAAAGAATTGAGTGAAGCACCTATTGAAGGACCGTGCATCCTATTACTAAGTAATAAGGACTTGAGGCATAAACCCCCACCTATGTTTAAGGTAGCCTATAGGGGTACGTACTTCACGGCTTACTTAATGCCCCCTAGGCCTTAACTCTTACTTCTCCTAGCCATTAATCTATTGACCTTACTTAGGTATCGAGCTGTCTTCACGACCTCCCCACTTATCTTAATGACCTTACCGTCAGATAGCACCATATGGTTACGCCTAGCCCCGTACTTAGTTACCTTAAATACCTCCTCAACCATAAAGTGCAGCTGAACACAGTGGGGGCTCCCATCAACGGATAATACAGCGACCTCATCATAACTACCCCTAACCAAAATGCCCGCTAACTTAAACCCTACCTGATTAATATGCTCCTCCTCAAGACATACAGACACTATAGCGTAATCATCCTTAAATGAGTTAAGAACCTCAGGATGCTCAATCTCTATGCACCTACTAATGATTAGTAACTTGCGCTTACCCCTAATGAGCCTTGACTTAGCGTTTATGTCTATGAGTTTAGGTACCGCATACACGTACATAAGTATCACATTAAGCCCGTCACGGTTAAAAGTATTAAAATTAAGTATATGATTGGATGTAGGGAATTTATAATGCTTAAATTAAGTACGTTAGGTAAAGCCATAGCCATAGCGCTAACTCTATCATTACTTACGTACCTACTGAGTAACGCGTTAATCACGGGTTGTGAAGGTATTAAGAAAATTAAGTGGGAAGAAAGAAGTTCCTTAATGAGTTCTATTGATGATTTGGTACTTAAGGTTGATTACACCTTAAGTTATGACGAACTCCTTGAGGAACTCACCTTATCGGCTGACTTTAAATTAATAAATGTAGGTAAAGAAGTTAAGATACTCTGTAGTCACTCAGCAACAATATTCGAGATCATATATTTGAGTGAGGTTGGCGAAGTAATTAAGAGAACTTCTGAAAGAGCTAAGGAATTAGGTAAGTATGGATTTACCACTAAAATAGAGCCTAACAAGTACGTTGGGGAACATATAGAAGATACTGTACCTAAAGGGGCTAGGTTTATAGTATTCGTAACTAAGGAACTCCTACTCAATTGTGAGGAAGAGAACGCATTTACCCTCAAGACAATGCTAGACCTTAAGGAGGTAAGTTTCAAACCTAAATACGTAATCCTTAACTACCTCAAGCCAGTAATCACCATACTAAACCTAAGTAGTAAGCCAGGCGCCTCACTTAATGTAGGTAACCTAATAAAGCTTGGTTATGTAGCATCACCTTCTTCTGAGGTCTTCATAAAGCCCTTAAAGGAGTTCGGGATCTACGTCATGATAGTTAGGGAGCCTATGAATAAGATTACTTACCTAGTATTCTACATACCTTACAACTTAATTATTAATTCAACATACATACACGTGAATATGGGGTTTAAAGGGACATTAACTACTAATAAAGAACCTACTGAGCTCTATAATGATTTCATAAAGGTCTTTAATAATTTAGACTTCGATATCGAGCAATCACATCTAGATAGTAATGGCTTTAAAGTCATATTAGTAGGTCCAAGTAACCCGCCTGAATATATCTCTTTAGCTAAGATCTACATCTCTATTGAGAGGGTTGGTATTAGGTTATATAGGGTTGAGGGTAAGGTAGCTATAGTTAATTATGCTGCACCCATAAATCAAGCACCTATATATAAGGATAAGCTAGTTAGTGAGTTAAGTAAGTTAATGTACTATGTCAAGGACTCCTTAGGTGGTACTGAGTTAATTACTGAAATACCTAAAGTTAAGAGTTATGACGTACCATACATAAGTCCCTACTTAGATATAAAACCTTACGGTATTAACGTGAAGGAAGTAATTTCTGAAGTGCTTAAGGAACTTATAGATGGCCATGCCTTAAAGGGCTTTACGGCCAGTGATATAGGTTCTATAAGCGCTTTAAACATAAAGTATGGCTCATTCATATCATTCATTAATGGTTCATGGATATGTAGATCCTTTGATAGCATATATAAGGAGCTACCAGATCTAGGGTTAATACTTAATAGTAAGGTTATTAATGAATACCTTAAGCAGTCGATACCAAGTCTAGAGGAGATAATTACTACAAAAATGGTTACATCAATATCTAACGTAACCGAAACAAAGGCTTTCGGTCCTTTAGAGGATGTACTTAATGTATTAAAGAAGTACTTACCTAGCTCTGCCTTAGTCCTCACGTTAATAGCTATAGCCTTAGTCGTGATCGTGGCTATCGCCTTAGTGTTAAGGAGGAGGTAATGTTTTTAGGGAATGCCTAACAAACTTAGGGAGGGTACGTCATTGAAGGCATTAATACTTGACTTATTCGGTACGTTAATAGACCTAGAGTCTGATAAGAAGGCTCATGAGGAGTTAAGTAAGTTCCTAGCTAAATTACACGGTAACGTATTTAGTTGGGAGGAGCACCTTAGGCTATACAATAAGTTCACTAAGGAGCCTAAGAAGCTAAATAGTACTGAAGCTGCTTGGGAAGCACTAATTAAGGTGCTTAATAAGTACGGGTTAAGCCCTAAGTTAGGTAAGGAGGAGTTAGTTAAGGTTCATGGAGAGTTCCACGCTAGGTACGCAATACCTGCTCACGGACTTAATGAAGTAATTAATGAGGCGAGGAAGCTAGGGCTTAAGTTAGGTTTAGTTACTGATGCTGAGAGGTACGTTACTTACGTAGTGCTTAAGTCACTGGGTCTTACTGACGTTTTTGACGTAATCATAACTAAGGATGATGCAGGCACTAGAAAGCCTGACCCTAAGATGTTTATTGATGCATTAAACGCTTTAGGGGTAAGTGGTAATGAGGCTTTAATGGTTGGTGATAGTTGTAATGATGTTAAGGGAGCCCATGGTGCTGGTATGGAAGCCGTATTGATAGGTTCTAAGGAGTGTGACGAAAAACCTGATTACGTTATTAACTCATTAATTGATGTTATTAACATAGTTAAGCGTAAGGTTCAGTAAGCGGTAATCATGCCTTTTAAATACGCATGTAGTTACGTTTATTAATCTATCCATGAATGAGTTGAAGGTAAGGCTGGGCTAGTGATGCTGACGAAGATATTCATTAAGAACCCGTACATCGTAATGCTCATGTTAACGTCGGTCATAATATCATCCCTACTATTCACTACAGCAACCTCCGCGATGCTTGTTCAAAGAGACCTTATTGAGAAAGCTTTTACGGGTATTGAGTATGACGCAACTGTATTCGCTAACTATACCTCAATAACCTCTCAAGACATTAATGATTTAGTAAATACGTTCAGTAGAGTAGGTAAGGATATTGAAGGTATTAATGAGGTAATAGGTGTAGATTCGTTCTTAGGCTTAAGTTTCGAAAGCGATTTCGGAACCATACTAATAGTTGTAGCTAGCGATGAAAAAGCTGAGGAATTAGGTCTTGAGGATGAGGTTATCTACGTACATAGGGATGTTTTAGATATAGTGCCTGATCCCATCAAAAACCTAACTGAGGTGGTAGGGCTTAAGTTAAGGCCTCACGACTATATAGAAACCTTAAGGGAACTCATATCAATACCCCGCACTGTAGGTTCATTCATAACTATTCAAGCACCTTTAGTACCCCCACCTAACTTACTATTGATTAGTAAGGGTACGTTAATTAAGTTATTAGATGTAATCGGGGACTTAAGCACTAGGTTCGGGTTGGGGCTTAAGCATGTTTTAAGTTACTACTTTCTCAAAATAGATAAGGAGGCTTACGTAAACATATATTCAGTAGATGACAGCTTAAGAAGACTTAAGTCCATATGCAGTAAGGTCGTTAAGGTAGTTAGGGAGGAGGTTGAGGCTGACGTAGATTATTCAGTAGCTAATGTTGAGAATGCTTTAAGGACTCTCCAAATGCAGGGTATGATTATTAGGTTCGCCCTCGTTTTCGGTAACATACCTGCCTTCATAATAGTATTCATAGCTACTAGGAAGTTGGTTGAGGTTCTCGTAATATCTATACGTAGGTATGTAGGTCTCCTTAGGCTTAGGGGCTTACCGCCTAAGAAGTTAGTTAACTACATGACTAGGTCACTAAGTGTCTGGATAGTTGTTGGTGCTTTCGCTGGTTTAGCCATAGCTATCCTGGTAACTTCATTCTTCGTTAGCTTAAGTGAGTTAGGTAGTATATTCACAATGATTATTAGCGACTACATAACCACCATGGTCTACATAGCTCTAGCAATAGCCATACCATTAATAGCTGCCTGGAGGGGCTTTACAGTGGTTAGGAACCTACCGCTTACGGAGATAGTTAAGCCTACAAGAATAATTGAGGACGTAGTACTTAGAGAGAAGTTAGGTACTGGGTCACTCATAGCCTTAATCCTAGGTTGTTACTTCGTCATTAGCTCCTTAATTGGATTTAGCCCCTCTAGAGTTCTCATGGAGGGAGGCCCCTCACTTCCTGTGGTTGTGGTTATAGTGCTAGTTATTTTAACCATAATAGATTCGTTCCTAATGCTCTTTGGGCCACCGCTCTTTATTTACGGTATCAGTAAGTTAGTTGTTTCTAAGCCGGAGATCCTCTACGTAGCCACTAGTAAGTTAGCGTCATTAGTTACTAGGAAGTACGCTACCCTCATAGGTAGGTTAGCCATGCTTAGGTCTAGGAGGGTTGCTGTGGCCTTGTTATTCCTACTAATGACATTTAGCACATTAATTAGTTCAGGAATAACAACGCAATCATACGCTAACTACTTCAGCAAAGTATCGCTATACCTAAGCGGTTCAGACATCTTAGCTAGTAAGCCGTTAAATATACATAACATCACTGAGGAGTTACGTATAAGTGATGAGTTAGTTAGGGGGTTAGGTAATGACTTAACAACCTCAAAAATATACATGCTTATGTTGAGGGGGCGGATCAATATAGAGTGCGGTGATAGGAGCATACTGTCTGGGTACTCACCCCTCGTAGTTATTGAAGACCCTAACGCATTCATAGAGTCCTCATACTCATTAAGTGATATAGGTTACGGCTTTGACTTCATTAAGGTTATGAGGGAAGGTACTAAGGGCTTAATGATATTCTATAGGAAATTCGCTGGCGGTACTAGACTTACCGACCCCTACGAGGATCTAAACGTGAGTAGGGGTGAGTCCTTAAGGCTAAGTGTTGATGTCGGAGAGGGCATGAATAAGACATTAATTAATGAGTTTAGGTTCATAGGGTTCATAGCTGGGTTCCCAGGGCTTGATGAGGCTGTTACTGGTATAGCTGGTATTGGTGCTGTTGTTAGGGGGTTCGTTAGGAGGGTCCCGACTATTTACCATGAAACACCTATGGTAGTAATGGATAGTGAAGGTGTTAAGGAGTTAATTAATGACCTAAAGAGCAAGGACTTATTAACTGGCACAATAGTTGTGTACTACATTAAGTTAAGGGAGTTTAGTACTGATAGGGTTACGTCATTAGCTAAAGAGCTTAAGGAGCAAGGGTTTGATGTCGTTACCAGGGTTGATATCGAGACCTACATTTCATCATCAATATTTGTGTCTATGTACTCATCACCATTCTCAGGTATATCTAGTGATTTATCTGGCTTCATTATGGGTGTTGTTGGTGCTGCCATAATGATGGTTATCGTATGGCTTAGCTTCATAGAGAGTAAGAGGGTTTACGTACTATTAAGGATTAGAGGTAGCTCTAAGGGAGACCTATTTAAGCTCATGATAACTGAGTGGGTAGCAGTTACTTCATTCTTAATACTCCTATCCATAGTTCTAGGTATAGGTAGTGGCTTCGGCGTAATTAAGAAGATGGTCCCGCCATTAGCTTACATGCTACCATTCATAGGTGTTGACCCATCAATAAGTACTAGGTCGTTAATGATGCTACTACTCCTTACGGTCATAATAGTTACCTCACTTATTTTGATGGTTATCAAGATATATAGAGGTGTAGCTCGTGAGTCCTTACTTAGGGTGATGTAGCATGGCCAAGAAACTAAAACTGGACCTAGAAGTGAACTCCTTCAAAAGATCTGGAGTTAAGATAGTTACCTCAAGGCTTATCAAGATATATAAGACTGAGGCTTATGAGGTTCAGGCATTAAGAGGGGTTGATCTTGAGGTTGAGGCTGGTGATGTTGTCTCAATAATGGGTCCTTCAGGCTCTGGTAAGACTACGTTACTTAACATGATAGGTGGTGTTGATAGACCTACTGGTGGTAAGGTATACTTCGGTAAGTTAGAACTAACGTCGCTTAAGGAGAGTGATCTAGAGATCCATAGGTTAGCCAATGTTGGTTACGTATTCCAGACTTTCAACCTAATACCTAACCTCACAGCCCTAGAGAATGTTGAGTTACCTATGGCTATTGCTGGGGTACCTAAGAGTATTAGGGTTAGGCGTGCTAAGTGGCTTCTCTCACTCGTTAATCTCAGTGATAAGCTCCATAGGTACCCCGATGAATTAAGTGGCGGTGAGCAACAGAGGGTAGCTATAGCTACGGCATTAGCTAATGACCCACCAGTCATACTTGCTGACGAGCCTACAGCAGAGCTAGATAGCGATACAGCTAGGGTAGTTATTGACTTACTAACATCACTAAGTAAGAAGTTCGGTAAGACCGTAATCATAGCCACCCACGACCCTAGAGTAGCTATCAAAACAAACAAGATCATCAGGTTAGAGGACGGGCTAATAACAGGTACATACACACCCCTAGAGATAGAGACCGTAGGTGTTAAGCACGTAACTCTAAGTGAATTAGTTAAGATGAGACTAGCATCAATACAAAAGGAAATCGATGAGTTAATGAGGCAGTTAAGGGAGGGTAAGATAACCATAGAGCAATTCGTAAGTAAGTACAACAAGATAAAGAACCTAGAAAACGCACTCAAAGAACTACTAAGTAGCATAGGGAGCCCCTAAAACAAATCATTTTAAAGATATTCTCACCCCTTCGTCACCCCGGCACCTTGCTAAGGTAAAGATTAAGTATCTCTATCTATATAAGTGTGCTATATACCGTATATATGGGGGAGTATGAATAAGGGTTTATTAGTAATAGCTCTTGTTGCCATAATCATATGCTCTACATTTGCTTATGGAATGAGTGATAACAGTATCAACAACTACTACGTCCTTAAGTTTGAGGGGGTTCGCCTCTTTATATGTTTTTATATGAATGTATATAAGCTATCATCGGCTCATTCTTATGGAGTCCACCCTTCGCTCGGGTTTCATTGGTCATTGGGTGG
>CAZFJX010000022.1:0-15321 GCA_964519505.1 uncultured Desulfurococcales archaeon
TGTTGTTTTGAGGGGTGATGAGGTTTTGCTTATTAGGAGGGGTTACCCTCCAGGTGAGGGTTATTGGGCTGTTCCTGGTGGTGTTGTTGAGGTTGGTGAGAGGCTTGTTGATGCTGCTGTTAGGGAGTTAGAGGAGGAGACTGGGCTTACTGGTGAGGTTGTCGGTGTTATTCATATTGATGAGGTTATTGTTAAGGATGATGGTAACGTTAAGTACCACTACGTACTCATAGACTTCCTAATCGATAACGTAGAAGGTGAGTTAAGGCCCGGTGGTGACGCTACTGACGTAAGGTTCTTTAGGCTTGATGAAGCCCTTAAAGCACCTAACGTATCTAGGACTACTAAGAGGTTGATTAAGAGGATTAAGGAGTTAGGGGTTAAGGTGCTTGAGTACCCGATAAGGCTTTAGTTCAGCCTACTTACTTATAAATAAGGTTTATTTCCTACCTAAGCCATACATAGGTTTGGGTAGTGTCATGGGCAAGGAGTTTGAGCCATACCCACTCTTCATTAAGAAAGA
Organism: uncultured Desulfurococcales archaeon; assembly: GCA_964519505.1. Classification (GTDB taxonomy): domain Archaea; phylum Thermoproteota; class Thermoprotei_A; order Sulfolobales; family CAZFJX01; genus CAZFJX01. Next base: position 524 of record CAZFJX010000022.1, read on the forward strand.
CTACATACCTGACCCTGAGGAGGACGTTATTGCTGTTTTTAGGGTTAAGCCAGCTAAGGGCTTTAGTGTTGAGGATGCTGCTGGAGGTGTTGCTGCTGAGTCTAGTGTAGGTACTTGGACGACGCTATACACATGGTACGATCAGGGTAGGGTTAATAGGTTAATGGGTAAGGCATACTACTTCAGAAACCTAGGTGATGGCTCATACGTAGTTAGGGTAGCATACCCTGCGGAGCTCTTTGAGGAAGGCAACATGCCTGGATTCCTAGCGTCTGTTGCTGGCAACATATTCGGTATGAGGAGGGTTGAGGGTCTTAGGGTTGAGGACATATACCTACCTCAGAAGTTTCTCAAGCACTTTAAGGGGCCTGTTAAGGGCGTTAAAGGTGTTAAGGATATCTTCAAGGTCTATGACAGACCTATAGTCGGTACAGTACCTAAGCCTAAGGTGGGTTACACGCCTGATGAGGTTGAGAAATTGGCTTACGAACTACTTGCTGGCGGTATGGACTACATTAAGGATGATGAGAACTTAGTTAGCCCATCATACTGTAGGTTTGAGGAGAGGGCTAAGAGGATTATGAGGATCATTGATAGGGTTGAGAAAGAGACTGGTGAGAGGAAGGTATGGTTCGCTAACATAACTGCTGACGTTAGGGAGATGGTTAGGAGGCTTAAGTTAGTTGCTGACTACGGTAATCCATACGTAATGGTTGATGTAGTAGTTACTGGTTGGGCAGCACTAACGTACATTAGGGACCTAGCTGAGGAGTACGGTCTAGCCATACACGCACATAGGGCTATGCACGCAGCATTCACTAGGAACCCATACCACGGCATATCTATGTTCGTACTAGCTAAGCTGTATAGGGTCATAGGCGTTGACCAAATACACATAGGTACTCCAGGCGTAGGTAAGTTAGAGGCCAAGACCAAGGACGTAGTTAACTACGCTAAAGTACTTAGGGAGGTCAAATACGTACCAGAACCTGACGACCCAATGCATCTAGAGCAGGAGTTCTATCACATAAAGCCAGCATTACCAGTATCTTCAGGGGGTCTACACCCAGGAACCTTACCCGTAGTTGTTAAGCACTTAGGTAAGGACCTAGTGATTCAGGTAGGTGGTGGTGTTATAGGGCACCCAGACGGACCTAGAGCCGGTGCTACAGCTGTTAGGCAAGCCCTAGAGGCCATAGCTAAGGGGATACCTCTAGATGAGTACTCTAAGACCCATAAGGAGTTAAGGAGGGCCCTAGAGAAGTGGGGTTACGTAGTACCTATATAAGCGATGTAAACACCTACCTTAACAGTTCCTAACGAGTTTAGCCGTAACCCCTTAAATAAATCCCTAAACTAATCTTTAACTCGATATAAATGCCCCAATACCGTAAGTTAAGTGCTGATGTGTTTATTCCATGAGGTTTATGGGTTTGTTTTATGGAAGAGAAATACCTTAAAAGTCTTTTTATACCTAGAAGTATCTTGAGGATAGTAAGTACTGTAGGTAACTGTTAATGACTATACAGGCAACGTTTAGAGGGCTATGCCCGAACTGTGGTGGTGACATAACTACAGATAGGTTAGAGAAGGGACTACCTTGCAGTAAGTGCCTTCCCGACCCAGAGCTTAAGTTACCCGTCATTAAAGGGTTCTTATATAAGGTTTGGGATATTGAGGAGAAGGTTAAGTTAATTGATGACTTATTCGTTAAGGCCATAGGTTCTAGAATGTGGGGTCTTCAGAGGTTATGGGCTAGGAGGTTCTTTAATAATGAGAGCTTCGCTATGGTAGCACCAACGGGTAGCGGAAAAACCACTATGCAGATAATCCTAGCCCTATACGCAGCAAGCCTAGGTAAGAGGTCACTCATACTACTACCCACTAGCTTACTAGCACATCAGGTTTATCAGAAGGCCATAGAGTTACGTGAGAAGTTAGGACTTAATGAGGATGATGCGGTCGTTGTCGCTTACCATAGCCTACTGACGGATAAGCAGAAGAGGGAGATGCTTCAGGTAGTTGATAAGGCTAAGATAATAATAACTACGCCGATAAGCTTAATGAAGAAGTCTGAGCTTCAGCAACCCATAGATATAGCGTTTATTGATGATGTAGATAGCTTCCTAAGGAGGAGTAAGAGTGTTGATGTAGTACTGAGAATGTTAGGGATTACTGATGAGGAAGTAAGCCTTGTCGAGAGGATACAGGAGCTTGAGTCTAAGAGTAAGAAGTTAGCTAAGGACGACCCAGAAACTTCTAGGCAGTTAATTAGTGAGGCACAGAAGTTAAGGCTTGACTTAAGGAGGAGGGTTAAGGGCCTAGTCGTTGTTAGTGGTGCTACACAGACAGCTAGGAGAACTAAGAGGGTTAAGCTACTCAACACACTATACGGATTCACGGTCGGCGGTAAGATAGAGGTAGGTAGAAACATAGTTGACCTATACATAAAGCCTAAGCCAGAAGAGTTTGAGGAAACCATAGTCAAGGTCGTTAAGAGGTTAGGTACTGGTGGCTTAGTATTCGTACCTATGGATAAGGGTGCTGAGTACGTTAAGAAAATAACTGAAGTACTTAAGTCCCACGGGATTAAGGCTGAAGCATACTTAGGTGCTAGGAAGAGAATTTTTGAGAAGTTCGTTATTGGTGAGTTAGATGTACTTGTAGGTATAGCCTCATATAGGAGCCCACTAACTAGAGGTATAGACCTACCTGAAAGAGTTAGGTACGCGGTATTTACTGGTGTCCCTAAGTTTAGGTTAAGGATAAGTATTGATGAGTTCCAGCCAAGTAGGTGGTTAATACTACTTAACGAGATTAAGGACGTAGTCTACAATAAATATGCTAAGGAGTTTGATAGGGTTTTAGGTGGGCTCATAAAGATTAGGTTAGCTACTAGAGACACCTTAGAGGCCGTACGTGAGGCGTTAAAGAAGAATATTGAATTAGAGGGGTTCCCAGAATTCGTTAGGAGGGTTGCTAAGGAGGCTCTAGACTTCCTTAATAAGGTACTTAAAGATCCTGAGGTAGTTGATAGGTTAAGGAAGAGCAAGACAATAACGTTTGGTGGTAAGGAGGGTGAGTACTTCTTCATAATACCTGACGCAACAGCATATATACAGGCTAGTGGTAGAACCTCTAGGCTCTACGTAGGTGGGTTAACTAAGGGGTTAAGCGTACTCGTCGTTGATGAGGAGAAGGCCTTCAACGCCCTACTTAGGGACCTGAGGTGGCTCCTAGAGACTATTGACTTCAAGGAGTATAGTGAGGTAGATCTAGATAAGCTGATTAAGGAGGTTGATGAGGATAGGCTTAAGGTTAAGTTAGTTCTTGAGGGTAAGTTAAGGATTAAGGAGAGGGAGTTAATGAAGACTACGTTATTCATTGTTGAATCACCTAATAAGGCTAGGACAATAGCTAAACTATTCGGTAGGCCTACGAGGAAGACCGTAGGTAGCTTACAGACCTTCGAAGTAATAACTGAGAATAGGTTAATGATAATAACAGCTACCGGTGGCCACGTACTTGACTTAGTTAAGGATGTTGGCCTCTTCGGTGTTGAGGTTGATGATGATGGTAAGTCATTCAGACCTGTCTATAGCTTAATTAAGAGATGTATTAGGTGTGGTAGGGACGTACCTGAAGGTGAGGAAGTATGTCCGTTCTGTGGTGGTAAGGTATTTATTGAGAGTAAGCCCGTTATTGAGGCCTTAAGGCAGTTAGCTACCCAAGTTGATGAGATACTGGTAGGTACGGACCCGGACGCCGAAGGAGAGAAGATTGCTTGGGACGTTACCTTACTTCTTAAGCCCCTAAATAAGAACATATGGAGGGTTAGGTTCCATGAAGTAACCCGTAGGGGTATAACTAACGCATTAGCTAACCCAACAACCCTCGACTACAACATGGTTAAGGCACAGATAGTTAGGAGGATTGAGGATAGGTGGATAGGTTTTAGCTTAAGCCCAATACTATGGAAGGTCTTCGGACTTAACTTCCTCTCAGCAGGCAGGGTACAGACACCAGTCCTTGGGTGGATAGTTGATCAGACTGAGAAACATAGGATTAAGGCTGAGTTAGTAACGCTTAAGCTTAAAGGTATTAACGTACCCCTCATATTCAAAGCACCTAGAGGGTTCACTGATAAGGTTAAGGAGTTAGGTAAGGTAAGGATTAGGGACATACGTAAGGAGGTCGTAGAGATAAACCCACCACCCCCATACACAACAGACACAATGCTCTCTGAAGGCTCTAGAGTCCTAGGACTATCAGCACCTAGGGTCATGGAATCAGCGCAGAGGCTGTTCGAGGCAGGCCTAATAACCTACCACAGAACAGACAGCACCACCGTGAGTTCACTAGGTATAGCCATAGCTAAAGACTACATAAGTAGGGTCTATGGTGAGGAGTACTTCAGAGGTAGGAAGTGGGAGAAACCCGGTGCCCACGAATGTATAAGACCTACGAGACCCTTAGACTCAAGGCAAATTAGGTCATTAAGAGCTGCTGGGGTTCTAGCGTTAGCTGTGCCGTTAAGACCTGAGGACTACAGGCTCTACGACCTAATATTCAGGAGGTTCATAATGAGCCAAATGACACCATGTAAGTTAGAGAGGACATCTTTCACCCTTGAGCTTGAGGGCTTCACTAAGGAATTCACATTCACTACTAAGATTATTGAAGAAGGTTTCAGTAAGGTAGGTAGGTTCTTTAACGTTGTTGACCTAGGTGAGGTTGCTGAAGGTGTTTATGAGGTTATTGATGTCGAGTCTAGGGTAGTGCCTGAATACCCACTATACACTTACGGTGAGGTTGTTGAGTTAATGAAGGATAAAGGTATTGGTAGGCCATCAACATACGCTAAGATACTAGACATACTTAGGAGAAGGGGCTACATAATTGAGGTAAAGAACGGTAAACTAGTAGCGACAACCAGGGGCAAGAACGTCTACAAGTACCTGTCAGAGAAGTTTAACGACCTAATAAGTGAGGAAAGAACTAGGAAACTCCAAGAGAAAATAGACCTTATAGAGGTAGGTAATGAGGAGATGGAGAGAGTACTTAAGGAGTTCTTCAACGAAACAGTAACAATCATAGAAAAAGCATCTAAAGAAGGAGTCATATACCCAACAGGAACTAACACAACAAATAAAGGACCAAACAGACATACATGACACAAGATAGCTCACATATTTAAGAACGATAGACTTACTTCCCAGAGTTTTTATTAAGATTATTTCCCAAAATCATTAATGGGGGCTAAAGTAATGTCGAAGACCATCACTATAAAAATACCTCCTTGGATTTCCGAAGAGGAGGTGGTAAGGATAGTTAAGGAAGTTATTGCTAGATTAGGTGGGAGGGTTGACGTTAATGAACTTAGGAGAGACTTAAATATTAAACCTGAAGATTTGGTGGTGGATCTTGAGATATATGATGTGGATTCCTTAGAACTTAAGGAAAAGGAGAGATTAAAATGACTGTAATAGACACTAATGTAGTCATTGATAGAGTAAGGTTAAGGAAAACCATTAATGAGGACATAACAGTTGTTACTTTTATAGAATACCCCAGGATAATTTACTATAAATACTTTTATGGAGGAATAATCTTCCCTGTTAAGCAAGATTTTATTACGGCACATAAACTCCAGTTAGAACTTCTTAAAATAGGTAAGCCGCAGGCTTTTTCGGACTTACTAATAGCCGCAATGGTCATAAATAGGGATGAGGAATTAGTTACAAGAGACTATGACTTTAAATATATAAGTGGTGCTGCAATGAGATTAGGATATGTTATGAAACTCAAAATAATTTAATTTCTTCATATTATCCGTGTTTGAGATTTGTACTTAAGGTAATGTTTGGTTATGTATGCTATGAAGTATATTATTTGGGCTATTATCACTATGATTAAGGCCATCATTAGATGCGTTAGTAGTGTTAGGTGCTCCCCATATATATTGAACCATACAGTATCTACCATGGCTATAGATGCAAGTGGTGAGGTTAACGATAAGAAAGTATATATGAACGTGACGAAGATACGTAACTTACCTCTTAACCAGGGCCTGTAGTATATTTCAGGTTTCTTAACACCTAAGTAGTAGAAAAATAGGGTTAACCCAATTACGAAGGTGGGTGTGAAGGTCATTAGTATTAGGGCTTGGGTCTTAGGCATAAACCTATCAGGTGCTCCGCTACTCGTGAAGTGTATCGCGACACTATCGGGTAGTGAGTGCGCGTTAAGCGCTATGAACGTAATCCCTAAGACGTAAGGTACCAACGTAATTACTATGTGAGCTATTGATGGGTAGAATGGAGTCAGTACCTCTACCTTCCCAACCTCCCTATGTTCAGGTATCTTCATAAGCTCTAGCTCAGCCGCCTTAGATGAGTAATTAATCAGTACCACTAATGAAACTATGATTAAGCCTAGGAATACCTCAAGAACAATTACCTCATCAGCAATAATCACTGAAAGAACTGTAGTAACTAGGCCAACGAACATAAAGACTAATGCAGCAACCTTATTCAACTTCACCCATAAATCCCTAGAGAGGTATGAGTACCCTATCCTAAACCCTAAGAACGGATTGAACGGTAACCTATGGACTATTGAGTAGAGCACTATACTTGTGACAGTTATGAAGAGCCCCATGAAAAACATAGGTGAGTTAATCACCTAAATCACCTACCACCTCCCTAATAATCTTGATAAACCCTCTTAACTCACTCCTCAACCTACCCCATATCCTCATACCGAAATCAGTTAATTTATAGTACTTCCTGGGAGGCCCGTAACCTGTTTCAGCCCAGAAAGACTCAACGAGCCCTAGCTTACTCATCATCTTTAACGACTCATATATAGTGCTTTCACTAGGGTTCAAGTAACCCCCCGAGACCTCCTGAATAAGAACCCTAATCCTATATCCATGGAGCGTGCCGTACTTACTTAGTAAGTACATAATCATGGCTACGTATAGGCCTGTTCTTAAATCCTTAATTAACTTTCTCATAACCTTCTCTTCATCCATAAACCTCACAACGTACCTTTAACCCCCTAATAACCAGTACGGTCAGTACAGCGCCATATATAGCTACGCCAAGTAAGTTACTTAACGCTTTCCCATAAGAACCTACAGCAACGTTAGGAACAGCCAAAATCAGTGCCATAATACCTAAAGTAGTTATTAGGGCTGGATACGTTCTTAACCTCTTACTTAAGAACTCAAATAATGCGCCAAAAATAGCTCCTAAAATAAGCATAAATACCGCCGTTAATACTGGTGTTAAGTATATGGCTAAATAGATAATGTCCTTATACTCACTTACGTTAATACCAAGCATGTGCGTTATGTTAACTGCCTCATTAATCACCTCATCGGCTCTAGGTAAGGTAATTAAGAATGCGTAAGTCCCCTGAATAGCCCCGCTAATGACGCCCGCTATCAATCCGTAAAGCACGTACTTACTCTCCACCATGTAGGCCTCCCCTAAGTAGGGCTAGGTGAAGAATGACGTAGATAGTAATCATTGATAGTAACGCTAAAACACCTACAGGCATCGTCAGTAACTCATCCTCAACATCTACTGTAAACAGCATTAACCCACGACAAGCATTGAAGGTACCGTGGGTTATGGCGGAGGGTATTACACTACCGCTCTTCAACTTAAGTAGGGCTAGAAAAGCGCTTAGGACTATACATATAGCTATAAACATTGAGACACCTACCAAGTCCCTATGGTGCGGGTAGTTAAACCCTATAAGTACTATCAATGGAGCATGCCATAAGGCCCAAATAACACCTATAACCACAACAGACCTGAAGTACCCGAGAACCTTAATTAACTCATCAAGCAGAAGCCCACGCCAACCAATCTCCTCACCGAAAGCGCAGGCCGTATTAATAGTGAGCCCAGTTAGGACCGTAGTTAGGAGTGACAGCATTAGGAGGACATTAGGGTCCATAGGTATTTCAGCACCATACTCCTCACTAATCTTAATGATTGGGTTTACTAATGGCATATTAGCGATTAAAGCATAGAGAACCCCTAAACCGTAAATTAGGTAGGGTATTGATAGAGCTAATAGGAGATACCTCAGCTTAAATAACCTTAACCCATAGCCTTTTAACCCCTCAATGACCTTCTCACCCTCAATAAGTAAGATAGTTATGACTGCCGCTAAAGGCGTAAACATCCTTACTGCCGCCATGATAGAGAACTTGATTTGGTCAACACCAGTAGTAACTAAGTATGCGTCTATGATAAAGGCTAGTATGAAGGATACCGCTATATAAATAAGTAGCTTAGTTACTAACCTCATCGCCTAATAACTCCTCTCATTCCCTCTCAATAACCACGGCAGTACCGTAAGCCATTACCTCAGCAGCTCTCTGCATCACACCTGATGTTGAGAACCTAACACATATTACTGCATTAGCACCTAACTTCTTAGCCTCCTCCTTAAGCCTCCTAATAACCTCCTCACGAGCCCTCCTAAGTAAGTCGGTATACTCCCTTATCTCACCACCAACTATGTTCCTTAATGAAGCAACTATGTCCCTACCTATATGCCTAGCCCAAACACCACTTGCCGAGACAACACCTAGCACCTTAACTATTCTGTAGCCAGGCACGTAGTCTGTTGTAGTGACTATCACTTCCTCACTCATGTGGCTCACCATATATACCTCGGAGTGGGAGGTATATTTAGTTTTCGGATAGTTCTACGTAACTTTATTTACCTCCCTTAACGTTACTTACGTAGGTGAAGTATTGGGCCCACGTGAGATATTATCAAGTAGGTCGGGTATTGAGTTCGTTATGGGTGATGTCCTTAGGGTTCTAGCCGTATGTATGGGTGCTCTATGGTTACCTGAACTAGTTGCTGAAGTAAGTGGTTTTAGGAGGACGTTAGGTGAGAACATACCTAACCCTAAAGACGTTGAGAAAGCGGTTATGAAATTAAGAGATCTAGGCTACGTAACAGTTAGGGAAGGTATTAAAGCAACCATGGGACCTAAGGGGGAGCAAACAATACTGATTAGGTTAGTAAGGAACCCCGAACTCATTGAGGCGTTATCAGAGGACGATAGGTTAGGTAAGTATATGAGGATTTGGGACGAAGTCTTAAGAGGGTTTAGATAGGCTTAGACCAATAAATAAAGCAAAGAATTAATTTATTGTTTTACCTACTTAAAAAGTCATTACTTCCAGCAACTACCGTCTAATGGACATGTAGTTACTTCTGGTTGCTGACCCTCACTATACCTAGTGAACTCACCAACACCTACAGCATTTACTGGTATGTATTCACTATTAATTACTAAACCTCCTTCCCAGACCGTGAAAGCCCTACCCCAAGTGAATGCACCCTTAGGGTTCCACCAAGTTCCTCTACCACCAACCCACTTAGGTGGCCAGTAGTTCACTACCTTACCCTTAATGTCTAAGTACGTCTTGTCGCTGAATTTAGCTATGATGTTGAATTCACTGGGCTGCAGTTCATTACCGAACTCTCTAAATACTATATCATTAGTTATCAACGTTAGGTTCCTATTAAGTAGCTCAACCCTTAATTGATGCTGTAATGGGAAGCTTAGGTTAAGTGTTGATGGGTTTCTTGAGTAAGCGACCGTAATCACTAGATTATCCTGATATATCACCATACATGAGAACTCTAGCGGTGCTCCTAAGGGCCCTGCCTTCCTAATATCTTCAATACCGTAAATTCTATGTGATGCTCTATCAAATACGAATAGTCCATGGTACTCCTTAGTAATTCCATTATAAGTTACTTTCATACTGGCCTCACATATATCCCAGAAACCACTCCATAAATCAACACCGGGTCTTTTGGGATAGACTCCGTGAGCTAAGTACAGTGAGCCCCATTGACCAAGCCACGTTGGTGGGCTTACTACTTTAGCTTTAATGCTTATTAATTCAGTACCTGACTCTAAATCCTTAATCGCGTGGAACCATCTACGTCCTTCAGGGTCGTAACTAATCCATTGCATATACCTACCCGAGATGTCATACTGGTAGACCGTTGGGTATCTGAACTTCTCACCATCATCATAGTATAACGGACCTGCAAACGTTATGTTAAGGATGACCCACTTACCACCTATGAAGACCCTAGGCCTAAATGAGCCTTCCTCAGGTTTTAATGGGAGCCTCCCTTGGTACATGAAGTACTTACCATCCTCAGACTTACCTATAGCCAACATTATGAAACAACTAAGCTTCCATTGAGGGTCGTTCCTTGGGTAGTCTAAGTAGCCCTTACTGGTAAGTACGAATACCTTACCTATAGGTACGAAGTCCTCGACTGTAGGTGCTTTAGTTATGTTTACGTAACCGTCAGCAACCTCGAACTCAGTGATGGGTAGTTCAGGTAGTAACTCAGGACTCTCTAACTCCTTAGAAACCTCATTAAGTAACTCTAATGTCTTACTAATATCGCCACGTAAGTAATGGTACTTAGCAGAAAGTAGTAGGTACTCCATATGGACAGTAGCGTAGCCCTCGTTCCTTAACTTAAGTACTTCATAACCTAGCTTCTTCATGTAGTCAACAATATTCTCAGTTGATGGGGTAGTCGTTGGGGTTGTGGTTTCCGTAGTTGTTTCCGTAGGGTTCGCACCTCCCTGCTGGGTCATCACGTATATGAATGATCCGCCAATTACGACTGCAAGCAATACCGCTATCGCTACGTACCTAGTGAACATCACTTCCACCGATCATAAATTAGTGAGACGTTCTTGAAAAGCAAAGCCGAGGAACGTTCATGAAACACCGTATGAACACCTTAAAGAACATTCAGAGACAACTCTATTCATATGTGTAGGCACATTGCCGCGTGCTATAAGATTTATGCTTTAACTAGCTATCTTTAACTAGTTATAACATTTTTATCCATACGTACTCTGTCTTAGGTATGCCTACAGCTAAATACAAATCAACACTCTTTACTAATGGACGCTTAATTCCTAAACCAACGTACTTAGGGCTTAAGCGCCTTAACTCTATAACTATATCACTTAACCTACTTAACTTAGTGATTCTTAATACTCCCTCCTTAAAGCCCTCAAGATTCGCATGTACCTCAACATGGGGGTTAATGGTCAATACCCTGAACGCTATGGTATCGTTACCTCTTAACTTAGTAAGTAACTTAAGCGCCTCTAGTTCCTCTTGACTAAGCATATCAGCAAACCTTAACCTAACTACATCATTACTTAAGTTAACCTCTACATGCTTAATAATACCATAGACAACCTGTTTAGCCTCATGAACAACCTCACCACTAATATGCCTCGTTGAGTACTCAGCGAACCCATTCACTTCACCGCTAATGAAAGTATTTACATATATGAATATGCTAATAATCATTAACACCAATACAAGGGCCTTTACTGACCTCCTTAAGGAGCTCTTAACACTAATGAGTAAGTAAGCACTTAACCCTAATACTACCGGGTATATATACCAAGCAGATGCTTTAATGTAAGTAAATACTGGGTTGATCAGTAATACCTTAAACTTATGTTTAAAGTCATAGAATCTTTGGGTAAGGCCATTAACGTAAATGTGATATTCTTTATCTAGGGGAATAAAGGAGTAGGAGTTCTTGGACTTAATAACTAATACACTAAAAACCTCCCTCTCAGTAACTTTACGCGTACTGTCAAGTTCCTCAAAGGAACTATGAGTAACGTTAATTAGGTAAGTGCCTGGATTCTCATCTCTTAACAACTCATCGATATCCACTCTGAAATACTCTTGGTAATAACTCTTCATAAACTCAATACCTTCATCACTAACCCTATATACGAATACAGAGAAGTCTGTTGGCACTGTAAGTTCTTTAAATCTAATCACGTCCTCAGGCGATGATAGGATCGTGTAAAGGGCCCTATCACTAAGGTACGTAAACACCCTACCATCAATATCTATAGCAATTCTATAATCATAAGCAAGCCCATCCATAAGCTCATTCTCAACACCGATACAGTAAAACACTTGAACATCCCTATAGGTATAGACACTGCATATGATTACTAATGTAGTGACTATAAGTGTAGCTACAGAGATTATGAAGAGCCTTAATGAATGGGGCAACGTACTCACCAATATATCCGCACGTAGCTAAGGTATTTATGCGTGTATATCAGGACTTAAAACTACCTTAAGATCCGGATCATATAAATACACGTAGCCATCCCTAGGATTGAAGTATAGGGCCACTGACTTAATCAGTACGCCGACCTCATTAGCCTTATGCAGATACGTGCATAACTTCTCATCAACAGCACAGTTAGGTCTAAACGCTTTAACATGAGGTAATGCAGCTATGAACACCACGGCAGAATAACCACCTCTCAACCTATGCCTTAATAATTCAGCCATATGTCTCCTTCCACGCGCTGATGGGCAATCAGTATACATAGCGTAGTCCCCACACCTTAATACGGCGCTCTTAACCTCGAGATGTATGTTAAGGTCATCGCATCCCACTAAGTAATCTATGACTGAGTCACCTAACCTAACATTCCTACCTACTATGAAGCAACCCTTTAACCAAGGGATTAAACCCTTACTAATAGAGACCTCGAAAGCCTTCGTCTGTAACCGTGTATCTATCAATGTAGCTAAGTCATTATCCCTAATAGCCACCAATACGTACCTAGTCCTACCTGAATGTTTAGGTATGCAGTAACCTAACTTACCCTTAACTAAGTAATCCACTAATTTACCAGTATTGTTCATATACGCGTTAACTATAGATCCAACAATAAAGACCTCAACAACAAACCTATTAATCCTGCGCAGGATAATACACTTAACAACTTCACTCAACTTAATCAAGGGATAAACGCGGGCATTACCCATAAAGCCACCCACATACGTATTTCGTAAACACTTGCTAACTCACATCTATTATGGGGATTTGGCTTAGTTATTAGTTCGTAAGTCCTTTAATATCTTCTTAAGTATGTCTAACCTACCGCTACGTAAGTCTAGATAGGTATCTATTAAGTCCTTAAGGTCCTCAAGCTCATCCCACCAGGGCTCAAGTACTTTACGAGCCCTCTCCTTATCTTCAGCCGCTCTATCAAGTACTTTAATCATCCTTAAGAAACTACCGTCAACACCTTCATACCTAAAGTCATATTCAGCAATCCCTAAGCTTTCCTTAACTTCACGGCATGCGTACTTTTGGAGTTCCTTAATCTTTAACCCAATGAGTTTTAACGCTGTTGCTAGGGCCCTTAGCTCGTGCGTGCTTGGTTCACTACGTAACCATAGCTTAATTAACGATGCCTTATCCGTATCCACTAACTTAAGTAATTCCTTAAACTCGTAGTTAGTTAGCTTATGGGCTATTAGCCTAGGGACCACTATGTTACTTAAGTCATATTCATCGTAAGCCTTCACGCAGTTAGATAGCGTGCTTACGGCGTAGTTGATACTGTTTATGTATAGGTCAAGCATACCTGACTTAAAGCTAGCTACGTAGGCTAAGGTCTCATCATTAATTAGATCTAAGGTATCTGCTCTTGAGATACCTAAACCTATATGTACAGCCTCATGTATTAATGCTGACGCTGTCCACCTAGGGTTTTCTAGGTTATAGTAAATTAGTAGGAGATCCTTATAGGTCATGCCTATAGCGCCATAAATAGCCAATACCCACCCATACTTAGTGAATGCCTTAGCGAGAACAACTTTCTTAACCCTACTTAACCCCTTAATAAATACCGACTCAACATCACTAGCTAAGCCCTCAATAACCAAGCTAACTACGTAGCTAGCATCATCAGGCGGTATCACCTTGGTCTTAAGTAGCTTAAGAATATCCACTAATACGCCCCCATTAAAATATCTATAAACACATATACAAAGGATTAGGTAAATACGCCTTAAGCATCGATATTAAGTAGATTACGTATGGATTAATGGTGTGTTTATGGGTGTCAAAATCAGGTTAGCAACCCTTGATGACGCCAAGGATATAGTTGAGGTTTACTGTTCGAGCATTGATAAGTGGGTTAAGAAAGTTGGTAATAAGGAATTGGTCGTTAGTTATGAGGAACTTAGTGTTGCTGAGAGATTTGCTCATGGGGGTCCATGGATAACTATTGAGACTTTAGCACCTCATCTGAATTACATGTTAATTAACGGACAGTACCCTCTCGTTGCTGAGGTTAATGGTAAGGTAGTTGGTGAGTTAGAACTCTACATAGGTAAGGAACCGAGCCCTTTAGGTAAGACTGCCTTTATTGATGTTCTTGAAGTGCATAAGGACTATAGGGGTAGAGGAATCGGTAAAGCGCTTGTCAATAAAGCAATAGAAATAGCTGAAGGAAGTGGATGCGACACTATCTCCGTATGGCCTAGTAAAGAAGCTATAGGGTTCTACGAAAAATGCGGACTTGCATGGAGGGTCTTCAACATCGTCCACCTCAATGTCAACTTAACTAAGCTTCGTAATACATATGTAGATTACTGGATTGATGAATATCCCGCAAAGTACTCACTTATCGAGGATATGGTTTTCATATCGCCAAGAATAGAGTCTTCATTTACTGCTTGGATTAAAAGTACTTGGGAATACTCAATAGAGGAAAGAATATTAAGGAGTGTTGAGGGGTATGTGAGGGGCCTTGACACGGTCTTCCTTATAGAGTCCTTATGGGGCTTACAGGACGTAGCTAGGGTGTTCTTATGGGTTAGGTCTGAAACACTCATTAAAGACTCCTTAAACTACGTACTTAACTTAGCTAA
>CAZFJX010000023.1:0-14559 GCA_964519505.1 uncultured Desulfurococcales archaeon
ATCCCAACAACGAATCTCGGGTCGATAACCGCGAAGTCAGGTACTAGCTCAGGGTGCGTTACAGCGAACTTCCTAGGAGGCTCAAAGGTCTCGTCAGTAATTACCGCAGCTGACGTAGCTTCAGAGCCGGTACCGCTGGTCGTAGGTATTGCTGCTAGGAGGGCCTTCCTCCTAAGCCCTAAAGGCTTCAAGGGATCAATTAACCTAAAGTCCACGTCAGGTCTCTCATAGAGAACCCAAGCAACCTTAGCAGTGTCTATGACGCTGCCACCACCAACAGCGACTATCAAGTCGGTACCGAACTCCTCCATAGCTTCAGCACACGGCTTAAAACTAGATGTAGGTGGTTCAGGAACTACCTTATCCCACACCTTAGTGGCGATGTCTAATGATTTAAGAATTTTCTCGACACTAAATGCTAAGACCTTAATGTGGGGGTCAGTAACTATGAATGCCCTACGGCGCTTAAATAGCGAAGCTACGCTCAAAGCGAATGCTTGGGTAGCGGCATACCCTATAAATATTCTTGGCGCAATGAACGTCGATATAACTCTCTTACCCTCAGATGAGCACATGGATTGGATAGCCTGCCTAACGATGGGGTTGTAGAGGTGCCAGTAAGTCATGGAAGGCATCCCGGAGATATATTTACGGTTTAACACTTAAATCTTAACTTAGTAAAGTAGGTCCTCAGGTTAGCATGCGCGAGTAACCAGTCTTCCCGACACCATTACTTACCATGTTAAGAGTAGTGCTATAAATGCGCCTATACAAGCCATGATGCCAGCAATCCCTATCCTAAGGTAACTTTCCCTACCAGTTAGGGTCTTTCATAAGCTCTCTTCACTTAATACCAACTTCTCTATAAATATTTAGATTAATACTAGGAAAAGCGTTAATACTATAGCGCTAGCTACACCGGCCTAAAACTTACATGACCGCAAATCACGTCGTGAAACTCATTAACACTGAAGCTCTTAAAACCTAAGCCCTTAAAGTGATTGATAATCAATCCCTCACCACCGAAGAAGTCGCCATATAGCTGTATATCTATCCTCATAGTCGGTGATATGCTTATCCCTTTCACTACTTCACTAATAGGGTTCAATATGTATACCTCATAGATCTCCTCAATAGCGAATCGTCCACTAGCCCGTATGAGTGCATGGAATTAACATTATCTCCCGAGTTAAGCAATACTGTTCTAACCCTATCAGGATCGTATTTAAGGTACATAAATAATATAGCAATGCGCTGATAAATGACCCTCCCTACATAACCTACCTAACGCTTCCATAAATTCATGATAAGCTACAAGTTCAGTATCTTTCAGCTTATTTAGCTTGGACATCAGGTTAACTCACTTACATTACTCTACTAATATCTTATGGAATAAGAGTGTGAAGAATAGTAGTAGCGCTGTAAATGCTGCCGCGTTAGATAGTGCAAAACCCATGATCCTCCCCATACTAAAGACCACATAGTCTAGGAAGCCGTGAAGTATTGTTGGGAGTATGATACCCCCTGTTCTTTCCCTTAAGACCCCAAGAACGATTCCGATAAAGCAAGCAAGACCTACAATGGCTATGGTCATGGGAGTTATCCTTACGTAGCCTATGAAGGGGTTTATACCGGTAAGTATGTGTGGGATCCCAAAGAAGAATACGCCAGTGATTAAGGTTCCTTGAGTCCATTGATACTTAACCCCTAGGATACTTCCGTACTTAGCCGTAAACACCTCGTTAAGTCTTGACTGGATATAACCCCTAAAGAATAACTCCTCAGCAAAACCAACAAATACGAAGAACCATAAGGCATCAATAGCTAAAGTCCCCAAGTCAACAGACCTAGCCGCACCAGTGATGAAGGCAACCACGATAAATGCTAGAGATGTAGTAACGAATAAGAGGGCTACATATAAAGACCACTTCAAACTAAACCTTATGTCCTTGGGGATTAAGCCATACCTCTTAGGGTCTTTATGAATAAAAATACCTACTAGAGCTAAAGCTATCATCACGGCCTTAGAGCCCCACCCGTAAGATCCACCTAGACATGCCTGAAGATACCAAGCTACAATGAAGAATATAGCCAAAAACACGGTTACCTCAACTAAAGCAGTATATCTCGGGCCTTTAGACACCTAATTCACCTACTTAACTTAAGGGAACCTAATTAGTTCTACGTGTGGAGAAGGAAAAACTTTACTTTCTCCCTTTTAGTAAGGAAATTACGTACCATATGAGCCCTATACCTATAACTATGTGGGCTAACCCGTAAAGCGATTCCCTCAATGCATGGTTACCGTAGAATATTGCATGATTAGCTTGTGTGATACTCAATCAGGGTTTAGTGGGTAGTTATATGCTAGGCCTAAACCTTTGCATAGGAGAAGACTTAACATCATTAAAGAGCCCCTATGGTAAGTACAAGTTCCATGATGCATTAGCACTTGAATTCAACACGTATAAGGCGATATTAAAAGCAATTAAGAAGAATGTAAGGAAGGGATTGATTACTGATAGTTAATTAATATAAAAACTTAGGGTTATTAGGATTTAAAGTACCTTCTATTTCCTTAACCTCTTAATCGCGAAGAAGATCAGCGATGCGGTTAGTACTGCTATAGCTATTAAGGTGTGTTCAGGTATTGGTAATGGATTTCCTAAGGTGTCTAGGGATATTACTACAGCTTCGGTACCTCCGGGGTCGAGGGTAATCTCCTTCTCTGTATAGGGTAAGTTCGTAGGGGTTAACGTGTTTTCTAATACATAGCTAGGTGTCACAATATTTATTGTATAGACTACGTAAATCCCGGTAAATGTAACGTCAGATAACGTACCTATTGTTGTAGAGGCATTACCGATGACTAATACCCTATCCCTATCGATCAGTAAGGCAGTACCGTCCTCCTGCCCATCAGTACCCCACACCTTTAACCACTCAATATCTAAGCTTGAAGGATCCACCTTACCGATAAGTACGTCCTTATCCCCTGAGGTAGTGTTAACTAAGGTTAACGTTAGGTACATGTATGTACCGTCATACGTAAGTACCTTACCTCTATGGGGGAATATGAAGTGCGCACCATTTACCACTATGGTTCTGTAAGCTGTGATACTTAAGGCATTTAAATTTATCTTAACTATCCCTAAGTAAGACCACTCAAGCTTATCGTAATCAATAGGGTCCACCCCCGCTAGTATGTAAAGGTAGTTACCATCATTAACTATGCCGTAACCCTCAGCAACAGCGGCATCCACCCCACCAATCCAAGCTGTTACGTATCTTTGAGTTGTTACTAGTGTTGAGTTGGTTTTAAGGAGCCATATGCTCTTTACTAGTGCTATATCTACCCTCCCGGTAGTATAGATGTATTGCCGTCATAGGTTGATTCCCTTGGGAACGTGTAGTGCCCTACATAATACTTCCTATATGTTCTCGAACCACCACTAACATCAATCTTCTGAACCCATACATACTCATTTGCCGCATTCGCCACATCTGAATGGACGACAAATACGTAATTACTTGTAGGCATTGTAGCGAAACCAGGGGTTTTCCCTATCATTCTTGACCAGTCAATACTACCTATTGGTAAGTACACCTTAATCAGATATACGTAAGTACCTGAAGTATTTACTGTGTTAAGTATTATGTAGGCGTAATCACCATATAGCTCAACATCACTAAACTTAACCTGAACGATGTTTTGTAATGAAGGTGCTATTTCCTTACTCCACTTTATAGTGCGGTTACTAAAGAATTTCGTTATTACAGGGTTCGTTATTGATTCACTAAATAGTGAGCTCCACACAGCATAATACTCATTAGGCGCCCTAACTAAGATACCGTAAGCTTGGTTATCTACATCATCACCGAACCAGAGAGCGTTACTCTCTCCCTGACCTAAGACTCCTAATGAGGTAATGATTATGGGCATTACAAGGGCTAGAGTGATTAAATACTTAATCAAGGTACGTAGACACACCCGCACCACCCATATATCTACCTCATTCTGATTAAAGGAACACAGATGAGACTATGATGCGTTAATATTCAAAACTTTTGTTTAATTTATCTACTTCAGTACTGGTTAATAGTTTAGGACTACATTTATCATATCATATGGAATAACTTATGCGCGTTAAGTACATGTCTTACATGATATACCTATTAGTTTTAAGTGCGTTAACACTTACCCTTAATAAATCGCCTTTAACGGCCTCAATAATTCAGTTGGGCGATGAAAGTAATTAGGGGGGAGCTATTTACTTACGTCTTTATGCCCTGCACTACATCGTAAGCGAGTTTGACTTCATGTTCTTAATAAATGCTTACCCCATTAGACTCATCAACATTACCGTAATTGTTTATGAGCGGTTTATGGAGCTTGGTAATCGTATAGATCTCTATGGGTACTTGACCAAGATCAATAATTCTATTTTTATCCATGCTTCAGTTACTTACCCGAAGGGGATTCCGTGCTGGCCTATATACGTGGTTATTGAGGGTGACGGCTTAACCCTCGTATATGTTCTGAGGGGTTTCGGATAGTTAAGTACTTAACTCGATAAGTCTATGTATTGGTTGGACGTATTGGTTATGCCTGCCTTAAGTGGGTTATTAATTAATGCGTGTCTACTATTTGCTGGTGCTTTAGGCATAGGCTTCGTCTCAGCTATTGCTGGTATTGGTGGTGGTAGCTTACTAGTCCCTTTCATGGTCTTGGTCTTGGGATATGATGTTAAGGTAGCTATAGCCACTAGCTTAGTATGTATCATAGTCACATCAGCATCAGCAGCAAGTATCTACTTAGGTAGGGGTATGGTTGATTTAGGTACAGCACTCCTCATAGAGCCATCAACAGTTCTTGGGGCTATAGTAGGTGCTTACGTAACCCTTACCCTACCAGCTACATACGTTAGGTTCGCGCTGGGTTTAGTATTGCTTTATATTTCAGCAACCATGCTTAAGGAGTCATTAATAGGTACTAAGGTGGGTGAAACGAGCGTCACTAAGGTCTCTAAGTCACGTAAAGCGGTCGGGGTCTCCATATCTTTCATTGCAGGTATGTTCTCAGGTATGTTCGGTATTGGTGGTGGCGTGATTAAGGTTCCTTTACTAAACTTAATAATGGGTTTACCCATAAAGACAGCCGTTGCTACTAGCTCCTTCATGGTTGGGCTAACAGCCACTAGTGGTGGTGTTGTTTACCTAGCTAGAGGGCTTACAGACCCCTTGTCAGTAGCCGTAATAGCTTTAGGGATAATGCCTGGAGCTACATTAGGGGCTAAATGCTTAAGGAGACTTAAACCCCGCATCGTTAGGTTGATCTTCTCCTTAGTCCTACTTTACGCAGCAACTAGGTTATTAGTAACTGCCTTAACCTAGGTGATCATCATGTATAGGGAACCATCATTAATACTTAGGTATGGCGTGATTACTGGTCTAGCAGTATCACTTGCGGGGTTAGTCATTAATGAAGTATTTGGCGTAGGGACAGTTACGTTAATAGGTATGTTCATCATAGTACTTACACCGCTAACATCGTTAATCACTATAAGCCTAAAATTAGCCTCTAAGAAAGACCTACGTAAGTTTACACTATCCCAAATAACTATAGCCGTAATAATAGCCTCACTAATCATATCTATGTTAACAAAGTAAAGTAAGAATAATTTATGGTCAGACATGAATTATACCATACGGTATTTATACGTAGTTACAACGTGATGCCGTAATAGCTTAGACATTATGGTACGTATCAACCATAATGGAATATGCATGATGGCGGAATTAACTATAAAGTTTCATAATGTAATATTAGTAGGGAGCATTAATTGGTACAGAGCGAGAAGAGAATAGTGGTCGACCCGAGAATTATGGGTGGTAAGCCCGTAATAAGAGGAACTAGAATACCAATATACTTTGAGTTACTCTCCAATGGGTGGAGCATAGACGATATACTTAAGGAATACCCCCACCTATCTAGGGAGGACATATTAGCCGCCATTAGGTATGCAGCTAGGCTCTTAAGGGATGAGGTCGTTGTCAAAGCCTAAACTCCTAGCCAACGAGAATATACCTAAAACAGTTATCCTAGAGCTTAGGAAGGCGGGGTATGATGTCACATCAATCTGGGAACTTAAGCCTGGTATAAGTGATGAGGAAGTAATAAGGATAGCTATAGAGAAGTCAGAAATCATAGTGACTTTTGATAAGGACTTCGGAAGATTAGCCCTCTTAAATCCCAACATCCCGGGAGTGATTTTACTTCGAATACCACCATTAAACCCTACATACATAGCTGAGAAAAAATTTCGGCATTAAGAAAAGTAGGTAACCCATATAGAAAGTTAATTGTGATTAGGAGAAGAACAATAAGAATAATTACACTTCGCTAATGGTGATCTCTATCGTTAATAAACCTACGTTATTAGGGATGCACAAAATCGGAGATTAAGATTATTATGCTATTCCCTAAAACTGAAGTTCTAATTATATGGACAACTAATCAGTAAGCGATGTGTATGGGTAATTTAAATGATTTCACGCCTTCGGAGTATGTGATTAAATGGATTAATAAGGACTACTACGTTTTATGTTCAAGGAAAATAAGGGGTAGGTAATAACGAAGTATATAGATCCTTTAGAGAGAATAACTGATTTCTACATTAAATTTAAGGATAAATTGGTGGGCCCGCGGGGATTTGAACCCCGGACCTCCCGGTTATCAGCCGGGCGCTCAACCAGGCTGAGCTACGGGCCCCTGCCCATATATGTGTTTGGGTGGTGGGTATTATAAAGATTTATTTGCCGGCCCCTTAAGGCTACAATGGCTCATCACTCATCAGACCGCCCATCGTTCACATCAGGGCTTTCGGCCGTGGTTACCTATTGTTTAAGGGGTTATTAGTATTCCTCAGGGAACTTCTCTAATAGCATACCTTCAAGCACTATAGGTCTAAGCTTGTAGAATAGCTTAAGCGCTTCATTAAGCTTAACTGAGCTGTTAGAATATATGGTGAGTAGCTTATCTCCCTTCTTAACCTTATGCCCTCTCTTGACGTAGAGCCTTATTCCAGCACCCTTATCGAATGGCGCCCCCGCGGTCCTAGCCATGATTGTTAGCCCCTCATTAGATACGTGGGTTACGTAACCGTCTACGGGTGACTCTATATGTGCGTGGTACTTACCTATAGGTATGTCCTCAGGCTTAACGTTAGGATTACCTCCTTGAGCCTCTATTATCCTCTTCATCATCTCTAAGGACTTACCACTCCTTAAGATGTCTTTAGCTACCTCATAACCAGCCCCCTTAGGTGCAGCACCAGCGAGCTCAAGCACCATACCAGCTACAGAGACAGCCTTCTCGACCAGGCTCATAGCTCCACCACCCCTAAGTGCCTCTAGTGCCTCCTTAGCCTCTAAGGCAGGACCTATAGTATACCCTATCGGCTGACCACCATAGGTTATTGCGCACCTTATCTTTAGGCCTACCTTACTACCTACCTGAATGAATTGTGAGGCTAACTCCCTAGCTTCCTCCATAGTCCTAACCTTAGCTCCTTCACCAGTTGGTATGTCGATGACTACCGACTCCGCACCCATAGCTAACTTCTTGGACAATATGCTAGCTATCATTTGGGTCCTTGGGTCAACCCTAAGTACGTGTTCAACCCTAATCAAAATATCATCAGCAGGTGCTAAGTTAAGCCTACCACCCCAGACTATGAAGCCATTAACCTTCTTAGCTAACTCCTTAATCTCCTCAATAGTGAAGTCGACTCTAGCTAAAACCTCCATGGTATCTGCAGTGCCTGCTGGTGATGTTATGGCCCTACTACTAGTCTTAGGTATGAATACACCTGCAGCAGCTATGGTGGGTATCATAACCAATGAGACCTTAGAATTGCCTGGGACACCCCCAATACTATGGACGTCGTAAGTAGGTTCGGGGAACTTAAGCCTCTTTCCTGTCTCGACCATGGCCTTAGTTAGATATACTACCTCATCTATAGACATACCCCTAAGTTCTTGAGCTAGAATGAACGAAGCCATCTCAATTTCACTTAAGTTGAAATTAACTATGTCCCTAATTATGGTGAATATCTGATCCTCAGTTAATTTCTCACCCTTTAACTTCTGCCTAATGTACTTGGTTGATTCAGGAGGTCTTGCAGGCATAACATCCACTTCCTCACCCTCACTAACGAGATACTGTAAGTCCTTAGTAATCCCTATATAGCCCTTAGGTATCAGTGATGAGGTTATGAAGGCTATAGCTGTAGAAACCCCCTTACCATGCTTAAAGGTTATCCTATCATGGTATTTAATGCTTAACTCCTTAGCGTCTTCCTCATTAATGACTACGTAGCGACCAAGTCCGACTGCGATGTCGATGAGCTTAACCTTTAACTTCACGCAGAATCACCTTAGGGGAGTATAGTATCTCTTCAGAGCTTAAATATATTTACCATCATTAAGCCATGAAAGTCATCGAGTTAGGAGGTAAAAAGTAATAAAGCTAAAAACTCTACGAACCATAGTGTTAGGTAGGGTGCCGCGGTAGTATAGCCCGGTCAAGTATGCGGGCCTTTCGAGCTATTAGTCGGGGAGAGCCCGTGACCCGGGTTCAAATCCCGGCCGCGGCACCATCCACTAAACCTTAAGGATTCTAGCAAAATGCTTAATACCCACCTAACCTTAGTAATGAGGAATTGGGTGAGTAACTATTTAAGGGTGGTGAGCAGGTTGGTTTAGTTGATGTTCCTGAAACCATAATCTGGATAATCACTTCTAGATGTAACCTTAACTGTAAGCACTGTTACGCTAAGCAATACCTTAAGGACCGTGAGTTAGGTATGGATGAGATACTTAAGGTTATTGAGGAGGCGTCAGAGTTGGGTATTGAGCACGTACACTACACGGGCGGTGAGCCGTTAATTAGGAAGGACATAATCGAAATACTTAGAGAGACCGTAAACCACGATATTGACGCCACGTTATTCACTAATGCAACATTAATTAATGACGAGATAGCTAGGGAGTTGAGTGCTTTAGAGATATTCATATATACAAGTATGGACGGTCCTTCGAAGGAAGTTCATGAATTAGTTAGGGGTCCAGGGACTTGGGATAGGTTTATTGAGGGGTTTAAGAAGCTCCTTGATGGGGGTTTACCTATACATGTGAACATATCTGTGAATGAGCTTAACTGGAGGTTTATTGGTGAGACTGTTAGGAAGGCTATTGAGTTAGGTGCTTACTCGGTCTCCATAATCCCTGCGATGCCCGTAAGTAACGCACTTAAGTACGGTGTCTACGTAAGACCGAACCACCTAGCTCACGCATTAAGGGATGCTGGTAGAGTAGCTGAGGAGTTAGGTATTGTTGTTGGTGTTTGGTGCGTTCCTTTCGTAGGTGTCGTTACCGGCTCACCTAACTTGGCTTACGGTAATTGTAGGGACTGGGATGTTATGGACGTAACACCTTCAGGTAATGTGGTCTTATGTGATGTGATGGGGTATGTGGTAGGTAACGTACTTGAGTTAGGTATTGAGGAGTGTTGGAGGAGATTAAAGAATCACCCACTCATTGTTAAGGCTGAAGGCCCTAAGAAAGTACCTCCATGTAGTTCGTGCATACTTAACGAGTTCTGTAGGGGTGGCTGCTTCGCTAGGGCTTGGTTAGTAAGTGGAGATACCGGGGCCCCAGACCCTCTATGCCCTAAGGTAGGTAAGTTAAGGTAAGAATATTTCTCATTACTGAATTACTTACTACGGATGATAGCTTGAGAGAGAAGGCGGGGTTTGGTTGGGTTAAGGTCTTCGGTAAGGTATACGATCATGACATTGTCATATGTAAAGGGGAGGTTCTTAAAAGGGATAAGGATCTCTCAGCACGTTATAGAGCTACTTACGGGCATACGCCATTAAGTGAGGATGAGTTAAGGCGCTACATAAACTTATGCAGCGATGTTGAGGTTGTGATTATTGGTAGTGGTGTTTATGGTGCGTTACCAATAACTCCTGAAGCAAGGAAAATTCTAGATGAGTTGAGGAGTAGAGGTATTGATGTGATGATTAGGCAAACTAGCGACCCCTTAATAAGTACTGTTGAGGAGGTTACGTCTAAAAGGAAGGTGTTAGCCATAATACATACAACTTGCTAATCTCTTTATACAGACGTCAGTTTAACCCCCACTTTATGGTTTTAGAGGCTAGTAGTAGGCTTACTGAGCACCAGGCAGCTATCACTGCTATGGGGTAGGTTATGTCTATCGAGACCCCTAAACCCGCTAACTGCCTCACTATTTCTGCTGATGCTGATGTAGGTATTGCTAAGGCGACATATCTTAGCGGCTCTGGCAGTATCCACGCAGGGTAATATACTGGAGGGAGTATCATTAATAGCCACGATATAGGATTAGTTATTGCCGATATGTTTACGGGCCTCTCAACCCTCATAACTATGGCTAACCCAAGCATGATCCCCGTGAGGAGTACTGGTAAACCCATTATGAGTGACCAACACATTAAGCCCCAAGCACTTAATAGGTACGCTATAGGCGCTATAGTAACTAAACCCACTACAGGGAATATTAGTGACATAATGAACGTACCTACTAGGTAGTGTACAGGTCTTATAGGGCTCGCTATAAGCATCTCATGTAGGTACATCATCCTATGCCAACCAACCTCTTGAGCAACTATGTTTACGCCTATGCTCCATAAACCACCAATAACCCAGGCAACTATTATGTTCCTTAACCCCTCAATACCTCCCCAAGCATATAACAGTATAGCGAAGCCCACTGTTGATAACGTACTCTGGATCAACCATGAAGGCTGCCTAATAACCCACCTACTAGTTAAGTAAGCAATACCCAATACCTTCCTTAAGGCCACTAACACGTTCATCACCTAAAACCCCTCGTTAAGTATATGTAGGCATCCTCAAGCCCTACCTCACTAATCGTTACCGACTCAGCCTCAATACTTGAAGCTATGGATAAGGCCTTACTCTTACTCTCAGCGTAGATAACTAACCTATCCTCAAGATTAACTAACCTACACGGGTCTGTACTTAGTGAGTTATTCCTTACTCCTTTAGCTATTACTTTATGGCGGTAAGGTAGCTTGGAGATTAAGGCCTCAACACCCCCTTCAGCAACCACCTTACCCTTAGATATGAGGATCACCTTATCGCTTATGAGCTCAGCCTCTTTCATGTCATGGGTTGTTAGGAGTATTGTGCCTCCATTCTTAATTACCGTCCTTAAGGCTCTCCAGACCTTATACCTGCCCTCAACATCGAGGCCTGACGTAGGTTCATCGAGAAACATAACGTCGGCGTTTGTTGCTAACACCATAGCTACAGCAATCCTCTTTCTTTGACCACCACTTAAGTGTGTAGATATTCTGTTCCTAACCTCCCATAACTCAAGCTCCTCAAGCCACACCTTAGCCTCACGTTCGGCATCGCTAATCCCCCAACCACGGGTAAGTAAGTACCCCTTAACAGCCTCCCAAGGTGTCCAATTAGGGTCTACGCGCACGTCCTGAGGGCATAAGGCAACCCTCCTCCTAACTTCCCAAACATCCCTAACGACGTCGTAACCCATCACGTAAGCACTCCCCCTAGTAGGTTTCAATATCGTGGTAAGTACCTTCACGGTCGTAGTCTTACCAGCACCATTAGGCCCTAAAAGAACCGTGAGACTACCCCCACCAACCCTAAATGACACGTCCCTAATACCCCAAACACTACCCCTATAAACCCTCCCTAAACCTTCAGCAATGATAGCGTCCATCAGTACCTACCCATAAGGTATTAGTGAGGCTTAACAAAGAAAAAGGTTCTCTGAAGAACTCTCAATAATTAGGTGTTGAGGACTGTTAAGTCGTTAGTCCTAGTAACTTAAAGTATTTATATTAATGCCTATGGAGAGCATTTACCTATGTTATTACCTTGAGTGATATAGAGAAAGAGTAATATATAATTTCGTAGTGAAATCATTATGGTGATGCGCATTTGAGTAAGCTCCCTTACCTACTTTACGCCTCACTCCTTCTCTTAGCCTTAATGACCCTACCTATTAGTGAAGCCCAACCAACAAATCACTGGTTTAAAACCTATGGCAGTACTATTAAGGACTACTTAATGGACCCCATAGCTATAGGTAACTATATATATGCGGTCGGTTATACAGGCTACATAACTAGTGGTGGTGCGTGGGAGTATGATATACTGGTAGCAAAGTTCAACTATGTTGATGGAGGTGCCGAATGGATATATAGGGTTCAAGACTCAGTTGCTAATGAAGGCTACACTTACAGGTTCTTCCACCTTGTGAGAGGTGATGATGGGTACATTTATGCAGCTGGCCAAGGTCAATACCCATATGGTCCTGGTCTATATGATAGGATGGTCGCAGGTAAAATAGACCCTAATAGCGGGTCTTTCATATGGTTTAGGTGCTACTACATAAATGCTGGCAATGATTATAGAGGTTTTGTGGTTAGGTACTATAATGGTTACCTTTACTTAATCGGTAGGTCTGAGTATCCTAGTTCTTCTGAGTCTCAATTAACCATCATAAAGTTAGATCCTTCAACAGGTGACGTAGTGGGTGATTCATATATCTATGAGTATGGGGACACAACTGCGGAGTCTCAGAGGGCCGTAATTATTAATGGCTATATATACGTTATCGGATACCTAACAACAGGTGCGTATGATGCGTTTCTTGCTAAGATAGACCTAAACACTATGGGGTTAGTCTGGTATAAGGTTCTAGGTAGTGCTAGTCTTTATGACTTAGGCGCGTCTATGACTAAGGATGATGATGGATATATATACATAGTTGGGACTACGGAGACCTATAGTGCCGGTGGTGGTAGGGATGCCTATGTAGCTAAGATAGACCCTAGTACAGACTCTGTAGTCTGGTTTAGGGCTTTTGGCGGTAGTGGTGATGAGTACGGCTTTGACGTAATGTATGGGCCTGATGGTTATTTATACGTGGTTGGTAGGACCTCTAGCTTTGGTGCTGGCGATTTCGATGGTTTTATAGCTAAGTTAAGTACTGATGGTGACTTACTTAGCTTCGTAACTGTTGGTGGGGCCTCTAAGGATTCCTTTAGTGGTTTAGTAGTTGCTAATGGCTACATGTACATTACTGGGTTCACTACCTCATACGGTGAGGGTAATGAGGATGCTGTCTTAATGCTTTATAGCCCCGCCATATCTGATCAGCTTAACTGGGTTGGTGGTGAGGGTTGGGATCCCGTATACGTGAGTGACTACACTAGCGATGTGAGTGTTGGGGCTTTCACACCGACATTTAACGATGTAAGTGTTAATACACACACACCCACGTTTAATGCTGATGATAGGACTGACTACCTGGAGGTAACTGAGTGGAGCCCAGGCATCCATACGGCTACCGATAGTGAGACCCCAATACCCATACCTGAGTTAATCGCTACTGGGTTAGTGGCCCTAGCTATTGCCTTGGTAGCCCTATACTTAGTTAGGAGGAGGTTAGTTACTTCCTAGCGACTAAGAACAACCTATTAGCGTTTCTTGGTTCTTCATCACTTAACTTAAAATCACCATATATTCTTACATGACTAAACCCTGCTTCTTTAGCCGCCGTCTTTAGTTCGTGTGCCGTATATAGCCTCAACCTATCGTGCATGGAGTATGTTCTTGATGTTCCGTCGGGTTTAAGCATCATTACCACCCTCTTGAAGTGTACTATGGCGTTAACGTCCTCGAGCTCCCTCCAATCAATAATTACTAATTTCTCATCACCATGCTCAACATCCCATACTGTAGGTCCTTCCTTCCTACCTAACCTATAAGCAAACGCTAGTGGGTTAGGCTCATCAGCCACTAAAACATCGCCAGGTCTTAAAGCCCTATAAACACCCCTTAATAGCCTCATTAGGTCCTCGTACGTCGTCATGTAGGGTAAGCTACTAAAGAACATGGTCACAGCATCAAACTCCTCAACAAACCTCAACTCACGTGCGTCACACCTAACGAACTTAACATCAAGGCCCTCCTTAGCAGCCTTCTCCCTAGCGACCTCAAGCATTTCCTCATGAACATCAACACCAATAACCCTATACCCTCTCCTAGCAAGCTCGAGAGTAGGGGCCACCAGTACCGCAAGCAACATCAAGAACATCCCTAACAACCCTACCACCATCACGCCTAAACACACCCTCAACAAAATCCACAAACCTAGAAACAACCCTAACAAGATAATCACGATAAATAACATCATAATACCTCGCCAAAACAGTATAAAGAACGAACACACTACCCATCAATGAACACCTAAGTACATATACCTAACCACATATAAAGACATTAAACACAACAATATCGTTTCGTGTATTGATGTTCTTGTTGGGTAATGTATATTAGCTTAATTACGTGTTTTTCGTTAGGGTTGAGTGGTATTATGGGTTACGTACGTGTTAAGGGCGTTATCGCTAACCCGTTTAGGAGGGATCTTAAGGTGGAGGTTGAGTTCATAGC
>CAZFJX010000024.1:0-12726 GCA_964519505.1 uncultured Desulfurococcales archaeon
AGATAATGTACTACCAGCAACACCTGAAGAGAGAGGCTTAACCCACCCAGAGTGGACCCTCTAGAGACCCCCTCAATATAAAAACATACTTTTACTTCATAAGCAAAACCCTTTAGGTTTATATCTTAATTAAGCGTATTTTAAGGTAGGGTAATTACTTTGGTGCTTAATAGATTAATTACTGAGACACTAGATGTTGATGTAAGCATATTATTTAAGTTCCTCAACGACCCTGAAGCTCACTTCAGTTTATGGGGTATTGGTAAGGACTTCGTTAAAATATCACCTAAGGCTTTTGAGATTACGTTAGCCTTTAAGTACTTCCCCTATAGAGTTAGGTTTGAGATT
Source organism: uncultured Desulfurococcales archaeon (assembly GCA_964519505.1). GTDB lineage: Archaea > Thermoproteota > Thermoprotei_A > Sulfolobales > CAZFJX01 > CAZFJX01. The sequence goes on from CAZFJX010000024.1 coordinate 349, forward strand.
ACCTCTGAAGAAAAGAGGGAGCTTAAGGTAGTTAGATATAGCGGTGTAGGCATTAATAAGGCATTAAGCATTAGGATTGAGGTCAAGTTAAGTAAAGTTAATAATAAGACCTACATGGAGTATAGCTTAATGCTTAAAGCCGGATTCACACCGGAGATCAGATTAGATCCTGAGATTAAGGAGATAATAAATAGGATAAGAGGCAATATAGCTAGACAGGCGCTCGAGTGGGCTTCAGCTAAGGCATTAATACGTGTACCTCCAGCCGTTGTGGCGCCTAAAGAGTTCCTTAAAGGTATTAAGCCCTCAGAGGTTAAGGGGGCCATATTTAACCTACCCATATCCGCTGATATAGATAAGTTAAGTTCGGAGACTTTCTCTGTTGAGAAATTAGCTACATTACTAATGACGGGTAAGTTCGTTAGAGTAAGGAGGATAGGGCGGGGTAAGGCGCTAGACCTTAGGGGTGTGATTAAGGATTTAAAGACTGAAGCCCCACTACTCATATCACTTACATGCGGTTCCTACATCTATAGGTTAATGGTTCTTGGAGGACAGGTAATATCAGTAATGCTCGAAGCTAACGGCACAACTTACTACGGTAATGAAGCTATTAAGAAGCTGGATGAGTTCATGAAGGTAGAGTGTAATGAGTACGTGATTAGGGTTTACGAAGTAAGTACTTAAAGAATTAATGGCGCCGCGGCCGGGATTTGAACCCGGGTCACGGGCTCTCTGTACGTCCCTCCCCCGTCGCCTAATTGAGGTTATCTATTATAGTGTTAATAAGCGTTTCTATTTTCGACCTGATTTATACATCGTTTATTCGTAATTGACATATTCCGTAAGTGGCCCTCCTTCTAACATGCTTCACTTTCCTCCTATATGGATAAACCTTTATTTTATCTTGCGGTGCCCCTAGTAGGTTCCTCAATATTGCTTTATGTATTTAGGTGTAAGTTTAGATACTTCAACGTTGTATGTTACGTATATGGAAATTTTCTCTGGAGGTATTTCTAAGTGCTTTATTAGGAAGTCATAAACCAGTTTAATTATCTTAGGGTTAGTATTAGTGAACGTAAATCTCCCTGGATTTCTATGGGATTTCTTACCAAAGCTTCCTTAAGCCACTATTAATCCTGCAATGAAAAAATGTAGTGGAGAAGGGCGACGGGGGAGGGACATACGACAGGCCCGCATACTAGGCCGGGCTATACTACCGCGGCTCTTGAGCCCATTAATACTTCTATGGCTCACTTATAAACTTTAATTGGGGAGGCTTAAAACCTACTCCCTACGTAGCTATTCTGTACAGTGCTTAAGTTAGTTCGTGAATGGCCGTTAAGGATGTACTTATACCTACTATGTGGTTAGTGATGTTTAGGTGCTTTACGTTAAGTACTTACTTCAGATAATTGAATGCTTCTCGACATTACTTAGCTAAGGCTTATTTTGTTGGTCGTAGATTGATTAGTGAGATTATGACCCAAGTTTTTCGTTATGTTGGTAAGAAGTTAGTTAGGGTAGATGGCTATACGAAAGTTACTGGTCTTGAGAAATTCACGATAGATATTCAGCTACCCGGTATGCTCTATGGTAGGATATTGAGGAGTCCCTACGCACACGCTATCGTTAAGGAGATAGATACCGGTGAAGCTGAGCGTATGGGTGCTGTGGTAGTTACGTTTAAGGACGTACCTAAGGTACCGTTTAACCCTAGGTTAGTGAGTATCCATGAGGTTACGTATAGGGATTGGTTAGTCCTTACAGATAGACCACTCTACGTAGGTGAGCCCATAGCCGCTGTAGCGGCTGAGACTGAGGAGAAAGCTCAGAGGGCTTTAGAGGCTATTAAGGTTAAGTACGAAGTACTTGAACCTATACTAGACCCTCTAGAGGCTATGAAGCCCGGTAAGCCACTACTCCATAAGCGTATTTACTTAGGTGATAAGGAGGTCGAGGTAAAGAACAACATAGCTTGTGAGTTAAGGTATAAGGAGGGAGACCCTGATAGAGGGTTTAAGGAGTCTGATATTGTTCTTGAGAGGGTCTATAGAACCAATAGGAGGTACCATATGCAGTTAGAGCCTAGGGGTGCTGTATGTAGGCCTGAGCCTGATGGGGGTATAACCCTATGGACAACTACCCAAACAATACATAATACTAGAATACTGATTAATCAGATATTCGGTATACCTATAAGTAAGATCAATGTAGTTAGGCTACCCATAGGCGGTGGTTTCGGTTCAAGTATACATGCTAATATGGCTACACTCATATGTGTCGCCTTAGCCTTAAAGGCTAGGAGACCCGTCAAGCTAATCTACACTAGAGAGGAAGATATGCATGACCATGTAGGTTTCTCCATGATCTTCAGGATTAAAGGCGGGGCTAAGAAGGACGGTACGTTAATGGCTGGTGAGTTAGAGACAGTTGTTGATGTTGGTGCCCATCAGGTACAGCCATACCCACTCCTTGGGTGCCTCTTAGGTTGGTTCGTATCCCTCTATAAGTGGAGGAATGTTAGGTACGTAGGTAGGGCTGTATATACCAATAAAGTACCTGCTTGCGCCATAAGGGGCTTCGGCAACCCAGAGCTTCATTGGGCTGTTGAGTCTTTTCTTGATGAGCTAGCTGAAGAGTTAGGTATGGACCCGATAGACCTTAAGCTTAAGAACTACGTGGGTTTGGGTGATGTCTTCTGGGGTCAAGGACCTACTGTTAGGTCCGTCATAAGGAGTGATGGTGTTAAGGAACTCATTAAGGAAGGGGCTAAGCTCATTGGTTGGGATAAGAGGCTTAAACCATCTGAGCGTAAAGGCACGGTAAGACGTGGCGTAGGTTTCGCTAGGGGGTTCCACACATCAGGTACTGGAGGGCCTCTTTCAGGGCACGTTATTGATCTCTCATGGGCTTTAGTTAAGGTTAATGTTGATGGGAGTGTTGAGTACATAACGCCACTAATAGACCATGGTGGTGGTACTTTATTCGCCCATGCCAAGATAGTTGCCGAGGAGTTAGGTGTGCCGTTAAGTAAGGTAAGGATAGTTCCTTCAGATACCCACATGACTGGTTATGACGTATGTACGCATGCCTCAAGAGGTGTTTACGTAGGTGGTGAAGCCGCTAGGAGGGCTGCCGCTAAGGTTAAGAAGAAGCTCCTAGAGTACGCTGCTAGGATACTTGACGTACCTAACCCTGAAGCCCTTAGGATAGAGCCTGATGAGGAGTTAAGTCAGGGCGTGATATATGTTGAGGGAGCCCCAGAGAAGAGGATCACTGTTGGTGAGGTAGCTAGGATAGCGTGGCAGAAGAACTGGGGCTCTATAGCCGAGCTAGTTAGCTATAGAGCCACTAACTGCCCACCAACATTCACCGCCTACTTCGTTGAGGTGGAGGTAGATACCGAGACAGGGGTCGTTAGGCCCGTCAAGGTCGTTGCTGGAGCTGACGTAGGTACACCAATAAACCCAGACTTAGTTGCTGGTCAGCTGCATGGGGGTTTCGTCATGGGTTGGAGTATGGCTATACTTGAGGATGTAGTCCATGACCCAAAGACAGGTGAGTTGATGAATAAGGGCTTCATCACTGACTACAAAATACCTACAGCAACCGACATACCACCCGTAGATGACTTTATAGTGATTCTAGCTAAGACTAGGGAACCTACAGGTCCCTTCGGTGCTAAAGGCATTGGTGAAGCAGCCACTAACCCTGTAGCCGCTGCTGTAGCTAACGCTATCTACAATGCCATAGGTATTAGGTTCTATGAACTACCCATAACGCCAGAGAAGATACTTAAGGCATTAAAGGAAAGGAGGGGGTGAGTGTTATGGTTGATATAAGTAGGTTCAATACCCACATACTCCCAGTAAGGTTTGAGTACTTCGCTCCAGAAACCCTCGATGAGGTTATTGAGTTACTAAAGACCTACGGTGAGGAGGCTAAGATTCTTGCTGGTGGTACTGACCTTCTTGTTAAGATGAAGCAGAGGTTAGCGAGTCCTAAATACGTGATTAGCTTAAGGAAGGTTAAGGAGCTGGACTTTATTGAGGTTGGGGATGACGGCATACATATAGGTGCAGCAACGAAGCTACGTAGATTAGAGAGGTCTGACGTTATTAGGAGGAGATTACCAGTGCTTTATGAAGCCATTAAGTCAATGGCGTCAGTACAGGTAAGGAATATGGCTACTATAGGCGGTAACTTATGTAATGCATCACCAGCAGCAGATACAGCACCACCGCTACTAGTCTTAGATGCTAAACTCAAGATCATGGGTCCCGAAGGCGCGCGTGTAGTACCTATAGATAAGTTCTTCTTAGGTCCTGGTAAGACCGTACTTAAGCCTACGGAACTACTTACTGAGATAATAGTGCCTCATCCGAAGGAAGGTACGGGTACTGCGTTCATTAAGGTCTCTAGAGTTGCTATGGACTTAGCTAAGGTCAATATAGCCGTCGCTTTAAGGTTAGGTAGCGGTGACGTGATTGAGCACGTAAGGATAGCTTTAGGTGCTGTAGCCCCAACACCTATGAGGGCTTATAAAGCCGAGGAATTCCTCCTAGGTAAGGAGTTTAGTGAGGAGAACATCGTTAAGGCAGCCGAGATAGTTAGTGGTGAGGTAAGACCCATAACCGACATTAGATCAACAGCTGAGTATAGGAGGGAACTATCTAAAGTACTCACTAAGAGGGCATTAAAGATAGCTTATGAGAGGATACGTATGAGGTGATCACCATGGGTAAGGTAATAGAGTTCATACTTAATGGTAAGCCGGTTAAGGTCTATGTAGAGCCTAACGAGTTACTCATTAACGTACTTAGGGATAAGTTAGGGCTTACTGGAGCGAAGTATGGTTGCGGTATAGGCGAGTGTGGTGCATGTACAGTACTTCTTGATGGCGAGCCAGTACTCGCCTGCCTAACCTTAGCTATGGAGGTTGAAGGAAGGGAAGTAACAACCATTGAAGGGCTAGCTAAGGATACCGAGCTAGACGCCATACAGAAAGCATTCCTTGAGGAAGCAGCAGTACAGTGCGGTTTCTGCACGCCGGGCTTCATACTAACTGCTAAAGCACTACTCAAGGAAAATCCATCACCAACAGAGGAGGAAATCAAGGAGTACTTAAGAGGAAACTTATGCAGATGCACCGGATACGTAAACATAATCAAAGCAATAAAGAAAGCATCAGAAAAGTTAAAGAAAATGGGAACATCATCTTTTTAAGTCAACGATATCAATACATGCTTTATATGATATTTGTCTTATATGAGGTTACTTAAATCCGTATTTTTCAGGATACAATTACCCAATGTCCATCTATATAAATGGGTCTTAATATACCTACTTAATAAGTAGATATATATTATGGGGTGAGTCTTGAGTCTTGAGAAATGCGCGTTTTGCGGTAAATATGTGTTTAAGGCTTATGTTTGTCCATATTGTGGTAAAAAATTCTGTTTTGAGCATCGAGCACCTGATAAACATAATTGTAAATGGGATCTCTTTAGACTGAAGGAAAATATTAGAAAGAAATTTCTAAGAGATAAAATTCATCAACTAGTGACTAAAGTAATTAACCCTAAATTAGTAAAATTCCCCCTAAGCTTCATTGAGGAAATCAGAAGTGAGTTAATTGATGAATTTTGGTACGTGAATAATGTTGAAGAGCTATGTAAGTTACTGCGAATGTTACCTAAGTTCTATCTTTTACTCCCTGAAGAACACAAAGAACTATTTAGGAAATTACTATTAAGCATAGATGATTATGTCTTTAAAGAAATAGGTTATAAATTAAACTTACGTAAAAGTCTAAGAACATTCAAGTTAACTGTTAAGGTAATGGATGAGAAAGGCGAAGTCTTTCAAGAATGCATTGTATCATTGCTCTTTAATGGCAATTTTATTTGTAATTTAAGTAATGAGGAAGGTATTACTACCTTCAATTTACTTAAGGGCACGTACATTATTGAGGCGTACAAGGCTGGCAAGGACTGGTACGTATATGGTAAAAAAGTAGTCCATATTATAGATAAAGACGTAAACATAGACGTCATAGTGACTAGAAAGAAGTGGAGACCTCCAGAAAGAGTATTTAGAAGAATAAGGATACTTACTTTACCTATTGAGATACCGTTACCCTCATTACCACCTTTATGGTCTATGTTCATAGATATTCACGAAAAATATATGCAAATGGCTCTTGCAGGTCAGCTTCGATATCTGGGTACATTTGTAAATGAGAAGATAGTCGACGTCAGACATAGTTTTACGGGTTTCAAGAGAATGTCGCCATATTTTAATCCTACACTGAGGCCACTTATAGTACCTAATGAAATGGATATTCTCATATTAACGGAAAATAATAAGTTAATTGGTTTAGAATTAAAAAGCAAAAAGGGCTTAGAAAGGGGCGATATAGGTATAGAACAAGCATGCAGGTATTATGAATACGGTATAGAATATGTTTACTTAGTTCATAGAGAAGTTGATTGGATTAATCCTCAAATAATAATAGATCAAATAAAACGTTTATGCCCAACATTAGGCTACGCAATATATTCCCCAGGCAAACTTAAGATTCTAAAGCTGGCTGAGTTAAACCCTTATATCTATAGAGATGATGTAAGGAAGAGAGGGGAATTCATAAAGAAAAACTTTAATAAAGCTGGAGGGACATCGGGTCCCTACGGTTCTTAAACAAACCTTATAGGGTAACGACACTAATAGACATTCAGGTAAACTTTAACCACCTTCTCATGTTATACCCATAAAAGACTCTATCACGGTAATCTCTTTACATAGGAAAATATAGCCTTAACATTTAATATATATTGATATCAAAACAACTGGTAACGGAGTCTTGCTTTGGAAATCTAATATTAAACAAAATCAATAGATGAATAAGTAATATAAAGTTCTGTAAGGGGTTGCTCTCACGCTGTAAGTCCCCCATTAAAAGTGAGCAGTAAATGGAAAGCTAAGATGCAGGGTGTTGCCATAAAGTACTTGCTAAAAGTGTTCCTAGCACTTTTTAATACTATAACTAGCCTTCATCCCTGCATACCAACTTAAAGTTGCACTAGGACCGAAGATCTTTAAATACTTGTATCGCTTAGCTTCTTGAAGTAAAATTTCTCCATGCTCTCTTATCATATGATACTTAAGTTTCACTTTCACTATATCACGGTCCTTATCCTTGAACTTTCTCCCGCAATAAGGACATTCACCACAGTACATATCAAGGCCTACAGGTATAAGTCTAGATTGAGAAAATATAATATATCATGAAATTTATGCCTTTAATTATGGTAATGGATACTGAATTAATTTCGGAGGATTTAGTTATGTAATAACTCACTTACTCAATCTATTCACTTATGGTAGATGTAGATTATGTATAGCCTTAAAGGACTATTTTTAATTTCGTAACTCACCGTTAACCTTAAGGATTCAAGTGATGGAGACTACGGGCCCTCACGTTAAACTATAATGAATTATACTAAGCATTATATATAATTCATAACGCTGAATATACAGTTTTACAATACTGATGAGTTAGTTAATAGTCGAGGGTTAAGAATGTGGGTCTAAGTTTTTAGTATTGATGCCCGTTATGTTTGCTGCCAACATGATCATAGGTTTCGTTATTGGCGATATAGGTGGGAGAGTTGCTTCCGAATTAACTAAAACTAAGATAATTACTATGTCCAAGACCCTTACACAAGCGCAAGTCGAGATTAAGACTGTCACAATAACTGTTACGGTCACAGAGGTAACTACCGTCACATCTACTTTACATTTAAAGCGAGGGAAATGGAATACAATAATAGAGTTTATGGGTTCAGCAAGCAAAACCACAGAACTATTTTACATCCCGAGTGACACATGGCGTATAAATTAGAGCTTTAAAGGTGGGAAGTCCTCAAAACTTCGGGTTCCTTGTTTTCCCAAAAGGAGAAACTGTTAGTTTCATTGAATACCTTTATGTACTTGGACCGAGCAAGTCTGATACCACGCATATCTATGATGGCCCAGGCTATTATTACATCAAGGTACTCGTAGCAAATGTAGAGAAATGGACGCTTATCATCGAAGCATATATCCCAGAATAAAAATTAGGCACCATTTTTCTTTTATTTTATTTTACCTAGGAGTTCATGATAATAATCTATTTAGGTCTGAAGTACGTAACTTGAAGCACATAATTTGATTTTACTTACTATGTTAGTATGCGTGCTTATGCATTTACATTTCTGTATTCTTATAAATACTTACTTAGCATTCACAGCAGGCTTAAGAGCCCTACCGTAATTTATTGGTCTCAGGGATATTAGAATAAAAGCAGGCTGTACGCATCAGTGATCTTCACGATCCTCCCTAACACACCTAACGACTGTACCTCTAGGCACTTCAGGTAGATGCTCAATAACCTTACGTACTTTCTTTAATACTTCCTTATGATGAGAAATCCTAATGTAGTCCTCAATAAACATACGGAACCCCCTAACTAGTCTCAGGGTTATAAGGTGAGTTGTTTGGTGCGGCGGCCGGGATTTGAACCCGGGATCTCCGGCGTGGAAGGCCGGCGTCCTAGACCAAGCTAGACGACCGCCGCCATGATGTCCTTATGTGGTTTAGCTAATAATCCTTACTTTAATTCTATCCATAGGGTTTGGTTAAGTGGATTTAATTCTTAAGATCTCCATTAATGTTTTAATGAAGTCATACACCTGCTTTAGCCTTGAGTTACTTACTAATCTTGCTGACTCCTCATAAACCTCTAATGTGTAATATGAACCATCATCAAACTCTACTCTTAGGTAAGCGGTGTCTAATGGGTTTATATCCTTATGGATTAACATACCTAGCGCTAAACATAAGTCAAAAACCTCCCTACCGAAGGCATCCTCTACAAGCCTCCTTAACCCATGAGCATCAAGACCCCTCAACACCTTAAGTAACTTACCGACCTCATCACCTTCGAACTGTATTATTGCGTGAGTCACTGTTAGGTCATTAAACTCATATATACTTACCTTCAAAATACCTACACCCATAGGGCTTATTATTTAGGGACTCACCTCATCCTCCAGACAAACTTCTTACTAATTACGTAGTTAACTATGAAGCCTAGTAGTATCCCTATGAACTGGGCTATTAACGCATGTATGTGGGCTATATAGTATAGGGCCTGCGACACTCCATATTGTGTTAGTAGTCCTAGAGCTGATGATAGGTGGAACTTAAGTAGCCTAAGAACCCAAATACCCTTCCTAAACCTCCTAAACGTCCATATGTCGTTGAGTATGAAGTTATTTATGACTGATACCTCAATAGCTACGGCACTAGATATTACATGCTCGATACCAGCAATGAACTCTAGTAAGTAGAGAACTCCTAGATTAACTACAGTGCCTGAAGCACCAACTATGGCGAACTTAATTAGTGTTGAGTAGGGCGTTATTTCTAGCACGTGAATTAGGTAGTTAATTATCTCCTTAGACGATAACTTACTCTTACCCCTATACCTACTCCTAAACACGTAAGGTATTTCAGCTACGTTACTAATGTTGGTCTTAGCAATTACCTCAAGTAGGAACTTAAAACCCCTTGGGTTTAGGTCCGTGATTGAGTTCATGATTACGTCTCTTTTAATTATAAAGAAACCTGACATGACGTCTGTTAAGCCCCTACATCGAGGTACTAACACCTTAGCTATCAGCATAGCTCCTTTAGATATCAACTTCCTAAAGAAACTCCATCCCTCAGTACCCCCTCCCTTCATATACCTAGATGCTATGACTAAATCATAACCTTCCTTAGCTTTATCGATTAGCTTAGGTATGACCTCAGGCGGGTGCTGTAGGTCAGCATCCATAACAAGCACGTAAGTACCTTCAGCGGCTTTAACACCGTCCAGTATCGCTGATGAAAGACCTAACTTCCCTGGTCTCTTAATCACCTTAATATTCCCATACTTATCAGCTAGCTCCATAGCTAACTCTGCAGTACCGTCGGGGGAGTTATCGTCAACAACTATGATCTCGAAGCTGTAGTCATCCTTAAGTATGTTGATTATCCTCGGTATGAGTACCTCTATGTTCTCCCTCTCGTTATATGTGGGGATTACTATACTTACCTTAACCAACCTAGAACACCACCACCATAAGTACTACTGACACCATCACTAGGAATATAGAGAGTATGGGGTTGTATGTAAATATCTTAGAGCCGTCGAGCGGGGGTATGGGTATTAGGTTAAAGAAAGCTATCCAAGCATTTATTTCTGCTGCAAAATTAAAGATCCTTAAGTAGGTTAGTGGTAGTGGAGCGTATGTTAGTGAGTAGAAAATAACTGATAAAGCTATGTTCGTTAATGGCCCAGCCATAGCTATTAAGGCGTAAAGCCTTTTAGGGTCTGTATAGCCGTAGCCATAACCGAAGGTGTATGGTGGCGGGCATACGATACCTACGTAGCCAGTCATGATTATCTTGATGGGGGTAAATACCGTAAGTAGGGTTATTATGAGTCCTAAAGGGCTGATTACGTACCTAGCATAACACCCGAACTTCCTAGCTACTGCCCTATGAGCAAGCTCATGGAAGAGAAAGGCTGTTGATACACCTATGAATGCTGTAGCTAACCTAAATTTATTTGAGGTGATTATCCCTTCCCAACCGGTAAATACGAGGGCTACGACAATAACTGAGAGAGCTAGGGCTAAGTACTCATTTAGTTCATATCTCCTACGTAACTCAACATACACCTAACTTAGCACCTACCAAAAACATCTTAATCAACTTAATAAATATTCGACACTTAGTCACCTACCCATAGGACTCCCATAACCTACCTATCTCATCCTCAACGAATTCCTCGAAATAAGCAGAACTACCGTCCCCCCTAACTATGGTAACTCCCTTACCATGCACTACCTTACCTATTACTGAAACATCAATACCTAAACCTTTAATTATCGATATAGCCTTGTTAACTAGATTGTGTGGTATTGTGGCTATTAAGGTACCACTACTTATTAACTTAAGTGGATCTACACTTAACACCTTGGTGATGACCTTAGTTTCCTCTCTAACGATTACTCTCTCCTCAAAGACTTTGATGCCTTTACCTGAGGCTAGTGCTATCTCTATAAGCCCATTAAGTAAACCCCCCTCTGTAGGGTCATGCATTGAGGTAACTAAACCCTCCCTACTTAATGCTAGGGCCTCAGGAAGTACGCTAATTTCGTTAAAGAAACTTTGGGCTCTCTCAATAACGTCAGTACTTACGCCTTTACTTAAGAGTAGTTCCTTGAAGTCTGAGGCTATTATTGCTGTACCCTCAATACCAGCGCCCTTGGTCATTACGACTACATCACCAACTTTAGCGCCTGACGTTATCACCACCTTATCCCTATCGCAGATACCTGCCGCAGACACAACAACGATGGGCTTCCCAATGCCTGGGGATACCTCGGTATGGCCACCAACTATCATCGCGCCTACCTCCTTGGCGGCTTTATCTAACTGCTTAGTTATCTCGTCAAGAACACTGACATTAGCTCCTTGAGGTAATAATATAGTCACTAAGAACCAGCGGGGTTTAACACCCCTAACGGCTAAGTCATTACTAGCTACGTGGATAGCTAACCAACCAATCCTCTCAATAGCCTCGGTTATGGGGTCTGAATGAATAACTAGTACACGGCCATTACCAATATCTATTATGGCGGCATCCTCACCAAGTCTGGGACCCATGATTACGGCGGGGTCACTAACCCCTAACCTACTAAGTACATACTTAAGGAGTAGTGATGGGTGTAACTTACCTACCTTCATACACTACCCTAAAAATGATTGTATTAAAGGAAAAGTAACTAACTCACTTGCCTTCCTTACCTTCCTCCTTACCTTTCTCTTCCTTAGCCTTTTCCTTCTCTTCCTCCTTCATCTCCTTCTCAAGCTTCTTAAGCTCCTCCTCTAATTCCTTCTCTATCTCTTCAATGGGCTTAGGCGGTGGCGTTGTAGCTAATGTATAGCCTATCCAGCCTAAAATACCGAAGACACCCACGACAGCTATGAACCCAGTAAGCTTAAGAACTAATTCCCACCATTCACTAAGGAATACAAGCCAGCCATAAATAACAATCACAACAGCTGAAATAGCTATTAAACCAGCACCAACAACTTGGTCCCTACTAGCCACATCAAACACCTGCCTGTAGCTATAAATACGAGTCTTAAAATAAAAGCTTTATGCGTTAAGTACACCTCAAACAATTAAAAACTTAAAAATAACTGTAGTATAGTATAGAGTTGAGGGCCCGTAGCTCAGCCCGGTAGAGCGCCCGGCTCATAACCGGGTGGTCGGGG
>CAZFJX010000025.1:0-12080 GCA_964519505.1 uncultured Desulfurococcales archaeon
AACTATATCCTCAGCATTACTTAATGAGTCATTAACGTCCCTAACGAGCATTACCTCAACCCAGAGCTCACCCTTAAATACGTCCCTAAACTCTAACCAGCCCTCAACCACCTTACTGAGCGTTAAGTCCTTATGTGGTCTATTAACGAACCTGAAAAGCCTCTCACTACCTGCGTCTAAACTCACCTTAACTACGTCAGCATACATAAGCCCCTCCCTAACCTCCTTAAGGTAGAGTAGTGAACCGTTGGAAAGTACTGCTATTGGCTTAGGGCATACCTCCTTAACCTTACTAACTAACCAGTCTAAGGCTGAGTTAAGTAGTGGCTCACCATCACCTATGAAGGTAAGGTAGTCGAAACCACCATCAAAAACCTCTATAGCCCTCAGAACCTCCTTAAAAACCTCGCTACCAGGGAAGTACTCACGCCTAACGTTAGTGAATGTAGTTGTCTTACCTAACTGGCAATATATGCAGCTATAGTTACATACCTTAAGAGGAACTAAGTTAACACCTAAAGAACGCCCTAACCTACGTGAAGGAACAGGACCGAATACGTACTTAAACCCCGTCAATAGCACCACTTGATATAATGTAAGGACGTAAAAATAGTTACGGGTCATACGGCACTACATGTACTTAAGGTAAAAAGTAAATTAATGGGTACACTATTTAAGCATGAAGGCATGGCACGTCTAACGTTCTTAGGGTGCCACCCCCATAGTACTTATAGGTATTTGTTAGGTACGGGTTTTACCTATATCTAACACTACTACTTAATGCTTCAGTATAGTAATACTCAGTAATGACTACACGCTCATTAAAACCTAAGTCAGTGTATTTCTAACCTACATGCTTTAAAACTTCAGCTCCCTCAATAAGGATTCCTCCCTGATCTTGAAGTTAATAGTCATTAGCTTAGCTTTGCTTTACATACTGCAAGGGTGGGTAATAGCTTAAATTTAGTTTAAGGCCCCTGTTCGTTAGTTGCTGTTTGTCTTAATTATCCTTGGCTTATGCTTATCCATGAGGTTAGCTACGTCCTTGAGTGTGTATATTGTTACGTCATTGATTGTTATTGACCCTTTAATGTCCTTAGCGTAGATTACATAATGTTCCTTCCTAGTAGTTCTTCTCCACGGGAATTTCCTGGCTTTCATCATTAACTCCTTACCTATTTCCTTTACCTCCTTATTGCTTAACGTACCCCACTTAACCTCTATGAAGTATGCGTCATTACCCTCCTCATCTATAGCTACTAAGTCTATCTCTACACCCTTAAACCACCACCTACCTATATCCGTGAACCTAACAACCCCCTCCCTCCTGAGTAAGGTGAAGTGCTCTAGAGCTATATCCTCCCAAGTGGTTGCTACGTAACTATCTAACCCCCTCATCACCTTATCAAGTACTTCATCAATAAGCCCTAACTCGAGTAACCTCCTAGATGGGTTTACAAACCTAAACCAGAACCTAAAGAAGTTGTCTTTAATCCTGTAGATACCCCTACCACCTAGTAAAGACTCTACCCTCTCAATAATGCCTAATGTACGTTCAAGAACCCCTAAGTACTTACTTAATGACGTTACTGGTATCCCTGTTTTTGAGGATATCTCACTTATTCTTGAAGCCCCATTAGCTATTGCCGTAAGTATAGCTAAGTACCTATCTGGGTCTCTAGTCTCTGTCGAGATTAGGAAGTAAGGCTCCTCTCTTAACGGTGCTGTAGGCTCTAGTACGTTCTTCCTAACATTATCCTTAACCGATAGGTTACTGTTTATGAGCCTTAGGTAATGTGGCGTACCACCGAATATAGCGTAAAGCCTAACCCTATCTACCTCACTAAAACCACCCATAAACACCCTAGCAACCCTATAGGTGAATGGCTTTAAGTGAATACACCTACCCACCCTACCGAATAGTGGCCCTCCATAACTCCTTGCTAACCCCTCAACAACACCTACGCTACTACCTAAAAGAATAAGTAACGCCCTCCTACCGCACTTACTTATCTCGGCATCCCAGAACTCCTGAATTAACGTAGCTATACCTGACTTAGTAAGTCTTTGAAACTCATCAATAACCACAACACCACCGACCTTACATAAGTACGTACTCACAAACTTAATGAAGTCACGTAGCTTAGGGAACGAGACCCTATAACCCACAACCTCACTTACCTGATCCTCAAGGTCTCTTAAAGCAGCATCAACATCCTCATAATTAACAATAACGTAAAGACCACCCTTCCCCTCAAGGAAGACGCGGGCTAGGGCAGTCTTACCAACACGCCTACGACCATAAATAACAATTAAGGAAGGAACACCCCTAGACCAAACATCATTAAGCACATCAAGCTCAAACTCCCTATCCACAAACAAAACTATACCCCAGAGTATTATACTCTAGAGAATAATTTAGAGGTCCCCCCAACAAAAACACTATAAGGCTTTGTAGAGTTACCTTAAATGAACATCAGCCCTAACTCTGTGATTTCGTAGTAGACTCTTCCTTCATATTTTACTGACTTTACTAACTTATTGTTTAGTAAGTTATTTAGGTATTTATATAGTGTTGATCTAGGTATTCCTAACTCCTTACTTAATTCCCTAGCTGCCATCCCTCCCACCTTAGCTAGTGCTTTAAGTATCTTGACCTCCTCACTACCCGGTGGTGGTGTTGTGAACGCCGCTAATGGTATCCTAACTACGCCTCTAAAGTTCTCTAACTCGATCTCTAAATGACCGTTAACTCTAGAGATTACTGCTGCAGCAACTAACTCAAGTATTAATGCCCTCATACCACCACTAACGTTTATTGCGAATAACTCGCCTGGGTGTTTAGTGAATATCTCCTTAAATGCCTTAATAGCCTCAGGAGGGTTGGCAGGGTTTACTGACTTAGTTATGAGTTCAACACCCTCTAAATACCTACGTACGAAGTCCTCAACATTACGTAAAGCCTTCTCAGCCCTCTCCTCCATAGGCTCAGCAGTAATTACGTAAAGCACTCTAGAACCTTCTGAGTGCCTCATGAGGAATCTAATAGTGAATTTCTCATCAAAACCTAACGTAGTTATCAATATCAGGTACTACCACCATTAATTAATTCCTTGAAATCCCTAGAAAATGTTCTGGTGGTTAGGTACCACTTAATGAAGTCTCTAACGTAGGGCCTTAGCTGACTTACTAACTCCTCATTAGTTATGAACTCCTCAATACTATTGATTCTTAAGCACTTCCTATTGATGAATGCCGCTATATTATCACATATCATTAACGGCTTAAGCACTGCTAACGAAGCCTTATATAGCTTACTTAACCCCTCATTGCCTAAACTTCTTAAAATCATGAGTATCTCAGGTTCATGCCTAAATATGGTCATAGCCGTAATAGGTGCTTCAACCCTCCTAAGTAAGAGACCAAGCAACTCCTCCTTAACACCTAACTCAATACCGAATACCTCGCTAACCACGCCACTTAAGTACTTCCTAAGTAGGTGGGCTATTGAGACAGGGCCTATGGTGTATGTATTAGTTAAGTCCTTTAGGGCTCTATTTAAGTAGTTAAACACCTCCTTCGGGGATCTCATAGCGTGATGGTGTAGTAGTGTGGATAACGAGAGTATTAGTTTAAGGAGGTACTCACCCCCGGGCGGGCTAACTACACTACTTAAGTCTATGAGTTGAAGGAGCTTTACTGAGTCAGCTTCATGACCTGCAGCAGTACATCTTTGGTAGAGTGATCTTTGGTGTTTAGGTAATATCTTACCTAAGTCATGGAATGCTATAGCTAGGTATAGTATGGGGGTACTTACCTCCATACCGAATAACTTACTTACGTGCTTATCTATGTATGTCATGTAGTCAGTCATTAACTCATCAGCTAAGTCCTTCATTAGCTTTAGATGCTGATACATAGTCTCTATGCATTTATCCTTAAGCTCCTCATCACACCCGGCTATGAAGTCATCTCCTAATCGGCTTAAGTCCAACACCCCCTTCACCTCCATCATAGAGTTCCTTAGGTATGAGAAAAGCGAGAAGCCTACCCGTAATTATGTCCTTCAAAAAATCATCTATTTTCTCATCACACCTAAAGCTATCGGTACCTACACCATCACGACCTAACCTAACTATTTTAGCTACATCATAGCCTCTCTCTAAAGCCTTACATACATACCTGAATGCGTAATCTAAGTTTGTAGGTATTAAGTGGTCTTGTATGGTATTGATATAGCTTACGTAGTCATTTGGTGGTTCATCAACATATATTGGTCCCATAACATCCTCACGTACGAATGAACGTATGTCTATTAAGTACTTAAGTACTTGCTTAGGATCTACTAATGGGTTCATTAGTATCTCCTTTATTGATGGATCTATGGTTAAGGTCACTTTATCTTTACTTACTTTCTCCACATATCTTGACCACACATACTCAAGTATATCTTTATAGCCTAAGTATTTACCGCCAATGATGGTGGGTAGATGCCAGTTAATTCTCTTATCAGCTACCTCATTCAGCACCTCTAGAGTCTCTTTAACCATTACCTCATCATAAATACCGTTACCCTTAAGTGATTCCTTATCGAAGAATACACACCAAACACCTTCCTTATCACTCGGTCTTCTAGCTAACCTACCTAACCTTTGAATTACGCTACTTATTGGTGCCAGTTCAGTAACCATGACATCAAATGATGTGTCTACACCGGCCTCAATAACTTGCGTAGACACTACCCTATCCTTTAGCTCTAAGGACTCTATCTTCATCTTACGGTCCCTTACTGTGTATCTTGAGTGTAGGAGTAGTGCTTTACTACCTAACTCCTCGTATACATCTATGGCTCTCCTAACGGTATTAACTATTAGGCATGACCTACTACCAGAACTCTCCTGCTTCTCAAGGAGTTCGATTATGTCGGTAATGTCCTTGACCTCAACTAACCCTCCATCGCTGGCTATGAACTTCTTAGATATCTCAACATCGTAAAAACCATCGCCAGGTCTTGGGTTATATGTCTTGACCTCAACGTTTCTTACTAGCTTAGTTATCTGGTTAATATATATTCTTGGTAGGGTTGATGTCATAGTTATGAATGGTGTTTTAACCTCACTCAAGCATTTTAACGTAGTTATTAAGGTCTTCATACCCCTCTCGCTCTCTAGCATTAGGTGGAACTCATCAAATACGTTTAGTAACGTAAGTATGGATGCTCTAGGTATTTCGTAATGTCCGTAGAACTCCGTGAACACTATCTTTCCGTACGCGGCTGTAGGTACTTTGAGGAGGTTGAGCATGAATGTATCTACGGTAGATATTACATAGCATGCTGAGAAGTATGGGGATTCATGATATAGCCCATACTGTATGGCAGCCATAGGTTCTGTATGCTTAAGTCCTATAGCTTCCATACCCTCCCTAAACCTCTTCTTGGTGTCGTAGACTAAGGTCCTTAGAGGTAGTACGTGATTAACTCCTAAGATCTCTGTATACCCCATAGCCTTAGCTACGGCGTACGTTACTGGTATAGCGGTCTTACCTATGCCTGGGGGTGCGTCAACTATGAGTCCCTTACCTTCAGCAATGACCCTCTCAGAGGATCTAATGACCTCATCTATAAAGTCCCTCCTAGCTGTATTCCTAAAGAACCTGGCCTTAACTAACACCCTATATATCTCTGAGGGGCTTAAAGCTATACCCACGTATAAACCCCCTTAGGGGGTTCCTACCTTAAGACATAGCCTCTAAAGCCTTCACTACGGCGTTAAGGCATTCCTTACTAATCCTTACAGCCCTCCCCCTACCTGCCTCAGCCTCCGCCCTTAACTCAGCTATGGTTCTTAGTAGTATGTATGTGGCTTCGTAAGGGCTTTTAGCCCTATTTATCGCTTCATAAAGATAGGTTAGTGCATTAAGTACTTTAGGCTCATTACCGCCTAACCCCAACCCAACCACACTGATTAGCTCCTCAGACCTACATACACTAGACCCGCAGATATTGTCCAGTAGGTATGCGAACCTTAACGTTGGTTCTAAACTTAACTCAGCCCTATTAAGGACTGTAAACACCCTAGTAACGCCCATGGTATGTACCTTAAGCTTAGGTAATCCACCCACCTTTAGGAACCTACGTAAGTACTCAACCTTAGTGCTAGGTAGCATTAACTTCATTAAGTTAGTTAAGGATTCAGCACTAATACCTAGGGAACCTAAGTAACTCGCTAGTCCCTTATCAGTCATTAAGTCAGGTATCCTTAGCGATATGTAGAGTATGTAGGGGATTATGGGGTCTGGGTTGACGTTTATGAGTGTAGTAGATACCTCTATAGGTACTGCTACATCTACTCTACTTAATGACTCCTCAGTAAGTGTTACTAGAGCTACATTAGCCCCAAACATACCTGCATAAGCTACAGAGAAACCTATACTTAAGAGACCTAACCAAGCATTACTTAACCTACCCGATATGTCTAACGTGTATGGTTTATGGAATGTAAGTCCAGTCTCATACATCTCTACCTTAAGTATTTGGGGCATGGGGTACTGTAGTCCCTTAGTGCCGAAGGCTATTACGTCCTTACCCCTAACCCTAACTAGCCCTATACTCGATAATTCCTTACTACACGTTATGAAGTCCATTAAGTCTTCCCTAACTCCGCTATTACTTAGGACGTACTTGAAGCCATCTAAATATGTTGATTCCCTACTGATGTCCTTACTTAACCTCCTAAATACGTACCTGAAGTCGTTGAAGTTTAGTCTAGGAGCTCTAAGTCTTGACGACTTAATATCGATTATCTGGTGTGCAGTATCTAAGGCTAACTTCATGAGTGATGGCCATAGGCCTGGGTCTATGACTATGTCTATGGAGTCACTTAACGGGTTTGGCCTTACCTCTATGTCCTTACTTACATCCTTAGCTAACCTACCTATGAGGGCTATGGCCGTGATCGTTAGGTCCCTTAGTATTGATGGTGGTGGTAGTGTTATTGTTAGTACTGACCTACCACTCAACGATAATCACCTCACCACGTACGTTTAATGCTTTAGCCTTAGATTTATTTAGTACTACACTAACAGGAACCCCCCTACCTCTACCTATGCTATATGGGTATGCCATTGTCCTGAACTTAGCCTTGCTGTATTCCCCTATGGGTGTTGATCTGTAGTCAATAACGTCCTGCCTTACGTAATCACCCCTAATAGACTCAACTATATCTAGCCAGAATGAATACCTGGTCTTAACGACATCAGCACCAACCTTCTCAGGCACTCCATAGCTTACTGACTTAACGCTTAATAATCCCTCCTTACACCCTAACCTAAGTATTGAGTATGTAGCAACGACCAAGTCCTTAAGTAGTTCCTCATCACCCCTAACTACGTATATGACCTCCATGTGGGGTGATGTACTATGACCTACGTAAACCTTACCTAAGGCCACAGCATCAAACTTGGCCTTACGCTCCCTAACCCTATACCACCAAATCCTACCTAGATCCGAGTAATGGATTAAGGTAGTATTTACAGCTACGTTAACAGAGTGTACATACCTCCTAAGTAGCTCAGCACTACTTAATGACTCACCGCCAGCATCAACCTCCTCAGAAAGCCCCCTAACCCTAGCTAACCCGTAAGCTAACGCGCCTATGAAGGTAGTTGGTGGTGGTATTAAGTAACTATCTCTCGTCTTACTGAATAAAGTCCTCCTAGCTGCGAAACCCCAATGTAGGTCTATAGATGTTTTAATAAAGAAAAACTCACTCGTTTAGGACCACCCCTAACGACCCTTACTTAACTACTTAACCTAGCTAGCACCTTATCTATGACTACCTTAAACAGTTCCTCTATGGTGCTTACTTTAGTAACCCCCCTAACCTCTTTAGCCGTTAACGCTACCACGTCAATACTTACGTCCTTAACCCCTAACCTCTTAAGTACCTCAGTAGTCTCTCTAGCCCTAGCTACCGTGTCCTCTATGTAGTCTGGCTTCTGAGGTGGTGATGGTGTGAACGTTATTGGGTGGGATATTGTTGCTACTGCTGATTCAACAGTCTTTACTGGTGTGAACCTACTTAACTTAGCCCCGAAACCCTCACCTATGAATAGCCCTGCTAGGGCCATTAGTGATGCCTTAACCCTCCTAAACCTCTCCTTAGGGTCAACAACGTCCTCAACCTTAACTAGTGATGTCCTACCTATACCGTCTATGTCTAGACCTATGGTTAGCCCATATATTGCTGAAGCTACCTCAACATAGTATATCATTTGGGCAGCCCTCTGACCTCCAGCACCTGTTTCTGAAGGTACATGCCTAGCATGGAACTGCGCCTCTATAGCCATGGCTTTAATAGCGTCATATACGGGTAGCATATACCCAGTAAATACCCTTGATGTTCTCTTAACAGGTAGTTCCTCCTCAGCGTATAGGAACCCAGCTACGTCAGCAACTATAGACTCCTTAATAGCCTGCACCTCAAACTTATGCTTCCTCTCAACTATGCTGCCTGAGCCCTTGACTATGGAGGCTAAAGCCTGTGTTAAGTGGTTCCCGTCCATGAACTTAACGAACTCATACCTCTCATCCCAGGGTGTTAGTGGTGGTTTAAGTCCTTCAGCATCATAGACTAACTTAGTAGCCTTAACTAAGTTCCTTTGGAAGGCGTTGGCTATGGCCTCACCACTGACCGCAGGTACGAATACTAGCTCATAACCACCGCCAGTACTAACTATTAGTGGTGCCCTCCTATGCTTAGTAACGTTACCCACAGTCTCTACAGCGTTGAATGCCTCAACATTTACATGTAGTCTTAGGGCTATGGAGAGGTACATACTACCACCCGTAAGAAAGGGCTAGTGAGGCTATGACCTTAAGGATACTTAAGTCCTCCTCAATAAGCTTAAGAACCCTCTCAACATCATCACCCTTAGGCAACCATACGTTAGGGTCTCTATCTCTCTCACTCTTAAGATCCCTTAAGGCCTCAGTAATTACGTGCCTAGCTGTAGTTACGCTGAAGGCGTTAGCTAACCTATCTATGTAACCATAAGCCTTACTCTTAGCGAAGTAACTAAGGGCCCTAGCCACACTCTCAACAGCCCTACGATCCTCATCCCCTAAATCACGGAGTCTCAGCATGGGGAACCCACCTACGTTCGTAAAGGTATACGTCATACAGATATATAAACCTAGTTCTCGTAGGTATCATAACTAAGTCCACAATAAAGTGGATATTATCTTAAAACCCCACCTAAACCTACTCTTAGTTTGGTTCTGGGTATTACGTGAGTTCTACTAACTATTTGGAATGCCTGACTTGGGGGTACTCATGGTTAGTGACTCCTTAGGTTACGTGGTCTGTTCTTAAGTAACTCATATATGTTATGTAGTACTAGTTATTTATGAGTTAATGCGGTAACGTGGTTACCTAGGTGGTTCTTGATGGGTGTTTCTGGCTGTAGGCGTGTACTGATTGTCTTCTATAGTTACCCTCCTGAGGCTTCATTAACAGCTATTGTTAGGGGTCTTGAGGAGTGTGGTGCTGACTGCTTACTAATCGTTTCTTCAGAGAGGCATGAAGGTACTGTTAAGGACTTAGCTAGTAAGGTATCTAGATGTGTTCGTGGTGTTAAGGTTGCTTACTCAGCATCAATACCTAGTATCGGTAGGTTGAGTGACTTAACTAGGGTTATTAAGGTTATTAAGTCGTTAATACCTAGGGGTGTTGAGTTATGCTTTATTTCTTCAGCAGGTTCTAGGTTGGAGGTTTCATCACTCTCTATGGTTATTGATAGGGGGCGTACTGACGTTATTTACGTATCTTTCCTTTGGGGTCCCTGGGTAGGTGCTTACTACCCATACACACCTAAGCCTCTTGAGGCTATACACATAATACACCCATCTAAAGGTTCCTTCTGCGGTGGGGGTGTTGATGCTGGTGTAGATATATCGTGTCTTGATGCCCAAGGGTTCTTAAACACTACTGGTTTAGGTTCTTTAAGGGCTTTAACACTGCGTAATCAGCTCTTCCTTAATAGGGAGTTATGCCCCTCTAGATGTTGCTATGAGGAGGGATTAGTTAATTGCTCATGCCGTGGTTTAGTCATTGAGTTTGACTGTGCGGGGGTTAGGTTCAGTACTGAGGTACGTGATTACTGTGATTATGATGATGTAGTTAATGCCGTTTCTGACCTATGGTTAGGGTTTAGGGATGCTTGCTTAGGTACTGACTACTTATTAACACCTAGATCTAGGGTTGGGACCGCTTGCTGGGCCGCACATCTAGTCCTTGCTGCCTCGAGTGTTGCGCTACTCACGGCTTCTGGTGGTTTAGGTGTTTCAGTGCCTTCAGGTACGGCCCTATGTGATACTGTACCCGCATTAGGTCGTAGGGTCGTTATCGATACTAACATAGCTTACTACGGAATACATACCCAGCTCTACGAGTCTCATGAGGTACGTAGGTTAATCACGATACCTCAATGCCTACTAGCTGAGATGTATACGCATCAAGTTGAGGTTAAGGACCCGTATAGGGCTGTTAGGGGTGTTATAGCCGAACTAATAACCTCAGAACTAACTAATCTAGGGCTAAGTATTGAGTACGTAGCATCAACAACACCATGTGAAGTAGGTGTAGGTATGTCACTAGCCAGTAGGAGGGACGTGGTCTTCGCAACAGCAGATAAGAGGGCTTACGAAGCAGTAAACAAGATATTTAAAATAGACACAGTACTAACTGAGCTAAAACCAATAAACCAAGTAAGATTCACCCACGACCAACAAACAAGGAGGGTAGCATACGCATACTACGCAATAACCCAACTAAAAACAATAGCAAAACAAATACAGAACCAACTAACACAAACAAAAACAACAATAAACATAAAAACAAAGTAAAACAGCAACAACCCATTCCCGACTCTGTCTTAGGAGGGGCAGGAATCTAAACAATAGAATTGAAAGTCCCTTAGATTCTTGGCAGCATTAAGGATAGCCGTGTCCTTGGAATCTACATAATAGAATTGAAAGCGGAATAAATTACTAAACAATAACGGTACTATATGCAGCAGTAGCTTCAGCAATAACTATGGGCAAGGAGAAGAGACTACATAGTGAACTCGGAACCAGCGGTAGGGGGAGGAGATATATGCGTAAAGACCAGTAATAGGTACACCATAGAGCAAGAGGAGCTAAACATAGATGACATAACTAAACTACATAAAATCATACATCTAATGAGAGTCTTAAGAGCACTAAAAACACTAGACACAACAGGCTTAGGTGAAGTACTTAAAGACCTTAGAGAGAACAAAGAACTAACTAACACATTAAGAAAGTACTTAAGATTCGTAAACCTACTCAGAAACAACCTAGTAGCATTAACATACCCTAACGCATACGTAGAAAGTAATGACGTGACATTAACCTCTCTTAAAGAACTAAATATATGCGTAAATAAAGTACGTAAGGTAACAGCATTAAATATTGAGGGGATACGCCAATACATGAAGCCAAAGATACTTAAAGAGGAAAAGAAAGTTATATACCCACCAATGTCTGCATTCATAGTGATAGATCAGGTTTTAGATATAGTGATGGGGGAACTGTGTAAGGAGTTAGAGAAGAACGACGGATTTAACAATCTGATTAAGTACATGGAGAATGTGGTAAGGATTTATAATGATTGCGGATATATACAAAATAAGCTTATGACTGAAAATACGTTAAATGAATTAAACATGATACTTAAATACATAAAAGAAAAAGCCCCCATAATAATAGATGAAGGAAGTCTCACTGTATATCTATATAAGTTACTCTACTTTAAGAAGAATGAATTAAGGAAAGCTATTAGGGAGGGGTCACCACTAAGTATTACACAAGATTACGTAAAGAACATAGTCACTCAGATTCTACGGGGGTCTTCATTAAGGGTTGATGAGCATGTATTAAGGAATGCTATAGCACATAGCGGACTGGAGTTCTCTATGCTATCTAGTTTTAAATTAAGTAAGGTAGGTGATAAAGTGATTATATCTAAAGTAGTATTTAGGGATAATGTAAACGAGTT
>CAZFJX010000026.1:0-9875 GCA_964519505.1 uncultured Desulfurococcales archaeon
AGGTAGTACTAAGCCCTCATCGTAAGCGGCCTTAAGCTCTAACTTAACCTCTATAGGCTCAATACCTAACTTCTGAAGTAGTGATGCCAGGTCGGGCGAAATAATGTCGCCCTCTTTCGCTACCGTAGTATCTTTAGCTATCCATATAGTACCCTCCTTAACCTGGGTAGGTATCTTTAACTTACCGAAAACGCTGATCATGGGCCCTGGAGGAATTCCTGTGTTTCCAGCAGGAACAACTATTCTGGAAGTGACTTTATCTCCTGGCCTAGCTTCCCTTTTAACCTTAGTCTTATCGAGGAGTAACTTAAGTTCAAAGGCATTAAGGTTAGTGAATGCTACAGCTGTAGGTCCTCTAAGGTACTTTACGAACTCATCAACATTAGGTAGACTTACTTCGCGAAGGGCTATCTCAAGTAGGTTATTCTTAGTCACTTTTATGTAGACCTTATCACTGACTAACCCCCTAAGTTCCTTAAACTGCTTAGTAGGTACTCCCTCAATATTGATTAAACCTATAGTTCTATATTTCTTAATAAGTTCCTTTAATCTCTTAACCTCATCAATCTTCCATTGAGGAATGCCTCTTCTTCGCTTAACAGTAATTAACTCCTGAATGTTTTTAGTATACCTCTCTATATATTCTTGAAGTTCATTCCTTAACTTAGCCCTCACCTAACCCTCACCTCAACTGGAGGTCCCATAGTTGTTTTAACATAAACCCTACAAGCTGTTTCTATAGGTCTCTTTATCTTACCCTCAATAAATGATAGTACCGTAATAGCGTTCTCAACTAGGTCATCAATATTCATGTCCTCAGTACCTATACGGCCAGCAATGAAAGCCTGTTCCTTATTCCTTAAGAATGTGGCTGACCTATAGGTATTCAATATAGATTCCAAGTTAGCTGTAGGTGAGATTGCTATCGGTATCTTACCTCTAGGACCTAATGCGGGACCTAAGATCCTACCTGCGATGGGCATTAAGTCCGCCTTAATGAGTACCCAATCACACTTACTAGCTATTTTCTTAGCATCCTTGCGACTTATCTTGCTTAAGTCCTCCTTAGATATGATCATGTCGAAATCTAAGTTACGTGCCTTAAGTAGCATATCACCATCAGCTACTAAGCAAACCACCTTTCTCTTACCTATCCCTTTAGGTAAAACAACAACGTCCCTAAACTTAGCTTCAGGGGACTTAGGGTTAATTATGTCACTGAACGTAACTATCAATTCAACACTCTGCTTAAACCTACGTTTCTTACTTAACCTTAAGGCCTCCTCAATAGCCCTCTTTATATTTTCCTTGGGTATGTTCATAGTACTCACCTCTTAACCCATTCCTCCTCATACTTTTTAAGTAATTCATCATGAAGGCCTTCATTAATTTCTTTAATGACTTCCTTAGGGTCTTTCCCATTAACCGTTATCCCTATGCTTCTAGCACTCCCTAAAACGGTCTTTACGGCAGCTTTAATGGTCTTTGCAGTTAAGTCAGGTCTCTTAAGTAAGGCTGCCTTAATAATGTCCTCAAGGCTTAAGTCACCTATCTTTTTATTTATCGGGTCGCCAGAAGGTTGTGAAGCACCTACTAACTTGAGTAGGATCTCAGTTATTGTTGGTGGTTTAATCCTTATTTCATAATTCTTTGTTTTCTGGTCGACAATTATGGTTACCTTTACCCTCATACCTTCATACTCCTTAGTCATCTCAGATATTTTCTTGGCTATCTCATTAGTATCTAAGCCGTACTTAGATAGTGAGGGTGGGAGTTGTGATGGGTTCACCTTGCCTCCAGTGATTATTGTCTTGAGCTCAATACCCTCTAACATGGTACCTTACCCCTTATATACTCACCTGGTACAGTAACCTGTAAACGGTATGAGGCTTCTAGGATATTAAGCGTAACCTCTCCTTTAGCTAAATCAACAGCAATAACTTTAGCCTTAAGACCCCTAAATGGTCCAGCTGCAATCTCAACGCAATCACCAGGTTTTAATCCTTCTAGTGGTGATTTAGGTATGAGCATCTCCTCCATCTGCTTGGTGTTTAGGCTACCCATTACGGTGCCTTTAATGTGTTTTATGTCCTTAATGACTTTATACACTACATGGAGTGCTGGTACCTCAAGGATAACGTAGCTCTTAATTCCTGGAGGTACAACTATGGAATAAACATTAGCGTTTAAACCTTTAGTATTCAGCTCTATCATTAAGGCTACATTAACTTCCTGCCTAGCTGTGGTTCTAACCATGAAGAATCTACTTAGAGGTGCTTTACTGCTAACCTCACTTTTCTTAGATTCCTTGCTCATTAGACACCACCATAGACCAGGTACATAACCAACTGAATTACGAACGCTATCGCACCAACGAGTAAGAATCCTACCCACGTAATCTTAAGTAATAACTTATAGTCCTCAGGCTCAGGCTTCCTAGCCAGTATCACTACCCTCCTCATACCTTCAAATATGCTTCTTAAGTTCACTAGCTTCACCGAATGCTATGGTGTTATCTAAATACATCCTTAAATACTTTTAACTAACATAAGCATGTAGTTAAGGTCCCTTAACCAAAGACTCTTCAACCTTATTCAACATCCTTTGATGACGCGCAACATATACTTCAAAGGCATCTCAGATAACGACTACTCACCACCCTTTAAATAGCCGTGAAGCCATATATAAGGCGGTAATTACAGTTTCTTCCTAGGTGTTCATTCCAATTATTTTAATAAGTTCATGATCGCACCTAGGGAGTTCCACCTTGCTCACAGGGGCTTTGAGGTTCCTGTGGGGTCATGGGTGGCATTCGACCCGAATAGCATGTGGATCACATCTACGTATAGCCCTGTGGGGCTTGGAGCGATGTTCCCATCGCCCACATATTCATGAGGATTATTGACACGTCATATTATAAACGTATTGCTTGAACAAAATGATATAAAAAGATTTAGAAAGTTACAATCTAACGCCCCTACCCTTAGCTAAGCAGTACTGGGTATGATAGCGTATTTGTCTCTACAAATCGCTTTTCTGGTCATTACTAGAGACACGGGCATAGATGGTTGCTCCTACTTCTCTTGATTCTACCCACTTAGGGGTCTCTTTACTTCGCTCTCTGGTATACGGTATTTACCACCAAGTGTTTGTACCGCTCTTATCTTCCCCTCCTTAATCCACCTACGAAGAGAAACATAGCTAATACTAAGAATCTTACAAGCCTCCTTAGGTCTCAACAGACGCTCAAACATTCTCAATCAAAATAACATAACTATCAACTTATGCAAACTTTCCCTTCAACTATCAAGTTATTTTCTGTCCCTAACCGCTTCACACACCGTTGTAAATCCTTTAGTAATTTCCATGTTACTTACCATAATCAAGCATCATCAGTAATCATTGTTCTCTATAGTTATTGACCATAGCCGTTAAATAATCAATGATAAAATTCTTCTGTGAGTAAGTTACTCTTAATTAAACTAACCAAAAATTTAAGAACTAAAACATTAATGAAGGTCAATTAGTGCGTAATTACCCGAGTATCTTACTCAGTACCTTACTTGGGACATAAGGTTCTAAATCATCGTACCTCTGCCCAACACCTAGAAAGAGTATTGGCTTACCAACACCAACGATGGTGGTTAGAACAGGCCCGCCCTTAACATCAGCATCAACCTTTGTTAAAACAACAGCATCAACACCTACAGCCTTATCGAAGAACTTAGTCTGTTCCAATGCATCATTACCTGTTAAAGCGTCTAAGATCAATACCTTCATATTCGGGTTAACAACCCTCACTATCTTCCTTAACTCATTAACCAAATCTACATCTGTATGCATCCTACCTGCGGTGTCTATGAGTACTGTATCTAACCTATTTGCCCTAGCGTAATTAACACCGTCTAAAGCGACCGCCGCTGGGTCAGCACCGTACTTCCCACTAATTATGGGTATACCCAACCTCATAGCATGAATCCTTAACTGTTCCTGAGCACCTGCCCTGAACGTATCTGCGGCTACAGTAACAACAGAAAACCTATGTTTTCTTAGCAGGTAAGCTATCTTGGCTATAGTGGTTGTTTTACCTACCCCATTAACTCCTAAAAACACTATGACAAAAGGTTTTTTCGAGACCCTGATCAGCTCTATGAAGTCCTTATCATAAACGCCTTCTCTAAGGATATTGTAGATTATCTCCTTTATCCTCTCAAATACTGCCTGTCTTAAATCGCCAAACCTACTAACTTTAAACCCTAGTAACTCCTTCTTAAGCCTTTCCTTAAGTACCTCAATAACATCATAAGCCACATCAGCCTCTATAAGCTCTAACTCTAACTGACTAAGTATGTCCTCTAAATCATCCTCACTTAACTCCTTATACTTAAGAACGTCAGCTAAGCTTAATGTGAGTGACTTAAATACATCACTTAGCTTCTTGAAACAACTCTAAGACCTCTCAGTTCGCTTACCTTGAGCTATACTGGCTAATGTTGCAAGTGTTTTCCTCATATCCTCATATAGCTTCGTTGCTTTAACTAACTCGTTACGTAAAAGGGTTATTGCTCTCCTTAAGTCGTCTTCTTTCTCGTCAAGTATCTGCAGGGTCTTGTCTGGGGATAGCAATGCGTAATAGTCAGACCCTATGTGGGTTATTAACGCGTTACCGCTACCTATATTACCCTCAATAAATACGTGACCCCTCCTATCTAGAGTTATTAATACTGAGATATCCTTACGATCTTTGATAGCCTCAACGGCTGACCTAGCTATCCTTATTTCCTCAACCTCGTTAAGTAAAGCTGATAATGAGGCGTTTAGGTTATTGATGTAGTTCTCAAGTTCAGACATCCTATATACTAACGCCTGCATACCTCTACGTGCTTCCTCAGGAGTTATTTGTTGCTGAGGTTGCTGACTCACTTAACCCACCGTGTTAATGTTGCTAACTGCCTTATCAACTTAGACTTCGACTCCTCAGATGAGATCTCAATTACACTCAATATCTTTATGTGTGATCTCTTAAGTTTATGTCTACTACCAAGCTCTGAGTATACCCTCTCTATGGCGTCTTCCTTTTTCACCGCCCTCACGTCAATAACGAACTTCTGTATCTTCCTGAGTTTATCAGGACTAAATACAGCTAAACCAACTACACGATATGTCTTGACCTCAGTCATGGCTCACACCTTAAGCCTTAGCGCCCTAATTATCCTGAGTATTTCAGGGCCCGTAGTTAGTTCTCCTACGAGGGCCCCTTTGTTATTAGCTACTAAACCTGTTCTTATAAATGCTATCCCGAAATTAACACTACCAGTATCGAGGGGTACTTTGAAAACATTCTCTGATAGGTTCTTGAGCTCTTCCTCAGTCGCATCTGAATGTACTATACCGCCTAAGTCCGTAACTACACCGACTGATCCAGGGGTAGGTACTTTAGCTATGGTCCCCTTAACTATTTCCTCAATACCTAACGTTTCCTTAATGACCTTAATTAAAGATTCCTCCATTTCTGGGTGAACTAAAGCACCCCTATTATTAGCCAATATAACATTACCTAAGGCTGTAAAGTGTGATTGAAGTACTGTAACAATGCCCCTGAACTCGCTTTTTATTTTCCTTAACTCCTCGTCAGTTACTGTTCTAGGTAGCAGTATGCCGTGGTCATTACCAGCTACCATAACACCTACAAGGGTTGTCCCTGCGATACTGACATCTATAGCCCTAACACCTAATGTCTCCTCAATCTTCCTAATCACGGCTAAATCAAGACCTTTAGGCACTAAAGCTATCTCATTATTAACGAAGACATAAACACCTATGTTCGGGTTTCCGAAAATAGATATCTTCTCTAAAGGCATAACTCCCCTTACCTTATCGGAATGGCTAATGAAGCCTTAACGGTCTTATCGTCTATCTTAGTTACCTTGACCATTATTCTTCTTGGCGGTTTCTCCATGCCATACTTATGGATATACTCATTGATTGAATTATCTAATATTACTCTCTCAGCCTTAGTATGTCTAGCGATGTATTTCCTTATGAATTTAAGGGCCCTCACACCTCTACGGCTCCTACCGGCCCAGTAAATTCTCTTTAGATTAATTACGTATATACCTTCCTTCACACCGACCACCTAGGTCTTAAATGTTCTTTAGCTTACTCCTCCTCCAATGCCTTAACTTAGGTCTGAAAGTTACCTTCCTTAGTGTCTTAGCGACTACCCACACAGGTATGGCTCTATTGGACTTATTGGCCCTAGCTAGCCTTAACTTACGTGCCACGTGTTTATTGCGTGCCATCCAAAAACACCTTCACTTCTCCCTAATCCTAATCCTAATTTCCCTACGGCTTCTTTCATAGATTGAGGCTAAAATAGCTTTAAGTTCCTCATCACTAATTACGTGATTTAACTTTCCTGAGAGCGCGAGAGCTATTAACTGATCCTCAACAGCCCTAGCCAACTCAGGCTTAACTAGCTTTAAATTACTTAACCTCTCCCTAGCCTTAGGTGATAGTATCATCCTAAGAATACCCTGCCTTTGAGCCTCCCTAGCCATCTCCTCTTCTCTTTTCCTACGTTCCTCCTCAACTCTCCTAAGTAGCTCAGCCACCTTACGCCTCTTAATCATCTCAAGCTCTTCATCACTTACGTAGTCGTACCCCATTCTCACCTCCTCCTTAATTCAATACTCTTAGGACCATATTTAGCCATTTCAGGCATTTCCTTAACTAGGTCCTTAAACACCTCGAAGGCTATAGCATCAAGTAAGGATCTACCCCTAGGTGTTAACGTCCTACCCTTCTTAGGTACCTTCATCACTAAGCCAGCCTCCTCTAACTGCTGTAGTATCTTCCTAATGATACTTCCCGAAGCCTTCCTAAAGTGGGGTGGTCTAACACCCTCTCTCTTTAACCCACCATAGATAGTTCTGAAGGTCTCTATACCTATGGGCTCACCACTAATGTATAGCTTCCTTAATATACTTGCAGCCCTATAAAACCACCAGTCAGGGTTATCAGGTAATCTCTCCTTATGACTACCTGTCTTAACGAAAAGAGCCCATTTAGGAATCCTAATCTGAGGTACGTTGTTCTTGAGATAATTAGCTAGGCATTCAATGAACTTATCAGCCGGTACTTCCTTTACTGTAACCATTACTTACTACCCCACCTTTCTGAAATCTATAACTACTCCCTTTTAAGATTTAGAGATTATAAATTGTTAGGTTCGCTTCCTTTGTGGGTACCTATGTACCCAACCACAAACCAAGCACGTAACTACCACAGTAACGTACTTTCTGCCAGGCCTTAATCTGACTCTAGACGTTAAGCCAGGCACTAAAGGTATGTGACATCTTTTACAAACCCTCCTTTTCAGCCATTTAGGGTTCCTTATATTGGCCTTTTCTACCAGCCTATATGCTAGGCTTATGTAGTTCTTAGAGCTCTCAATATCTCCGTCCTTAACTGCCTTAATGGCTAACCTATAGAGCTTCCTTACCCTTTCTAACGTTATTTCCCTTAAACGTCCCTTCCTACTTTTAAACCCTCCTCACCTAACTATTTTAGGTAATGAGCACGGTAATTAATTTAATACTTGCTGAGTCCTCTATAGAGCTCGTACCTAGGGAGATATGGAATCACCCAGTTATTCTTAAGCATGCTAGAAAAAGGAAGAAGAGACCGGGCGAGATGCTGCTTGATATATCGTTGCATTACTTCGCTATGCGTAACCTAAGCATGAGGGAGAAGAGGGGTAGGCCAGATATAGTTCACATATCGTTACTTAATGCTTTATCAAGCCCCTTAAACATAGTAGGAAAGCTTAGGGTTTATATACATACACTTAATGATTACGTTATATTCGTTAATCCAGCAACAAGAATACCTAGGAACTACAATAGGTTTGTAGGCCTTATAGAGCAGTTACTCATTGAAGGCAAGGTACCCCCGGATGCTGATAAGCCGTTAATGTATGTTAAGCCATTAAGCTTTAGGAACCTACTACGTGAGTTAGGTTTTGATGGGGCTATATTACTTAGTGAAAAGGGCAGGCTCGTTAAGCCTGAGGATATATGTAGGTTATGTGTTGAGAGGGGGTTACCTATAGTTATTGGTGGGTTCCCACATGGGGATTTCAGTAATGAAGTTAAGTCATTAACTGTTGAGGCATTCTCAATATTCCCTAAACCCTTAGATACTTGGGTAGTTGTTTCAAGGGTCATAGAGGGATGCGAAAGGATTTTAGGTATATATGAGTTTAAGTAGTGGGTGAGTTGATTTGAGAATATTAGCTATCTCAGACATTCACGGAGCTTTCGGTAAGTTGGATAAGGTCTTGAGAAGCATTAGTTACGACTTACTTATTGTTGCTGGCGATTTAGCCCCGTACCATAATCCTTTAGGGTTTGATAAAGCATTCTCGATAATAGCTAAGCACGTAGGTGATAAGGTTGTTGCTGTCGTTGCTGGCAACATGGATAGCCCATCATTAATTCATTATAAGCCACCTAAAGGCAATATCTTCATACTCCATGGTGATGCATTAAAAGTAGATGACGTAATTATCGTTGGGTTTGGTGGTGGGTTAATATCTCCCTTCTATACGTACTTTGAACTTACTGAGGATGACTTTAAGAAATTGATAGATTCCATTAAGGATAAGTTATCGGTTGTTGAAAGTTATAAGGCGCTAATAGCTGTTTTCCATAACCCACCTAAAGACACTAAGGTTGATGTAGCTTTCTCAGGTGTTCACGTAGGTTCTAAGGTGATTAGGGAATTTATTGAGGAGTTAAGCCCTAAGTTAGTTATTTGTGGGCATATCCATGAGGCTAGGGGGTATGATAGGTTAGGTGAGACAGTCATAGTTAACCCAGGACCCTTACTCATAGGCTATTATGCGTTAATAGATGTCAATGACGAGGTTAAGGTCATGCTAAAGAAAATTTAATGGTGCCGCGGCCGGGATTTGAACCCGGGTCACGGGCTTACCCCAGCAGGTTTATCCCTAGCTCGAGAGGCCCGCATACTTGACCGGGCTATACTACCGCGGCATCACTAAACTCACTAACACCTACCCTTATTAACTTTTACTAACGTGGGGTTAAGTTAAGAGGTACTCTTAAAGAACTAATACTTCTTAATGACCTTCCTTAGTAGGTTGGTTATGTAGGTTCTATGCCTTAATATGAGTATTAGTATGCCTAGTTGGGCGAAGTCTAGCGTTATTATGCTGAACTCACTACCTAATCTAGTAGTTCCTTTAAGTATGTCGAAGAGGGGTATGGGTACTATTGAGGTTAGTCTAGGCGTTGTTACTAAGTGTACGTAGTGTAGGGGTATGATGATTAATGATGAGATATCGAGTAAGTACCCGAGGATTTCCTTAGGTAACGCGACGTAAGCTATACCGAAAATAACTAGGAGGAGCGCTGCCGCCCTAGTAAAGTTACTTAACCTATCGTATGTGAGTAACGTAGGGTTCTGCACGGAAACTATGAGTGAATATAAGGATAGCAGTGAAACCACATAGATAAACACTAGTATGATCACGTCAAGCTTACCTAACCTCACTAATCACCACTCCTAACATCAGAATATGAGTAAACTAATAAACCTTAAGCATAACTAAGGAGGTAAAAACTATAAGCCCTACAAAGAACTACAGTAGATGGCGGCGGTCGTCTAGCCTGGTCTAGGACGCCGGCCCCCCAAGCCTGAAGGGCCGTGGAAAGCCGGAGATCCCGGGTTCAAATCCCGGCCGCCGCACCAAACAATAGACACCTTTCCTTCACACCCAAGAACTTTACATAGGATGCAGACCACCATTCATATCACCATCTCCAGCAATTCATATAGGAAACGATGAT
>CAZFJX010000027.1:0-6766 GCA_964519505.1 uncultured Desulfurococcales archaeon
TTTGGGGTATAGCGACTTACGGTAAGGTATTCATGCCTGGATCGTTCATTGAGGCGTTATTCGTAGCTAGGAAGGAAGGATTAGAAAGATATGTTTGGGGACTCACTAGGTTAGGTACTAGGGAATCCATAATCTCTGTTAATAATGTTGAGTTAATTGACTTTGAGGTAGTTGATAAGGCTGATGAGGTAGAGACCCCATACATATTTCCTAGGTCATTAGCCACACAAGTGGAAGGTGAGTACGATGTTGTGGAGTTACCTAAACCACAACTTGAGTGGTTCATATTTAAGTTAGGTAAGGTGCCTTCAGAACTTATCGAGCACTTCATAGTGCCTGTAAAGGGGGCTGTGAAGGTAAGGCCCTCTAATAAGGCTTACATAATTAAGCTACGTAAGCTTAAGGAGACGTATGTATTAATACCTAAGTACGTGATTAGATAGGGGGTTTCTTATGGTGAAAATAGCCTTACCACCAACGACCTTAGGGCAGGACTTACTCATTACGCTCTCAATATTAGCTACAGCATCTTTACCGCCTACTGACGTATATATAAAGGTAGGTATAGAGCCCTCGAAGGGAATTACCTACATAGAGACTAATGCTGATACCGTAAAGCTTTCTAAAGCCGTGATTAACGTATTAAGCAAGAACCTAGTGGTAAGTGGTGCTAGGAGGGCTAGATTACCATTAGTACCTACAGACCTAAACGCACTTAGGAAAGTACTAGGTAGGGCAGTCTCAGGTAAGGCAGATTTAAGGGGGGCTCTCTATAATGACTTAGTAGGTGTGCTTAAGCAGAAGGACTTCATTAAATACTTAGATATTAATAATGTAAGTACTCGTTATGGACGCAATATAGAGATATACCTAGGTGCGCCGAAAGGTGCTTTAACTCTTCCTAGGGTTATGATAAGTGACGGGTTCTTTGAGTTAGGTAAGCTTCATGGAATTAAAGATGTAAAAACAGTAAGTGGCCCACCTAGGCTAGGTAAAGTTGATCTTAGATGTAGCCCTGAGGTTGCCCCATTAATGCATGCTTCAGTATTGGGTTTTGAGGTACTTAATTTCGCTGTTGCTGGCAATATGTTCCATCTCTTCATAACGCTTAAGGCTCCTCCAGACATATGTATTAAGTACATGGATGCTAAATTACTTGCTAAAGTGTTTACCTACGCACTTAAGTTAACATCTAAATTTAATTTCATAGATATCTATGAGGATTACGAAGTACATAGGCTATACTTACTACTCAAGATATTCCATAAGTACATTAAGTCATTAGCACACCTATTCGCTAGTTCACCAGAGTTAAGTAGCTTAGGTATAGCTAACCACGTATTCTCAAGTACTGGTAGGAGGTTCATAAAAATCAATGAGTACGTTATCTCTTTAAGTGAAACATTATCTCTAAGGCGTTCATTAGATAGCTTAGGTATAGGGCTTGATGATGGTCGTCTATTGATGAATACCTTGGCTAATGCGTTAATGGCTGCTAGTAGGTTAAGTAGGAGAGTTGAGACCTTTACGGCTTTCGCTAAGTTACGTACGTGTATTAAGCACCTAATATATGCATTGATCGATGTTAGGCTTAGGGCAGCTCTTCAACATGCTTACGAGGTACTTAGGATACTTGCTGATAGGGATGTGAGGGCTTTAATGATTGGTGATTCGATTAGGGTTAGTATGAATGACTTATCTACATACGCAGATGTTGAGGGGTTACCCTTAGATAAGGCTATTGAGCAAGCACTCAACATTCAGGTAAGTAAGGGTAAGGAGGAGGAAGCGGTAAGGGAGCATGAACGTAGATCCTTAATCATTCTAGCTAATGTCTTGGCAGACATCATGTATAGGGCTAGGTCATGAGTGTATCGAGAGAGACCGTCACATTAGGTGAAGTTCAGGAAAGAATACTTAATGATGTAGTTAATAACGAGCTTACCGTACTGATAGCCCCTACAGGTTTCGGTAAAAGCACATTATTTGTTCATAACTTAAAGTACGTTACTAATGGGCGTAAGGTAGGGTTAATACATGTACTTCCCTTGAGAGGTATCTTAAAGGACTTAGTGACTGAGTATGTGAATGCATTAGTGGGTGGCGGTTTAGGTGATGTGGGTGACGTACTTGGTTATCAAGCAAGTATAGGTAAGATGGAGGTGGATGTTGACGGGGGAGTTATTGATGTCCCTAAGGACCCATACATGCTTAGACCTATAGTAGTAACTACCTATGACAGTGCCGTAATGATTAATTTAGCCGCCCCACTAACAGAGCTTTATAGGGGGTTAGCACATTGGGATTTAGCGTTAATGCCCTTTGTCAATAGGTTCATTATGTTTGATGAAGCTCATATACTACTTAAAGTAGGTGATGAGGCATTAACAACTGAATTTGAGAATTTAATCAAGCCCCTAGCAATTATTACATCCTTAACCTCAGTAATGATTAATGACCTTAACTCAAATGTTATATGGTCATCAGCCTCTATAGCACCTACATTAGTAAACATACTATATAATGAGTGCGGGAGGAAAGGGTTTAAGGTTATAGTGGTCGGTGGTGATGTAATTAGGGACATATATAGTAAATCACTTAACATACCTAAGGAGTTTGTTAGGTACATAGACATATTCTCAATAGAGGGATTTAAGGATCTAATCAGTAACTACTTAAGTAAATTAAGAACAGTAGTAACTACTAAGGATATATTAAGTCATGACATTATAAACCTAGTTAAGGAGCTAACCCAGCAAGGACTTAACGTACTTATAGTCCTAAATACCGTCGTTAGGGCAATACATGTATATAAGAAAATGAAGCAATACGTAGAAACAACCCCCATCTTAATACATGGAAGGTTCATAAGGAGTGTGAAGGAGCGTAAGGTAGATGAAGTAAAGAAGTGTATTGAGAAAGATCAAGGATGTCTAGTGATCTCTACTCAAGTACTTGAGGCAGGTGTTAACTTAAGTTTCGATGTATTAATAACTGAGATAGCCAGCTTAGAGTCACTTATCCAGAGGTTCGGCAGGGTATTAAGGAGTAAGGAGCACATACTTAGCAATAGAAGTAAATATGCCTTAGGTATCATAAGTGTTTCTAAAGAGTCTATGAAGTCCGCTTATGCAGTATATGGTAAGCAGGTTATTGATAAAGTTAGGGATATGCTTATACAGATATACCATAGAGGTAGGTCCCTCTGTAAAGATACACGACTTACACAAACATTGAAGCCCATAGGTAAAGAGATGTGCATCGATTGGCGTTATGGGGTTTCAGGACCTCATGTAGTAAGTATTTATAACGTACTTAGTCAGATAGACTCACTGATGTATTCGTATGTAAACATACTTAATGAGTACTTAAACGATTTTAAGTCATTAATCGACAGTCTGTACGTAAACACGTACGCATCCATGCTCATTGGCGAATGTATGTCTGGTATTCTAGAAAATTTAGAGACTAAGTTAGGTAGTTCACCCATACGTGAATCAGCATTAATCCCACTAGTTGTATTTAGAGATAAGGAACCCCTAGATGTCGTAGAGGTATCAGCTAATTACTTAAAGGGGTACTGGAGGAAGATTGTAGGTCAAGAACCTGAGGCTGTACTAAGGATATGCCTATACGATATAGACCAGTGCTTCCATTACTCTTTAAATCTACGTGTACTAGATATACGTATCTGGGACTATATCGAGAAACCACTAACCACAACGTATAAAGTAATTAGCAAGGTGTGTAATAAGGTAAGCAGATGCCTTAAGCAATATTCAGAAAGAATCAATATTTCTCTATTAGGTCTTAAGTGTGTCGGTGGTTATGATGAGGAATACGGCCTTAACCCTTAAGGCTGATTCTGAAGGTAAGGAGTTACTTATTGATCATTTAGTAATGGTTGGTAGGTGCTGTTACTGCTTAGCGCATCATTTAAAACTTAGTGAGCCTACCGCTATGTTTGCTGGGGCACTCCATGATTTAGGTAAAGCACTTAGTTACTATCAAAATATAGGTTCATTCGCAGGTCATGAAGTGATCTCAGCCTACATCACTCACGCACTAATAAGTGATCGTGTTATTAAGTTACGTAATGGTGATCCACTACATATTATTTACCCGATACTTTTTCATCATCAGGCACATAGGGAATTACCGAGAGCTGTTAACCGATTAATTAACGTAAGAAATAGGTTAAACCTCAATAGGGACGCTAACACACTAGTAAAGCTACTTACTGAACTAAGTATTGAGCTAAGGGGCTACAACCTATATATAGATGTAAGCAAAGCTCAGGCCGCAATTAATAAAGCATTAAAAGACATCGCAGAGGAAGATGCTAAATACTTAACATCAGTACTCTATGCAAACTACTTGAGGGATATTGATGTAGAGAAGTTAATAAAATCAAGGATTTACTGCGGGGTCTTAATGATGTGTGATAAGTATATATCGGTAATTAATCGTGGAGGTGCTAAGTCATCACTTTACTTTAAATCTGTTAACTCTTTTATTAAATACCATAAGATCATATGAGAGGATTAGGGCGGATTTATAGACTTAATACTTATCATATATGGTTTTTCTATGCCCTATGTCTATGGCATGTATGAGGCATTCCTTTGGTACGTATAGTAGTCTATACTTCCCCCTTACGCGAATCCTCCATGCACCCTTCATCCTCCCCTTAAGTGGTTTCCCAATAAAGGGATTTTCCCTAAGCTCCTTTAACTTCTTCATGACCGCCTCAATAATTGCTTTATCTAACCTCTTTAACTTTCTTCTAAAGTATTTTGTTAATTCAAGAGTACATTTATTCAAAGCCTACTTACCTAAATACTTCATTACTTCGCTATATAGCTCGTCCTCCACAAGTACGTCTAAAGTGTCTATGTAGTCATCAAGTTCTTCAGCGTATTTCTTTGTCCATTTGATTAACTTACTTAAGTTGTTCATGTTATATTTAGTAACAATGCCTAATATGGCTGTGAGTGTCGCGGTTACTAGGTACGTTAGTGCTGCCTTATACCTAACGGCCTCAGATAATTCATTAAGAGCACGCGTCTGGAGTCTCTCTATAAGTCCATGAAGCCCATACTTACTTAATTTATTAATCACCCATAGGTCATAGTCAATAAGCATGGCTAGCCCGTAAACAACGCCCTCAACATCATTAGGTACCTTACTACCTCTACGCCTAACTTCATTAGCTATTAAAGAATAAACCCTCTCCTCTAAACTCACCAATTTACTTAACTCACTAACTATCTCTTCCTCATTCTTAAGCGCTAATATTGGAGCGTTAAGGACTGAAGTAATTGTTGATAGGTACATTGAGAACTCACTTAATAACTTAGTAAATACATTATCGAGATCTGGGGTCTTAGTATTAAGTAAGGGCTCAATAAAATCACTTAGTAGTTTATTAACATAATCATTAAGCATCGTTAAGAGCCTACTACTAAAAACCCTTCTAAACTCACTAGACAAGCTTGATAGCTCCTTAAGCCTAAACACACATGGGGATATCCCAACGAGTGAGGTACCTAAATGTATTGAGGAAGTAATGAAGGTAGGGTAACTACTTACTGCAGGCACCACCTCAGTGATTTCGTAAGACATAGACACACCTTAGCTTAAGTAATCATCACCTAACTAAAGTAAGGTATTAGAGGGATATAAGGCTTTAATAACACTTTAATGCCTATGTCGGGTATGTATGCCTAGCTAACAATTTAGGTATATGGGCAGTATTTTCTGTACCAGCAGTTTGCGCATTGGTTTGGTATTGGGTTATGTTTTGGTGGTGTTGGTGATTGCTTTACTTCACGTACTTCCTTAATGAGTTTCTCTATGTGTTTTAGGTCCTCATACTCGACCCTATACTTGATTACCTTACTGCCCATGACTAGGTATGCTTTCTCTACGGGCCTTAATTCCTTAGTGACTAAGTATGCGTAGAACTTTAGTTGGGTCTCGAAGTGCTTAAACCTCCTCCTCATATATCTCTTAATCTCAGCAATACATACCCTCCTAGAGCCAGCAATAACGTCCACACGTCCAGCGGCTCTTAACGACTTACTAACTACGCTCACCTCATAAGACCTAGGCTTAGGTAGCCTTAATTCATCAGCCACCTTAACCTTATAGTTAACATCAACAACACCAAACTCCATACTCCTACTTACCGGTTCAGTAACCATGAAGTTACTCATGACCCACGGAATTACTGGGCAGTAAGTATACTCTTTAACATCGATGGCAGTAACGTAGTCTGGTTCCTTAACCAGGTTAAACATAGGTAATCACCCCGGAACCTAAGGGCTTATGACTGTATGGCCTACCGAAAACCCTAACCTTCCTCCAATCATAATCACATAAAGGAACTATGTGTATAACGTCATTAGGACCCCTACACCACCTCTGGCAAACCCTAACTAAGTCCTTCCACCTAGATGAGTTTATGTAGCCCATAAAGGCAGATCTCTGAATCCTAGTAAGTCCTAACCTAATTAGGTCGTCAGCTAGCTTAGACCTGATGGCGTTATCGCTTATGTCGTAAATAACGAGTACCCTCACCATCACCACCTAAATATAGGTCCTGAAAATACCTTACTGTTAAGTAATGACCTAGCTAAGTCCCTAGCAACACCCTTAACCCACTGCCTCAACGTCTGTGAGGGGCTATCATAACTACAGACCTTAAACCTCTTATCAAGGTTTTCCATGAAGTACTTAATGATCTCTAACCTAGACTTATGCT
>CAZFJX010000027.1:6776-7070 GCA_964519505.1 uncultured Desulfurococcales archaeon
CAAGTAAACCATTACTTACTGAGCACCTCCAACCAGACCTAAATAACCTAACCAGTAATGAGTCAACAGCAACAACCCTAAACATCTCAACGAAGTCGAAGACCAGCGTAGGCTTACCAGACCTATCAGTATGTAGGAACCCTGCGTAAGGGTCTAGACCTGCAAGCACTAAAGCCTTCCAACACTCACTATAGAGTAGTCCATAGCCATAGTTAAGAGCTATGTTAAACTGGTCAGTACCGTCCTGATCCCTACCCTCAAAACCTACGTCCTTAGGGATTACCGTGGCTAGAG
>CAZFJX010000028.1:0-6418 GCA_964519505.1 uncultured Desulfurococcales archaeon
AGAGAGCTTTCGTGGACTTAGGAGTAATAAACATCATAACAGCTTGGATTGAAGGAGAGAAACAACCTATCGCTTTTTCAGGTAGACCTCTTTTAGCAGGTTGGTGGTATTGGACTAAGAAGATTTCTCACTACCAATCGATAGCCAAGAAAGTCAATGGAGTAGATACAACGAAGAGAATCAGAAAATACTACCGAAAGAGACAACTTAGGTTTAGACATGCTGTTAATACTATCGTTTATCGTTTCGTCAAACTCTGCTACGAGAAGGGAGTAACTGAGATTGTCGTTGGAGATGTTAGAGGAATAAGACAAAACAACGGCAAAAGTAGTAAGGCTAACGCAATAATTCACAACTTCTGGAGTTTTAGATACATCATCAACCGTTTAATCACTACAGCAGAAAACTTCGGAATCAAAGTTAAATTGGTTAAAGAGAGCAATACGTCTTCAGTTTGTCCATTCTGCGGAACTAAGGGTAGAAGAATAACGAGAGGATTGTTCCACTGTCCAAAATGCAACCAAATCATGAATGCTGATGTTGTAGGTTGTTTGAATATCGCTAAAAAGTGTAAAGCTATAATCCCGAACCCCTCTTGGAGGGGTAGGGATAACGGGGTGCTGACACACCCCGCAGTCCTCCAAAACGGAGGACTGCAAACCTCCCCGCAAGGAATCCTCGCACTTTAGTGCGGGAGGATGTCAACGATTCTACAATCAAATATGGCTTTCGTGTTAATCACACGACCATCCTTCTTTATTATCACGTCCTCGATTGCGATGGGGCAACTCTTGAAGGTCTTGAACTTCTCCATGTACGGAATTCATAAGGAAAATATAAATATTTCTCGTGTTTTTTCAATTCATGCCTTGGTTCGCTCATCTCTCCGCCGGAATAATCCTATGGAGATACTTCAAATTGGATCCCATCCCAGCCATAAT
Source organism: uncultured Desulfurococcales archaeon (assembly GCA_964519505.1). GTDB lineage: Archaea > Thermoproteota > Thermoprotei_A > Sulfolobales > CAZFJX01 > CAZFJX01. The sequence continues at coordinate 942 of CAZFJX010000028.1, forward strand.
AGGGGCAGTTTTCTGGCCACACCTTTTCCTCCTAGATAAGATAATAAACTACACCATATTCCCTCACGATTACAGGGCTCATTTCTGGCATACTCCTATCTGGGGATTGCTCGGTTTCGTAATCTTTGAGCTGATAAAATCAGGATGGGGGTTGCCTTTGCTGGCGGGACATCTCTCACACATGCTTTTGGATACGCTAGATGCTGCAGGAATAATGTGGTTATATCCATTCAGCAAGAAATTCTATGGACTAGGACTATGGGCCGATTATCATAGGAGTGGATTCACGAACGATTTCCTGGGATATCTATCCGATCCTGAGGCTGAAGCAGTCGAGCTGATAATGGCTATAATAGCGATCTCGGGGTTCTTCAGTTAAATTTTTTAACTCTCAAGTAATTTTCCGATCATGGTCAGGAGAAAACCCACCTTCGAGTGTCTGATCGTGAAGGATGGGAAGGGTGTGGAAGTAGAAGCTCTATGTAGCGAATATCACGAAAATAACTACATGAAGAGGGAGATAGCGGAAGAACTCGGGTGCCATGATGATGTATGCACGGCATCCATATACGTTAAGGGGTGGGGGATGTACGCATACGCTTATCATACGTTGTTCAAAGTATCCGATGATATAGAGGATCAAGTGATAATTGGAAGGAGAACTCTGAAGGTTCTCGATGAATTGTGGGGTATAAAAATCAAGGATGGTAGGGTCGATCTAGGGGGGAAAGTTTTCATGAAAAAGGTGTTCCTATGAGGTATCCCGTTATACGAGTGGTAGCGTCCCATGAAGATAAGAAAATTCCCATAACGGCTCTACTAGATACAGGTGCTATAGGTTGCGTTATCCACAAAGATATAGCCGAAGAATTGGGATGTTTGGAGAAATTGAAGAGCAAAATAGTAGGAATAGGTGTAGCAGGATTAACTGAAATAGAGGAGGTTTGTCATACCGATCTTGAAATAGATGGCGAAATTCTAAGCGTAAAATGTCTCGTATCGAGTACTCTTCCGGATGATATCCACATCATTATAGGAAGGGATCTAATCAACGAGTCTCCCACGTTAGAGGAATACCTCAAGAAGAAGTTTTATTAGTAACTCTCTCCGAATATAACTTTCTCTTAGTCTTCAGATATGCTATGAACCTCCTTATGGCTTCCCTAGTGAATTCCCCCACGTCGTAATCGTATTCCTTGCATATCTTCTGTATCTCATCGTATAATTTCTTCGATATCCTGACTCTGAGCGTAACTTTGCTCGCCGTTGTCCCATCTCCGTCACTAATAGTTACGTTTTTTGCCACAAAGATATTTCACAAAATTGAAAAAAATAATCCCATGAAGGTCGAAGTGATACCTTGGGTTTTACTACTATCGATGCAACTATCGCTCGCGGCGATAACGGCCACGGCTACCGTGAGCAACACAGCTCCTTCCATAAGTAACATATGGATCACGGAAACGACGGGCACACCCGTGAGCTCCCTCGATCCAGCAACGGAATATTACATAATCGTAAACGTGACGGATTCGAATTCACTTAAAGACATAGAGAACATAACCCTGACGTTATACAACAACTCCCTAAATTCCCCCGATTCAACGAGGTATCACTATACTTTCAAGTTCGATAACGATACACTGAGTTTCTCGGAGATCGGACCTGGGAATACACACCTCATAACGGCTGACTGCTCGTATCCAACGCTAACAAACGTCTACGGAAACTATACCTTCGCGATAAGACTGAACGAAACTGCTATACCATCCACATGGGTCCTATGGGTAAACGTAACCGACTCTGCTGGGAATAAGGTTAGCAAGAACGTTACGTTCAGTGTGAACGAATACATATCCGCTAGCCTCGACGATTCATCACTAACCTTCTCGGGATCTCCGGGTACGAACGATGTGCCCGCCAGCGAGAATCCTACCGTGGTAACCGTTAAGAGCAACGTTAACTTCAGTATACAGGTAAAAGGCTCGGGAGATTTCGTAGGATCAACGGACAGTTCATTCACCATTCCTCTAAGCTATCTAACGTTCGACGACGATTCTACTCCCAGTGAATCGACCGAAACAGGGTTAGCTGAGAAGAGCTGCGATACGGTCTACCAGATATTGTATTCAAACGTCGGATACGGATATAACGTGGCCAAGAACATCTACTGGTTCTTGGATATACCGAACGGAATCCTAGCTCAGGAATACACGACGACTATATACGTGGGGGTGTTCTCCGCTTGAAGAGAACCCTTCTTTTCCTAATACTTTTATTTCCATCTTTATCGTTCGCGAAATTATCCGTGGGGATTTCTGGTCCGGATATGGCGGATATAGAACTTCCATGTGGTGGAAGATGGCAGGGATACATAAGGGTGTATAACGATGGTGACGAGCCGGCCCAGGTACATCTATACTCGACCCTGGATTTCGTCATGCTATCCACGAACTTGGTAACCCTGAATCCAGGGGGATCTGCGAAGGTGGGTGTCCTCATAATAGCTCCCGATAGGGAGGGAATCTATAGTGGGAAAATATTGGCTAGAGTTCTGGGGGATCACAACACGGTCATAGCCCTTGAGGTATACAAGAACGTTAGGGTAAAGGTGTTCCATTTGTTCGGTGGTGTAGGTAGAGGTTACGCATCTAAATACAACATGAGTCATCCACCTATAGCTAGGATAACGGAGGAAGTAGGGAGGAAATTCACGATAGATGATATAAGGGAAATGTATCTATCAGGAAAGATAGGATTCTGGGACGCATTCGGTCTCCTGAGGGAAAAAGGTGTTCATTGGCTTAAGGCATTTTTCTTGGTCCTATGGTGGTTCCTCCTTAAATAGAAAGATTAATTAATGAGGAGATTATTTTTCATGAAGAGGGCCGTAATAGCGTTGATACTATTGATACCATTGGCTCTAGCTTATGAATACGCAGCTTACATAGCCGAAGTAACGACCCATGAAGCTTTGGAGATAATAACGGGTCCCGACAGGATAACCTTCAAGAACAAGTTACCGGAATATCAGACGGTAACGATATATCTCAGGATAAAGAACGTGACGGGCTTGGTATACGAGGATATCCTCACGTATCATCTCCCACCCAAAACCGGAGATACCTTGATCTTCTCGGATCTCCCTCTATCACCGGGAGAATACCAGGCTGATATAAGATTCGTTACGGATAAAGGTGTGGATATAGCGAAGAAATTGATAATAAGGATAGCCGGAATCCCACCCCTGGAGAAATTAAAAATGGATTATAAGATCGGGAGAATAGGTTTTCTCGATGCTTACAAGAGATTGAGATCCATGGGATACGGATTCCTTGAAGCTATAATAATGCTCTTGAAGTGGTCGATATGATGGAAGAGGTTCGGAAGGAAAAAGTCGGTTGCTCCGTAATATGCAGGGAAGATGAATGCAGAACGGTATGCAGCATAGTTACCAAGACGGTCGTGGAGGAATTAGCTGGCAGGAGGGAATTCATAGAGGACGTCGATCTGGACGATGTGGAATTCTTCAGGGAAGAGAAACCGATGGAAGGTCTCGAGAAAGCCAAGGATCTCTCGAAGAAATACGGATACAGTGTTTATTCAAGGGAGAACTTCAGGATATTGTTGAGGGACGGCGAGATAATGGGCTTGGCAACGGATTCCGAGGATACATCCAGGAAAATAATGGAATCCTTGGATATGGAGGAGAAGGAATTCCTATGCAAGAACTACGAATTCGGGGGAAGGGATCACCACATATGCGTCAGGAAATATTTCGTGGAAAGGGCATCCCCCGAGGAATTCCACGAGCATCCATCCGTCATGACGGCGTTCACGATAAGATTCCCCATAATAGTACCCCCTCCAACCCCGTTAACGACGGCTACCAGGGACGGAGAACCAAAGGGATCCTACATAGACTATGAGGGTGTCATAACCATAAACGAGTCCTGGAGATTCGCGGAAGAGGTCATGTGCTCCCTAGGATTAAAATCCGTCAACGAGTACGCCGAAGATTACATGCAAGTCGTAATCCACGAGACTGCCCATTTCATGCAACACATGAACGCTGAAGGATTCAAGGGAGGATGGGACGCTAATCCGTTCGCTGTCATATTCGGCATCCCATCCCCATGGGGAAGCGAGGCTGTTGCTGAGGAAATAGCGGACGTTGCACTGGACTTCATGAACAGCACGGATATAAGACCAAGGAAGAGGGTACTCGAGGAAACGAACGAGAGGGTCAGATGGACATCGGAAACAGAGGCCGTAGAGATGGCTAAGAAGTTCTTGGAGGAGGTGAAGAGAAGGGGATACGATTACTATTTCGGCGGTGGATGGGAGCTCGACGTCGACTACGAGGAGATGTCCCTGAGCATACACATAGAGGACATGGGCGATAGGGAGGCCTACGAGAAACTCAGGAAGATATACGATGAAATGGAGAAGAGGGGAGAAGTTAGTGGGGAATACCTCGAGCTTGAATGGAAAGCGTTAACTGGGGGATTCATCACGGGTCCTGAAGTCCCACGGATAAAGCTGAAATTCCCCGGGCTCAGCACCATATACACCGAGGTCGAATATTTTGAGGAAGAATACTGAGATTAAGAGATGCGTAGAGATATACTGTAACGTAAAGGAATTGTGGACCGAATCCTACGAGGAATTCTCAAGAGGAAACTACGATGCTATGATCGCGAAGTTCAGGCTTATGGAGAAATATCTCGATGAGCTGGGAAGACTTGGATGCACTAAGGAGATACACGAAGATATAAAGGCATCCCTCGAAACCATAGAAAAGGCAGCGAAGCTCGGAAATTACGAGAGAGTCCAAGAATTGAGGGCACTCGTTTCTCCAAGGATAAGGGAAATATTGGATGAGATACTGAAAAGTTGATGTATCAACCAAGAACTTTCCTGAATATCTTCTCACATCCCATTTTTTCGTATAGTGTCAGTGTTTTTATTGCACATTCCAGGGAATCTATAAACGTATATATGTCTCCCTCCTCATAAGCTTTTATCGCTGTTTCCGAGAATTTCTTAGAGATTTCCCTAAGGGCTATACATATCTCTTCCTCTTCCATTCTCCATACCTCCTGACGAGCTCCATGACCTCTTCCACTTTCTGTCTGGAGATGAACTCGAGAAATCTCAGGAAATCCTCCGAGGGTCTCTCGATGTATGGTATAAATTCTTCCAATCCGAGAATCCTCATCAAATCCCGAAATTTCTTTTCATCACCCATGAATGAAATTTAACGGATGGTTTTAAAACATTAACTTTTTTAACCAAGCGTCCCACCCCTATTCATGGATCCATGGTCGGGATACTATTACCTAACGAAGGGAATATTACAAGTTAGGAAGGGATTCATATCAAAGGAGGTAGTTAGGGAGCTGAAGAGATCCGGTGTTATGGAGGAGTTCCCCGAGATAGAAGAATTGTTGGTGAGATGCAAGGAGGACGAAATA
>CAZFJX010000029.1:0-5607 GCA_964519505.1 uncultured Desulfurococcales archaeon
CGCTGTAAAGGACCTCATGTTTAAGCATGTTAATGAAGGTATTTACGAGTACTTCCTATGGTTTAGGAATAAGGGCGATAGGATAGGGGTCTCACTTAAGCACCCCCATAGCCAGATATACGTACTGTCCTTCATACCTACGAAGGTCGAGAGGGAGTTAATGAGCGCGAAGGAGTATTGGGAAAGTAGGGGTAGGTGCTTATTCTGTGATATAGTTAAAGTGGAGTTAAGAGATGGCGTTAGGGTAATTTATGAGACGGGCCCATGGGTCGCCTTCCTACCATTCTATGCCCACTGGCCTTACGAGATCCACATATACCCTAAAAGGCATGTTCAGCTACTTACTCAGTTAAGTAATCAGGAGGTTAGTGAGTTAGCTGAGGTTATTAAGAAGGTTCTCTGTGGTCTTAAGAAATTATTTAGTGAGCCTATGCCCTACATCATGGTACTTCACCAAGCACCTCTGAAGGGTAGTTACGACTATTACCATCTACATATAGAGGTCTACGGTGTGTTTAGGGGTGATGGCGTACTTAAGTATGCTGCAGGGATGGAGTTAGGAGGTGGTAACTTCACATATGACGCCATACCTGAAGAAAATGCAAGGAGACTTAAGGAAGTAATTAGCAGAGAGTGCTTAAGGGGTATGTGAGCATATTAAGTGTTTTAAACTAACTGTACCGCTAAAGTAAGTTTCTATTTAGGGATGGTGTTACGTATGCGAAAGCCGAACACAAAATAACTGTAGTAACAGTGGCTTAGTTGAATTATCGGGGAAGGAACTAAGCCAGTAGTTATTGAAGACGGGGGGTTGCCCACTACAGTAAATTAATAAGGGAATCACTTAAATACGTCATGGGAAACCTTAAGCGTAAGTAAATACGTTATAGCAAAGACGAGGTTTTAGGTGTAGAAAGGTCTATGGTTGAACTCTTTCAAGATGAGAGGGATGCCTACTATAGTAGTAGGTTAATTAAATTCATAGTTAATAAATGCGTAGCAACTATAACCAAATATAACCTCAGGAAAAAGTCATTACTTTATAATTATGTATTATTGTTACTTTATTGGTAGCATCGCGTATTCCTATGCTTTTACTCCATTAGCTATCCCGATTTAGGAAGCAGATAAAGTTTTGCCTGTTTAAATAGACATTTTCTATCGACAAACTTGGACATAAGAGCACTAGTGTTTATCTCCGTTTTAATGTCATCTAAACATGCTTAATTACGCTGTTCATTCGATAGTCATGGGGTATCCCGCAATAGATCACAAAGATTTACTTACATTACCCGTATTCGGCCATGTGTATTACATACACTAATTCACGGAAAGATGAAAGGTTTTACCTGATCAACAGGTTAGAACTATCAGCAGAATTAAAAACATACATAGGTTTTATACAGGCAGTAACTCATATTAACATCTCACTTAATACCGAGTTTCTTTTCTTCCTAAGCTTCCTTAAAATCTTCTTACTCCTAGACTTCTTGCTATGGAGTTTATAGTATTTTCCTTGGAAGTAAAGTACCATTGTACTTTACTTCCTACTGAAATAGCAACCTAGGACAGCTTCTTCATATAGGCCCCAAAGAGGTATATTACCCCATCAACTAATATAGTAACGTTATTCTCATTAACATCAACAAGTAAATAACCCTTAAACCATAAAATCCTAAAGCTGTGGGAAATATATTTATTAGTGGGATTCAATACCTATATTTGGTGGGACTTTGAGTGTTAGAGTACGTGTTGATGCTAAGGGTAGGATTGTTCTTCCTAAGGAGTTTCGGGAAGCCCTAGGTATTCGAGAAGGTGATGAGGTGCTAGTGTCCATTCACGGTGATAAGATAGTTATTGAAAGGTGTGAAGACCCGTTTAAGGTGTTGGAGGAGGTACTAGGGGATTTAACCTTTGATCGTAGCGTGAGGAAAGCTGTTGAGGAAGAGGCTTTGAAGCTCGTTAAGGAGGGTAAGGGTCGTTAAGATGGTTTTAAGAGTACTTGTTGAGACGGGGTTTTTGCTAGCTCTCAATCCTAGAGATAGGCATCATGAGTGGGCTATGAAGGTGCTTGAGGAAGCTAGAAGAAGGGAGATTTTACTTTATATATCTCCTGTCGCACCTATAGAGCTATCCCTTATCTTGAGGTCTAAAGGCTCTAAAGATAGTGATATAGGCAGAGCCCTAAATGCTATAGGGACTATAGTTGAGAGATACACTAAACCGCAGTACCCACAGTTAGGGTTGAGGGAACTGGTCTACGCATCAGAGCTAAGAGCAAGGTATTCTGAACTCACGTTCTTCGACTCTATCCACGCCGCTATAACAATAATGAACAATCTCACATACTACGACCTTGACTCAGTTATCAGGGAGGTTGTAACCAATGAGTTAAGAAAATAATCAATCATACTTATCCTCCAGACCCCTATACCTACTAGGGGAGGGCTTAGCTACGTCTTAACCCTAATGGTTTGTGGTGTCTTATTAAGCGACGCGATATACGGCATACTCACACATACGGAGGTTTAGAGTTCGTCGTATCATTGCACCACTCTATTTTGAAGCTGAGTACGTAGTGAATTAATGGTATAGTATTTACTTAGGGAGCTCATTTCTTAATTTTATTTTCTACGGCCTTAATGAGTTCCTCTATTCTCTCTATTGCGTCTTCTATATGCTCCTTAACACACCAGCCTTCGTAGAAACACGTATGCATGCTTTGACCAGCATTCCATGAGTCACTAACCCATTTCCCTAACTCCCTACGTAGCACTAATGTATACCTCCATAACTCACCATGGCTCTCTAATCTCTTCTTATCCCTCCATGCTGCGTAGGCTTTTACGGACAGTGCTGTAGCTCCCCAAGCTTTTTCAGCTGCTTGCCTAACATCACCTTCCTCAAGTTCCTCCCTAGCCTGCTCTAACAACTCCTTAGCAGCCTCAATATACTCCCTAGCCTTATCCGCAGGGTCTAGATTCTGCGTAGCAAGCTCTACTAAATACTCCTCAAGACTTAAACCACGTCTTTCAGCCTCAGCCCTTAATCTTCGAGCGGCACTCCTCGGTATAGCAATAAGCTCAACACTAACCAAACCGATACTGCCCCATAGATATATAGAGAACTAAACCTAATAAAAGCACACTGAAGCGAGTAAACACTCCCTAGAAATAGACCGAATCAAATCCACAATACCTAACCTACTTTCAAGAAACTCAACTTCTCTATAACATCATCCAAAGAGCTTAGAACTATAGATAGTGATCGAGCCTAACGGAATTAAGTACCTAACGGGCTGGTTACTGCTGTGATAATGTAACCACATGATACTAGAATTTAAGCTGCAATAAATGACTTAGATATAGACGGACGCTAATCACGGCAGGCGTGGGCTTCATAACGGCCTCATAGATCGTATGTTATGGGGCTGTATTAATCAAGGCGGCCCCATAAGCACCCCTAGCAGGGGTTTCGACATCTGCAATTATCATGGACCTCATAGTTACTATAATCATTATCCTCCATGTATTAAGGTATAGACATAAGCTAATGAACTTAAGAAAGCATTACGTTAAGGAGGATGTTCCGAAAGCAATGTATCTGCGATGCATTTTATGTTGATAGTGCTTGTTTTACGTAGATGATTCGCCTACATTATAGTTGGAATGATTATGTAGGCGAATATGTTATTTAATGCGTGCATAAGCATTGCTGGATATAGGCTTCTAGTCTTTATGTATAGGTATGATGGTATGAATGCCCCGCTATTGAATTCATCATTAAACCCATTGGGTTAAGGATGTTTTGGCGGGGTGAAGGGAGGTTCGTGTTTCGTTCATCACTCGGTATTTAGTCATTACTGCAGCGATAGTGTTGGCACCAGTAATTGAGGAGATTTTCTTTAGGGGGTATAACGGTATGGCTATGATGAAACCGATAATGGAATATAAGACCCATGTAGCTCTGAACATTCTCCCTAAACCTAAATCACTAAGTCTTATTCCTCTTCTTGATAATGAATATAATGTTATGATAACTGCACAAAGTAAGCCTATCTCATGAATGATCATGAAGAAAGCATCTAGATTAACATCCCATTCTCTCAGTAATTGGTATTAAGTCTCCTTCAGCATAGGCACTTAGAATAATGAACGATATAATAGCAAGTATAAGCCCTAACCAAGCTAAAGGTAAGTACCTAAGTGGTAATTTGCCCTCACTCATAGGCTAACCCGTTTTATATATTATATTCCCTATATATATTTCCTTAAGACTCGTATCTTGATGTAAGTAGCTCATGCTTAATAGCTTAAATATAAGAATTACTGGTTAGGTGTTGCTGGAGGGACTCAGGAATATTTTGAGTGTCTTTATTTCATACGGTTTAAACTCTAGTTCTATACCTTCTGCACATCTTAAGGGCTCGTCGTTAACCTCAAGTAGATCTGTTTCATAACATTCAATATTTGTTGTCTGTATATTCATAGTTACTCTCGCTTTGGTGGTTAGTCCTTTAGCTTCGTAAGTCCTAATTACTAAGCACCTATTCATGTCCTCACATGTCTTAAGTACCTCGATAATTACGTTGTCCTTATTTACCTCAATAAATGATTGCTCATCACTTAAGACGCCTCCAGGGTTTTCCGTAGTTCTATGAGTAATTAATGGCTCATTGAGTTCTTTAGCTACCTTAGGTACGTTCCCGACTCTCCAATCTCCCTTATGTGGGTATATTGAGTATGTGAAGGCGAATTTACCGTAGTCAGATAGTGGGTTGGGGTATGTGGGTGATTTAATAAGTGTTAGGCTTAATTTATTGAAGTACGTTGTGTACCCGTGCCGTGCTCCATTATTAATTATTGCTAGGCCGTAATCGCCCTCAGACATATCAACCCAGTTAAGTCCAGGGACCTCATACTTGGCTTCCTCCCACGACGTATTCCTATGTGTTGGGCGTTCGTAAACCCCGTAAGGGACTTCATAGGTAGCTATATACGTGTTTACGTTAGGCTCGAACCATACCTTAAGCAGTACGTTCCTTTCATGCCAGTCGATAGTGGTTACTACATCAACCCTCCTACTATTGTAGCTTAAGTAGATTGTCTGCTCTATAGCGGACTTCCTAAACCTCTTAACAAATCTAATACTGACTCTTAAAGGACCCCTCTCATCAACCTCACACTTAACTACATCACCAACCCTCCATGATACCTCCTCATAATGCTTATCTATATTCCAAGCATCCCAGAAGTAAGGTCTATCTTCATAAGCCATAAACACATTACTCTCACCCTTCAGCACTTCCCTACCGACTTCCTTATCGTATATAGAGATTATGGTGCCCTCCCTACTCACTATTAGCCTTAAGTACTTATTCTCAAGGACGAACCCTTCATGGGTCTCCTTAATCAATGCTGGATTCTTCACTTCAGTACTTAACTCACCATGCTTAACATATATAGTTGTGTAGCCCATCGGTGGTACCATAATAGGTACGAGAACCTTCACCTTATCCCCAAGATCCTGAATCACCTGCGTCGGTAGCTTACGTCCCTCATTATCGGTAGGTACCTTACCCTTATCAATAACTAACTCAGTAAGTAC
>CAZFJX010000029.1:5617-6250 GCA_964519505.1 uncultured Desulfurococcales archaeon
TCCCTACCCCAGGGTAAGGTATTAAAGAGAAGTACACCATCACCTTTGGTACTTACGTAATTAACTAAGTGGTTCATGACCTCATTAAGCTCCTTAGTAGCCTCATTAATCACCTGCTTAAGCTCCTTAACAGCTACCTCATGACCTTCATAGTTGACGGCTCCAGTAATGATGTCATGGAATTGGTTCGTGAGTAAAACCTCCCATAACTGCCTAACTTTCTCTTGAGGGTACTCCTTTAGACCGAGGGCATGGGTTATTGAGCTTAGGATCTCTAACTGTCTTAATATTATTCTGAGGTCATGAATTAGTTTCTTAATCTCTATGTTAGTTGTGTAGGTCCCTCTATGGTTCTCTAAGTAGATCTCACCATACCATCTAGGCACTAAGTCATCACTGACCGCTAACGCCTTACTAACAACCTCATCAAAAACTCCATGCCTTATCTTAGGGAGTCCTGGAGTCCTACCGTATATATTTAGCTTAAGTATCATTTCCTCAGTAGGCCCCCCACCACCATCCCCGTAGCCGTAAACGTATATGGCTGGCTCCAACAACCCCTTAGCGCTATACTTACTCCATAGCTCCATGAGTGCTTTAGGTCTTACGTCGATAGTTAGCCCTCTAGGTATG
>CAZFJX010000030.1:0-5719 GCA_964519505.1 uncultured Desulfurococcales archaeon
TTAGTTAGGGCTGTCTCGCTTGGTTCATGTACTTATGAGTGGTTGGTTAAGAACTTCACGGATCACTACCCTGATATTGTCTACGTTTCTGGTAATCCGTACGTTAATTCTTACTGCCCTATAGGTGATTTCTTCCCTAGGAAGCATTTCGGTAGGATAATAGATGTTTGGGAGTACGCGTGGAATGATACTTACGGTACGGTCTTCCCTCAAGACGTAAACATACATGCAGTAAAGACACTCTATAGGTTCTGGGGTAAGAGATTAATAATCCATTACCTACAGCCACATGCACCCTACATAATTTTTAAGAAGTACATCATAGGGTTCTCAAAACCTGACGTAGTTAAAGGAGATGTGCTCATGGGGATTACTTCCTTCTGGGTTAGGGAGCCACGTATGGTGAGGTATTATAGGAGGGTCGAGAATATAGCTGAGAAGCTCTTGAGGAAAACCATAGACGTTGGCTATGGATTTACATGGAGGATTAGGGAGTTACTTAAGCTACCGCCAGCACTACCTATGGATGCCTATAGGAGGCTAATCGGTGTTGAGGGCCTACGTAGAGCGTATAGAGGGAACTTATTTACGGTGCTCTACGAGATAACCCCGTTAGTGAGGGACTTACTTGATGAGGGGCTTAAGGTGGTGATTACTTCAGACCATGGTGAGTGTTTAGGTGAGGGTAACGCCTTCAGCCACTGGTGCGGAAGTAGACGTAGCATCCTCCGCTTAGTCCCTTGGTTTGAGGTGAAGGGTGTTAAGAAGGTAGCTAAGAGACCTAAGTATGAGGTGGCTAAGAGGGTAGCTAAGCTAATGAGGGCCCGCAGTACCTCTTAGGTACTCCTTAAGCTTACTTAATTGCTCCCTGTAGGTCTTCTGTAGGTTTTCCTTAAGCTTAGTGATTCCCTCTTTAAGTTCCTGAAGCTTTCCCTCTACTATGTTTAGTATGTTACTTAACTCGTTAGTGATTGAGGGGTTGAAGTATAGTGGTGTATCACCAAGTATGTTGTGGAGTGTTTTTGTGTAAGAGACTATTAGGGGTTTTTCGTAAGAGATTGCTTCCCAAGCGGCTGATAGCATTGTGTACTCACGGGTTGTTGCTGCCACAACCAACTTAGCGAAGCTTATCAATGAGTAATAGTCATGGACGCTTAAGTATCCGGTAAACACTACGCGAGGGTTATCCTTAAACCTCTCATACATGTGTTTCTTCCTTAAGTAGTTGCCAGTAATCACTAACTTCAGCCCACATCTAGACCTTAAGTATTCCTTAATCACGTACTCTATAGGTTCATCAGGACCCCACGAGGCAGGCATTACTATGTAGTCACCATCAATAACTCTCTTAGGGTTATCGATAGGCTTAGGCAGCGGATCGTAAAGAACTAAGGACTTACCCCTAATTTCTGTAGGTAGTAAGTTAAGCATGTCTTCATTATGGACTATAACTAAGTCACAAACCCTTAAGTACTTCTTGAAAGGCGCGTTAAGCAACCACCCCTTAAAACCATCATAAACAAAGAAACCTGTATGTGTGTCAGCAATAAGCTTGAACTCAAACTTACCTCTTAATCTAGCTAAGACCCATAGTAAAGGGCCTTGAGGTAATTGAGCAATAACAACATCAGGCTTAGTCTCCTTAATGAACCTAACTGTTTCGAGGTATGACCTAATGTATGGCGGCCCGTAAGGTACGAACTTAAGCTTAAAACCTAACTCATTAGCTAAGTCACGTGTCCTCCTACCTAACTTCCTCCAAGCAATAAACACACCCATCTAAAGCACCTACTGCTTAAGTAGCATAAGTATGAGTTCCTTAAAGTCAAGTATGGTTCTCGGGGTGTATGGTGGCTTGATGTTTAAGCTCCAGAAACCTACCTCGCTATGCTCATGCTTACTAGGGTCGTAACCATGGTCACTAACCATTAAGACAGCAGTATTAGTTAAGCCGCTTATGAAGGAGCTTATTTGCTTAGCTAACTTCTTATAGTAAGTAGCCAGTAAGGTCATTAGCTTTAAGTTACGTGGTCTATAGAGCATATGGTTGGCTTCATCAGGGAGTGCGGTATAGTAAAGGACTAGGTCATGGTCCCTTAAAGCATTTACGGACTCCCTCAACATGTTTATGGAGTACTCATATATCTCATCAAGCTTCCTCAACCTATCCTTTAACGGTAAGTCAAGGTAGTGACTAAACGTAACCCTAACCTCAGCATACTTAGGGTCACCTAACCCTGGGAACTCCTTAACCCATACCCTAAACCCTAACCCCTTAGCTACCTCAGTAAGTACGTCCCTCATAGCCTCCTTAGGCAATACCTCGATCTCATAGGCTTTCTCAACCGCTTTCTTAACGTTATATATGCCTAGCTTAGCGAGTAATCTCCTAATACCTAACTTCCTCCTACCGAGTAACTTAAGCCTAATTACGTATAGAGGTGATAGTATGCCGTAAGCAGCCTTCTGCTTCTCCATATCTATTCTACTGAACGTAAACCCGTAGTGATATGCTGGCTTACCCAATAAGAAAGCAGCCCAGATCAACGGCGTATAGAGGGGTTCGCCAGGCTTAACAGCCACGGTAACGTCGTGTGAGCCATGGTATAACTGCATATATTCCTTGATACCCCACCTCTCAACTAACACGCCATCGAGGCCGTCGAGACCTAAAATAAGTACCTTCATCCATACACCTACTCGTTACTGACTACTCTAACTATTATTTACCTTAAGGTACTTAAGGTGGTTACGTTAAGTACCGGTTAAGGGGTCTTGATGGTTACTAGGTATATCCTGTAAGTATCGTTCCTAATGCTGAACACCTCCATATCTATATTAGTGAAGTTCTGCTTTGTTATGTAGTAAGGCCCACACTCAATGCCTTTGGTTGTGTTTAAGGTTTTTAGGAGCTCATCCATTAATTTGTTAAGCTCTTTAGTACTCACTATATATATGTTTGTCCTATTTAGCTTTGCCATGAACTCACAAGCAGTAATTAAGTTAACCCTTCCTCGTATCCTAATTATTTGGTTAGGTGCTGGGTTCCTAATCCCTAAATGAACCCATCTAGCAACGCTTTTTTCGGCCACAATAGGTATTTCTCTATTTAGATTCCTAACATCCTTACTGAGCATTAGTAGCTGATTAAGAGCCTTGGTGTCTGAAGGTAGTGGAGTCAACGCTGGCGGGAACTCCCTTAATGACGATGTTAACCTACCTATGTAGTAACCCTCGGTGTTTAATATACCGAAGAAAAGCCCAGGAAATACCGCTAGTATAGTATATATAGCTAGTAGTTCCCTTCTACATGATTTCAAGCCTAACATGACCATCGGGATAAGTAATGGAGAGGCGCTTATTAGGAATCTCCACCAGGAAGTTATTGATGTGTATGGAGCTATTAGTGGTGATATTCCTGCTAAGAGAAATACCGCTGTCGCAATGATGTAGTATCTAAGCTTAAACACTTTCTTAGTACTGAGCCCTAAAAGCGCTGGAGGTATCAGGATACCATAACCAACGACTAAGTACATAAATACCTCATTTACTGTAGTACCTACATTACGGTAACTAACCAGTCCTGGAGGTACCGTACCTAAGTATATATTCCCCCATACTGGTCCCTTAGAATACCATAGCAGAAGCGCTACTATCGCAACTAAAACAATCACGTAGAGAGCAATTAGCTTCCTTTCCCTCTTATGTCTTAGGAGGTCAAGGAGAAGGACCAGTGTTAATAATGCGGCCATGGCTGCCGTAACTTCATGGGACATTGCTGTTAATACTAGCAAAGCCGATGGTAGTGCATGCCCTAGCAGGTCTTCACGTTCCTTCCTTAGTTCTAAAAACGTGATAGCGAACACTAATAAAGCCGTACCTAATAACTGCCTCATGTACCCATATGAAAGCCTTAAGTCCATTATGAATAATGAAGCTATTATCGCTGTAAGTACTGCGTATCTATTGCTGAAGTGCAGTAATTTCTTTGAGAGGTAAGTTGTGCCCGCTATTAGGAGTCCGTAGGCTACGACTGGATATATTTTGAATACTGTCCACGCTCCCATTACAGCAGCGAATGGAGCTAACACCATATCTAATAATGGCGGTATGTTTCTGTAACCACTCATCCAGAAGTGTGGTGCGAATGGATTCGGGTTTTGTAGGAAGTCTTCTAGGTGTGCTATGTATTCGGGTAGGTCCCAGCCTAGTGGCCATGGCCACCAACGTAGCTCGGGTATTAGCCTTATTATGAAGCCTATAGCGAATGCTGTTATTAATGGGTGGTTTATGGCTTTATTAATAATGGTGATTAACCATGATTTAACAGTACTGAATCCTTCTGCGTATGGTGGTGTTTTAACTAGGACTAAGGGACCTCCGAATATTGTATGTATGGCTATGGCAGCAACCCCAAGTACGCTACCTGTAAATACGTGTATGGCCATTAGGTAGGCACGAGCATCAACAACGCAACCACCAATTAACGGTGTTGTGAAGTCCGTGACTACCATGCTATATACGAGTGAGTTAACCCTAGCTACTATTAGGAATATGAAGGCGATTATGCTTAGAGTAAGTGTTGATCCATGGCCGTAAGACCTATAGAAGCCCCATATATCACTAAGTAATGCGGCACCTGTAAGTAAGGTCGTGCCCCAAACAATAAGGTCAGCCCTAACGAGACCTGCCTTATTGTATGGGGGAGCCATGAATAAAGTGAAGGATAATGCTAGACCCAACGCAGCAAGCAATAACCTAAACTTAAAGCAGTAACGAAGCACCTCATCAATTAAGCGACCGCTACACATACTCACCAACTTAATCAGCACTTAGGGAAAATATATTACGAGCACCTAATAAATACTAACACTAAAAACAACCATAAAACAATAACTAAACACATAATCACAAAGTAAAAATACACATACGTACACAGGCGACAGTTCTGTACTATAATACATAAAAGATAAGCATCACGGCATTTACTGAGTATGCAGGACGGTATTGTGATTAATGAGGTAAGTACCTACGGAGGAATTGGAGGCGTTCTTAAGGTCTTATCCTTAATGATTCTATCATGGACCCTCATATACCCACTTAGTGATTATGTGGGTAGCGTTGTTATCCCAGCCCTTAAGGACGGGTTATTAACTAACGATGAGTTAAGCACTATTAGTAAAGAATTACTTAAGTTACTTGACGTTAGTAAGTTAGGTCTAGACATGAATGAGTGGCTTAGATCTTACTGGTTCTTAATGTTCTTAACAGCCTTAATTCTATGGTTAATAGGTAATTCGTTACTTTTGCGTAGTATCTACATAGCGTTAAGGGTGTTGAGGGCTTGGGTTAGGTCACTATTTATTATACATCCATTACTAACCCTAGCGCTGGCTACGGTACTACTACTTTACGTGGTGGATCTCCACGTAATATTTACGTCTGGGGTTAAGGACTGCCTTAAATTAGGTCTAGAAGCCTTAAACTCCACATGCATGTTGTTTTGGAGAGTCACATTAATAGTTACTCTTGGATGGCTTACTGAGTTCTTAAGCTTTACGTTACTACCTACGTCTGTAAGGGCTAAAGAGGTCGTTATAGGTGCTGGCAAGATATCTATATATGCGGCCTTAATTGCTGGGATCTTAAGGGTTGGTGAATTCATTTATGGGTTAGCATTCCTAACTAAGGAAGTACCCGTGATTAAGGAGGGCGTTAT
>CAZFJX010000031.1:0-4682 GCA_964519505.1 uncultured Desulfurococcales archaeon
CATTAAGGCTAAGTAATCATGAACTACACCTATGAATACATTACCGAACCAAACCCATAATAACGTAGGTAGCCAACCCCATGCAAGAGCCAATGCCGGCCCAAGTATCGGGCCAGCACCAGCGATGCTTGCGAAGTGGTGCCCATATAGTACGTATTTATTTGCTGGTACATAGTCAACACCGTCGTAAAGCCTTTTAGCTGGGGTCTCCCTCTTGGGATCTACCTTAGCAACGTTCTTCTCAATGTACTTGCCGTGGGTCATGTAGAATAGTGCGTAGATGGCTAAGCCTATGACAATAACTAGGGTTGTAGCCGCCATTCCATAACACCTTTCTCTCTCAAGTAAAACTAAAGGGAGTTCTTAATAAATTTAACCTAAAATTAAATAGTTTAAGTAGGTAAATACTGTTTAATAGATGAATACGTGAATGAGAGAAATTTTCATTGGTGCAGAGGTACCTATTTAAAAATATTGAAGTACAATATTGATTCGGAGGGGTACTGAGGAAGTGGTTAAAGAAGGTTTAGTAAGAAGGTTTCTTAATGCGCTATCCGGTACCTTAAGGGCTAAGTCAACTGAGTATATTGAGGTTGAGTTAAGGGAGTTGGAGAACATATTCGCCCTAATACTACTGGGCTCATTCATAGGACTACCTAGCCCTCCAACAAGCATATCACTTAGGTTAATGCCCTACATGGCTAGAGAGCTAGTAATCATGAGTAGGGTTAGTGAGCGTCTTGACGACATGCTAGGTGAAATGGCAGGGTTATTCGAAATAACTTAAGAGGTGATTAAATGAGTAGTAAGTTTAGGACTTATTTCTTCATAGGTAAGGGGGGTGTAGGTAAGACTACATGTGCAGCATCATATGCAGTTAAGTTAGCTAAAGAAGGTATTAAGACATTAATAGTCTCCCTAGACCCTGCACATAATTTAGGAGATGTCCTTGATAAATCACTAACAGATACACCCGTGAGAGTTATGGATAATCTAGACGCTATTGAGGTTGATTTCGAGAAAATGATAACCAAGCACTTGAAGGAGCTTAGTGCTAAGATTAAGGACATATATAGCTATTTAAGGGTCTTAAACCTAGATAAGTATATCGATGTACTTAAGCATTCACCGGGAATTGAAGAGTACGCAACTTTAGATAAGATTACAGAGATACTTAGAGATAACATAGAGAGAAAGAAGTATGATGTAATCATATTCGACACCCCACCTACGGGGCTCACCATAAGGGTCATGGCTTTACCCTCAGTTACGTTGTTATGGATAGGGAAGCTATTAGAGCTTAGGTTAGCAATCCTTGAGAGGAGGAGAGTACTTGAGAGGATCTTAGGTGAGAGAGCCAAGGTTAAAATAGGTGATAAAGTTCTTGAGTTACCGTCATCAATTACTGAAGACCCTATATTCAAGGAGCTAACTAGCATTAGGGAGGAGGTTGAGTTAGTTAATGGGATTCTTACGGATAGTAAGAGAAGTACTGTAGTTATGATTGTTAACCCAGAGTTACTACCTATGCTTGAGGCTAAAAGGGCTTACGAATTCTTATTAAGGCTTAAGATACCCGTTAAGTACTTAATTATTAATAAGCTCGTCGAAGAGGAAAGCGTGCCTGAGAGGTTTAGGGTTAAGGTTAAGGAGCAACGTAGGTCTTTAGAACTCGTTGATAAGTATTTCAGGGGGCTTAAGTTAATTAAGATACCGCTAATGGTTAAGGAACCTAGAGGTATTGATGACTTGATTAAAATCTCTGAGTACTTACATATAGATTAGGTGTGGTTATTGGTTTTCGAATTAACACCTACGGACTTCCTCTTAATTACCATAGTAGTTGCATTAGTAGCTGTTGCCCAGTTCTTTAAGGGTAGGAAAATAAACCTCATACTAATGAACTACACAGCAAGTAAATTTGAGGAGATACTTAAACCTAAAGATAAGATATATCAGTGGTTAGGTCTTTACGTAGGGTATAAGGCCGTTTTTAAGATAGGGAATAAGACCTTAGATAGAGTTGAGGTAACACTCACCCTAATACCTAGGCAGAGCCTACTATACTACCCCATAGCCCTTCTAACGTCAAGGTTTGATAGAGTATTCTTGGTTTACTGCTTTAAGAGGAAGTTCTATAGGGAGGCACACCTCGTTAGGAAGGGCTACTATAGGTTAGGTATTAGGAGGGTCATAACGAATATAGACATTATGAAGGTAAGTGAAATCAAGGTCGATGGCACCACCTACTACATGGTGTTTAACGATGCCTCACTAGCGAGGAAGTTACTAGATACTGTTAAAAGTATTGCTAAACCCAAAGTAATTAATCACATAGCCATAGTACCTGCTAACAACACCATATACGTAGCAGCTAAATTAGATGTTAAGTACTTCGAGGAGTTAGTTGATAAGACGTATAGGTTAGCCATGGAGTTTGCTTAATACTTAAGCATCATAGCTTAAGACACATACATCTATACGGGAATACTATGTTTACACCATCAGCATTACTGAAGATTATGGGTTCCTCAGGGAAGTGTAGCGGCACTAGATACTTCACAGAGGACTTCTTAGCTATGTTTAAGGCATCAGATACTGAGCTATGTCCTATGGTGTGTGCTTCCTCACGCCTATAGTCATTAGTACTTACTTCATGGATAAGTACGTCGCACTCCCTAGCTAAATTCATCAACTCTTCGTTAGGGGCTGTATCACCACTAATCACCACGCTCTTCCCGCCATAATCGAATCTTACTGAGAACGATGGTAGTGGGTGTTTAGCCTTAATGAACCTTAGCTTGACGTCCTTGATTAAGAGTTCGGTGGGTGGGTCAATAACTTTGAAGTTAAATAGGTCAAAATGCTTGGGTACCCCCACAGCGTTAAATAGTTCCTTCAGCGCATTGAGTACGTCCTCATTACATATCACTGTAGGTCTGACACCCTTAAACTTCACGAACTGAGATATAGTCGCCATACCTAATATGTGGTCCCCATGTCTATGTGTTAGTATTATGTACTCAATATTCTTAACATCAAAGCAGGTGCATTCCTTAAGTGCGAAGTAAGTGCCTTCACCAGCATCGACCAAGAACCTTAAGTCAGGTCTGAACTCAATAAGTATTGATGTATGTCCTAAAACCCTATGAGAGTCCCAACCACCAATACCTAAGAAATATATCTTGACCAAGATGAATCCCTCAAGTCTCTAGTCACGTACTGAAATATTTAAGTACTACTTGGTGCAACGTTCGAGACCACTTATTTAAATACACTCAATAAGCACGTATTATGTGGGGGCGTTGGATGAGATTAAGCTATCTTAAGACGTCGGCCTTAATCACATTACTCCTACTGACCTTATACTCACCTATAACCCATGTGGCTAGAGCTGAGGATATTAAGGTACAAGAAATAGATTTCTGCTACTACGGTATTTACGGCTACATTAAGTACCCTGAAGAAACACATCCAGGGAGTTTCATTACTATAAGTGTGCTTGTTGTTGCTGGTGTTGACTTATACCTTAATTACTTCAACATGACTGTGTATGCCTTCATAGGTGAGGGTTGGTCAAGGCTGTATAAAGCTACGTTAATTAGTAACTTAAGTATGGATGAAGGCGACTACGTACTTAAGGACATATCCATATACGTACCTAAGCAAGCATCAGGGAGGCTTCTATTAGTGGTTGCTTCATTAACAACTGTATACGGTATAACAGCACATGGGTTCACCTTACTCAACATAACTTACGTTAGGGAGTTAACTTACGATGAAGCACTGCAGAGGTATGAAGAACTCTACAGTAACTATACAGACCTACTCAACTACACATCAGCACTCAAACAAAACCTAACTGCACTAGAAGGTAAGTACTCAAAACTACTTAAGGACTATGAGAACCTAGAGGCGATGTACGAAACCCTATCCAGTAATTATGAGACACTAGAAAACAATTACCTAAACCTTAAGTCAAGGTATCAGGAACTACAGAAGACCTTAACAACACTAAACGGTAAGTTACAGGAACTCAGCAAGGAGAGAGATGAACTAGAGAAGAAACTCAGCAACTTAACCCTAAATTACACAACGCTCTTAAGTGATTACAGAGAGCTAAACGAGACCTACACATCACTACTAAAAGACTATAAAGCATTAAGAAGCGATTATCTTAAGTTAACTAAGGAGTTTAATGACTTAAAACGTAAGCATACAGCACTAACATCGGATTACGAACATTTAAAGAGTTCCTATGAAGAGTTAAGCAGAAAGTATGAGAACTCATTAGGGGAGGTCTCAAGGTTAAGAAACTACTTTAACCTCCTAATAGTCTTAACATCGATATGTGGAGTTATAATAGCTATACTAGTGGTTATGTTAGTAAAATTAAGGAAATAAGGGTGTGGTGGGCCCGGGGGGATTTGAACCCCCGACCACCCGGTTATGAGCCGAAAATGGGTCATCAGTTAATGGATATGCCTTACCACAGTGATGTGGGGGCTTATGATATCGTCTCTAATGATAGAATTAGTGGTAAAAACAATGGTTTTACGGTAACTCAAGGGCTGCTTAACCGGTTCATTAGCTGGTTAAGGAATGAGGAAGGGACTAGTGAGGTAACCATCAATAAGTACGTACCTTACCTAAGGCGGCTCATAGGCTTCACATTAAGCTCA
>CAZFJX010000032.1:0-4600 GCA_964519505.1 uncultured Desulfurococcales archaeon
CTAATACCCTTATCTTTCAAGAGAAATCCTCTAAAAGAGGATTGAAAGTTCTCTTATGCAAGGGGCATCGCAGAAGCGACATCCGATCTTTCAAGAGAAATCCTCTAAAAGAGGATTGAAAGTCCTTGTCTTGCAGGTCGCGAGAGTACAGTAGATCACCGTCTTTCAAGAGAAATCCTCTAAAAGAGGATTGAAAGCCCTAACCGAGTTTTCCTCAAAGGAGTTCAACTTCGTCTACGACTTTCAAGAGAAATCCTCTAAAAGAGGATTGAAAGTCTGATATATGCATGTGTTTTTAATGCGCAAGTAGCTGGTGCTTTCAAGAGAAATCCTCTAAAAGAGGATTGAAAGAACTACATTCCCTAATCACTTCCAACAACTCTTCCCAACTTCTTTCAAGAGAAATCCTCTAAAAGAGGATTGAAAGCTCCTCCCTCCTTTTCGATTTTTATCCCTAGCTTTGTTAGACTTTCAAGAGAAATCCTCTAAAAGAGGATTGAAAGCATTTCTTGCACCGAAAAATGCCGTATTTCATTCCTCATTCCTCCTTTCAAGAGAAATCCTCTAAAAGAGGATTGAAAGTTCTTGCCGACTTTATTCTTCGTATTCCTTTTCGCTTGTTCTTTCAAGAGAAATCCTCTAAAAGAGGATTGAAAGTATTTCTTCAAGCGCTCTTTATCGTCGAGCGGTTTCTTGGCGACTTTCAAGAGAAATCCTCTAAAAGAGGATTGAAAGATCATCCTTTCATCATCCGGATCTATCGCAACCACAACATACTTTCAAGAGAAATCCTCTAAAAGAGGATTGAAAGTAACTATTCACACAGGGGCCTTTCGGCAACATTAAGGGCATTCTTTCAAGAGAAATCCTCTAAAAGAGGATTGAAAGACGATGGAAAACCCCACGAACGCTCCTCCGACCAAGAGGCCCTCGCTTTCAAGAGAAATCCTCTAAAAGAGGATTGAAAGTTCTTGACCGCATCTGGGACAGTATCTGACCCTGCCCGCTTCTTTCAAGAGAAATCCTCTAAAAGAGGATTGAAAGTTATTATGTTAATATAAGCCGGAAAACAATTTCGTCGACCCTTTCAAGAGAAATCCTCTAAAAGAGGATTGAAAGTTCTTGAACTTCTCTATCATTATCGCCAGCCTTTCGGGCCTTTCAAGAGAAATCCTCTAAAAGAGGATTGAAAGTTTCCTGAATTTGAGAAATATCCTTTCTTGACCGCATCTGGGCTTTCAAGAGAAATCCTCTAAAAGAGGATTGAAAGATAAGATCGTGTGGCCGCATATATCCTATTTTTCCTGTAATTCTTTCAAGAGAAATCCTCTAAAAGAGGATTGAAAGCAGTTTTCGGCATTATATCTTCCAGTATTTTTCTAGCTTTTCTTTCAAGAGAAATCCTCTAAAAGAGGATTGAAAGATTGTTAAAATGTTCACCAGCCCATGTGCTAACATCAATATGCTTTCAAGAGAAATCCTCTAAAAGAGGATTGAAAGAAGATGAGCAGAATCTTCATGGTAGAACGCAAGCCGGTAAAGGTCTTTCAAGAGAAATCCTCTAAAAGAGGATTGAAAGTTCCATGAAGTGGTGAACGACCTTGTGCAAGCGAGGAGAGCCTTTCAAGAGAAATCCTCTAAAAGAGGATTGAAAGCCCGCGACCCGCACCGCGGACATCACATATGTGCTATCTCTTTCAAGAGAAATCCTCTAAAAGAGGATTGAAAGGATTACTCAGCCACGTCCGCCAGCTCAAAGAACTCATCGACCTTTCAAGAGAAATCCTCTAAAAGAGGATTGAAAGGTTTCAATACCATAAACGTCGATGTAGACGTACTCCTTCTTTCAAGAGAAATCCTCTAAAAGAGGATTGAAAGTAACTTTATATAGCGTCCAAATACCTATCGGAACCCTCCTCTCGACTTTCAAGAGAAATCCTCTAAAAGAGGATTGAAAGTTTTCCCAACCGCGATGATGGCGGTGTGCGTCTATCGCAGGTCTTTCAAGAGAAATCCTCTAAAAGAGGATTGAAAGTATGAGATAGTGCTTAATGACATAAGGTTCGTGGTCGTTAGCTTTCAAGAGAAATCCTCTAAAAGAGGATTGAAAGTGTCGCGTAGTGGTTTGAGGTACTCGATGAGTCTTTCGAGGCTTTCAAGAGAAATCCTCTAAAAGAGGATTGAAAGAGAAACAAAATTACGGCAGGCTTTTTGATCACTTGCAACAATCTTTCAAGAGAAATCCTCTAAAAGAGGATTGAAAGTTACGCGATGTGGGGCATCCCTAGGGGCACCGCGCTGACGCTTTCAAGAGAAATCCTCTAAAAGAGGATTGAAAGGTACTTGTACATCCACGCCTGCAGGGCGGCCTCGTAGTCCACTTTCAAGAGAAATCCTCTAAAAGAGGATTGAAAGGATAAAGACCGAGAAGGTCTCCTATCCGGCGTACTCCGTCTTTCAAGAGAAATCCTCTAAAAGAGGATTGAAAGCTGTGAAGCACGCCCACGTCAACCTGCCCGTCGACCGTGACGTCTTTCAAGAGAAATCCTCTAAAAGAGGATTGAAAGCTGGAAGGACTACGGCGGCTACGACCCGGCGGTCTCCATGTCTTTCAAGAGAAATCCTCTAAAAGAGGATTGAAAGGTCGTTGAACACCCGCCTGATTATTCGCACCGCTCTCTGCGTCTTTCAAGAGAAATCCTCTAAAAGAGGATTGAAAGGAATCTGAGTTTCATCCTGCTTCAACCAATGGAGAGGTCTCCTTTCAAGAGAAATCCTCTAAAAGAGGATTGAAAGACTACGACCACAACGATAATCGTCAGGAATTCCATTTTATCACTTTCAAGAGAAATCCTCTAAAAGAGGATTGAAAGGAGCTTACGTTACAGAACCTAGTTGCATCAAGCCCCATTACTTTCAAGAGAAATCCTCTAAAAGAGGATTGAAAGCTGTCCACGTTCATAAGCGAGCTCAAGGAGAACTCCGTCTTTCAAGAGAAATCCTCTAAAAGAGGATTGAAAGCTCGTTCCATGGATCAAGCCCAAGGCGATATACGTGACGATCTTTCAAGAGAAATCCTCTAAAAGAGGATTGAAAGTTCATAAATCTGGATCTCTCCTTTGCGGTAATTTTCAGAATCTTTCAAGAGAAATCCTCTAAAAGAGGATTGAAAGATGATGCACAGTTTCGGATTTTCTGCTAGCATTGATAAATTCCTTTCAAGAGAAATCCTCTAAAAGAGGATTGAAAGTTCCAGTCCATCTTCTTGCTAAGAGCGTATCTGTGGCGATCGACTTTCAAGAGAAATCCTCTAAAAGAGGATTGAAAGCGTATCTCGTTAAGACGGTTTCTAACACTGGGAAGTCGCCCTTTCAAGAGAAATCCTCTAAAAGAGGATTGAAAGCCTCTCGAACTGCGCAAAGCCCCATCTCCTCGATTCGGGGCTTTCAAGAGAAATCCTCTAAAAGAGGATTGAAAGGTGTTTGTAAGTTTCCCCCCTCTGGGGTCTTGTATCTCGACTTTCAAGAGAAATCCTCTAAAAGAGGATTGAAAGTCACTGAGATGAATAGTAGTTTTAGTGATAAAAATGTCATTCTTTCAAGAGAAATCCTCTAAAAGAGGATTGAAAGCAGCATCAGTCCCCGTGTTGCCGCTCACGCTCACTATGTCTTTCAAGAGAAATCCTCTAAAAGAGGATTGAAAGCACGAATTTTTCCCTGATGACTTTATTAGTGTGTTCCTTCACTCCTTTCAAGAGAAATCCTCTAAAAGAGGATTGAAAGTTTCTTCGTCCACACCAATCCGTCGATCACGACCTCATCTACTTTCAAGAGAAATCCTCTAAAAGAGGATTGAAAGTCTTCCAAATCATCATCATCAGGAATGCAACTATTGTTGCCGACAGGCCCTCATCTTTCAAGAGAAATCCTCTAAAAGAGGATTGAAAGTTGCCAAAGTTGAGGAAATTCCTTACAAGGAATCGGATAGCTTTCAAGAGAAATCCTCTAAAAGAGGATTGAAAGCTCCACTGCCGTCTTGAAGTCAATATGCTTCTCGTAGAAGACTTTCAAGAGAAATCCTCTAAAAGAGGATTGAAAGTATCTCGACTATTGTCGGTTGCTTTGCCCAGTAACCTATTCTTTCAAGAGAAATCCTCTAAAAGAGGATTGAAAGATCTCCTCTTATTACGCAGTTTCCGATTCTAACCTCTACCCTCTTTCAAGAGAAATCCTCTAAAAGAGGATTGAAAGCTTATGGTTGACCATACCGCCTGAATCCACTCAGCCATTTCTTTCAAGAGAAATCCTCTAAAAGAGGATTGAAAGGTGGACAGGAAGATAAAGGAGGTGCAGCGGGAGATTTCGCTTTCAAGAGAAATCCTCTAAAAGAGGATTGAAAGATCGGATATACCTTTAAGTGGAAGAAAGACAAAAGAGGGCGTCTTTCAAGAGAAATCCTCTAAAAGAGGATTGAAAGGATGGGCAGTTTGCGGTTTCCCACTTGCATCATGCTTATCCTTTCAAGAGAAATCCTCTAAAAGAGGATTGAAAGAAACTATCGTCCCCGGCTCCCGCATTAGCCCGTTCGATAGTCTTTCAAG
>CAZFJX010000033.1:0-4365 GCA_964519505.1 uncultured Desulfurococcales archaeon
TAATAATTGTTGCAATAGTTAAAATTTTGAAAAGAAGAAAAAGAAAAGAAGTTAAGTTTAGACGAAGAGGAGAACTAACATTTAATAAATCAGATTTATACTAATGGAATCATTATTGACTATGGTCTTCACTTTTCTCTTCAAACAGTAACATCAAATATTAATTAGGTATTTTTAATGAGGATACTTGTTTAAATTTATGTTGTAAAGTGTTTACTTATGAGTTTTCCTAGAGTTAAGAAAGTTGAGTTAGATATTAAGTTTCCTACGATTTTAAAAGATTGTTATTGTATTGAATATGAGCGTCCATATTTCAAATATAATTTATGTCAGCCTAAGATTGAGGCTTTTCTCAAGGTCATTATTCTTGATTGTGATGGTGTAGAACGTGAATATAAACAACCGTTGTTTGTATGGAATAGAAGATCAAGTCCATACGGTGGAATTGTTAACACAATACTTTCAGTTGGTGATAAATTAATTTGTAAATTAACCTCAACATGTTTACCAATTGAATATAGGTTTCATATTGCTCATCCAATTAAAGATGTTTGTTATGAAATTTGGGGAAAAGATACATGTAATAAGTATGTTGAAGAAGTGGAAAAAGAAGCTAAGAATTATACAGGGCATGAATTAAAGATTTTTGGGGTTGAACTTGGTTTTAAAGAAGCTGGAATACATGCTTCATGTGCTGGACATAAGTGTGTAATTATTCCAACATCATTACCAAATTATTTCATTGGTTTATTCCCAGCTTGTGAAGGTAATTACGTTGAAATTCCATATGATGATTATTTGCCTAAGGATATTGAATTTGAAATGAAGTCAATATTTGATTTTGATGCTTGGAAAATAACAGAAGTATATATTAAATGTCCTGTAAGTTATGATAAACCTAGAACAGGAATTGCACATATTAGGTTTAGTAAAGTTAAGCCATGTGGTTGTGTTGTTGATTTCTGGTCAGATATTTTTGAAGGGTTTACAGAAGTTTCTCCATGTAATGCCCCATATGAAAAAGATGATGTTGTAGTTATTGAAGATTTAATTGAAAAAGAAGTATCAACACTTAATGGTTTTTATCCAGAACCAGAGGTAAAATGTAGAATAAAACTAAGCCCAACACCTGAGAAAAGTTTTGAATTTGAGAAAACCGTTAAGGTATATTTTGTAGTACCTTCTGACTATACAGCAAATAAAATATCAATAAGTGTTTCTTCTGTTAAGCCCGTTAGTATAAAGATTAGGAAGTTGTTAGGTAGGTTAAGACATAGAGTTAAAATTGTTGATGATGTAGGTAATGAACTTGTAATTGAGTTATATTGTAAAGAAAAGCTTGATTATAGTTTTGACTATATTTGGTGTGAAATCTTTCAGTCAATTCCTGGTGAAGAAGGAGTAGTAGATTCAAATATTCATTACAGTGTTTCAGGTACTTGGCCTAATCCACGTGAAAAAATTAAGTTAATTATAGACGTTTTTGATGAATTTGATAGAACGTGGCAAAGATTATTTGAAAAAGAGTATAGAGTGTCACCACCTTGTAAACCAGAGGTTATAGATCTTGAACTTAAGGAAGTTAAACCAAGAGAAATTTGGATTTGTGATACTTTAAGAGGTGAAGTTTTGGTTAAGTTAGATAGGGTATGTTCTTTCGAAGGTTATTACACATTACATGTTAGTTTATGGAATCCAGTAAAGAAGTACTGGAGATTAATTGATTATAAATATCAAGAACCTATCAAGACTAGTGAAGATAAATTTGAAGCTTCATTCAGTGGTCATGTTAAGAAAGAACATGTTAAAGATATTGAGGAAGAAGTTTGGACAAAAATTAAATGTGAAGTAATTCTATACGATAAGGAACGTAAAGAAATTAGTAGATTTGAGAAAGAATTTGAAAATGTTGTAAAAATTAAACCAAGACTATTACCACCTAAAGTATACATAATGCTTGAAAAATC
The DNA here is from genome assembly GCA_964519505.1 of uncultured Desulfurococcales archaeon. Lineage (GTDB taxonomy): Archaea > Thermoproteota > Thermoprotei_A > Sulfolobales > CAZFJX01 > CAZFJX01. The sequence goes on from CAZFJX010000033.1 coordinate 1,968, forward strand.
AAAGATAATTAAAGGAGAGATTGTAAAAACAAAAGTAACAATTAGGAAATGATTTAGTATTGAAATTTTTTCAATCTCCTTCTTAACTTATTAACATTATTATCGATACAATTATGTATAAATAGTTTTGGAAGTTTTTCAATTTGTGAGTATTGAAATACCGTGTACTTTCGATGAAATAATTTTCCTAAAATCTGTAACAGTTGATTATGTAAAGATTAGGAAATTTCCAATAATTTTCAAGGAGGAGAAATGTAAAGTTGTTAAATGTAGAGTTTTTGCAAATGGTACATTGTTACATGAGGAAGAACATTTATTAGTACCTGGTTTTCAATTCATAGATATTACATTGAAAATACCAGATGAAGAATCTGGTACCTTAAAAATTGTTTTTGAAAATTACCTAGATATTGAAGTACCGTTTAGAAAAAAGACTGGGTTTGAATCTGACAAAGGAATATTCATAAAACATGATAATAAAATTGTTGGTATTTTAAAAACAGTTGAAGACGCTACTTTAATTTACTATCCAACTAAAGTATATATTAAACTTGCTGCTGCTGGGTGTGAAGATGCAGCATATACTATTCGGAGATTATTAGTTAAATTGGCAGCTAGTGAAAAATATAGAATTCAAATTCTTTCATTTGTTTTTGCAAAATCTGAATCTTTTAAATGTTGTTATGAAGATGTTTGTACCGAGTACTTTACTACTATATATAAACCTGAAGAAAGACCGTATATATTCAGTAGTAATGTATGGGCCTATTTAGTAGGAAATACTCTTATACGGTATTGTTACTTAAAAGAAGCTATTACTTTACCTGATCAAATAACTTTAATACTTAAAGCATTTGGTAAAGAGTATCCAATACTCTTAAAAATTAAGCGTGCGGTTTGGGAAAATATTGTAGAAAAAGTTGAATTTGAGGGCTATTATAAGGCGTCTCCTTCATGTTTACCAAAGATTGAATGTAAGGAACTATATGAGAAATATACTTCACCACGTGCAGAATGTATATGGCCAAGTAACATAATTAAATTCACATATCCAATTAATAGAGAAGGTGAATTAGTAACACTTAACGTAAGACTTGTACCAAAGTACATCCTCTTAAATTGTGAAAAAGCTACGCCATTGAAAGGTCCTGGATATGGGGTTTGTAGATGTGAATATTGTCATGTATATGATGTAGATACTTTAAAAATAATAGATGTTAACTATGGTAAAGTTGTTGTAAAAGAGGACGAGTACATACCTGCTATCGTTGTTGATAATAATGTAATTAAAAAACTATATGTTGGTGAAATAGTTGATGAAATTAATTTCACTATTCAACTTCGTGTAGGTGAATCTAAAACATTTAAAGTACTTGTACCAATTCACTATAAAGATGCTGCATTAACAACAATTGTTTATGATCTTTACATTAATGATGAGTATAAAGGTATTTTACTAAGTCATTTCAAGTACCCGGACGTTAAAAATTATGCAATTTGTGAAGTAGTTGCTGAAGTTGTACCAACTGGTAAAATAAGTGATGTACATGTTTATGTTGCAGGTATTGACGTTACTGAAAAACCACTTAAAGACTTTGTTCACCTTATGAAAATAACATTATCAGAACTCAGTACTAAACTAAAGTACAAACTTATCATTAGATCACGTTACGGACCTGGTAAAGTTTATTATGTTTGGGACTCAAGTAAGAATGATTGGGTTAGTGATTTAGTTATTGAATTTACGCCAAGTAGTGAAGTAGAGCGAAAACAAGTATACATATACTTTACTATACTTGATGTAGTACCAGGAGGATTTGAAGTTCCAGAGTTTATAATTGAATTATATGCATATTGGAAAGGTAAGTGGATTAAACTTGATGTAAAAGCTTGGCCATGTCCAGAACCTCATAAAATCTGTAAACTACCACGTGATAAAGTTGAGATTGTTAAAGAAGGTGAGATTAAGAATGTATTAACAGTATTGTATAAAGATGTTGCATATGATAAGGAAGTTCACGTTAAGTATGGTGATACTGTTGAATTAAATGGTTATGCACAAGTAATTTATAAAGAACCATTTAAAGAATATACATTCAATGTAACTCTCTACGAAAAACGTGGATATACAATATCAACATTACTTAACGAAACAATCAATATCACAAGAGAATGTTATGAAAAAGAAGATGAACACTACCGTTGTCATATTGAAAAAGAAACTACAACAGGTAAAGTAATTGTAGATGCATTAACATACGGTAAAAAGTATACAATTCTATACCTTACATTTAAGTCAATACCAATAAAAATCACAGATGAGGTAATTTACTACTCCGAAGTAAATGGAGTTAAAAGTAATGAAGTAAAGGTAATACCAAGTCAAATACCAACAAAA
>CAZFJX010000034.1:0-4091 GCA_964519505.1 uncultured Desulfurococcales archaeon
TCAGCACTCAAGACCTTAATCATCTTTCATTGGTTGCGGGTTCATCATCTGTTGTCTATGTTGTTTTTGTGGTATATGTTTTTTAGTGTTAATGCCGTGATTTATTTTTGGTGCTTGGCTTGTCTGGTGTTGAGAGAGTTCCTTTAGGTGTTGATGTTCTTGACTTCGCACTTCCTAGGGGGGTTTTAAGGAATTCATTCATTGTCCTCGCAGGTCCTGGGGGTACTGGTAAGAGTGTGTTCAATATATTCATATCTTTATCCTTCATGAAGAGGGGTGAGCCTGTCCTATACGTTACTCTCGATGATGACCCAGCAACTACTTACGCATCCTTTAAGTCCTTCAATATAGACTTAAAGCCCTATGTGGAGAAGAAACTCTTCGGTTTCATAGACGCCTTCTCATTTAGACTTGGTCCTTTCAAGAAGGCTTACGATGGTGTTGTTAAGGAGGTTAATCCTAAGGAGACTAGTAAGTTCATATACGTGCTTCTTGAGGCTTTAGGCGAGATGGGTATGGATGGTAAGGGGTTACTTATCATTGACTCATTAAATGAGATATTCTTCCATCTAGAACTTAACAGCGCTATAGAGTTCATTAAGACTTTAAGGGCTCTAGTGAGTAAGGGTAAGAGCGTTCTCACATTAGCTACATTCCACACGACTACTGAGTCCTTCATGGAGATAATTAAGTCCATAGGGCATTTAATAGATGGCCTCATAGAGTTAAGTACTGTTGAGCAACCTGCATTAACTGCATTACCTCTACCCCTATGGCAGTTAATAGTTAGGAAGATGAAGGGAGCGCCACATAGTACCTCATGGATATTCTACACAATAGCTGAAGACGGAGTTAAGCCAGTAGTACTTAGACAGACAGGTAAGTGACCCAATGAAGGTCAAGATAAGCATAGATAAGGAGAAATGCACTAAGTGCTTAGAATGTGTTAAGTACTGCCCAACAGGGGTATTTACGTTTAAGGATAACGATATAGTGGTTCAGGAGGAACTATGTATATACTGTAAGGGATGTGAAGTACTGTGCCCCACGAAGGCGATAAGACTAGAGTGTCTTGATGAGGGGCTGGAGGTAATTAAGATTAAGGCATTAACCTCTTAAGGAGGTAAAGCTAATAAAGACCCTAAAACTAATGATTTAATGAGCCGGGGTCGCCTAGCCTGGTAGGGCGCCGGCCTGCTAAGCCGGTGGGGTTCACCCCCGCGCGGGTTCAAATCCCGCCCCCGGCGCCATAATTAATTAATTAATAAAGAATCAAGCAGTTTCATCTTCATTCTAACCCCATAACTAGTCTGATATGCCTTAATGTTAAGATATATTTATATATCTTCATTACGACTGCATATATGTGGAGACGAGGAAGGTGAGATTCTCTTTTCTTGCATGAAGTCAAGACAAAGGAGAAGGGGGGCTTAACTAAGGATTTCGGTATGGTTGTAGGTGTTGTATTAATTATTTTCGCCTTTATTTATGGTCTCTTAGCGCTACCTAGCCTCGTTAATGTTAAAGCAACTCCAACAACTAAGCCTAACTTACGTCTGTGCCGGAGGTTTTAAACTGATTACTGGAGTTACGTAAATGGTTTAAGTAATGTATGTAGGGGTTATGTAACTATAGAGAATAAAGGGGTTGATGGACTAATAGAAATTAGTGCCGGGATTAAAATGTATGATGAATCTAAACAACGAAGTACAACGGTATACTTCTTAAGTGGTGAAATAAAGACTATCGTGTTCTTTTCGTCATTAGTGATTAGAGGGAATTACTAAAACCAGTAATTTAATTTCATGCTCAGCCATGGTTGGTTCCGTAACTATTGAAACATCCACAAGGAAGTAGCATCCTCATTTTCTAATGAGCTAAATTCAATTAGGAGTCCTTATTTGGTGTTATAGGATTAAGTATATGGCTATTGCAACCATTAATGTTATTGCTGTAGCTATTGACATTTCCTTGTATGTGCTTGACATAGGTACGTTTAGGTACTGAGCCGTATAGACATAGCATAGATGGGCTGGTGATGCTATGTATCCAAGCATTGCTGAAGTGTATATGAGGGCTACCTCATGAAGACCTATACCTAAAGGCTGAAATATTGATAGGGACACTACATTACCTGTCATAGGGGAGCCTGTAGCTAAAGATATTGCCGCAGGTATGATTAACATCAGTATAGGGCTAAGCCCATTATTCCCGACCACGAACTCAGATATTAGTTTAGGTCCTCCAACACTAACGAACACATTCCTCAGAAGTAATGCTGCGAAGGCAGCAACAACCAGCTCTAAGGTAGTTCGTGATGCCATAGACCTAACTAACCCATTAAGACCAACCTTAGACAACACTGTAAGGAGCGCTATAGCCAGCACTAACCCTAAAATCATAGAGTACCTTGTTATAGGTATTAAAGGATGTAAATATCCATCGATAATCCCCCTTAACGAGGTAGCAACAACTATGGCTAGAGCTATAGGTGAGAAGACCTTAAGAAGGACGTACTTATTAGGCACCCCACTAACTAAGTACTTACCACCATGAACACCGCGAAAACCAACTACGTAACCAGCCAATACCATGGCTAGTAAGATAGGTAATTCCCTCACTATAAGCTCCCACATACTAACTCCGGCTAAGGCAGCAGTAGTCACTAACACAGTACTGAGTGGGTACACAAGGAATATTATGTGACGAAACCAAACATTAATAAAAAGCCTTAACTTCCTGCTTAACCCTATGTGCCTACCAACAACGTCAACTATAGGTGCCGACATAAGAGCCCCACCCGCAACAGGAAGCAGACCTAGTACTGCAGGGACTAACGTAACTATCAGCTTAGGTCTCTTAATGAGCTTAACTAACTCATCACCAAGCCTATTTAAGAAACCCGAAGAACGGTACACACCTATTAAGGTAGCTATTAGGAATGTAATGATCAGTAAATCAACAGTTACTGAATCAGTAATCGTTAAGGTAAGGACGTTTAAGACCCCCTTAGCACCTAAACCAGTAAGCCCCATAACAATTGAAGATACTAAGAGAACTAACCATATGGGTTTCTTAAAGGCTAATAATACCGCTAATAATGCGAAACCTATGATTATACAGGCCGCATTTCTCATTACGTACTCCATAACTGCTTAAACATCCTTACTTTTAATGTTTACTTAAAGAAGTTAATACTCAAATAATGTAAATAGGCAGACATTATTTCTAGGTTAGTACGTATTACAGGTTACTTAAGTTTATTATAATGAATTCCCTAGTACCATCTGCCCTAACGTGGTATAGGAAGTTACTGTAGTATATTAGCCTATTACCCTGCCCTCTTGGGTAGTAAGGTGTTTGTATGTCTACGACCTCCCACTCATTACTGGCTATGTTGTAGTAGTACAAACCACCACCCTCACCAATAACCCAGATAATGTTTCTATCAGGGTCATAAGCCATACCTACAGGCTTAACGGTAGGTGCTGTACTTAACTCAACCCAACCCTCAGATTCGTTAAACCTAAAGAACTCACCAGTAGTCCCTACAAGCACATATATGTATTGAGAACCATCATAAACACCAACCGTATAGTCATCAGCCGTCACTGGTAATGAATCTAAAGGCATGAGTTTGTTGGCCTTTACGTCATACTTGTAGAAATCACTAGAGCCTCCAGCTAAGTAATAGATATATCCGTAGGCATAAATTATGAACGACCCATTACCAGGCGGTGTAGGTAGTACTGTTCTATAATTCCATTGACCTGTAAGAACGTCATAGTAGTATAGTCCGTACCCAGTACCATACTTACCTATAGCCCATAAGTAAAGGTCATCCCTATCGAAAGTTATTGAGGTATTAGCATAGAAGGTGAATGGGGCATCATTAAGCTTAAAAAATTCATGCGTGCTTAAGTCATACCTATAGACGTAATTAGCGCCTCCAAAGGCTATATACATGGAGTACTTAGGAAGTATGGCAGTTACATTAGCTAGCTCTAAGTAGATAGTATGATCACCTAAAGTACTTGACTCTATCTTAACCATTAAATCACCAGTACTTGATACGTAGCCATCCCTAGAGG
>CAZFJX010000035.1:0-3800 GCA_964519505.1 uncultured Desulfurococcales archaeon
TAACTGACTATGGCATTACTTCACCTATGTATGAGGATCTCTTAGAGATGTACAGGAATTTCATTAGAGATTACTTAACTAGTTAGTAATTATTGACTTAACTACCATATTCTTCAATCAACTTTCTTACAGCATTAAAGACTTTTTCCGCGTCATTAACCGCTCTTTGAGCATATGTTCTTGTATAGAGTTTAGTTGGTGGTAGACCTAGCTCTTCATCACCATACATAGATGGTTCCCTCTCCCTCCGTAACCAACGTGAGATAGCCGCTAACTCATCAATAAGCTCACTAAACCACTTAGGGTACCTATCCTTATGTTCAATAAGTATAGGGCCTACATCATGCCACTTAGGAGGTTCCACACCTACTAACCTAAGTGCTGCCTTGAGAGCTAACTCAACAGACTCTTGACATAACCTAATAGTGAATGCGTAAGCACCTTCCCTAAGGACCTGCTTAGCAACTCTCAGCCTTATAGACGCCTCCTCTAAATACGCCTTAGCCAACTCCTTATTGTTCAAGACTAAACACCTCACCAAAATCATAGTCCTTCTTTAACACCCAATACCACTTTTTACCTATGCGTTTACGTTCAGCACCTAACTCACGTAACTTATCCTTAAACTTATCAAGGACCTTTCTAAAGAAATTATCCTTATCATAGATTATGACGGCGTCAGTAACTAAGTCTAAATACAGTAACCTAGGTTTAGACGCGGATACCCTATCAAGAACTATAGGTGATATAGGGGGTGGTGGGTCAATCCCTAATTCCTCAAGTTTAGGTCTCGCTAAGTCCTCAACACGATCGAGAAGTTTATGTAGAACGAATCTATCATTAGGTAATTCCTCAAGAACTACTAAAACATCAATATCACTCCATTTACCGGCATCCCCCCTAGCCCAAGAACCAAAAAGAACCAAGGATACTAATGAATCCTTAAACACCTTAAGGAAAGACTCCCTAAGCACCTCAATAACTAAACCTCTTGAATACTTAATCAATGCGGTCCCAACTTAAATACTGCCTTAAGAAATAATAAGTATGTCCATTACAGATTAATGAGTCAAAACTTATTTAGGTCTTAACGTTACTTCCTCATGCAGATACCTTCCTAAATCAAACACGTTACTAACTACCTCTAAGGTCTTTTCAAGTTCCTTGAACTTCATCAACTTCCTTAACTCCCTGTAACCATACTTAGACCTACCTATACCTATGACGTGCTTATCTAGATGATCTACAACACTTACATACATGCCTTTCTCAATAGGTTTATAGATCTTGATCACGGACTGTAGGAGTATGTCGTTACCATATAGGAATGCCTTAACACCTAAGTCACTAACCTCTACAGCACCCCTAATAACGCCTAAGCAACTATATAGGTGCTCAAGAAGTGCTGGTGAAGGTACGAATTCCGTACCCCTAAAGAACCAACCAATATGGAAACCGGCGGCTAAGGGCTTAAGTACCCACACATCATTAAGCACATTAATTAACCGCTCATCACTAACGCAGAATAGCTCATTAAACTCATTAATGAGTAAGTAACCCTCACTTAAGTTAATACACCTTAGATAGTCATTACTGAAGAGCCTCCTTAAGTATTTAGTGACTTCCTTAACGATTAACTTACTGGCTCTTCTCATTAAATCACCTTAGGAGATCTTTCTCAGTGTGCATATGAAGAATCCCTCCATGCCGTGTTTATGTGGCCAGACCCTAATGCATTTCCTCACGTCACTTATGAACTTAAGTCTATGGAACTCCTCAATCCCTCTAGACCATAGGTTTATGTTGGGCTCCACTACCTTAACGTCATCTCTAGATTCAATTACCTTAGTGATTACGTACTCATTTTCCTCGGGAGCTATACTGCACGTTGTGTAGACCACTACACCTCCCTCCTCAAGCATATCTATAGCCGCCTTAAGCAGTGATAACTCCCTCTCAATAATCATTGCTAAGTCATTGATTGATGTCTTAACCTTCCTCTCAGGGTCAAACATGATCCCTCCTTCAGCACTGCATGGTGCGTCTAGGAGTATCTTCTTAAACCTTAACTTAATGACCTTAGGTAACTTACGTGCGTCATAGTTAGTCACTATGACGTTAGCAAGCCCTAACCTCTTAACATGGTTTATTAAGGCAATAACCCTCCTCCTAGATATGTCGTTAGCTACAACAACCCCAGACCCCCTCATTAACTGAGCTATATGGGTAGCCTTACCGCCTGGGGCTGCACACATATCCAAAACAACATCGCTTGGTTTAGGGTCTAATACTATTGGTGGTATTAGCGATGCCGCATCCCTATACACGTAGTAGTAGCCCTTAAGGTACTCATGGGTTGAGCCTATTGTTGGTGATTTAGGTGACTTAACAACCCTATAACCAATACCTGACCACTTAATGGGTCTTAATTCAAAACCTAACTTACTAAGTGCCTTAATGAGTTCGTCACAGTTCACCCTTAAGTCATTACATCTAATTACGGGCTTTAACCTCCTCTCGAAAGCCTCAAGTAACTGAATGACCTCCTCCTCAGGCATTAAGTTTAGGTATCTCTCGATCATATAGGGTCTATAGCCATACCTATTAGCTAACTCCTTAGCCCTTAGTGAAGGCTCTATGGTTATGTCCTTAAGTATTTCCTTAATCATTAACTACTAACCACGAACTATTGGTTCACCTGAGAAGACTGCCTTAATAACCTTAGGCAGTAATTCATAGCCATGCCTCAAGAAACCTAAAGCACCCTTACTAAGGCACTCCCTCTCAGTAAATACCTTAACGGGATCCGGCTTTACCCCCGGTGCTACGAGGGCTATAGGTACAGGATCGTCGGTATGTGCCTTAACGCTAGGCGGTGTTGCGTGATCTGAAGTCACTAATATAGCTACTTCATTAAGGTCTACCTTATTGAGTAATGGGCCCACGAAGTACTTATCTATGTCCTCAATAGCCCTCACCTTACCCTCTACGTTACCGTCATGGGCCGGTTCATCAGGTCCCTTAAGATGTACGTAGACAACGTCAACACGTTTAAGTAGTTCTAGGGTTTTCTCAAGCCTTAATGCGTAGTCCTGCTCTTTATTAGGTGTTGGTGGTGGCACGTTAGCTACCTCCATACCTAACACCCTAGCGATACCTATCTCTACAGGCATTTCAGCGATAGCGCCGAACTTAACGCCGAATAACTCGTTTATTGGTCTCACCTTAGGTAGTGAAGCACCAGCATCCCTAAGTAGTATTGCGTTACCCTTAAGCAACCCCCTACGCTCACGCTCCTTGTTAATCGGGTGTTTATCAAGTATCTCTATGGCTTTGACCGTGAAGTCATTAACTAACTTAGCGGTTAGTCTAGCTTCAGGTGTGATGCTTAGTGGTTTTGACCTCCTTACGTATGGTTCATAGTCCTTTACAGCTACAGATATCTTACCCCTCCTAACGTACGCTGGGTCTGTATTCTCTACGTAATTACTAAGTACTCTACCCTCACAACCAATAACAACTACGGCTCTATGACCAACAGTAGCAACAACCCTAGCATAACAACCATCAACACATAACTCAATACCATCAACAGCCCTAGCAAGCCCCCTAGCCTCACCAGTACTTAAAGACCTACCAACCCTCCTATCAATAATCCTTAATGTATCGGGGTCTACAGTAGCGAAGTTAGCCCTAAAAGCAACCTCAAAACCACCCCTAAATGTAAGGCCAGCACCAACAGCCTCAATAGGGCCCCTACCAGTATAGACACCCTCAACATCATAACCAAGTATAGAGAA
>CAZFJX010000036.1:0-3610 GCA_964519505.1 uncultured Desulfurococcales archaeon
CCATTAGGTAAGGGATTAACGTTAACACCAGCATTCTTCTTATGGATTACTGTAACGATAGCGTTAATATGGTATGAGATAGTTGTGATACCACCGATGTTAGCTGCTGGAGGTATGAAGACAGCTACAGGTATTGCCGTAGGTATAATTACAGGTATAGGGCTAGTACTAAACATAATGTTACTGATTGACTTCCTACTAGCTTATAGGAGGCCTGAGGCAACGGCTTCTTCCTAACCTAACCTATTTTTATTTAGTTCTTAAATACATAAGTTCCCTACCTTTAACTAACTTAGAGTTCAGAGTGTGTATTGGGTATGAGGAAGGAGACCCACATAGCCTTTACCCTAATGATATCATCGATCATACTGCTCTATGAGATTAAATTAGGTATTGATTACGCTAGGATGATTATCCACATATTTGTTTGTGGGCTTGGGGGCGTAATTCCTGACTTCGATACTAAGTTTAAGCATAGGGTACTACTCCATAACCTCTGGGCTTTACTCATTATCTCCATAATGTTGTGGATATTCATAACGCCCTTTGACCCCTTACTACCTATTTACTTCATCGCTGGCTACTTAAGCCATTTACTCTTAGACTCACTAACTGTGAGAGGCGTTAAGTGGTTCTATCCTTTCGGTTATTTAAGTGGTTCTGTAGTTACTAATAGCTTAAGTGATAAATTCATAGGCTACGTGTCTTTCGTGGCATCACTGATATTACTCACGTACGTTAACTACGTATCTATGGTTAAGGGTTACATACCTATAAACTTAAGCGAGGTGCTATTCGGAACAACTACTGAGCTACTTACGTTAATGGTTTCAGGGTTTCTTAGTTTCCTAATACTGATGGTCATCTTTAGCTTACTTAAGGCTATTAGGGTGTAGTTACTTACTGATTAATGATCTCATCAACCTGTAAAACCTACGTGCGTTCTCCAACATGTCGTGGTTGTTATTGAAGAATACATACATTCTTTTCGGTCTTAACCCCATAACCTTACTAGCTACCTCTATAAGCTCCTCATCTGTATAGTAATGTGCATACCAGTAGTATCTACCGTGCATCCTAAGGTAAATGGTGTCATTAGACTTAACAACCCAAACACCTATAGGTGAATCCACAGACACTAACGTAACTCCTGCACTACTTAACGTATCTAGAACCCTCTTATTCTTGAACCACGAAGGATCTCTAAATTCAATGGCGAACCTACTACCTAACCCGCTCTCCCTATGGAACTTAAGTATCTTCTCAAGAAACCTTTCTGAATACTTAACTGATGGAGGTAACTGAAATAAGTAGAAATCTATTAGGTTATCCATAGGTTTAAACAACTCCCTAAACCTAAACCACGGGTTTAAGGCCTTATCACTTAATTTGAATAAGTGTGTTATTGATCTATGTACCTTTATAGCCCACCTTAACTTACCACCTCTCCTTAACCACCCGATTATCTGGTTCTTGAATGGATATCTGTAGAAAGACATGTTTAACTCAACGGCGTTTAGCCCTGAGTACTTAACGTACCAATCAAGTGAGCCACCTAAATTCCAGTCATACACCCAGCCTGATGTACCTACGTAAACCTCCATACTTAGTGCCTCCTAAGTAAATTAGCTACCTCCTCATTTAACTTAGGTAGCGTATTCGCTATTAGTGAAGGCCCATAGTGACTTAAGGAATTTTTAGGCAGTATTATCACGCTACGTGATTTAATAGCCTTGAGAGACCCCCATAACCTACGCTCAACAAGTTTCCTCCATAATCTTAAGTTACCTTCAGTATTACTTAGTGGGCCCTCATATATAATTATGTCAGGATCTAACTCCTTAACCTCGTTGATCAACTCATTACTAACCTCAATAAATGATTGAGGCCTATACTCAAAAATATTCCTTAACCCAATAATGTTCAGTAGCGAATTAACGTATGTGAGTGATCCTGTGGTTATGTTTGTTCCTACGTTAATCTCTACATAGGTGTCTATATACTCCTTACCTCCTTGAGCCTTTATTTCATTAATTAATTTACTTAATGATATGGCTAGCTCCATAGCCTTTAATGGCTTACCTACAATGCTACCTATCATGACCGTATTATCTAAAACACCATATATACTTACCGGTATGGGTACTGTCACCACGTTAAAGCCCTTATCGATAAGTTCCTTAGCAAGCCTTAACTGAATGCCTGTAGAGGTTATTATTAGGTCAGGGTCTAACTTCTTAAGTAGCTCATAATTTACTCTTAAGTAATCACCAACCCTAGGTCTAGACCTGACTTCAGGAGGTATGAAACACCATGAACTAACACCAACAACCTTATCAAAAACACCAAGTAGGTAAAGGGTTTCGGTAGCCACAGGCGTCAAACTAACTATCTTAGTAGGCACATGTACGAACCTAACGTAACCTAACACGCGTACCTCATGAAACATCACATATACCTAAGAGATTATATAAACACAGAATCTTATTAGATTAGAACATCATACTGATATGAATTAATTATGCCCTGCTAGTCCGTGTAGTACGCCTTGATTTTTTGCTCTTGAAGACCTAATAGAATAATGAATACTTAAGTATACTGAGAATTAGAGCAAGGGAAAGATTATTCAACGAAGTAACCATCATAGACACACCTAAGGGCGCCCTAGACATTCTTGTTACCATGTGCTTTGTGATGCTCACCAAGCTAGATAGTTTAACTTATATATGAGTGGTAAACCTTATATGGCTGGTTAACCTACTTTTATAGGGGGTTCAAGTGAGGGTTATTTTGAAGGTTAGGAAAAAAGGTATTCTTATTTTACCTAAGAGGTTAAGGGAGGTGACTGGTATTGAGGAGGGTGATGACGTTATTGTGGAGGCTGAGGAAGGAAGGTTGATTATTAAGGTTTTGAGGCCTAAAGTTGTTGATGTAGATCCGGATTTAGTAGAGAGATTTCTTAGGGAGGAATACGAGCTTGAGAAGAGGAAATATGAGGGATTATTCTAGTGATGTTAAAGTTAGTTCTTGATACTAGTGTCATTGTGGAGTACGTGGTGTTAAGGTCTAAGTATAGGTCTAAAGTAGCTAGGTTATTTAATTTAGCATCGACCGGCAAGATCGAGTTATTTATTAATCCTATTACGTTAAGTGAGACCTTTTATATTGTTTCAAGAATATATAGGGTGGCTGGATTACCAAACCCTAATGCCGAGGCATTAAATTACATTGAATGGGTTAAAAGAAGAACAAAAGTTGTGGGGATTAATGAGGACATAGCTATTAAAGCTGGTGAATTAAGGAAATCATTACGTTTAGCACTACCTGACTGTTATGTTATTGCGGTAGCTAAGTCTATAGGGGCTATACCGACATTTAAGACTATAGAGAAAGAAATGAAGCCGGTAATGGATGAGTTAAGGAAGTTAGGAATAAAGTTCTTAGATGAGATACACCTAATAAGCTAAGCATTAGAAAATAAGCATTACGTATACCTTATAATGCGCAGTAATTGTTGAAAACCCACTCATCAACCCTAACAGGGAAAATAAGAGAAGAAAGTTTTGCTTTTAGTTATTGTCTTACTTTCTAGCTACTCTTCCTATGAGTA
>CAZFJX010000037.1:0-3386 GCA_964519505.1 uncultured Desulfurococcales archaeon
GTCGTAGCATATAGAAATTTCACGGAGGGTCTTGTTTAGGATTTTAAGTTTATGAGGATACGGACATAGGGTGAAATGATCGTGCAAATGTGTTATGACTGGTTTACTTTTTCTCAGAGCTAATGATGAAATCCAAAACGCCATTCTAGGAACATATACGAGAGTAATTTTTTCTAATAGGCTACTAACTAATTGTAAAGCCTTTATAGTGGGGTATCTGTTCAAACTCCTTACATTTAACACTTTAGCCCTTGGTATAAATCGATTTATGGTTTCATAATTGCAACGTCTACACAAGAGGATTATCTCGTATTGTGGTTTCAAGAAACGTAAAAAGCTTAAAGATGCATATTCTGCGCCACCTATGGGTTCTTCTACCTTGTCAAATACTGCTAGTACTTTTGTTTTCATCAATATTCACTAGTTTTCTCTCTTAAAGACGGTACTGTAATAGGGTAAACCGTAACCGCTTATATAGCTATGCGTTATAAAACTCTTGAGAAACTGGAGAAACACTAAGTTAAAAATAAACCGTGTGAAAAATGCGCGCACTAGTACTACATAACACACTTAATAGTATTGGTGGAGGAGAAAGGCTATGTTTACACACCATTAGAGCTCTAAAAGATATAGGTTTTGAAGTATGGTTAGGTGTGGTTGAGCAAACGAACTGGGCTAAAGTGCGTAAAATTATGGGAATTAATGTTTCTGTTGATAGAGAATACTTCATTATGGGAAACATTAAAATGCTTGGTCTCTATCAAAGACTTCTTTCATCATACCATATCATGAAACTTAAGTCTAAAGTAGATATTATAATTAACACGTACGGTGACTTATTACCCTTACCTACAGACTTAGTATATATGCACTTTCCAACATTGGCCTTGGTAAGAAAAGAACCTTGGATGAAGTACGTTAAATACACTAAATCGGTCTTCTGGCGAGCCTACTTTGCACCCTATGAATTAATACAAAGTATGCTAAAGATAATAGCTAAGTACAGTATTGTCTTGACAAACAGTACATTTAGCGCCAGAGTAATAAGTAAGTATTTTAATAAGCATGCTCTTGTCATTTACCCCCCTGTTGAAATAGCGGACTACATTAGTGTCTCCCACAATGACGATAGAGAGGAAGCTGTTGTATCTATAGGTAGAATGACCCCTGAAAAAAATTGGCATTTAATCCCATACATCGCCGCGAAAATGCCTCATGTGAGGTTTTACTTGATAGGGTCTATCAGAGGTTTTCAAGCAAAACAGTATTATGATAAGATAGTGTACTTGAAGAACAAACTAAACGTAAAAAACTTAGAAATAATACCTAATGCTCCGCATGCTGTAAAGTTGAAAGTATTAAGTAAATCAAAAGTTTATCTTCATTTATACCCATATGAGCACTTTGGAATAGCGGTAGTTGAAGCTATGGCTGCGGGGCTAGTACCTGTGGTCCATATGAGTGGTGGTCAGTGGCTAGATATTGTTGAAAAAGGAAAATACGGTGTAGGCTATAGTAGCTTAGAACCTAAATATATCGCAAATGCGCTTTTTAAAGCCTTAAATGCATGGAGCAAGCATGTAAAGGACAAAGTTATAGAGAAAGCTAAAACATTCTCAGACAGCTTCTTCAGGAGAAAAATATCTAGAATAGTTAAGAGATATATCGAAATTAAGTCGGAATGGAGAGGTGCTCACCTACAGTACCTAAAATCAGTGTTATCGGCCTTGATGGCATGAATTGAAGTTACCTAGAGAAAATATTTGAAACAGGTAGTATGCCATATACTAAGAACCTAATAAATAAATCACAAAAATATGTTCTTCAATCAACATTTCCCCCTATGAGCTATCCTTCATGGCTAAGCATAATGACAGGTGTTAATCCGGGAAAGCATGGAATATTTGGCTTCACGTTTGTGGACAGAACTTTATGGGAAAGTATTTAATACGCTTCACTTGGAACATCCAAGAATACATGAAATATTAGCTATGACCAAAATAAAATCGATAATGATAAATCCTATGCCTGGATATCCGATAATACCCTTGGATGGAACTCATGTTGTTTCTGACGTATTTGTTCCACGCACAATATACTATCCTAGCATTATATGGAGAAATACGCAAACATACTAACGGATAATAAGGCTAAAAAAGGAAGCTACATCGAAGAAACCTTAGATAAACATATGAAGTACTTAAGTATAGTTGAAGATACTGTAGATAAATTAAGTTGGAGCTTATACTGGATCACATTAAGACAGCCAGATGAGTCAACTCACAAGTCTCCTAGAGATGTTCTAAGATTAAGCCATGGTCTTAGAAGGGTTTTTAAGATAATAGATAAGATTATTGAAACCCTTGCACTAAGAAGCGATATTGTTGTAATAGTTTCAGATCATGGATTTAAAATGTGTAAGTACGGGATATCTATTAACGACATCCTATTGAAACATGGTTTTATATGTTTAAAGAAAAGTTCAAGTTCGAGGGAAAGTAGTAAAACAGCTATGTTCTTGGCTGCCACAAAATTCATACAGAAAATACCACCGCTAGCCAGGTTTGCCAGAGATATATACATTAAGTTAAGTTCGAAATTCCGTTTCAAAACATATTATAAACAACCAGACTTTAGTTGCTCTCAAGCTTTCATGCATTCTGCAAGCTCCTTTGGAGTTTACGTGAAATCACCAACTATATTATCCGAGGTAAAAACCGTACTTTTAAAATACAAGGGAATAAAGTGGGTTAAACAGCCAAACCATATATATCAAGGCCCTTACTTGGCTAGGGCACCGGATCTTCTTATAATGCCCGATCTAAACAGAGACTTTAAGCTTGCTTCAAGTAATATACATGGTACAGAATACATTGCAATGAATGAATTTGAACATTATCCAGAAGGCATATTCTCAATCTATAGCTCGGAAGTCAGCTTAGCGAAAACAATAAGGAAAGTACCAGCTTGGACTGTAGCTCAGCTCATACTGACTTTCCTTGGAGTACCTATATCTCACTTATCAGATGACACTGCTATCTTGAATAAGATTACCAGTGAAAGTGTAAGAATAAAAACATACAACTATACCAAGAAATGGGAACTTGTTAAAAAAGTATTTTATCTTAAGAGAAAAATTCATCCTAAAATTACTTAGGTTGCAATAATGTCACTATAATTAACCTATTAACTGTGCGTTGTACTTCTTCAAAAGACTTCTCTGTATTTATAACGACAGCCTTTTTTATTTTAGCTAATCTGAAATATTCTTTCCTAGCATAAACATAGTACCACAGCGGATGCTCTCCTCCTCTCCTCTTATAGCTTATTAAAGGATTTACATCGAAAATTATCAGTAAATGAGGAGCTGGTGTTAGCCTGTACAC
>CAZFJX010000038.1:0-3005 GCA_964519505.1 uncultured Desulfurococcales archaeon
CTCTACTTTCTCTGCCAATTGTTCTCGAAGCTCCTCGATGACCTTTTCCCTCTCTCTGAGTTCATTTAGGAGTTCAGCATACTTGTCATAACGGACATACTCAATGACATCTAAGCCACCGAATTTGTTTAACCATTTGCGGACTTCACCAGTTGAGCCTATGAACAAATACAATGGCTCGATTTTCTTTTCCATTGGGTCGTACTCTCCAGCTAAGCCAATTGCTTCAAAGTCTACCTGAGTTGTGTTTTCAAAGGGTATTTCAATCGTTAATCCCTCATCCTTTTTTACAAATGCCATTCTGCTTATCGTGTCCGATATCTTTATGAGATTATCCCAGATTAACTCCTTTATGTTTGTGTCTCTAACCTCATCAATCCATGCCCCTATTTCATCCACCCAAGTTTGTATCCTTCTGACCGTTTCCATCCTCAACCACCTCTATTTCTAACTATGCTACAATTGCTATATAAACCTTGCGGTATTAGCTCGACATAACAATTAAAACCTCTCGACATATTTATAAAAACGGCTCGAAATAATAATACCTCTATAATATTCCGACAAATGAATAAAAACGGCTCGAAAGAAAAGCTTTTCAGCTTATGCCTTGGTTTCCTTTCCGAGATTTTTATAAAAAGGATTTAATGTTTCTGTTTTATTTCTGCGATTTTATTTTTCGCCCATGATTTTAAGTAGCAATATAGGCATATGTCATCATCATGCTTTGGATTTCCACCGATGAAGTACTCTCCGCAAATTCGACATTTTGGCATGTTTTCACCCCCAAGCCTTTATTTGGTTTACAACTTTTCTGTCGATGCCTAAACTTTCAAGCTTACTGATGAATTCATTGAAGTTGTTACTATTCCATGCTATTTCTGTAATGGTTTCTGCAAGGTCATCATTATCTTCAACATATACCGTTTTGATTTTCACAATTCCACCTCCATGCTTAAATTTATTTATTAAATAAGGATTAAATAAAAATTATGCAAAAGCCATTAATGTTAATTGTGTGGGTGGAATAGCATTAACATTAGCATTAGCCTTAACCTTGGTCTTAATTGCAAATTGTTTCAGGTCAAAGTCTTTTTCTTCTATTTCTTCATACTTAGGATTCTTGAATCTGTGTTCTAATGCTTTCATTAAGTCTACTCCTAAATCATGACTTAATGCCATTAATGGCTTTTCTATAAACTTCTTTAAGAGTTTGAACTTGTCTTTCAAGTATGTATAATCTTCTTTATTTATTGTGTCTCCATGTCTGTTTATTTTTAGGTAAATCTCCTTAGTTCTTTCAAAAGTTTCTCTGTCAAATGGAATTTCATATGTTTTCATGGCTATTGCTAATAACGTAGCCGTAAACAACACATGGTTATCAACGTCTTTTGGTGAATCCGGTATTCTGATTTCAATGGCATAATCTTTCAGATGTACACAACAATATTTGTCAATAAAGTCTTTTTTGTAGTTATCAGGAGTTCCTGGGAACTCCTTATAAGTATATCTCCAGTGAGTTTCGGATGAGCAAAACATATAGCTAAGTAAATCGCTAAAGAATAGTATATTTGATGCAATAATTGTGTCATAATCGAGCCATGACTTATTGCCATTAGTCCAGCTTATGTTTATGTGTCCACCGCATTTTTCTGAAATATCAATGTTTTCTTTTCCAACGGTTTGAACAATAGCTTTAATAGCATGCCAATAGTCCTTAAGGCTACTAAATGGTTTAGTAACAAATTCCATGCCACAACTTTCGTCATGGTAATAGTTGTCTAAGTACTGTTCTATTCTGTCAATGTTTATGTCATCTATTGTGTATTCATCCTGATAGGGACAATATGCTGGATTTCTGACATATTGGCAATCCTCACATGGATTGCAATTTTCGCAAATTACATTTTGCCATATGTAGAATCTTAAGCACAAATCGCATATTTCATTAGAATCTAAATCTTTTTTCAATTCTTCAGCTTCATCTGGAGTTATCCACCCATTTTCTTCTGCAATTTCTATGATTCTTTGCTTTGTATCTTCATCACATGCACCACAGTAGTATCTGTTTCTGACACAATCTTCACAAACTGGGCAATTGTCGCAAACTCTACAATAGTCGCAACTATCACAACTATAACCGCTTATTACTGTTTCTATTTCTGTTCCAATAAGGTATTTTATTTTTGGTTTTATTGCTATTTGTTGTTTTCCTGATTCTTCAATAATTCTATCAACAATTTCATCAATCTCCATGTTCTAACTTATGCCACAATTGTTATATAAATCTTGTGGCATTAACTGTACTTACACTTATGTAATTTCATGCACAAAATCTTATGCACAAAATTTCATGCACAGATTTTCATGCATAAAACTTTGTGAACAAAATTTCATGCACAAGATTTTGTGAACAAAATTTCACAAGTCGAATTACGTAGCCTATATCACAATTCTGAAATATCATTTACATAATTGCTAATCCAAGCTTGCATTTTCATATTTGTAGACCTATAATCTCAAGCACGTATTTTCATGCCTTAAATTCTATAAGCTTAAGCACACAATTGTAGTTGTTCTAAAGAAATTTAATGCATGTAATTCTATGTTCCAAATTGTCTATGTCCAATTATACTTATGAACTTACATATTTGTAATTACCTAATATAACTTTCACTTATGCAATTTGGGCCACCAAATTGAACATATTTAGTACCACATGATATATTGCATTTCTGCAATTTCAACATAGGTATTACGTTTTTCGTATAAACCGACAGACTGAACGACAAATTATAAAACGAATAAAATAATTAAGACATTCACCAGAAATAAGCTCACACAATATATTGCCATGTCAAACTGTGTCATTACTATATATTGTGTACCACAATATATAGCCATGTCAAAGTTTGTCATTACTATATATTGCTTAAAACTATACATAGTTATGACAAACTGTGTCATCACTATATATTACACATGACAATATATTGTTGTGTCAA
>CAZFJX010000039.1:0-2463 GCA_964519505.1 uncultured Desulfurococcales archaeon
GGATGGTGCAGTAAGTAACTGCTTATTGTCTTTGGGGTTCTTGTTTGGATGTTCTGCTCGTTGCTAGGGTTGATGATGGTAGGACCTGGTTCTGGCGTTACGGCCACCTATTCGATACCGTCTTCACCTTAAAGGGATTCTCCCTAAGCACAATGTATGGATTATCAAGAGTACTTAGAGGCTTTGGTATTAAATATTGGTTATGGTTAGGCGGTATTAAGGATAAGGTTATTGAGCCAGCCGTTAACGAAGTCTTAATACGTAATTTAAGTACCCTAGACTTTGAGGGTGTCATAGGCCCTGACATAACAGTCTTAGTTAACGACCCATCAGTTAATAACTACGCTAGGTTCTATAGGTACTTATGGCTCATCGATGAACTTAGAAGACTTTGTAAGGGTTATGACCTCAAGTTCATACCTCAAGTCAAGTATGTATACCTTAACAACCTAGATACCCTATTAAACCAGTTAAGTAGTAGTGAGGTATTCTATAACGCATCCTTTGAGCTAAGTGACGGTATTGATGTTAAGCCTGTGGTTAACCTCCTTAAGCCTAGATTTAGGCTGCGGTTAGGGGTTACTGGCTGGTTAAGGGACTTAGAGCTAGTATCTAAGCTTAAGCCCCACAGGCTAGTAGTCTGGAGGCACACCATAAGGACTCAATATCCCGGGAGGAGGGACCCTAAGGAGGAGCTTCTAAGAATGATCGAGGATTTAAGGTCCTACGGGCTGATACAATGATAGACCTAATAATAGTGCTTATAGGACTCATACTAATTATTTATGCCTCCCTAGACCTAGTAGGCATAAACTTATTGTACCTCATTAAGTACCTCATTAGTAGTGATGTAAGGCGTAGGAGAAGTGAGGTTAGAGAATACATTGAGAAGGTACTACCTCAGAGACTAAACCTAATATATAATGTATTATTAGGCATTAGAGCACCAGACAGTATAACACCACCAACTACATGGTTAATGTTCAGAGAGTCTGAAAAACCAGGAGGTAAGTACGTTTGGGGCTTAGGAATAATATCTCTCGACGTGCCTAAGAATGAGCCAGAGGATTTAATACCAGTGCTAGACCATGAACTAACACACTACGTCCAGGACGTTGAGGGACTTAAAGGACCTAGACCATACTTAGAAGGAATGGCAACCTACGTAGAGTTAAGGTTACATGGTAAGATTAGAGGTTATCGGTATGAGTTGAGGAGATACTTAAAATATGTTAGAAATTCCGTGTGAAAAACATTCTGTTCCGTTAACAAATATATGCCTCTATCTTATATAGCTTCTTCTGAACTACCCTTCTTATTGCGGTCATCATTACTGAAAAAGTTCTGTATAGAATTTATACAACAGGTGTGCATTATTTTATAGGGTGTATTTATGGATTTTACCTCTCTGCAAAAATATGGTTTTAAGGAATGGTATAGATTAACCGATATTATAAAAGGCATAGTTGAGGTTCCTATAACACCCGCTACTTATGCACTTAGGCTAGACCATAAATTTGGGAGGTTGAGAGGAAGCTCAGATTTATTATACATAGGTTCTACAAGTAATTTACATTTTAGAATAATAGAGAATTACCTTGGTGGTCGTGGTGACAAGACCACGAAGAGAATACGTGATTACCTGTTTAACAAAGGCTATTTAGAAGCTACTGAAGTTAGCTGGATAATTACTCAAAATTACGAGAAAATTGAAAGCAAACTACTTGCAGAGTACGAGAAAGAGCATCACGAGTTACCTCCGTGGAATAGAGCTAGAAGCTAAGAATGCAGTAAGACCATCATATACTACTTTGAAGCGATTGCATTAAAATAATTGCACTACATTATGGTAAAGAAGGCTAAAACATGATTCTTTTAGCTTTTTATCAGCTTAATTTAGAAGTCGTAAAACTATAGAGTTAGGGATTATTAGGCTGTATGCTATTAGGAGTTTCGTTTCCCGAATAGGAAAAGAAATTTCTTTTCCTCTCTTACCACAATATAGAAATCGTTAGCACTGTTGAAACTGGAGTTTATGGTCTATTATTAGGGTTTGAATAGAAATGTTGTGATTGGGTTGAGTTATGATAGATAAGTATAAAGACAGGAGCGGTACAGAAGGGAAAGGGAATATTGAAAAGGGTTAAAATAGAGGAGATGGTAGACAATGAGAGTGATTAGTGTTAGTGCTGGGCTAGTAGAGGAACTAAGAAGAGCGCTCTATTCATATCATCACTTATGAAATATATTACATAATCTAATACATGACACGGTATGTATATGGCAAAATCTTTTAATATCATTAAGTAACTGTCCTTAACCAGTACCAGGACCGTAGATTATTAAGTATTTAGGCTTAACCTCATTCATTATGTCCTTAAGCCTCTTTAATACTATAAGGATAAGCACTTTTCTTGAACTTATCTTTTCATCTTTATGGTCTTCTATACTTTTCTAATAAAG
>CAZFJX010000040.1:0-2357 GCA_964519505.1 uncultured Desulfurococcales archaeon
AAAGCAGGAAGCACTAGAGCATTTAGCTAGGATAAACCAGTTGAGGCTAGAGGAAACCAGAAAGCTGGTAGACAAGGTCTTCTTTATACACCACCAGCTAAGTAAGATACATGACTGGACCATAAAGATAGGTGAACTCAGAGGATTAGACGAAGAGCTTAGAAGAAGAGTAGAAGAGCTTCTAAATACCATGTATGAGAGAGGATCCTCTTTATCTGGAGGATGGCTGTATTATCAATACCCTAAATACTATGAAGAGGTAGAACCACGAATAATTCATGAAACCATAGCCATTCTAACCCAGGCTTCAAAGAAATCAGGAACTACTAAAGTAGTAGATGATAAGTGGATAGACAGTTTACTAGGAATTGTTAAAGAGGAATTAGAATCAAAGGGTATACATGTACTAAGTCGTGAATTTAAGTTATTCATGAAATACCTCTTAGAAAACGAGAGACGGAAGAGACTCTTACAAAAAGTGGTTGATTACATCTCTAAGAGTAAAGCAAATCATCATACAGATATTATTTCCTTACTACTAGATTATGTAGGTTTGACAGGTAAATGGATGGTTTTTGTACCAACTAACCTCTATCCTCGAATATTCCGTTATATGTTGGATGCTTTGGAAAAGGCTAAACTAGCATATAGTGCCAAAATAACGTCCCGAAGAGAGGAGTACGGCTCAAGGGGAGAACTGCCTATAATAATATATGTGCCAATATTATTTGCTACCCACTACATAGTAGAGGTTGCTGAAGTACTGAGAAGTGTACTGGATGAACTCTATGTAGATAAAAGATTATTCTTTAAACCCGACTTGTTCACCGAGAAAGGAGTATATTCAGGTAGGGCGAATCATAAGTCATACATATATGTCTACTAGAGGTCTCATACATATATTGTAAACTAATTTGTTGCATCCCCAGATACTTAATTACGAGGACTAAGTACTGGTGATGAGAATGAGACTATATCTTGATGTAGAAACCTATAGGCCGAGAAAGGAAGATGCATTTACTGGAGAAAAGATAATAGCCATCGGTATACTGGAAGACTGGACCCCATATACTCCGGGTTCTTCAGAAATATGGGATGATGCACGTGTAAGATTACGTTACTTCACTGAATGGGAGCTTGGAGGAGAATCAAGTATAGTCTCTCAGTTCTATGATTATTTAAGAAGACTTATTCAAGACTGGAAGAACGGGAAAATAGGTTTTCTCAATGTAGTGGGGTTTAATATACTTAGATACGATATTCCACTTCTTATACAGAAAGGAATAGAATATAATGTTGGAAGTCCAGTAGAACTAAATAAGCTATGGCATGATACTTTCACCATAGACTATTTTCAAACAACCCTGCCTTTCCATGACATGAGATTCAAGAAGCTGAACATTGAGTACTTAGTTGAAAAAGCAAAAAGTAACGGTATATATGTCCCTGAACCCTTTGGCTCTGGTGGGGATGTGAAAGATTGGTATGAAAATAGGGAGTATGATAAGATAATCAAACACTTAGAAATGGATTTAAAGATAATCCGTATTATAGATTTAAACTACAGGCAGGTCTATGGCTTCTAGGTGGCTTCTGTAGTTACATGTAATCCTAGTTTAACCTCATACACTAGTAGCTCTTTTTCCAACTCCTTATAGTTTGGACAGTATTTTTGAACACACGCCCAAAATGCCTCGTTATGTCTTGGTTCAATTATATGACATATTTCATGATAGACAATGTAAGAAATTAAATGGCTAGGTAGGTGTTTAGCTAATGTATTTATTGTAATAGTTCCTTTTGGACTGCAACTAGCCCACCGAGTCTTCATTCTTCTTATAACTATTCTACACGGATTCATACCGAGAACCTCCTTTGTAGCTTGCTCAACAAGTTTCTCCACTAGCTCTCTGAACTCGTTTTTGCTCCTCTTTACTAGTTCAATATTTCTTGAATGTTCTAGAGCCTCGAGGAGCTCTGCATGTTTTTCTTCAATCCATAGTCTATGTCTCTCTATAATTCGGTATGCCTCCTCTTCACCTACTCCCTCAGGCAGAGTTACTAGTACACCCCAAGGCTTAACTTCAAGCTTAGGTCTTGTGTTCTTAGAGTATTTTATCTGTATTTTCCACTTACTCCCGCTGTTCTGTATCAATTCTCTTCACCCTCTCAACCAGCAGGTCTATGAGCTTCTTTACATCTCTCGTTGAAAGACCTTCTCTACGGGCCTCACGTAGTATTGTTAAAGCAATTATCCTCTCTACATCATGAACCAACTTAGGGTTAAGGTTCCAGCCCGACACACTAATCTTGTCCTTTACTCTCTCTATAAGCTTCTTTGTAACCTCCATTGCATG
>CAZFJX010000041.1:0-2181 GCA_964519505.1 uncultured Desulfurococcales archaeon
GACCTTTAGCTATCCTATCAACTAACCTACCACCATGAGGTTTAGAAACCATACTCAACACCTTACAAATAACCTAGCCTCTTTAATCTCTCAATAATTTCTCTCTTCTCTTCTTCAGAAATTCCTGAACTCTTAAGCTTCTCCTCCTCCATTCTAGCAATAACCTCCCTCAAAACATACGTAACAAATTGGGAGACACTCGTAAATCCCGTTCCTTCAATCATTCTTCTAATTCTATTGTACAGTGTTATAGGTATTGAGACAGTAGTGTATTTCCCTTTTCGTTCACTCTCACTCAATTGTACTCCCACATATTCTTTGGGAGGCATTAATTAAATATTATTAAGGTCAGGCATAATATTGATGTTAGGTGGGATTATGAGTAAATGTATTGAGAAAGGTATTGTTGCTTGGCTTACGGGCTTACCAGCTAGCGGTAAGACAACCATAGCTAACTTAACTGCTAAGATATTAAAGTCACGAGGATTTAGAGTTGAGGTATTAGATGGTGATTGGGTCAGGAAGACCATAAATCCTGATGCGGGCTTCACACGTGAGGAAAGGAGGAGGCATCTACTAAGGGTTGCTTGGATTGCTAGATTACTTGCTAGGAATGGCGTTATAGTTTTATGTAGCTTCGTATCACCTTATAGAGAAGTAAGATCAGAAATAAGAAGAATTATAGAGGAAGAAGTTCCCTTCCTGGAGGTATACGTAAAATGTCCATTAAGTGAATGCATAAGGAGGGATCCTAAGGGACTATATAAGAAGGCATTAAGAGGTGAGATAAAGAACTTCACAGGTATCAGTGACCCCTATGAACCACCAGAGAAGCCTGACTTAGAATTAGACACATTAAATAATAGTCCAGAGATCAACTCCAAGAAACTTGCTGATGCGATACTTAGAAAATTATCATTAAGTTAACATTAGCTTAAATAAAACTAATTACTTAAACCTCTCCTCAAGCCTTACATCACCACGTGGATGATGGCCTAAAGCCTCCCAAAATCCGTCCTTATAGTCTCTAATGAGCTCTATCTTATGAACCTACTTACTTAACGGACTTCCATCCGTATAGGTGAGGTACGAATACTCTTGCTGAGAATCCTTGCCCTGATGTTAAAGGTTTACCATTAATCTTTAAGGCAAGTATTGAGTCATCACTAATGAAATCCTCAATAGGAATTACTGCTATATAGCCGTCGAGGCCGTAAACGTATGCCCATCTAACCTCAGATGATATATAGTCTTTAACAAGTTCCCTTAACCTCACACCCTTCCATACAACTTGCTTAACACTCCAACCTGTAACACAATGAAAGTCTCTAATTAGTTTAACATGGTCCATACTCATTAACTCATTATAAGTGTAAATAAGCTTTCTCTTAACTAAGCCATCAATTACTAACCTCCAAGACTTGACATCCACGATTGGCTGACCTAAAATTCTGTAAATTATAAAGTTAGGTGCATATCTTTGTCCAGGTACCTTATGACTTGATGGAATAAGTGACTCAATTCTACTTAAAGTATTAAGCTGGTACTTACCCAAGTTGGCAATATTTAGGACATCATCAGAGACTTCTTGACCTATTGTGAATACTATACTAGTTACTATATTGTTTTTAGTAATGACTCTTACCCCTATGTATGCTTCACGATTTTCAAGTACATCCTATACTTATATATATGTGTATTTATCGTCTATGAGGTCATTCTCCATGAACTCTATCCTATCAACTAATATAGTGACGATAAGTCTAGACATAGCAGCAATGCTCGTAATTAACTTATGTAATTCATTTAAGCCACTAAAATTCATATCTATGTCCTTACATATGATCATGAACCTTACATTCTTATACTTAAGAGCATCAGATACGCTTTTGTAGCACCTCATACTCATTCCTTAATAATACTTGAAATAAGTCATAATTTAATCTATTTCTCACTCTCTTCTTCCTCTTTACCTTCTACTGCTATGTAGTAGTATTCGCCTAATGCCTTCTGTTTTCGATCAAGATAGGAGCCTGGCTTATTGACCCTAGGTCTGCCAGTCTTAAGGTCTCGCCTAAATGTTACACCTACATCCTTTAGAAACATATTCATACCTGACCTTAGGTCTAATGGCTGTGATGCATAACCCTTAATCCCAGGAGTTCCTTTAAACACCATAAC
>CAZFJX010000042.1:0-2082 GCA_964519505.1 uncultured Desulfurococcales archaeon
ACGTTCAGTTAATGATCTTGTTGAAATAGATTTAATGGATCATAAAGAAAAATATAATATAGATGGTGTTGAATTAGTTGTATACAATCCATAAATCTTTTTTTAATCTTAGTTTAATTCTATTTCTCGGGAACTTTATGAGTTTTTCAAAGCCTTTTGAAATTTTTGAACAAACGTACTTTGATTATTATGATAAGTATTTGAGAAATGAAGTTAGTATTGTTGAGGTTTTGAAAGGTGTTATAAATGGTTTGAAAGTTTGTTCAAATGGTTATTCAAGTGACGTTGAGTCAATGCTTAATCTTTGTGTACATGGTGGTTTTAGTGTATATATACGTCTTGATGGACCTATTAAAAAAGATCGTTTTGAATTAAAATGTTCATTTTCAAAAAGTGTAAAAGATGTATCTATTGCATACTTTTTTCATGAAAATAAGATAGATGCTTTAGTTAAATTACTTGAAGATTGTGTTAAAAAGATTGAAAAGAATGAAAATGTAATTTACAATATTGAAATGAGTTATAGAAAAAGAAAATCGTTTAGAAATGAAGAAATTATTACAAAAACAATAGACATTAAAATGTATTGTAAATTAGGACATGTTTATACAATTGAAATAAGTAGTGATTACTTTGGTAATAAATATCAAAATAGTTACTACACCGAAGTTAAAATTCTAGGACTTTACCCACTTACAATTGATTTAATTTACCAAGATATTTTAAGAAAATGTTGTTCTTACATTTTCACTGATTCTAAGGAATGTTCAAAAAGAAGATTTATTACCTATGGTAAATTACCAGTAATTTCAACAAATGATGTAATTCCATTGATTAAATATGCCGATGATGATACAGTTTTCTACATATATGAATGGATTAATAAGAGAATTGAAGAACATTTCAAAATAATGCAAATTAGTACACTACCAATACTGTACAAACATGGAACTGTTAACGAATGGACAAGTTGGTTATTTTACGCACTTGATGGGAATGTTGAAAAATTAATAAACGACATTAGGAAATTGATTGAGAGTAATCAAACAGTTAGAACAATGTTATATGAAACATTTGATACTAAAGGAGAAGATTTTGAATATAGAAGAATTTCAATGATAACATTTGAACCACAAAACTTCATACCAATAATTTACTAACTTTTTCAATCTCGGGATTTAAGTGAATAAAATTGATAGATATGTAAATGTTTTGAAAGAATTTCTAAATGATTTTAGGCTAAGTTTTGCACGTTATAATATTTTCAATAAGAATTTTGATATTGTTGTTGAAACACATAATTATGATCCAGAATTTTCAATTATTTTTGGTAAAAGAATTGACAATAATACATACAATGTTGTTCAATATGATTTTAATGTTGAAGAAGATGCTCATGGTATAACAACAACTTTTCAAGATATACATATTAAAGATTTTGGAATTGTTAAAATACCTTGTCTTGGATATTCAATACCTTGTCTAAGTATTGAAAATAAGATATGTCCTAAAGATGTTTTAAAAGTAATTCAACAAGTTTTTCAAGATAAAACAAGTTCATTAATGGAAAAATTAGAATTATTTAACAAGTATTGGGAATATATTGCAGGTATTTTTGAAGCTTTTACCATAATAATTACGAAAAAATCGTTTCCATATTTTTACACAATTCCAATTGAAATTGATGATTCAAAACTTCAGTTAATTAAAGACGAGTACAAAGATATTGTTGAAGATATATCATCAATAACAATATACGATCCAGAATTTGAAAAAACAATGAAATATAGAATATTTATACTACGTGGATTTAATGAAAGTGAATGGAAGTTAATAATGACAAGAGTTGAGATAATACTAGCAATACCACTTGATGAAAAGTACTTAGAAGAATTTCGAAAATACTTCGGTTTTGAATGAAAGAATAACACATTAAATTTTTCTTTATAAAACTTTGTTTCCATTATTATTTCTCGGATTTTTATGAAAATTCCAAATGAAATTGAAGTTAATGATAAAAAAGCTAAGTTAATTACAGCGAAAACATATAAACATGTATTTCCAACTGATCATGGACTGTTA
>CAZFJX010000043.1:0-2050 GCA_964519505.1 uncultured Desulfurococcales archaeon
ATTCTTCCAAGTACTTGTTTATGACTTCTAGTGCGTTTATTACATGATCCATGTAATGTATTAACGCAGAATTGTTCACTAAGTCCTTTGCTTCCTCTATTAGCTTGCCAGCAATACTGTGTAAGTCTCCGTAAAGTACGTATGCCTCAAAATGGTATATATCCGTATATCCTTTTCCTACGCCTCTAAGAAATCCAGCAAACAGTATTTTAGTAGTTGTCGCCGATACATCGCAACTTCTTAGTGCTGTAACGTAAATCCACTTATCTACATCGTCCTCTATTTTACTCAATATGTCTAACCACGACATTTGCCTATATCTACTGTACATCACCATCTACTACACCTCTCAAAATGTGTTCTACTACACTGGCTACCTTAAATGCCTCGATTTCTAACGTACTACAAGCAAAACTAGCTACTGCTAGGAATACTACAAAATGACGTAATTTGTCGTCTTTGTTGTCTTTCACGTACTCCTTAACTACGTCAGCTAGTTTTGTACCTAATTCTCTAGCCTTGGCGTATATCTCGTCTGCATTGTCCTCTACAAATGGTAGTTGTCTAATTAGTCTCTCTATGTTAGATGCTACAGTTTTTATAACGTCTTCTAGCATTTTTAGATTACAGCTAAATTCGTTAAGTATATACGTGTATACTATTTCAGCACATTTTTCGTCCATTCCTATCTTAACAATATCCGACATATACTACATCACCTCCTCTTTGCAAAAGTAAAAAATTACTTAAGAAGAGAAGTGTTCTTTAACAGATATTGGTAGATATTGTCTATCTTTTCTCCACTTATATCTCTACCTCTCCACTTCACTATTACTCCGTAATATTGTTTATTTCCGTTAACTATAGTTCTCTCACAAGCAATTACTTTATCGAACCATCCCATGAAGTCGAATAGTTCTTTTAGCTTTTTAGGTAGTTTTGCCTCATCTGCTTCTGTAAGTATTTTGTCTATATTGGTAATACTACCCTTTTTCCTAATTTCCCCTTTGACTTCTTCCAATACTTTAACTGGTACTAGTTCTGTAACTATGAAATGTACTTTTCCTCTTGCTAATCCCATGAATAGTTCTTGTTGCCATTCGTTGGGTAATTGGTAGTCAAATCCCCTTAAATGGAACGTCTCCTTGTCTTCTATTGGTTGCACACTTTCACCGATATATCTAACTCCTTTTTGTAGTAGTAGTTGTTTTGCAGTAATCCTAGCAAAATCGTTTAATCTAATGGGATCTATTATTATGCAGTCTACCTTATCTTGGTATTCTAGAGCATACTCTTTCAACTGTAGAAAGTCCTCTGGATGTACTAGTATAATGTTCTTATCGATCTCTTTAGTAATTTTACCCTGTCTAGCTAATTGTTCCCATTCATCTAGTGATCCTTGCTCTGTATCGATGTATAATACCTTCTTTCCTCTATTCGCTAGATTTAAAGCTATCCTAACAGAGTTATACGTCTTACCGTGTCCAGTATGACCAATTAAGAGAATTCTCTCTATCTTCTTCTCCAACTTATCCAAAATTGGCATAACTCCATCACCTCTCTATACGTATATCTTCAATCTACCTCTATACGTATTACCACAATTAGCACAAGCAAACAATACTTCCATAGGAATACTGTTAATTCCGTATTCTGCTACGTATAGGTATTTTACACACTTCTCGTCTATCTCGTCGTATATTTTGTACAATATCTTGGTGTGTCCGTATCTATGTCTAAAAAAAGGACAACAGTAGGCAAAGTAGTTTGGTACTCTAACTGGTAGATCGCTATCTTTGTTTCTCAACAATTCTTGCACTCTAAAGCACCTAACGTATCCACTACTAGTCAAGTACTTTCTCCTAATTTTACCACTTCTATCCTTGTATTCCATGTAGTCTCTCATGCTATACTTGCACATTTCGCAAGACGGTACTTCTTTGACCACATTTCATCCCCCCCTGTCAATAGAAACCTACTAACCTTCTTTTCCAATTCTACTCTTCTAGCTAGATCGATCTTCCTAGTATGATGTGTAAGAACCTCTGTA
>CAZFJX010000044.1:0-1994 GCA_964519505.1 uncultured Desulfurococcales archaeon
TTAAGGAGTTAAAAAGATTAGGTGTTAAAGTTAATGTACATACCCATTCGACATGCGGTTTAGCACCTATGACACTACTTAAGTCTGTTGAAGCTGGTGCGGACTTTGTTGATGTCACTCTATCAAGTCTCTCATTACATACATCACATACACCTGCTGAATCACTTATTGCCGCATTAAAGGGAACTAAATATGATCCTGGAGTGAGTTTGGAAGTACTCTATACTGCTTCGAAAGTTTTATGGGAGATTAGAAAGAAATATAGAGACTACGATTATGCACTTAATGCGTCACCTGTAGATATTACTGT
Source organism: uncultured Desulfurococcales archaeon (assembly GCA_964519505.1). GTDB lineage: Archaea > Thermoproteota > Thermoprotei_A > Sulfolobales > CAZFJX01 > CAZFJX01. The sequence goes on from CAZFJX010000044.1 coordinate 311, forward strand.
CCTTAAGCACCAAATACCTGGTGGTATGCTTAGTAACTTGATGGCTCAGCTTAAGGAGCTTAAGGCTGATAATAAAATGAGTGAAGTTTTAGATGAGGTCAATAGAGTTAGGGAGGATCTTGGCTGGCCACCCTTGGTAACACCTATATCGCAAATAGTTGCAACACAAGCCTTACTTAACGTATTAAGTGGTAAGAGATATGCAGCTATTGTCACAGAATTGATAAATTACATTGAGGGTAAATACGGTAGGCCACCAGCACCAATAAGTAAAGAGCTACTTAAGCTCATTAAGTCTAAACGTAACAGAAAGGCTCATAATCAAGTAATAAATTTAGATAAAGCCATCAAGGAATTACCTAAAACTCTCGCTAAGAAATTTGAAGATTACATAACTTACGCATTATTCCCTGAAGAAGCCATCAATACCTTAAAGAAAATTTATGGTGTTAAGTAATTAAGGTGATTACCTTAGATATGTTCTTATAAATTTCATAGCCTCTCTTAAATCCTTAACACATATCTTAGTTAAACACTCTCTATGTCTCGCTACCTCTATAGCAGCAATATAACCTGCACTTAACGCTCCTTGAATATCGGCTAATGAATCTCCTACGTGTATGGATTCCTTAGGCTCAACATTTAAAAGTTCTGTAGCCATGCTGAAAATTTCCTTCACAGGCTTCTTATATATGGCTATATTTGACGTTAAGACTAGGTCAAAGTAGTTAATTATGTTAAAATGCTTTAATGTTTCGACTACATCTTCATGACTTAAAGCATTAGATATTACAGCTAGTTTTAGCCCATACTTACGTAGCTCCTTTAAGAAGTCTATCACATCATCATATAATCTCCTCACCTTAGTTGCTGCATCAATCATTAATTTTAATAGACTTTCAACAATTTCAGGTTTGGGTGCTATACCTAAGTACTTGAGTATGTAGCTAATCCTTAACCTTGAGTTAGGCTCTATACAATCACTAAAGTACTTTGACTTAACTTGATTCCACATACTAAACGCTTTGTAGACTTCCTTTTCCTCAACATCATAGCCTAAACCTTTAAGGTAAGTAACTAACGCCTTTATTGACTCCCTCATAACGTTAGATGGTTCTTCACCGACACATGAACTCTCGAAGATTAAGGTACAACCTAAATCCACAGTTACAGCCTTAATCATGCCTAACCCCTATGTATTTTAGTATGTATTTATGTCTTAACTTAGTTGTACTACATGACTCATAAGCATACCTTTACAATATTGATGTAAATATTGATGGATGTCCTTATAAATTAAAGAAAAGACGTATGTTTGGTGACTTGATGAAAGGATATCCATCAAATAGTATCAGATTATACAATGTTGGGTTTGAGAAAATAGTCGACTTCTTCTATAGGTTAGCTGAGCTAGCTGATGAATTAAAATCTGATGGTTTATGGTTCCGTTACGGACCTGAGGCTCTACCTGATACATTAAGAATTCCTTATAGGGGTACCTTAAGGGTGAAGTACGGATTCCCAATATTCCAGAAAGGCGGTGTATGCATGGACGTAACTAATGTCGAGCAAGCACAGATCGCTGAGGATGCTGGTGCCGTATCCGTTATGGTTCTAGATAAACTACCGTATGATGTTAGAAAGGCTGGTGGAGTTGCTAGAATGGCTGATGTTAAGGTTATCG
>CAZFJX010000045.1:0-1815 GCA_964519505.1 uncultured Desulfurococcales archaeon
AGGCAATAACAGCACCACCTCTAACCTCAGCACCGTAACTCTGTAGTTGCGATACGTAGTAGCCTTGCCTATATAGTGCTTGTGCTAAGACAGTTGAGGCAAATACTACACCCTGACCTCCTACCCCAGCTATCAATATGCTACGTTCTGCCATGAGAGACCGCCCTCTTAACGTACTCCCTATAGAGCTCCACATATCCAGGTTTGTCCTCAGCCTTAAGAATACCAATACCTATCTTACCTTCCCTTGAATACTTGTCTAAGTCATTAAGATCCTTAATCCTCACACCTAACTTTAGTAATTCCTTAATTACCTCGCCAGCTCTCTTACCTAACCTTCTAGCAACATAGGTGGTACATGGTGCTACAACCTCTACGAATCTAAACCCTCTTCTATACCTGGATAACGCATCCTTTATGCTATTCTTTAAGTCTATGAAATGAGCTATAGTCCATCTAGCAACGTAGTTAGCATTAGTTGATGCAATAACTCTACATATATCTATGGGGTACTCAAATGAGCCATAAGGTGTTGTTGCGGTAATTAATCCCATGGGTGTTGTTGGTGACATTTGCCCCCTAGTCATACCATACACGTAGTTATTAACCAATATGACTAAGAGATCCATATTCCTTCTAGCAGCATGTATTAAGTGACCTAAACCTATGCTTGCTAAGTCACCATCACCACCAATAACTATGACTTCTAAGTCTGGCCTAGCAAGCTTCACACCCGTAGCTACAGGTATAGCTCTACCATGGAGGGTATGCAACGAGTCTGCCTTAATATAGGGGCTTGGAATCCATGATGAACAGCCAATACCACTAACAAATACGTAATTCCTTAAGTCGTTAATACCTAACTCAATAAATGCCTTCGATAATGCATTTATTAATACACCATTAAAGCATCCAGGACAGAAATTCGTGGGTAATACCTCTTCTCTTAAATATCTCCTACTAAAGTGTTTGATTAGCTTCATGACCTCAACCCCTCCAATGCGATTTTAACCAGTTCCCTTGGATATATAGGCTCGCCACCACCAACCTTTCCGTAATTAATCACCTTAGCATTACCTTCATTAGCTCTCTCAACATCAAGTACTAACTGACCTAGACTTAACTCAGGTACTATAACTACCTTACACATGCTACATAAGTTCCTTATAGGTTTAAGGTTCAGAGGCCATAAAGTCTTAAGTCTAACGAAACCTGCCTTAACTCCTTTCTCTCTAAGGATCTTAACAGCCATCTTAACACTTCTTGCTACGGAACCAAAAGCCACAAAACCCACTTCAGCATCATCCACATAACGTGCTTCGTACTCAAAGATCTTATCAATATTTAACCAAACCTTATCCCAAAGCCTCTTCGAGAGCTTATAATGAGTTTCAAAACTCCTTGTGTCTCTATAGCCCCACTCATTATGTGTAGAACCAGTGACTAGTACGTAGTAACCCTCACCTAATGGTGGCATTGGTGGTGCTCTTCGTGGGTCTTTAGAACCGAAAGGTGCTTCATTCATTGACCTAGGCCTTCTCCTACTGGGAATCTTAATTTCATGGTTAGGTACCTCAATAACCTCTCTCATATGTGCTATGAATTCATCAGATAGTAGTATTACGGGTACTCTAAGCTCTTCAGCTATGGCGAATGCTTTAATAGTTAATTCGAAAGCTTCTTGAGGAGATTCAGGTGCTAGTACTGGGACGGCTTGATCTCCATGTCTACCCCATCTAGCCTGCATTAAGTCACCCTGAGCTGGTTTTGTTGCCTGTCCCGTTGCTGGCCCTACCCTCATGACGTTAACGATAA
>CAZFJX010000046.1:0-1813 GCA_964519505.1 uncultured Desulfurococcales archaeon
AACAAGTAAGGGTATTACTGGCATATACGGCTCTAATATCCTCCTTAGTTCCTCACGACTTACCTCTCCCTCCATTTTAGCTTTAACCTCGTTTGCTAATTCCCTAAGTTTCACCATAGCTTGTTCAGCCATCTTAAAGCCCTCACTAGTTAACTTTAAGATTTTCTTTCTGAAGATCCAGAAACCTCTCTCAACCTCCTTTACAAGTCCTTCATCCTTTAACTCATCAACTACTCTCTTAATGAATTCCTCACGAACCATGAACACCCTTGATAATTCCTCTACAGTATCTACACCGTTAGCTATTGCTGCAAGTACGGCGTCTTTAAAGCTTAGTTTAATTCCCATATATTCCCACCACAATAATTTAGAATTGTAAATTGGCTTAAAACGTTAAACTATACTCCAGACGTTAGGTACCCCTTAAAATGCTTATTAATCTCCTCACCAACTTAACGTCATATGTAGTCAAGCTGATACTATTACCTACTTTATTAACCACACCTAAGGTCAATAACTTACTTAATGATTTATTAACGAAGTTTTTAGGACACATAACTGCATTACTTAACTCTTCAAAGCTAATCTGGCGTTTACCTTCCTTAGTGAGGAGTATGAACAATATTTGCAAGTCTAAACATACACAAACTGCCTCCATAAGTTTTTGGGTGTGAGAGTAAGTTGTCTTAAAATTTCTTAAAGTATCATCACGTTTAATGATGCTATGAACTATGGTAACACCTCCGGAAATACTACTATTTTGAGAGAATATAAGCCGTGATTAGAGAATTAAAAAATTTTAGATTGTAAAAGTATTAGGACTCGAAAATGCCTGCCGAGCTATGAGAAATAAGGAATTAAGTATTCTACTATAATTGGGTGTAATACTTAAGAATAGATCTCCACATCTTATTTTAAACTGTTAATCATAAGTGGATCTCCCTAAATGAATACTTTTATAGGGATTACATAACATTTTACATTAGATTTTTAAGCCGGAACGAACGATTGTTCGGGGAAGCATATGAATAGATTGGATGGTATTAACGATGTTATTGAGAGAATAAGGGTCTTAAAACAAAGGAGAAGGGCATACATAATAGCACATAATTATCAAAAGCCTGAAGTTCAAGATGTTGCTGACTTTGTTGGTGATAGTCTTGAGATGGCCAAGAAAGCGTTAGAAGCTGATGCTGATGTCATTGTAGTTGCTGGTGTTTCATTTATGGCTGAGGTAGCGGCTATACTTAATCCTGATAAAGTAGTTCTACACCCAGACCCTACTGCAGGATGCCCGCTTGCTGATTTCCTAACACCTTCAATGATACGAGAAGCCCGTAGTAGATACCCTAATAGACCCGTAGTACTATACATAAATACCTATGTAGACTCTAAGGTGTTAGCTGACTACATAGTTACTAGTTCATCAGCGCCTAAGTTAATCTCTAGGTTAGGTCATGATGAAGTGATATTTGGACCGGATAAGAACTTAGCTGATCATGTTTCGGAATTAGTAAGTAAGAAAATTATACCTTTACCGCCTAACGGTTGTTGTCCAGTTCATGAATACTTAATAAGTGAATACCATTTACTCGATGCTGTGAGTAGGTATCCGAATGCTAAGATTCTAGTTCACCCGGAAACACCTAGAAGCGTACGTAAGAGAGCAGATTTCGTAGGTAGTACTAGTCAAATGCTTAAAGCAGTAGGTAAGATGCCGTATAGGGAATTTCTACTAGGTACCGAGGAAGGTTTAGCGTATAGAGCACGTAAGCTATATCCAGAAAAGATAGTACGTCCTCTAAACCCCAAG
>CAZFJX010000047.1:0-1808 GCA_964519505.1 uncultured Desulfurococcales archaeon
TTACTGCTTCAAGGGATGAAGCATTAGAACATTATAAGAAGACCATAGAGAATCCAATACCTGAAAGTTTATTGATAAAATTTCTGGGTAAAAATTTCTTACGTGAGTTAAGAAGGGTCTATCCTGAAGGACCTCTATGCTTGGGGGCTACTCCGAAGAGCAATAACATTCGTATATGGAATGCTATGAGTATAGGGGATTACGTTCTATCATATCGTAGAGGAATTCTTACAAAACTATTTAGAATAATTGGAAAAGTACATAATAGAGAATTTGCTGAATACCTATGGGGTCGAGGTAAATACCCTGATAATTTAGGTTTGACATGGGAATACATGTACTTCCTACAGCACATCTCAGACATAAATAAGCCTTCACTAATAACCTTCCGTGGACACACAGGACCTCTAAAAGAGAGGGCTAGAGCTAAAGTTGAAGCTGTGATAAGAGAGGCTTTAGGAAGGAGCTTAGATGAGATTGACCGATATAAGAGGATGGAGATTCTCTCCGTGAAGCTTAAGCGTATGCTTCGTGTTAAGAAAATAAGGAAACCTGATAAAGTTAGAGCCTTAACTCTGAGCATCTTAAGGCGTATTGAGAGAGGAAATTACTATGTACCAGATACCTGGAGTAAACGTAAGGTTAGAGTAGGTCAGTCTATTTTGAGGGAGTTACTTCTTGAGATGTATGAGAGCAGGTGCTGCATATGTGGTTTAGATATTGAAGATTTACTTGAAGTAGCTCACATTAGACGTTGGTCTGATGATCCATATAATAGGCTTAATCCTAGCAATTGTATACTACTATGCGTCCTACATCATAAGGCATTAGATAAGGGACTTATCAAGATAGAAAATAATAAGGTGTATTGTACCGAAAAAGTCATGATGAGTACATCAGATTCTGTGAAAGAATATCTATTAAGATTTCATGGTAAGAGAATAGCGCAACCAGCAATTAGCGCTCAACAAGCAATCACGAACCTAAAAAGATATTTAGGATTAGGTTAATAATGTAGTCCTTCACCTAAATACCTAAATAGTGTAACGATACATTATGCGATCATTAAGGTATATCAAGTTAGGCTAGTACGTTACACTAAACATCAGTGATAACGTAATTAAGTAAGAATAGTGGAGGGATATCAGAATTTAATTGAGTGTTAGCGATTTCGAAGTAGTCGAACATATAGTTCTATAGCATAGACTTAAGTCATGTACATAGTATGATAGTGTGGGAGAGTTAAATGCGAGGCATTACATTATTTGCTCTATCTTTAGTAGTCTTAATTACTGTAGCAACTCTAGCTATCGTATCGTTTAGGACTCCCAGCTTAAATCATGAGGTAATCAGTAACCCAGTAATTAATGCGAATAATATTAGTGTTCCCGAATTAGTTGAGAGGATCAATAATTTCACATTAAGTCTGTATGGTAAGGTTTTAGGAAGGTATTGGGATCAAAATGTTGTTATATCACCTTTTAACGTTTATGTAGCGTTAACGTTACTTTATGAGGGCACTAATGGGAGTACTAGGGAGGAATTAAGTAGTGTCATGGATCTAACCAATGTTAGCGTGTGTGAAGCTTACCGAAGACTCCTAGACTCTCTTCCCATGGGTAAAAGCAACGATACTATACTTATAGTAGTAAATGCTATTTGGCTCAGACAGGAATTCCCATTTAAACATAATTATGTTGAACTCTTAAGTAAATGCTATAGTGCTGAAGTTAGGTACTTCAGTAACGTTAATCAACTCATCTCAGATGTTAATAGCTGGGTTAATGCTAAGACTAGAGGCCTCATAA
>CAZFJX010000048.1:0-1712 GCA_964519505.1 uncultured Desulfurococcales archaeon
AGTTTATGGGTGATGTTACAACCTCCACAGCTTTACCTGTAGTTATTTGACCGTAGAGTACAGCCATTTTAGCACCTAAGCCAAACATTCCTCTAGTCTGTCTCAGCACGTACTTAGAGCTATACAGCAATTGACCGAAAGCTTGAGGTACATGATTTGGAGGTATGCCTATACCGTTGTCTTCAACCATTATTGAGTAAATTCCCTCCCTACTGGTACCACTTTCTCTTCGTATAACTATTCTTATGCTTGGTAGGATTCCATGAGCATCTGTGGCGTCCAAGGCATTCTCAACTAATTCCCTTACAGTCTGGTAAAGTGCCCTTACAGGATTAGAAAAGCCTGCTATTTCCCTATTCCTATAGAAGAACTCCGATGGCGTTAACCCCCTAAACTTCTCTACATTGACTGTAGCCAAAACTCCCCACCTAAGCCTAACTATAGGTTTAATTGTTTTTAACCCCTTATGTACGAGGATTAGATAGTCTATTATAATCACCATAACAACATATTTCTCATTTAAAGTGCAAACATAAAATAATTTTGAGGATCCTACGAACTCACTTAAGTATCTTATCCTTATTCTCTACTAGGTATAATGCAATGATTGGGAGTATTATTGTGGCATCACCATACACAGTTACATGCTTTGCTTTAGGCTTTATTTTACCCCAACTTATTGCTTCATGTGTTCTAGCACCACTTAGGCTTCCATCCCACTCAATTGCGGTAGTTATGTATACTGCATAATCTAGACCGCCCTTAAATTGATTCCACCATATAGTATGGTGCTTACTGATGCCTCCACCAATAATTAATGCTGTACTTACTCTTGACTTAAATACGAGATCAGATAGTAGTTTCATATCCTTAAATAGATCTATTTCAAGATTAGTAAATTGTGACTCTATGAAGAGATCTGTACCGAACGCACCATCAACTATACCTGGGACAATAACCTTGACGTTACGTCTATAAGCTGCACCTAGGAAGGAGTTAATATCGTCCTTAAGCTTTTCACCAACCTTATTTAATAATTCACTGATGCTCCATCTCTTTCTGATCTTAACTAATTCATTAACAAGATCCTTAGTAAACTTTTCAATTACTAAGCCATAGCTTTCTTTCGGGATGAATACGTTACCTAATCTATGAATTCCTTTCTCACTAAGCTCACCATCATCGACAAAGAAGGAACCCTTGATGTACTTACCTCCATAAGCTCTAGCTATGTCATGATCTACGCTACCACAAGTTGTAATAACTACGTCGAAGAAGCCTTCATCAATTAGTTGAGCTATGATACCTCTAACACCTGTTGCTATTAAGTTACCAGTGAAGGCTAAGAATCTTAGATCAGATATCCTTAAACCTTCCATAAGTATTTTCGCAGCATAAGCTAAGTGTGATGCATTGAAACCGTGAATCTTCTCGTAAGCCTCGATTAGATCACTTACACTCATACCCTTACGTAATCTAACATCACATATTTCTTCAAACTTCATGACCGTACCCATAAGATAGTTAAGTAATTAAGAACTATATAGGTATACCTTGATCAAGCATATCAAGTTTTATCGATTTTTGTTCTTTAGTATGTAAATTCTTAATGTTAACAACACCCTCACTTACTTCCTTAGGACCAATGAGGATTACATAATCAAAACCCTTCCTAGAGGCTAAACCTATAGCGTCACCTAACTTACTCTTTG
>CAZFJX010000049.1:0-1615 GCA_964519505.1 uncultured Desulfurococcales archaeon
CATCGTCGTAGGTTTCCTTTGACAGGTGGGAGCCGAAGAAGTCACAGGAGAAAAGAATCTTATCCTCCACGAGGTAGGTGAACATTGTCTCCGGCCAGTGAAGCATTGGAGCCTCAATGAAACGGAGTGTTTTACCACCTAAGCTTAGAACTTCACCATCTGATACGACTTTAAGTCTATCTTCAGCCACACCATAGTATATTTTTGCCAGCTCAGCTCCACGCTTTGTGGCAACAAGCTTAGCTTTGCTGCTCAGCCGCATCACATATGGAATTGCCCCCGCATGGTCAGGCTCAGCATGATTCATCACCACGTAGTCTAGGTCGGCTGGATCTATAATCTGCCTTAGCTTGTCTTCTAGCTGACTTTCGAATCCCGGGTTTACTGTGTCTATTAGGGCTTTACTGTTCTCACCCACTATTAGGTATGCATTATAGCTTGTCCCCCTCGGCAAAGGGATTAACGCATCAAAAATTCTTCGGTTCCAGTCTTTAACGCCAACCCAGTAAACATTTCTAGAGATTTCAATAATATTCTTCCAACTCACCTACATCACCGATCCTAGAAAAAATTCTTAAGCTAAAAACGTCCCTCTCCTCTAACCTTCACCTTTTAGGTGTGGATTTTTGCTTTTGGCTATCTGCATTAGCTGCTCTGCCCTATCCTGCGTTATTAGTCCTCTCTCCTTCAAATCCAGTATGCACTTATCCGCGTATTGACACCAAGTTACGCATGATTCTGAAGCCTCTATGTGAAGTATATGTCCGCAGCTGGGGCATTTAGCCTCAGTCTCATCACTGAAGAATTCTACCTCATCGCCGCAAGATGGACATGTTCTAACTATTATCTTCGGTCTAATTAGGTCTTTGATTCCCGGACAATACTTATAGCTCAAAGTTCTCTCCCAGCCAAACCTTTAACGGTAGACTTTTAGCTTCGGCCACCTTTAAGCGTTTTCACTCTATGAGCTCAAACTCATCTTTTAAGGCTCCGCAGACCGGACAAGCCCAGTCTTCTGGTAAATCATCAAACCCTACTTCCAGGCGGAATATTGCTTTCAGGGTCTCCCCCATCCTCATCGTAGATGTATCCGCAGAGAACACATCTATACTTCGCCAAGCTTCATCCCACCCTTTAGGTTATAGAGGACTTCCAGAGGCCATGAACGCTGCAGTATTCTCTCACCCTAAACTTTTCGGCTTTAAGCGTGAAAACCGCTTCAGGCTTCACTCCAGGCTTAAGGAAAACTCTGCAAATGCTTCCATTAGTGAGCAGTTCAACCCATTCAATGTAATGTTTCTCCTCCATTGGATGCTGAACAGAGCCGACCTTAACCCTAATTTTCCCATTAGCTTTCTCTACTATTGGAACATGCTTCTCCCTTCCAGTTTCCTCAGTTTGCTCTTTGAGAAGTTCCATAGGCTGGCCGCAGCATACCAGCTGCCCCCTTCCAGCATGCAAAACCTCAACAATATTTCCGCATATATTGCAGCGGTAAACTTGTAACAGTTCAGTCATGCGGTTTCGCCTTCCTCCTAATACTCTTCACATTTAACTTGGAAGTAGCTTTTGGGATGACTGCAGGATGGACATTCTTCTGGAGGCTCCTTCCCGT
>CAZFJX010000050.1:0-400 GCA_964519505.1 uncultured Desulfurococcales archaeon
ATAGTCTCAGGACCTCCTCTAGACTATTTACGCCAAGCTTCAGCTTAACTCCGCCTCTAAACACGTGGATAGCACTTATACCCACGCTTAGAGCTCCAGTGACATCAGCCTCAATATTATCTCCCACGCAGATTGCTCGATCTATATCGGCTCTGCGAAGAGCATTGAGATACGTCAGTGGGTGGGGTTTACGTAAACCCAGCTGTGCTGACGTCACGACAACATCTACCTCTCTCCTGAGCCCGGTCTTCTCTAAAACTCTTATGACCATTGAGTGGCTCGGCGAGTTTGATAGCACAACTCTACGGTAGCCGAGGGACTTAAGGCCTACTAGGAACTTCAAGGAGTCAGGATATACCTTACGCGTTTCAGCATAACCGTCTATTAGTCTCTCCCTCAG
>CAZFJX010000050.1:410-1287 GCA_964519505.1 uncultured Desulfurococcales archaeon
GCTCTCTCACAACGCGGGGAGCTGCGTCAATACCAGCCTCCCTTAACGCTATGCTTATTAATAGGTCTAAGCTAACCTCCACCTTCAATTTTTGTCTCAAAGGCTTCGTTAATTGGTGGGCTTTCCTAAAGCCTCTCAGAACCTTAACATTAGACTCTGCATTGAGGATGCTCTCTCGTCGACAAGTATCTAATGCTCTCTCAAACACCTCGTAAATTCTTGGTCCATAGACTAGAGTGTTGCCCAAGTCGATGAGCACACCCTTCATGTCCATTCTAAACCTCAGCCCTGCGTGGGCTCTTCATCCCGTAAGTCAGCCCTTTAAAGCGTCATCACACGAGCAGCCAACTTGAAAATGCTTAAAGCCTCGTTTTAAGGTTTTTGTGTGGGGTAAGTCTTGCAACTGATAAGGAGTATTATGAACCTTAAGCCGAGGCACGCCTTGACTATAGGAGGCCTTGACCCAATAACAGGTGCTGGTGTGTACTCTGATGTAAAAACGATGTCCATGCTCAAGGTACTACCATTAGCCGTAGCGACATGCATCGTCCTGCAGAATAGTAGTGGCGTTAAGGGCGTTAGAGCTCTATCAGGTGATGATGTTAGTGAACAACTTAAGTGTGTACTTGAAGACTGCAGACCTTCTGCCATCAAGATTAGTGTTGTGTACAACGAGGATGTAATCAGCAAAGTATTGCCACTGATACCTGACGATACGCCTATAGTGTTAGACCCCGTGATTCGAAGCTGGGATGGCTATAAGCTAATCACCGATGGAGCCTTAAAGATGCTTGAGGATGAGCTTATACCTAGAACTCTTGTCGTCACACCTAATGCGTTAGAAGCCTCACAGCTCACTGGCGTCGCAGTCAAGGAT
>CAZFJX010000050.1:1297-1593 GCA_964519505.1 uncultured Desulfurococcales archaeon
GCTAAGAGGCTTTCAGACCTTGGAGCTAGAAATGTTGTTATAAAAGGAGGACACCTAAGCTCAAGCGATAGGGCTTATGACTTGCTCTATAGTGAAGGAGAGTTCTACGTATTCGACAAGCCTAAAGTGTATGGCGAAAGATATCACGGACTGGGCTGCGCATTTGCCGCCTCGCTCACAAGTTTTATAGCTCATGGGTTTGATGCGGTGAAATCAGTCGAGCTAGCCTCTAAGTTCACAGACTACGCATTGAGGGGGGCATACAGACTTAAGGGTTCTGCCTTAATCTCTAATCC